>JBDHVW010000102.1:0-28308 GCA_039809865.1 Vulcanimicrobiota bacterium
GGGAGAGTCGCTGGCGGTGGCGCTGCAGGCCGCGGGCGATCTCTCCAGCGCGCTCGGGCTGCTGCCTCTGGTCGAGCAGCCGGAACGCGCGGAGCGGCTGGCCAACCTGGAGGTGGCCGGCCGGATCGTGGGCCGCGGGCCCGCCGTGGCGCGGTTGCTGGTGGACAGCGCGCTGGACGCGGAGAGCCGCGAGAAGCTGCCCGCGGTGATCGGCTCGGTGGACGTGCTGCCGCGACTGGAAGATTACCTGGGGCGCCGCTCGCAGCCCGAGGCCCCGCTGGGCCGCCTGGCCCGCGCCGGCGACCTGCTGCGCCAGAGTCACGGAGGCGAGGCGGCCACGACGGAGCTGGCCGGGAGGCTGACGGGCGCCTTCGGCGGCGATTGGAGCCAGGAGGCGGCCGCGCTCATCTCGCTGGGCGCCCACGCCGAGGGCATCGCGCGCGAGCTGGGCGAGCCCGGGGCGCTGCGGGAAGCCCTGCCTTTGCTGCGCGAGCTGGCGGGCAAGCCCGAGCTGTGGACGCCGCTGGCCACGCCGGTGGCCGAGGAGAGCCTTTCCGAGCGCTGCGCGGCCGCCTGCAAATGGCTGAGCGCGTTCCCCGGGCAGCCCGAGGAGGCGACCCGGGCGTGGTCGGCCCTGGTCGCGCGGGGAAGCCTGCCGGACGTGCTCGAGCCGGGCCTGCGCCTGCGCGCCAGCCTGGCCCCGTGGGGGCCCGAGAGCTTCGTGCCGGCCGTGGAGATGCTGCACGCGAGGCGCGAGCCCCTGGGACCGCTGGTGGACCGCTTCGGCGCCGCCCTGGGCCGCGTGGGGGCCGGGGCCGTGCTGCACGGGCTGGACCTGCAGGCCGTGGGGCGCGAGATGACCGCTCCGGAGTTCAAGAGCGGCGTGCGCGACGAGGCGGGGGCCGTCACGGTGTCGGGCGTGCGCCTGCGCAAACGGCAGGGCTAGCGTTTCAGCAGGCGGCGGAGCCCGCCGAGGTGGACCAGGGCCTCGGTCGGGGAACGGTCGTCGGTCAGAACGAAGCCCGGGGCGGTCCACTCCTGCAGCAGACGGCCCGGATCGGCGCTCGAATCGGCCGCTTCCAGCAGAATGTCACGCAACACTGGGTCTTGCACGCGCTCGGCATTGGCGCGCAGATTGGCCGCCGGATCCCCCACCGGCCGATCGACCGCGACGGCCAGGGAATTGACCAGGAAGACCTGCGGAAAGACCGTGCGCAGCGTGGAAGCGACCTGGCGGCCGAGCACCCCGCGGTCGCACTTGACCACCAGCACGCCGCCCGGGTTGAGGTGCCGCCGGGCTTGCTCGAAGGCCTCGCGGGTCACCAGGTGGCCGGGGATGTAGGGGATGCGGAAACAGTCGATCATGATGATGTCGTAGCTGCGGGAGAGCTGGTTGAGGAAGACGCGTCCGTCCTGGACCTGGATGCGGAAGTGGGGAAACGCGGCGTCGCGCACCCCGAAGAACTCGCGGGAGAGCTCCACGATGCGACCGTCGAGCTCGGCGCCGTCCACCACCGAGTCCCGGCCGAACAGGGCCAGGAAGAGGTTGGCCGTGGAGCCAGCCCCCATGCCGACCACGGCCAGGCTGGTCACGCTTTCGGGACGGCGCTCGGGATAAAGGAAGGGCGCCGCCAGGACCAGATCCCAGTAGCCCTCGGTGCGCAGGTCGCGCGGGTCGCCCGTGACCTCGTAACGCGGATGGTAGGTCGAGTGCACGCCGCTCTCGTTGAGGAACAGCTCGGCCCGGGGTCCGCGGGGACCGTCGGCGAACGCAACCCGAATGGCGTTGTAGGGGGACTGGACCTCGCTGGCGGTACGCCGAAAATCCTGGGGCCAGAGGGAGCCCGGCGGGTGGGTCAACAGCCAGAGCTCGAGGACCACTCCGGCGAGACAGAGCGCCCGGCCGCGCGGGCCCGCGCCGAGAGCGGCTGTAGCCGAGAGCAGCAGTCCCAGGCAGGCAAAGGTGCGGCTGACGCCCAGCAGCGGGGTGAGGATGAGGACGGGCAGGAAGGTGCCCAGCAGCGAGCCCAGGGTCGAGAGCGCGAAGAGGAGACCGCTGGTGCGGCCGGCATCGTCGATCCGCCGCAGGGCCAGCTTGACGGCGAACGGGCTGACCGTGCCCAGCAAGACGAGCGGCACCGAGGTGGCCAGCAGGCTGAGGATCAGCCCCTGGCCCATGCGCACGAAGCCCGGCTCGGCCAGCACCCAGAAGAGCACCGGGCGGGCCAGGACCGGGACCAGGGCCGTCGTCAGACCGGCCGCCGCCACCAGGGCGGACAGCAGGCGGCCGTCGTTCCAGCGGTCCGCCAGGCGCCCCCCCAGGACGTAGCCGGCCGCCAGACAGACGAGCGTGAAGCCGATGACGGTCGCCCACACCACCTGGGTGGTGCCCAGGTAGGGCGCCAGCAGGGTCAGCGTGGTCATCTCCAGACCCAGGCTGGAGACGCCGGCGGCCACCACCAGCACCGCGAGAGTGCGCCTGCCCACGCTAGAGCAGGAGCTTCTCGCGCAGGGTGGCGGCGGGCTGGGGCGGGGGTGCCCCGTAGGGGTCGGGCACGGGACGGCCGTAGGCCTCGATATGGATGGCGCCGGACTTGTGGATGTGGACCTGCGTGAATCCGTAGTTGGCCTGGGAGCTCTTGGAGAACTTCTTCTCGAGCGGGCTGCCGGCGTTGCCCGAGATCACCTGGGGTAGCGTGCCCAACTGCGAGAACTGCCACAGGTGGGCGTGGGCGCAGAGATAGGCGCGCACCTTGGGAGTGCTCTCGAGCAGGCTCTGGAACTGCGAGGCCTCCTCGGGACGAATGCCCAGGTTGTCGGGGTCGGGCGAGGAGATAGGGCGATGTCCGAGCACGAAGATGTGCTCCACCGTGGGATCGTTCTGGAGAACCTGCAGCTGGTCGGTGATCCAGTTGAGCGGGATGTCCGAGTTGGTGGTGGTGTCGATGAACGTGTCGGTGTTGAGCATCATGAAGGCCACCGGACCGTCCTGGAAGGTGTAGGAGAGCTGGCTCTGGTCATACGTCAGGCTGTCCAGGTTGGGCGCGGCCGTGGTGGGGCCGTTGTTGCCCCGGATGTAGGGGGCCATGGTGGCGACCCAGACCGGCAGGGTGGCGGGGTTGGGCAGCTCGGTCTGCTCGGTGGTGCCGGTTTGGACCAGCACCTCGTGGTTGCCGGTGATGGGGACGAGTTGCAGGTCGCTGGCCGCCAGCGGCCCGGCCTGATACATGGAGACCCAGGCCGAGAGCTGGCTCTGCAGGGTGGCCGAGCCCGGCTGCTCGTTGAGCACCAGGTCGCCCACGAAGAACAGCCAGGCGGGATGGTGCGGCAGCGCGAGCACGTCGGTAAAGTCTTGCTGGAGCTGGCCGAGATTGGCCGTGCTGGGGTTGGCGGGCGTGACCTCGCTGGAGCCCAGGCGATTGCAGCCAAAGTAGACGAAGCTGGAGACGACCGGGTCGACGCTCTCGGAAGGCACCAGCGGCGGGCTCTGGATGGAGGCGGGGGCCTCGACGTGGGTGACGTAGTCGAGCTGGACCTGGCCCGTGGCGTCCAGGGCCTGGACGGTCAGCGTGACCAGCCGCGGAGGGGCCTCGAGACGCTGGGGCTCGCGTCCCCGGTCGAGCGGTCCGAGGACGACGTGGCCCTGGTCATCGGTGCCGGTGTAGCGGACGGTGGTAATCGCGTCAGGCAGGGGACCGGGGTCGACCTCCACGAGCGGGGCGGGGAGCGGAGTCACGGGCTCGGCGGAGACCGCCTGGTCGCCCGTGCAGCCGAAGGTGAGTAAGGTCAGGAGGAGCAGCAGGAGGAACATCGGCGGGCGTTCTTGGCCGGCGAGGGGGGCTTCCTGCCAGGTTTCTTTCAGGACGATCGTGGATGGTGGAGGCAGACAGACAAACACATCTGGAGGGTATCATGAGTCTCCCCATCCCCGGCTGGGCCCAGGGCCCGATCGAGTCGTTCAAGCAGTCCCAGACGTTGCCCGGGACCACCCGCAAGGCCGTTCCGGCCAGTGAGGTGGCCGGAATAGACGAGTCCATCCGGACCAACGTGGACGAGGTCATCTCCGCCGACGAGAGCAGCGAGGACGGGGCGCGCAACCAGCCCAACAAGCTGAAGCTGTTCGACGGCGTGCTGGAGGCGGAGTGGACCGGGGACACGCGGCAGGGCACGTTCGTGGAGACCATCAAGGGCGACGGTGGCTCCGCCTTCGTGTTCGCCGAGTTCACGGCGGACAGTGCCAGTATGGTGATGCTTTCCAACGAGGGCGGCCAGGTCAGCGGGACCGCCCGCCACGCCAACCGGGCCCATCCCGAGCAGAGCTTCGAGCTGGTGGCCGACCCCGCGTTCCGGCTGGCCCGCTGAGGTTCGCGGGCTGGCTGAGGGGCGCGCCTGGGGGCAGAGCGCGCTTGAAAGGCGGGCGGGCTGCAGTGAAGTTGTGCGTGAGAGGCGGACGGCTTTAGAGCGGAGTCGCCAGCGCCTGTGGGCTGGGCGGGCTGCCGAGCGGGTACGCAGCGTCTGCGGGGCTGGCGGGCTGCCGAGCGGAGACGCCAGCGCCCGTGGGCGAGCGAGCTGCCGAGCTGAGACGCCAGCGCCCGTGGGCGGGCGGGCTGCCGAGCGGAGACGCCAGCGCCCGTGGGCGGGCGGGCTGCCGAGCGGAGACGCCAGCGCCCGTGGGCGAGCGGGCTGCCGAGCGGAGACGCCAGCGCCACCAGGCGTGCGGGCTGGCTGGGAGCGGACTGCACCGGGCAGAGTGTCCTGCGAAACGAACACCCGCTCGTTTCCAGCCTGGCAACACGACGCGAAATTGCCGTACGACCTGGACGCGAGCGTATACGGCCTTCTCGGAGTCGTACGACAAAATTCTGTCGTACGACGTCAGCGGGCGAGCTCGACGCGGACCTTCATCTTGCGGAAGACGCCGTCGCTGTCGGCCGGATTGTGGAGCTGGAACTTGACCTCGCGCACCTCGTGAGCTTTGAGAATGCCGATGTCCTGGGTGTCGGCGTAGTAGAGCTTGCCGTCGCCCGTCAGGAAGTTGCACACTACCCGGACATGACTTGCGCTGACACCCCGCGTGTTGCGCACCTGGCAGTTCACCCGCAGCGTGTGAATGTAGCTGTCGGGAGCGGTCCCGTAACCCGGGTCGGTGTCATGCACCTGGACCAGCTCCACCTTCTCCACCACCACCGGGGCCTCGGCACGGACGACCGCCAGAGTCAGCGCGATCATCAGCAAGATCAGGGTCAGGCGCATGGCGGAGACCTTCTGGAGTCGGCACCTTCACCCTGCTTAGAACCCCAGCAGACCGACTACTTTGCGGGCCGCCGACGAGACCGCCGACACGCCCGGGGTCTCCAGGCGCTCGCCATCCGGATAGAGCTGGCGGAACTCATTCCACGCCTCGCGGGTGGCCTTCATCTTCTCCTGGGCCACCGGGTCGGACACCACGCCCGGACGCAAACCCTCCACCGTGCCCGACGTCACATAGTCGAAGTTGATCGCGAAGTCCTCGGCCGCGTTGTAGTTGTCGCCATTCAGGAACGGACCCTGGCCGAACTTGCCCTTCTTCTGACCCCCGACCAGGTCATCCACCAGGTGCCCGAACTCATGGTTGAGATTGGGGAACTGCTGCTGACGATTCACGTAGATCTGCTCGTCCTGATAGAATCCCGGGATCTCATCCCCCTTGTCCGACTTGAAACGCCCCTTGTCATAAAGGTTGATCTGATCCACCGCCGCCAACGCCTCCGGGCCGATGCCCTTCGTGTTGCCCAGGGTGCGGCTGATCTGATCGAGCTCCTGCTGATTGCGAACTCCGTAGACCGGGATGTCCACACCCTCCACCGTCACGATCTGCGGCTTCGTCTGCGCCCGGTAGTCAGCGCCAAGGCGGGCTGCGTCCGTCCCGGCAGCCTGCTCCACGCGACGCGACAGCTCGACATCGCCGACCGGCTGCGTGGAACCACTCCCGCTCGCCCCGGCGAAGCCCGCCGAGCCGGCGTTGCCGGCGTTGCCCGCGTTGCCGGCCGAGCCCATCATGGTCGGACCGTAGAGCTGGAGCGCGGTCTTGAGCGGGCTGCTGCCCATGCCGACCGTCCCGACCCGCGACACCGGCGCATCGCTCGTTTTGATCGAGCCCAGCAACACTTCCTCTTTCCCACGCGAGGCGAGCACCTTCGGCACGGCCTCGGGCGACACGGCCGGACGTACCGGCGCCGGACGATCCTCGTCGAGAATCCGCGTGGGACGCGGAGCCGGAGCCGGAGCCGGCGTCGTCTCCTTCTTCGGGGGCGGCGTCGCCCGCACGACCGTCGCCGTTCCAACCGCCTTCTCGATCAAAGCCATCCTCAGCACCCTCCTCGTGGGACCGCTCGACGGCGATCCTCTCTGCCACGACTCTACCGGGAGGACCCTAAGGACTCGTCCCTGACGAAGCTGTAAAGATGAACAAAACGTAAACAGTTTGTTGCCGATTTGTGCCGCTCAGGGGGGGGAGCTATTCTAGCAGCCCCGCAACTGTCTGTAGGGGATTTCCGCGGGCCTATAGGCTCGCGGCCCCGCCTATAGGGGTTTTCCGCGGGCCTATAGGCTCGCGGCCCCGCCTAGGGTTCTCCGCGGGCCTATAGGCTTGCGGCCGCGCCTATAGGGTTTTCCGCGGGCCTATAGGCTCGCGCCCGCGCCTATAGGGTTTTCCGCGGGCCTACAGGCTCGCGGCCGCGCCTATAGGGTTTTCCGCGGGCCTACAGGCTCGCGGCCGCGCCTAGGGTCTTCCGCGGGCCTACAGGCTCGCGGCCCCGCCTATAGGGGTTTTCCGCGGGCCTACAGGCTCGCGGCCGCGCCTAGGGTTTTCCGCGGGCCTACAGGCTCGCGGCCGCGCCTAGGGACTTCCGCGGGCCTACAGGCTCGCGGCCGCGCCTATAGGGTTTTCCGCGGGCCTACAGGCTCGCGGCCGTGCCGTAAGGTTTCCGCCGGCAGGGCCCGGGCGGGCTGCGGGGGAAATCGTGCAGCATGAGGCGCAGGGGGTTCACGCTGGTCGAAATCCTGGTGGCACTGGTCCTGATGGGACTCCTGCTCGGGATCGGACTCATGACCAGCCACCACGCACCCACCCGCGCCGGCACGCGCGGGGCCGCCGAGACCGTGGCCGAAGAACTGCGCAGCGCCCGCAAAAAAGCCGCCGCCAACGGACAACCCTGCGCCCTCGCCCTGCCCACCGCCAACGGGACCCGACCGCACAGCCAATCCCTCTACCACCTCGAAGGCTGGATCCACCCGCGCCTCACCCGGGTCGTCCAACTGGGCGGCGACTTCCCCCGCACCTACCTCCTCACAGGCAGCTGGGGCAACAGCAACCCACCCCTCACCCCACCCGTCAACGGCAGCAACTTCCCCCTCAATACCTGGCAAGCACCCTACCCCGACGACGCCACCTTCCTCTTCCTCCCCTCCGGAGCCGTCATCTCCAACCAACCCCTCGTGGACGGCGCCTACCGCATCCTCCTCGCAGGCGGACTCAGCTACACCGGCGGACAACCCCCGTTCACCATCAACGGAGCCTCCGACTCCATCACCGTCGCCCTCGCACCCACCGGGGAAACCTGGCTCGAACCCGGACCCGCCCTCCCCCCGGCCGGACCCCCCACCAACCCCCCGGCCCCCGCCCCACCCCTCACTTCGGGCGCCAACCACGACCCCGACCGACTCGACGTCACCGTGCAACCCATCCCCAACCCCGACAGCCTGCCCCCGGGAGCCTCCGCCACCGTCAAGCTCAAAGGCCACCTCACCCTCACCGCCGAGGCCACCGACCCCGACGGCGACCCCCTCGTGCTGGAATGGACCACCACCGAGGTCAGCCCCGCCGGACCGGGCGGCGCCTACTCGGCCACCTCCCAGGTCGAAATGCAATGGGACCCCCAATCCTCCACCTGGAAATCCGTCTGGGAATGGCGACCCCCACCCCAGGCCGAGGGCGGCGACCGCTACCGCCTCACCGCTACCGTCCGCGACGGCCGCAATGGCACCCGCTCGCAAGGCCTGGGAGCCACCGGACTGGTGGAAATCCTCATCGGCGGCAAGATCGTCTTCGTTTCCAACCGCGACGGCGGCGTCTACGACGTCTTCACCATGAACGCCGACGGCACCGATACCACCCGCCTGACCGACGACCCCTACTTCGACTTCGAGCCACGCTGGTCACCCGACGGCAGCAAGATCGTCTTCACCTCCGACCGCTACGGACAAAGCGAAGTGCTGCTCATGGAGCGCGACGGCTCGCAGGTTCGCCGAATCACCAACGGACCCGCCCTGGGACTGACCGAGATCCTCTTCACCAACTTCACCCCCGATGGCGCCGGAATCGTCTTCGTCGGCGACCGCGGCGGCACCGTGGACGTCTACCTGACCACCCTGCAGGGCACCGACCCCCGCAACCCCGGCCTGCCCGGAGCCTGGCGCCTCACCAACGAGAACTGGCCCGGCAGCTTCAGCGGAGCCCTCGGACCCTGCGCCCGCGGCGTCATCTGCCACCCGGACGGCCAACGCCTGGTCGTGACCGGCGGCACCTCCCCCGACGAAGACCTCTACGAAGTGCTCTACGGCGGCGTGCCCACCCCCATCGTCACCCGCCTCGCCAGCCTGCCCCTCGACCAGGCCGAACCCGCCCTCAACCTGGACGGCTCGCGCCTGACCTGGCACGTCGCCGGCCAATGGTACGCCTACAACGCCCCGGCCGGAGCCCCCGGCTCGCTGGGAGCAGCCACCCCGATGGCCTCGGTCGAATCCCCCATCTTCTCACCCGACGGCTCGCGACTGACCTACCAGAGCCTGGTCGGACCCGGGGAACGCGCCATCTTCGTCTCCGACGTCAACGGCGGCAACGTACAAAGACTCACCCAGGTTCCCGGCGACTGCGACAGCAGCCAGTGGAGCGTGCGCTGATCCACGACGGATCCCCGAAGGATCCCTAAAAAAGCCCGATTTTTCAAGCTTTCTTTGAGTTTTTCGGGTTAGCGTGAGGGGTATGAGAATCGCCCCCCAGACCACCCAACGCCTGGCCATGTGGGCGCTGGCCGCCTCGCCCCCCGGGACGGGGCCGGTGGATACGCGCGAGGCCGCCCGCGAGCTGGGCGAAGCCGGCTACGCGTTCGGTCACAGCGGCTTCTGGGACGAAAAACCCCGCCCGCTCACCCCCGAGCAGGCCGCGGAGCGGCTGGAGCGGGGCAAGTCCGTGGACGTCCGCGGGAATGACTGGCCCGAGTGGCACCGCTGCGACCGGGAGGACCTGCCGGACCTGAGCCGCTACGCCCAGCGCGACCCCGGCGACGAGCTGGCCACGCGGCTTCGCAGGCGCACCGCCATGGAAGGAGACTTCGGCGCCTTCCGGGCACTCGCGCACGACCAGCCCATCTCCCTGCCCACGGGACCTTCCTGGCTGCGCGTGCAGAACCTCGAGGACCTCAGGCTGCTCGACTTCCTGGACGGGCAGACCGACACCCCGCTGGCCAGGCCGGCCGTCGCGCAATCCCTGGCCGAGCTGGCCCGGATGCACCGCGAGGTGACCGGCGATCCCCCCGCGGAGTTCCAGGCCCGGGCACTGGCGGCCTACCGCGGGGGCGGCGTGTGGGTGGGACCCTCGATCGAGGTGAGCGAGAAGCTGCTGGCCGATCCCGAGGAGGTCAAGCGCTTCACGCAACCCTTCTGGCAACTGCAGCAGCAGCTGCGGAACGGCTACCTGGCCGAGCAGGCCTTCCAGGCCTGCCGACGCGACGGACCCCGCCCGTTCGAAGATCGCCTGCGCGCCGCCGGGGCCTGCTTCGGGAAAGACCGCGAATGCTACGACGAGCTGGTTCACCCCGAGGGCGAGCCCCGCGGCATGGACGAGCGGCTCGCCCTGCTGGAGCGATTGAAGCGAGAGCTGGTGCCCGGGGAGATCGGCTGCTCGCTGGCCGAGACCTTTCACCACGTCACGCGCAAAGTGCCCGGACTGGCGCCGCCAGGACGCGAGGACGAGTGGGTGGAGCACTACCTGACTCTGGTCGCCCAGACCCGAAGCCCGCGCGACAGCTTCCACCAGCTCAAGAAAATGCGCCACGACGTGACCCGCGAGCGGATCGACAGAGTCTCGTGGAAAACCACCCGCTGGAACGCCCCGGAGCTGATCTTCCCCACCCGGCGGCGCTCGCGCTGCGGCACCCGCGACCAGCGCCGCGCCGCGGCCGTGCGCCTCTACGCCCTGATCGGCAAGGCTCGAGAGACGACCGACACCTTCAAGCTGCTCTTTCCGCCCGGGCGCAGCCGCGACCCCGTGCCCACCGCCGAGGCCTACGAACGCCTCTCGCGACGCCTGGACCAGCTGGAGTTGCGCACCTGGGACACGCGCCGGCAGGCCCTGACCTTCCTCGACACGCGCTGCCAGGACGACCTGGCCGCCGGGCTGGACCGCCTGGAGCAGCTGCTGGCGCGCCAGGCCCTGACCACTGACAAAGAGGAGACGCTGGCACGGGCACTGGGTGCCTGGGACGAGGCGCCCGGCAAGAGCGGGCTGGAGGAGCGCGCGGGACGCCTGATCGTGGGCGGCGTGACGGTGCGGCTCAGTAAGAGCCCTGATCCACCCAGTTGATGATCTTGAAAAAGGACGGATTGACCGCCGTCCCCCCGCGCACGGTGGGGGACAGATCCACCTCGGCGGTGAGCTGGCGGCGGGCCCGCGGATGCTCGGCCGAGCCGACCAGGCCCGTCGAGCGGATACGGAGCAGCCAGGTGGGCTCGCCGGCATAGGTCGAGTCGACCCGCACCACGTAAGCGCCCACGGGCGTGACGCCGTCGCGATCGAAGACGTTCTCGGAATACTCGAAGACGAGCTGGTCGACGTCGCCAGGAGGAGGGAAGGCCAGGTCGCGGGAGAGGCGCGCGCGCGCCCCCTCGAGACCGGCCAGGGCCAGGGCGCGGGCGCGGGCGGCGTCCTCGACGGCGCGGGCGCCGGCATACTGCGACGAGCGCTTGCTCAGAAAGCCCAGGCCGAGAAGCAGCAGCACCAGGCTGATGAGCAAGACCATGACCAGCGTGGAGCCGCGCCTCACGGCAGGGCCGCCTCGAGCTTCCAGGTGACCACGCGGGCCTTCTCGCGCGCCTGGAGAGCCAGCTCCAGGTTGCCCGAGGGGAGAAAACGAGCCTGGAGAACCTCCACGTGGCGGCCGACCTCGAGCGAGTCGGGGCCGACCTGGCGCTTCAGAGTGCCGTTGTCGACATACCAGCGCACCGCAATCTGGCGCTCGGGCGCCAGCGGATCCCAGGGCGGGCCGGGAGAGGGCGGGGGCGGCAGGTCGGGGGCCAGGCGCTGGAAACGGACCTCGTTGACCAGGGTGGTGGAATTGGGGGAATCCCAGCGGACCGCCTCGAGACACTCGTCGCGCAGGCGCAGCAGGGCCAGCTGGGCCGCCTGGAGCGAATCGTCCTTGCCGCTGGAGAACGAGCTGACCTCGGACGCGCTCTTGACCACCGAGGCCAGCGCCGCCAGCGCCAGGCCAATCAGCAGCAGGCTCAGCATGGCCTCGAGCAGGCTGACACCCCGGCGCCTCACGGGGCCCCCAGCACGATGTCGGGCGTCTCCTGCACGATGTCCAGGCCCTGGTAACGAGCCCGCGCGCGCACCCGAATGATGCCCGGGGCGTGCCCCCAGGTGCTGGTGAAAGGATTGAAGTTGTAGCGATTCTGAACCGACTGCGCGCGCCGGGTGCGCGAGCCGTCGACCAGCGTGGCATTGCCGCTGACGGGCTGGACGTACCACTCGAACATGACGTCCGGAATGGCGTTGCCGCTGGCGTCGACCAGCCGGGCCTGGAAGTCGATCACGGCGTCGGCCGGCACCGGATCGGGCGGGCCGCCGACGCGTGTGATCTGCAACGGGTGCGCCCCCAGACCGGGCGGGATCCAGAGGTGACCCTCGGCAGAGACGACCGGAGCCAGCGCGAGCGGCCGCGGGGGCTCGGCCAGCTCGCTCCAGAGCTGCACCCGATCGCGCGGGCCCGAGCCCCAGCTGACCTCGATGCGCAGGGAGACGACCGAGGCGGCCAGGTCGCGGGCCGTGCCCAGGGGCACGTAGGGCGCCTCCAGCGAGCGACAGGGGCTGAAGACCAGCAGGGGCGCCTGGTCCACGTCGACGTGGAAGCCCGGCTCGTCGGGATCGTCGCCCGAGAACGCCCGGTAAGCGGCCGGACCGGACCGGAAATTGACCGGATCGCGCGCCCAGGCCTGGAGGCGCGCCAGGGTCTTCTCGGCCACGCGCGAGGCGGTGGTGATGCGCTCGGCGTGGAGGTGGCCGCGCATGGCCGTCCCCAGCAGGGTCACCACGGCCAGCGTGATGCTGACCAGGAGAAAACAGCTGATCAGCGTCTCGATCAGACTCTGTCCGCGCCTCATCGCAGCTGCCCCAGCACGCTCTGGAGCGACATCACGATGCCCAGCAGCACGGTGGCCACCACCACCGAGACGAACACCATCAGGAGCGGCTCGAGCAAGGCCTGCAAGAGCTCCAGGCGGTAGGCCAGCTCCTCGTCGTACCAGGTGGCCATGCGACGGCACGAGGAGCCCAGCGTGGAGGTCTCCAGGCCCAGCGCCAACAGCTGGACCATGGTGGGAGGATAGAGCTCGGGACGCACGGACAGCTGGGGGGGAAGGTCCTCGCCATCCCTCAGGGCGGCCACCAGGCGGGCCGCATCCTCGATGTAGAGAGGATTGGCGGTGGCCTCGGCGCCCAGCACCAGAGCCTGGTCGAGGGCCACGCCTACCTCCACCATCAAAGCCATGGCGGCGCAGTAGCGGGCCAGCGCGGCGGCGCGCAGGGTGGAGCCGAGCACCGGGACGCTCTGCGCCACGGCGGAAATCTGGCGGCGGCCCACCGGGTCCTTCCAGCGGGCCTGGGCCAGCAAGCCGAGATTGACCAGAGCGGCCAGCCCCAGCGCCCAGAACAGCGGGTTGCGCACGGCCTGACTGACCACCAGCAGGGCGCTGGCAAACCAGGGCAGGGTGGGGCTGAGCGAGAGCAAGAGGTCCAGCGTGGGGGGCAGCACCACGCCGAAGAGCAGCAGCGTGAGAGCGAGCGCCGTGACCAGGGCCAGCGCCGGGTAGACCAGGCTGGCGAGCAGGCGGCGCATCAGGTGGAGATCGCGGGCCAGCCAGCGCTGCAGCCGGTCGAGCACCTCGGCCAGGCCGCCGGTCTCCTCCCCCACCCGGATCATGGCCACGTAGAGCCGGGGGAAAGCGCCCGGGAAACGCTGCATCGAGCGCGACAGCCGCGAGCCCTCGTGCACGCTGGTGGTGACCTGCTCGAAGACGCTGCGCAGGCGGGCCGAGCTGGAGTTGCGACCCACCACCTCGAGCGCGCGCACGAGATGAATGCCGGCATTGGCCAGCGCGGCCAGCTGCTGCGTGGCCAGCGCCAGGGCGGCGGTCTCGATGCGGGAGGGGTTCACGGGAGGCTTTTTCGTGGGGCGCATGATCGGTTCCCGTCTCCACCTTAGCCGGGGCAGGTTAAAAGAACGTCCCTGGCCCGGGTCGAGATGTTTCCAGATTTCGTTAAGGGACGGTCGGTAGGGTGGGACCATGCTCGCGTCGGTCAACCACCTCAAAATGCCCCATCTGGCCTGGCGCCCCACCGCGTCGTCGGCGTCCTCGAGCGAGGCGAGCCCGACGCCGGCCGAGTCGGTCGAGCTTTCCGGACCGCAACGTCCGACCCTGAGCGCTCCGATGCTGGCTTTGAGCCGCCTGGAGGGGTCTCTGGGCGACGGCCTCACGCCCGAGCTGAAGGCCGGCCTGCTGCCCGTGTTTCAGCGGCTGCACGCGGGCGGGACCCGCTTTTACGTGGTCAAAGGCAACCTGTTCGGCGAGCGCAAGAGCGAGCTCGGGCCGACTCAGCTCCTGGACCACCTGGCCGGCTGCCGGGCCCACTACCTGGAGAAGCTCTCGGTCAAGGTGCCCGGCTCGTCCGAATTCGAGCTCAACGCAATCGGGTCGTTAGCGGGGCTCGAACCTCTCGTCCTGGGGCCCGACGACGCCCTCAAGCAAGCGCTCGACGGCCTGGCCCGGGCCGGCTTCGAGAAGGACAAAGCCAGGGTTTACGCCGAGAGCGTGCTCTACGGCCAACAGTCCATCCAGTTCTACCGGGGTGGGAAGAACAAGTTCGGAGACAACCTCGAGACCTACTGCACCATGAATCTGGAGGTCCTGGCGGTGGGCGCCCTGGCGGGCGGAAGCTCCCTGGATTGCCTCGCGCATCCGGAGCTGGCCCGCCAACTGCAGACCGCCTGCCAGGAAGGCTGGCTCGGCAAGAGCGACTGGCTGCACGTCTACCGCAAGGGCGAGGGGGAGCGCATCCCCCTCGAGGTGGATTCCCGGCTGCCCCCGCTGAAAGTCCGGGGGAGCCTGCTCGAGGACCTCCCCCGCGCCCGCGCCGAGGCCGAACGTTATCAGGCGGCCTATCGACGCTACGTGGTGCCCCTGGTGACGGCCAGCGGCGCCAGCAGCTCGCTGGGCCTGCACGACGAGCTGCACTCGCCGGACGGCAACCTGCCGCTCGAAGCCCGGCTCGAAAGCTTTGCGACCCTGGCGGCCCACGCCAAGCATCCCCTCTCGAAAGAGATTCAGACCCTGCACGCGGAGCTGTGCCGGGAGTGCCACAACGCCATGGAGCTGCAGCGAGGGGCCAGCGTGCTGGCCTCCGTGCTCAAAGAGGGAGACCTCGAAGGGGCCCGGGCCGCGCTGAAGGACCTGCGGGGCACCGACCAGGGCCTCAAACCGGCTCTCTACGAAGAGCTGCGAGCCGCCACCGAATCACACCCGGTGGCCCAGGCAGGCGTCAACCTGGTGCGCATTCCCGTCTTCTGCGAGGGAGTCGGGGCCGAGTCGCTCGAGACGCGCAAGGCGGCCTACACCCGCGTGGCCACTTCGCTTTCCGCGTCCGACCGCGACCAGGCCCCCCAGGTCTACCAGGAGCTTTTGATCAATCGGAGGCCCGACGAGCCTCTCACCGCGGCCGCCGATCACCTGGTGGCCCTGGTGGCCGGCTGCACGGCCAGCGGCTTCCCCATGCTGGCCCCGGCCCTCTTCGAGATGCTCCAGGCCGGGCCGCCCGAGCGCATGGACGAGCGCATCGCCCGCTTCTCCCGGGCCGCGACCCTCGGCAGCCCCCTGCAGGACAGCCTGACGCAGCTCGACCCCCGGGCGACGCAATCGATCAAGGTCGAAGGGGACCGCGTCACGGTGGCCGGCGTGGTGCTCAAGCGGCGGAAGGAGTAAGGCCCCGCCCCCCTGGCGCCCGGTAGCCTCCCCTCCCTTGATGCTACAATCCTGTTATCAAACGACGGAGGAACGAACAAGAATGCACGTAACCGGTCTCCTGGTCCGGGCCATCCTGGTGATGGTCCTGGCTCTGGCGCTGCTCCCCGCGGCCAACGCTCAGACGGGAGCGCCCCGCAACGACCGCATCGTCGGCTACTGGGTCTCCTCTTCGGGAGCCCAGGTCACGCTCTCCTACACCAACGATCCCAATTCGTTCTCGGTGCAGGTCAGCGACGGCAGTGAGTACACCGCATTCTGGACCTCGGACAGCGAATTCTACTACTCGATTCACAACCAGCTCGTCTACGGCACCTACGACGCCGGCTCCGACCGGGTGAGCCTGCGCGATGAGACCAACGGCTGGCACGCCACCTGGACCAGGCGCTGACAGGTCGGGGGGGGGACCAGGAACGAACTGCCCGCGATGGAAGATCCGAAGTCTCTTTACCGCGAGGCCCTGGAGATCATCAACGCCAGCACCACGATTCCGCTGTATCGGGATTTCGAGCAGGGCGCGTCGGTTGACGACCTGCAGTCGGGGGTTCAAGGCCTGCTCGAGTGGATAAGCCTGCGCACCGGGCCGGACGCGCCGGCGCTGCAATCGGCTCGCGAGCTGCTCGAGGCCCTGGGCCAGCTGGGCGAGGAGGAATCGGACGCCACTCTGCAGAGGACGGAAGAAGCGTTTGCCGCGACCTTCGAGGGCCTGCTCCCGCTTCTCCACCAGGGACCGACCTGGATGAAGCACGCCAATCTGCTGGTGAACGTCCGAGAGTTGCACGCCCTGGGCTGGTTCGAGGCAGAGGTCGTGAGCGGCCTCTGCGCGACCTTTACCGAGAGCATGGCGTTTCAGCAACGCGAGCTCCGCAAAGCCATTCAGAGCGCCCCGGAGGGCCGGATCAGCCAGGAATTGCCCGAGACCGAGCAGGCCTACGACGAGCTGCTGAAAGCCGCCCAGATGCTGCAGGAGGGCACGGTGGGAGCGCTCATCACGGCGGCCGACCGGCTGGATGCGATCAGCGAGCGCTACCTGGTCCTCTCTCAGAGAGAGAACTCGGTGTTTTGCGTCAAGTGTGGCCACAGCAATCTGGCGACCGACAACTGTTGCACCCGCTGCAACGCTCGACTGCTCAAGGAGTTTTCCAGCGTCGGAGCACTGTTCTCCATGAGTGAGACGGCGAGCACCACCACGGAGCTGGTCATGACCGACAAGCTCAGCGTCCTCTTCGCCGCCATCGACGGGGCGCTCGACTCCAGCGTCTCTCCGGAGCAGCTCGCCGAGGTCCTGGAGGACATGTACGCCTCCATTCAAGGCATGCTGGCCGAAGTCTCCACCCTGGAGCTGCAACCGGAATTGCAGGCCGCCGCCGAGGAGATCCTGGCCGGGGGCAACGACTTTCTCGAAGCCCTGGAACGGACGGCCAGCTTCGTTCACGACGGCGCGGCCAATCACCTCACGGTGGGGCGCGAGCGGCTCTACGCGGCCGCTCAACGCATCCAGGGCGCGGCAACATTGCAGCAATAAGTTAACCAAACGGCAACATGGAGCCGAGGCCCGATTATTCCCCCTTCACTCTGCGAAGCTAGGATGGGTCCACGAACAACTTCGCAAGGAGCCCAACTCGAATGGCCGACAACACGATCTCCACCGTCTCCAGCGCAGCGGTCCCGGCGACCCAGGGCAAGAAGCCCCAGGAGGGTGGAAGTCGGTTGACCCGGGCTGTCCTCAACGGGCTGGGCGAGGGACTGGCCACGGGTGCCGCTGGAGGCGGAGCCGGTCTGCTGGTGGCCGGGCCCCTGGGAGGCCTCGTCGGCGGCGGCGTGGCCGGGCTGGGTGGAGCCGTGCACGGCGCCATCCGCGGTTGGAACAACCCCTGAAATGATTCCGGCCCGCGGGGGCGAATCGGCGGCCCATGCTGCCCCCCCTGCGGGTTCTGATTTTGGAAGACGACGCCGCCCTGCGCGGAATCCTCAAGCAGGTGCTCGAGGAGCAGGGCTACACGGTCCAGACCGCCGCCTGCGGTAACGACGCCCTGGAATGGTCGCGGCGGGCCGCGTTCGACCTGGTCGTGGTGGACGTGCGCATGGAGGGGATGGACGGTCTGGACGCCCTCTCCAAGGTCAAGGAGGCCCAGCCCGCCATCGGCTCGATGGTGATGACCGGCTACTCCACCGAGGAAGACTCCATTCGCGCCATGCACCTGGGCGTGCGCGAGTATCTCAAGAAGCCCTTCGACCTGGAGCTGTTCGTGGAAGCCCTCGAGCGCGTGGCCGCCCGGCGCCGCCAGGAGCTCGAGAAGGCCCGCCTCTCGCAACTGGCCGGAGGCGCCGTGATGTGGGCGCTGACCCAGGTGGGCGAGCGGGACCGCCGCGCCCTGACCGTGGCCGACTTTGCCCGCGGGGTCGCGCTGCGGATGGGCGCCCCCGGACCCGAGGCCAACGCCGTCTGGGCCACCCTGATGTTGACGGCTCTGCGCCTGGAGCTGCCGGACGGCCTGGACCAGCTCTTCCCGCCCCCGCGCGGTCTGCACGCGCGCCTCGTGGAGCACGGGCAGCGGCTGCTGGAGGGCGATCCGGCCCCGGGAATGCCCGTGTCGCGCGCCCTGGGGCTGGACCCGGCCGACCCGCTGGCCCCCGCTCTGGACGCGCTGTGGGGACAGGCCCCGCCCCGCGCGGCCGAGCCGGCCCAGTCGCGCGGACTGCTGGCCCTGTCACAGGCGCTGCTGCTCTCGGGCAAGACCGAGGAGGCGCTGGCCGGACTGCGCGAGGTGGCCCACCAGGGCAGCCCGCGCGAGGAGCTGGAGGCGGTGCTGTGGATGGCCCGCGCGGCGGCCCGCCAGGGCGATCTGGACGGTGTGCGCCAGACCGGCGGCCGGGCCCGCGACCTGGCCCGCGAAGTGGGTCCCCAGGCCCTGGCCCGCACCGGCCTGGACACCGGCCTGCTGCTGGCCGAGCTGCAGCCCGAGGAAGCCGCTCCCTGGCTGCACGAGGCGGCCGGACAACTGGCCGCCCTGGGACTGGAGGCCGAGGCCGCGCGCGCCCGCCTGGCGCTGCGCCACTACGCCCTGGCCGGCAGTCCCGAGGAGCTCGAGCGGGCCATCGCGGTGCTGCTGCAGCCCACCCACCTGCCCGAGCTGGTGGCCTCGCTGGAGTGGCTGGTGCCGCTGCTGCTCGAGCAGGGCGACCCGGTGCTGGCCCGGCTGGCCCAGCAGTTTCCCCGCGAGTTCGTGCGCAGCGTGTCGACCGCCGCCCTGTCGGTGGACGCGCGCCGGGCCGCCGCCGAGTGCCTCAGCCCCTCCAACCCCTGGCACCGCGTGACGCTGGGGAGCCTGGCCGAGGACGTCGAGCCGGCCGTGCGGGCCGCCGCGGCGGCCACCCTGGAGCGACGGGGCGGGACGGTGCTGCCCCCGCTGCTGCGCATCCAATCGCTGGGACCGTTCGAGGTCTTTCTGGGCGACGAGCCGGTCGAGGACGGCGCCTGGAAGAGCCAGAAGACGCGCTACCTGTTGGCCTGCCTGGCGGGCAACCGGGGCCAGGCCGTGCCCGAGGACCGGCTGATCGACTTCTTCTGGCCCGACAGCCCCCCGGAGCGCGCCCGCCGCAACCTGTACACCGCCACCTCCTACCTGCGGGCCGCCCTGAAGCTGACGGGCTGGAGCGGCACGCTGGAGTTCGTGGTGCGCTCGGGCCCGGGGCTGGCGCTCAATCCCCGGCTGCCCCGCTGGCACGACCTGGAGGAATTCGAGCGGCTGGTGGCCCAGGCCCGCAAGAGCCCGCCCTCGCAAGCGCTGGAGTGCTGGCGCAGCGCCCTGCGCCTGGCCCGCGGGCCCTACCTGGACGGCTGCTCGCTGGAGTGGTGCAGCGAGCCGCGCCGCCGCCTGGAGCGCGAGCTGGCCGAAGCCATGGGCGAGGTGGCCCGCCTCTCGCTGGCCCAGGGCCATCCGCGCGAGGGGCTGGAGCTGGCGCTGCGGCTACTGGACACCGATCCCTGTCACCTCGAGGCCTGCCAGTACGCCATGCAGGCCAGCTCGATGCTGGGGCGGCACGCCGAGGCGGTGCGCCTGTTCGAGCGGCTGAGCCGCAAGCTGCACAGCGAGCTGGGAGCCGAGCCTCCCCTGCCGCTGGTGGAGCTCTATCACCGCGCCAAGCTCGAGCTCTGAGGGGCGGGGCGGATGACCACGTGGTCGTCCTCCACCTCCACCTTCACCCCCATGCCCGCACTGTCGTGGGCGATGCGCTCGGCGATGGCGGTGAACAGCTCGCCGGAAGCGGCCTGCGGCATTCCCTGATGGGGGTGCGCGGGATCGCGGATCAGCTGATAGGGCACGCAGCGCAGGGAGGAGGGCGGACCGTCGCTGAACGTGGCCTGGGTGAGGAAACCGCGCCAGAACTGATCGTCATCGGCCAGGCGGCTGACGAAGGGGCGCGACTCGGGGATCAGGTTCTCGATGCCGGCCGGGATGTTGAAGATGAAGTTGCCCATGCTGTGCACGATGAAACGGCCCTGGTAGAACTCCACCCCGTTGATGGCGTGGGGACCGTGGCCGAGCACGAGGTCGGCGCCCGCATCCACCAGCCAGTGCGTCCAGGCGTGGCGCGTGGGCGCCACCTCGAGCGGAGCCCGGAAGCCAAAGTGGGTGTGCATCGACACCAGCACGAAATCGGCGTGCTTGCGGGCGCGCGCCACCGAGGCCAGGAGCAGCTCGAGGTAGCGCTCGTCGGGGCACTCCACCACGCTGCCGTCGGCCGGAATGCGCACGCGATAGGCCTGCACCACCGCGGCCCCGGGCTTGTGCACGTCCGAGCGGACGGGCTCGGGATAATCCTCCCACACGGGGTGATACCAGCAGTGGAAGGCCACCAGCGCGAGGCGCCGGCCGCGCACCTTCCAGTAGAGCGGAGCAAAGGCGCCTTTACTGGTCAGGGAAGCGCCGGCATACTTGAGCTTGCGTTGCAGCAGCGCTTTGCGGGTGGAGAGCAGGCCGCCCAGGCCGTAGTCCATGATGTGATTGTTGGCCAGCGAGAGCACGTCGAGGCCCATCCGGGTGAGCTCGTCGGCCATGGCGAGATCGGCCCGGGCGATATCGATCTTGGGGATGGGGTTGCCCGTCTCGACCAGCGGCACCTCCAGGTTGCCGAAGCTGACGTCGGCCTTCCGCAGGCGGTCGGCCAGCTGCAGGAAAGCCGGGTCGTTCCAGTCGTTGAGGTTGGTTCCGAACAGGATGTCCCCGACGGCGCTCAGAGTGATGCGAGTCATCGGACGGTGGCCTTCGGCCGACAGGGGCCGTCTGCCCTGCCTGCGAAAGGGCAGCGCCATGGAAGAACTCGACGTCGCTGTGATCGGAGCGGGGGTGGCCGGCTGCTACACCGCCTGGCGCCTGCAAACCGAATGGAAAACCCCCGAGGGGAACACCCCCCGCATCGGCCTCTTCGAGCGCTCCATGCGCATCGGAGGCCGGCTGCACACCATCCATCCAGCCGAGATGCCGAACCTGCGGGCCGAGATCGGCGGGATGCGCTTTCCCAGCTTCCATCGCTTCGTGCTGGGGCTGGTGGACCACCTGGGGCTGGAGACGCGCCCGTTCCTCGAGGGGAACGCCAACAACCTCTTCTACCTGCGCGGCAAGCGCCTCAAGACCGAGGATTTCGCGCACGCCGACCGCATTCCGTACAACCTGACGGAGGCGGAGCGCGGCATCCAGCCTCCGCTGCTGTTCAAGAGCTGCCTGGCCAGGATGCTGCCGCAGGAGCTGGACGTGGACCGGCTGCGGGCCGACGAGGGGCTGTGTCACCGCGGGTTCTTCCACCAGCTGCTGCAGGTCGCCAGCCACGAGGCGCTGCAGCTGATTCAGGACGCCGGGGGCTACTACTCGGCCCTGGGCAACTCCAACCTGGCGGACATGCTCTACACGCTGCTGTCGCACCGCAAGGAAGCGGAGGTGCACTTCGTGACCCTCAAGGAGGGTTTGCAGAGCCTGCCCCAGGCGATGGCCTCGCGGTTCGAGGAGGCCGGCGGCAAGGTGCACCATGATGCGCGGCTGCACGAGCTGCCCCACCCCGCCGACGACCTGGTGATCAGCGTGCGCAGCGAGGGGGGCGACACCCGCCTGGTCAAGACGCGGCACGTGGTGCTGGCGCTGCCCCGCAGGTCGCTGGCGCTGTTGCTGGGCCGCTGCTTCCTGTTCGACAGCCGGCAGTTCGTGCACGACCTCGAGAGCGTCACCGGCCAGGCGGCCTCCAAGCTGTTCCTGGGCTTTCGGCAGGCCTGGTGGAGCGAGCTGGGCCTGGAATCGGGCCGCTCCGACACCGACCTGCCCATGCGCCAGTGCTACTACTTCGGAACCGAGCCCAGCAACGACCACGGGTTGCTGATGGCGGGCTACAACGACGGCCGGGCGGTGGACTTCTGGTCGGGTTTCGTGGGGGAGAAGCTGACCGACTCGCTGCTCGAGTCGCGCCTGGAGACTCCCCCGCGGATTCTGGACGAGCTGACGCCCGATTCGAGCATGATCGAGGAGATCCGCCGGCAGCTGTCCGAGTTGCACGGGATCCCCGTGCCCGCCCCTTACGTCGCCTACTTCGTCGACTGGTCCGCCGACCCGTACGGGGGAGGCTGGCACTCGTGGAAGATTCACGCGCGCTCGCGCGAGGTGATGCCCCGCATGCGCCAGCCGTTCAAAAGCCACCCGGTGTATGTCTGTGGGGAAGCCTACTCGCTGGATCAGGGCTGGGTGGAGGGCGCCCTCAACACCGCCGAGCTCGTGCTGCAAGAGAAATTCGGGCTGGCGGCGCCTCCCTATCTGCCCGCCGGGCACTTCCTGGGTGACTGAGACCACCCGCAGGCTGATCACGGCCGGGGTCATCATCACCAACTTCCTGGTTGCCGTCGAGGCGACCGTCGTGAGCACGGCGGCTCCCACCATCGTCGGCGAGCTGGGCGGAATGTCCCTGTACGCCTGGGTTTTCACGGCCTACATGATCACCACCACGGTAACCGGGCCCATCTGGGGAAAGCTGTCCGACCTCTACGGGCGCAAGCTGATGTACGGGCTCAGCGTGGCGATCTTCCTGCTGGGCTCGGGACTTTCCGGACAGAGCCATTCCATGACCGAGCTGATCGGGTGGCGCTCGGTTCAGGGGCTGGGCGGCGGGGCCCTGATTCCGCTGGGACAGACCGTGCTGGCGGAGATCTACACGCTGGCGGCCCGGGCCAGGATGCAGGCGATGATCACCACCATCTTCGGCATCGCCAGTATTCTGGGCCCGCTGGTGGGAGGGTTCATCACCCAGCACTGGAGCTGGCGGTTCATCTTCTACCTGAACATCCCGTTCGGGATCGTGGGCGTGAGCCTGCTGTGGGCCACGCTGCCCCCTCCGGCGGCCTCCGGGCCGGTGCGCTTCGACTTTCGCGGCACGCTGCTGTTCTGCGCCGCCCTGACGCTGATGCTGATCTGGGCCGACGGCATGGCCCACTGGAAACCCGCCGACCCGCGCGCCTGGGGCGGGCTGCTGGCGGTGGTGGTGCTGTGGACGCTGTTCATGCTGGCCGAGCGCACGCACCCCGATCCGCTGCTGCCCCCGGCCCTCTTCCGGCTGCGCATGTTCTCGGCCGCCGCCGCGCTGATGACGCTGGTGGGAATGGCGCTCTACGGCGCGATCACCTTCCTGCCGCTCTACTGCCAGAACGTGCTGCACCAGACGGCCAGCCAGGCGGGGCAGGCGCTCACGCCGCTGCTGGTGACCTGGATCGCGGGCTCCACCGTCTCGACCCAGCTCATCCTCAAAGCGGGCTACCGGGTGACCATCGGGATCGGGGCGCTGGGATTCGCGCTGGGCTTCGGCATCTTGAGCCGGGTCGGCCCCCAGACCGCGGGCGGATGGCTTTTTCTGGCCGCCGTCCTGGCCGGCGTGGGCGGGGGCTTCTCGGTGGCGCCGCTCGTGCTGGGCGCGCAGAGCGTGGTGGACCGGCCCCACCTGGGCGTGGCCACGTCGGAGATCCTGTTTTTTCGCAGCGTCGGCTCCTCGGTCGGGGTGACCCTGATGGGCGTGGCCGTGCTGACCACGCCGGACCTGGCCCTGGGACTGCAGCGCGCCTTCCTCACGGGCCTGGTCTTCGGCGTGACGATGCTGGCCCTGACCCTGCTGTTGCCCGCGGGCGACGCCGCCTCGGTGGCCCGATCGTGAGGCCCGAAGACATCGCCGACGGCTGGCGCCTGCGCCTGCTGACCCTGGGCCACCTGCCCACGCTGGCCTTCCATGCCGCCTGCGCGCACGACCTCTTCAGCCTGCTGGAGCCGGCGCCCCTGACCCCCGCGCAGCTGGCCGCCCGGGCCGGGCTGAACGCGGAGGCGGTGGGCCTCTTGCTCGAGGCGCTGGCCGCGCTGGAGCTGGTGGAGTGCCGGGACGGCGTGTACGCCAACCTGCCCGTCAGCAGCCGCTTCCTGGTGCGGGGCGAGCCCCTGTGCCACCTGGACATCGTGGCCCACAGCCAGCTGACGGGCGCCACCCTGGAGCGCGCGGAGAAGGCGCTGCGCGAGGGGCACCTGGGCGCGCCCGCCATCCCCCCCGGGCACCTGGACGCGATGATGGCAGCCATGCGCGTGGGAGCGCTGCTGACGGCCGAGCGTCTGGTGGAGCTGGTGCCCGCGGGCGAGAACGAGCGCCTGCTGGACCTGGGCGGGGGCGACGGGAGCTACACGCGCGCCTACCTGAGCTCGCGCCCGGACATGACGGCGGTGGTGGTGGATCTGCCCCCCGTGGCCGCGGCCATCGAGCCCTTCCCGCGCATGGAGGTGCGCGCCGGCGACATGCGGAGCCTGAAGCTGGGCGGGCCTTACAGCCTGATTTTGCTGAGCAACGTGCTGCACTACCTGGAGGAGAGCGACCTCGAGCCGCTGGCGGCGCGCGTGGCGGAGAGCTTGCGCCCGGGAGGTCGCGTGGTGGTGCACGACACCCTGCGCGGCGACGACGGCCGCGGCCCCCTGTACCCGGCGCTGCTGGCGCTGCGCTTCTTGACGACCGCGCCGGGGCGGGGGCACACGGTGGGACAGGTGGTGGAGGCGCTGCGGAAGGCAGGTCTGGATAAGGTGACCGTCACCGATCTCGCGCCCGAGCCGGCCACGCTGCTGGTGGCCCGCACCTCCCAATCGGGATGAGGCGGCCCGGACCTCCAGGCGCCTCCCGGCGGCCGGACCTCGGTGTCGGAGAACGTGAAGGGACAGGTCAGGTCGGCGCCGTTGTCGTCCGGATCGGGGCGCTGATAGAGCACGGTGAAATGCAGGTGGGGCGAGCCGGTTCCGCTCGAGCCCACGCGGCCCAGGGGCTGCCCCGGACGCACATGTTGGCCCGGTTGCACCCGCAGGCTGCCGGCCTGGAGGTGGAGATAGGAGGTGAAGCAGGTGGCGGTGTGCTGCAGCACCACCTCGTTGCTCGGGCCGGGCCCGGCGGGGTGACCGTCCACCCGCTTGACCACGGTGCCCGAGGCGGCCGCCCGCACCTCGGCTCCGGCCGGACCGCCGAAATCGTAGCAGAAGGCGGCGTAGCCGACGTGTGAGCCCGGCCCGTTGCTGAAGCCCTGGATCGTCTTCCAGATCCCCTCGAGAGGAAAGCGCAGGGGCACCATGCGGTGCGAGGAGACCGGGCGAGCATCGGAGGGGAGCTTCCAGGCGGGGGCGGCCGGGCTCTGCCCGCGGGAGGCGCGCTGGATGTCTCGCTCGGTCAGCGCCTCGGGCCAGACGGCGACGTCCGCGAGCTGGCCGTAGAACTGCTCCAGGCGGGGCACTCCCACGCGCTGGCCGAGCAGCAGAGGGCCGCTGGCCCACTCGCCGGGGGGCAGGTGGAGGGGGACCGTCTTGACCGGCGCGCCATCGAGGAAGACCCGGGCCTGGGAACCCGTCACCACCAGAGCCAGGTGATACCAGCGACCGACCTGGAGCTCGCCGCGATCGGGCAGATTGAAGCTCTGGCCGGCCAGGTTGACGTGCAGCAGGGTGCGCTGACCGGCGGCCGCGTAATCGGCCTGACCCACCAGGTAGGTGCCGGAGCGGCCCGAGGCCACGAACCAGCCCCAGTAAGTGGCCGAATAGTCGAGCCGGAACCGCAGCATCAGGGTGTGGTCGCCCCGGGTCAGGGTCTCGGTGGCCAGACTGGTCTCGAGCCGGTCGCCGGTGGTGAACGAGAGGGGACGGGCCAGCACCGGCAACGTCAGCAGCAGGAGCAGACAGAGGAAAGACCTCATCGGGGCGGGCCTGCTCTCGGGCCGGGGGCGGGGCGGCTGCCGCATCGGGGCGAGCCTGAGCTCGAGCCGCGGGCGGGGCGGCGGCCGCATCGGGGCGAGCCTGAGCTCGAGCCGCGGGCGGGCCGGCGGCCGCATCGGGGCGAGCCTGGGCTCGAGCCGGGGGCGGGGCAGCCGCCGGCAGCAGGGGAGACGTCATCGGGGTAGCCTGATCTCGCGGCCGGCAGCAGGGGAAGCCTCATCGGGGCAGCCTGAGAGTAAAGCGGGCGCCCTGGCCCGGTTGGCTCTCGCAGAGCAGCCGGCCGCCGTGCGCCTCGACCAGGCGCGAGGAAACCGAGAGGCCCAGGCCGGTGCCCTTGCCCACCGGGCGGGTGGTGAAGAACGGGTCGAAGGCCCGCGCCAGCACCTCGGGAGTCATGCCCTCGCCGTTGTCCGCGACCTCGAGCACGACCTCGCCGGCTTCGCCGTGGGCGCGCAGGGTGAGCTGCGTGGCCCCGGCGTCGCGGGCGTTGAGCAGGAGGTTGAGCAGGACCTGCTTCACCTCGGACGGGTTGCAGATCAGCTCGAGGGGGGGCTCGGGAAGTTCGGACGCGATCTGCATCGAACCCGTCTGGCCACTGAGCAGGATCAGGGTCTCGCGCACGACCTCTTGCAGCACGCAGGGCCGATGGCCGCCGCGCGAGTCGCGCGAGTAGGACAGGAGGTTGCTCACGATCTCCTGGGCCCGGCGCAGCTCCTGATCGGCCAGCTCGAGCTTGGGCGGAGCCAGGGAAGGATCGCGCTTGAGATTGAGTTTGGCGCCCTGCACCGAAAGCAGCGCGCTGGCCAGCGGGGTGTTCAGCTCGTGGGCCACGCCGGCCGCCAGCTGGCCGACAGCCGCCAGCTTGGAGGACTGGACCACCTGGGCCTGCGACTCGCGCAGGTCGTCGTAGGAAAGGGCCAGCTCGGAGTGGAGCCGCGCGTTGCGCATGGCCAGGCCGACCTGGTAGCCGAGCACGTCGAGCAGGTGTTGATCTTGACGGCGGAAGGGGCGGTCGCCGGTGCGACCGAGGATGAGGAACCCGCTGGTGAGGGGGACGGCCAGCAGGCTGCGCTGGCCGGGGACGAGGGCGTTCTCGCCTTCCAGCAGCAGGGGACGACCCCATTCCTGCATGTTTTGAGCCAGCTCGTGCCAGCCTGTCAGGTCGGGCGGGTGGGCCCGGGTCTCGCCGTCCACCTGGAGGACCCGGAAGTCGTGCGGGACCAGGGCCTGGAGCTGCGTCTCCAGCTCGCTCAGGAGGGTCTCGGGGTCGAGCTGGGTGCTGAGAGCGCGCAGACCGGAGACGAGCGGGTCGAGCTGGGCCAGCCAGTCGCCGAGGCGCTGGTTGGAGCGGGCCAGCTGCTGGCCGGAGGCTTCGAGCTGCTCGAGGCGGCAGGCCAGCTCGAGGGCCCATCCGCCCTGGTGGGCCACCAGTCCGAGCAGGGCTCCCTCGGCCGGGGAGAGGGCCTGGCGGCCGCCCACGTAGAGGGCTCCGAAGCCGCCGAGCGGCCAGGCCAGGGCCTCGGGCTCGTCGGGGAAGAGGGGGCTGCCGCTCTGGCTGCGGCGGCAGACGCGGCCGGTGCGGGCGGCCTCTTCGACGAGGGGCTCGCCCAGGGCGAGCAGCGTGTGGTCGCGCAGTTGCTCGGCGCGGGGGCTGACGTAGGCGATGGGCTCGGGTCCCTGGAAGAGGACGACGCTGGTGCGCTCGAGGCGGGCGTGCACGAAGCGCACCAGGGCGTCGGCGGTGGGCTGCAGGCCGGCGCACGAGCCGAGGGTGCGGCCGAGCTCGACGGCGACGCGATGGGCGTCCTGGGCCTGGTGCAGCTCGTCCTCGACCCGCACGCGGCGGGACTGCTCGCGGCCCAGCTCGGACTCGGCCTGCTGCCAGAGCTGGCGCTCGGTGCCCAGGACGAAGTGGGTGGCCTGCAGGCGGAGGATGGCCAGGGTGATCAGCAGGCAGAGCGCGCCGAGGGGCGGGGCCAGACCCAGGGCGATGCCCAGGCAGGCCACGGCCACGGTGGGGAGGGCGAGCTGGGCCCAGGAGCGCTCGCAGGCCTGGGCGCGCTCGGGGGGCAGGTCGGCCGCCAGGCCGCGGGAGAGCCAGAGGGCGGCCAGCAGGTAGCCCTGCAGGGCCAGGGCGGCGCGCAGCCAGGCGGGGGCGTCCGGGGTGGAGGCGAGGATGGCGACGGGCGTGAGCCAGGCGGCCGCGTCGTAGAGGGCTTCACGCCAGCGGCGGCCGTTGACGAGGGTGCGGAGGGTGACTCCGGCCAGGGCCGCGAGGGCCGCCTGGCGGGTGTGGCCGAGCTCGGCGGCGGCCATGTAGAGGGCGGGCGAGACGCTGAAGAACCCGATGCCGGGACGGCGGATCTCGGTGACGCTGAGGGCGATTCCGAGGGCGCACAGGCCCAGGGAGACCGGATCGGTGGGCGTGTCCGGACGCAGGCCGAGATAGGCCGCCACGAGGAGGAGGAAGATCGCCATTCGAGGAGGGTCTTCGCGATGGCGCGCGGGTCGACCCGTCTGGGGGGCTTGCGGGGGTGGGGGCTCGGGGGGCGAGGAGGCTTGGGGGGCGGGGGCGTGCCGGGCGAGTCGGGCTGGCATGCCGGGGCGAGTCGGCTGGCATCGCGTGGCGCGGGCGTGCCGGGGGGATCCGCTCCCCGGAGCGGATCTGGATCCGCTCGCAGGCATGGATCTAGCGGTGCGGGCTTTGGGGGGCGGGCTC
>JBDHVW010000103.1:0-27862 GCA_039809865.1 Vulcanimicrobiota bacterium
CCGAGCCGGTGTAGAAACCTAACTGCACATTGCGCGCGGGCACGTTCTCGGCCGAACCGGAGCCGCCTCCGGCGAAGCGATTCAACACCAGGCCCAGGCCGTCCACGCCCTGGATGCCTCCCGTGCCCAGATAGACGGCATGCTGGTTCGGACTGAAAACAAGTCAGACGCTACGAAATCCACAGGAAAGAGGCGCCAGGAAGGCTGGCTGGCTTTCTCCCATAGGAAGACTGGCCGGCGTAGCCCGTTCTTGCTCGACCGGCAATCGCCGCCCTGCCGAGCCGGTTAAACGTTAACACAACCCGGGGTGACCCCCTTAGGACATCCGTATTAGACTGCCGCTGCGATGCAAGTGGTCAAGCTGCTCACCCTCCCCACCTTGCCACCCAGTAAAGGGCATAATCTCGTCTTGGACGAGACGCCCGAGACGCATCCCGACGACGTCCTGGTGGCCGTCTTCCCGCAGGATCCGCTGGTGGACCGCAACAACCCGCTGCTCGTCTCCATCCCGCGCCAGGAGATGGAGACCGACGGGGCGCGTCTGGAGAACGAGTGGTTCATCACCACCAACATGCGTTCGCCGCGTCGTCTGGAGCCGGACGAGAACGGCAACTACCTCTACGCCCCCGGCACGCCCGAGTTCGCCCACGTCAACGCCCACGTGCACGCCACCAAGACCGTGCAGATGGTGGAGCGGCTCTACGGCAAACCCATCCCCTGGCAGTTCGGCAACCCCAATCGCCAGCGCGTGGCGGTGCACGTCAACAGCGGCCGCACCGGCGACTCGCACACCAATTTCGGCCCCCGCAACATCAAGCTGGACACCTACCAGAGCAGCTCTCTGGGCAAGGAGGTCAAGGACGCCGAGTGCGCCGAGGCGATCGCCCACGAGGTGGGGCACGACATCCTGCAGGGCCTGCGCCCCCAACATTCCGAGGGCGACAATGAAACCGGCGCGTTCGGCGAATCGTTTGGCGACCAGGTAGCCATCCTCTACACCATGGAATTCGACCGCAACCGCGAGCGGGCGCTCAAGCAGACGGGCGGTAACCTGCGCCACCAGAACCTCATCTCCAAGCTGTTCGAGGAGGATGGCAAGTCGCAGCGCCTGATGGCCAATCCCAACGCCAATTCGGGCTACTGGCTGCGCTCGGCCATCAACGACACGCAATACCATCCGGAGGCCGAGGTCAAAGAGTACGAGGTGCACGAGCAGTCATTGCCCTACACCGCGGCCTTCTACGCCACCCTGGCGGGCACGTACGAGCGCAACATGGAGGCCGGACAATCGCCCACCACGGCCCTCCTGAACGCGCGCGACACGCTGGGCAAGGTGTGGGCCCGCAGCCTGGACTACCTACCCGAGAAGAACATCCACTTCACTGACGGCTTGAACGCGCTGCTCCGCGCCGACCAGGAGCTCGGCTGCGGCCTTACGGCCATCATGACCGAGTCCTTCGCAGACCACGGAATCAAATCTTAGAGAAGAACTCCGCCGCGGTATTGAATTTCGGCACCACGCCGCCCCCGGTGGTCACGGCCTGCACGCCCGCGTCGCCCTGATTGGTCTTCTGAGCGAACTCCGTGATCAGCGCGCGCCAGTTGCCCGTGGCCGAGGCCTGCATGTTGCTCAGCAGCCCTTTGTAAGCCACGTTGTCGTCGCGGAAGAAGAACATGTTGCGGTTGAAGCGGAAGGCCAGGAACTGCTTGTTCTCGGCGCGTCCCAGGTGGAGCGACTCGATCTTGCTCCAGGGGATCTCCACCGGTCCATTGGGGCCCTGCACGGTGAAGCCATTGGCGCTGAGCGTGCCGCCCGGGATCATGATCGGCCCGCCGGGCGCGATGGGCGCCGCCACGCCCGAAGGCTTGGGCGGGGCCGCCAGGGTGGGAGCGGGCGGAGGGGCCACCTCCTCGACCACCGGGGCGGCGGCCACCGGAGGCGGCGGAGGGGCGGCCTCCTCTTGCCTGGGTGCGGCCGCGGGGGCCGAAGTCGCTTTCTTTACGGACGCCGATGCTTCGGCGAAGAGCTTCTCGAGTTCATCCATCGTGCTTATCGATTTCTCCCTGCGATCACGAAGGCCTCCTGGGGCAGGGCGCCTCTGACCAGCGCAGAACCGCGTTCCCATGAACTGGAGCCAGCTGCTGCGCAACCTGAAGAGCGACGACGTCACAGAGCGCTACCGGGCGGCCAATTTGCTGGAGGGGGCTCCCAAGACGCTCGAGGTGCTGGAGGGACTGGCCCACGCCCTGGCCGACGACGGCTTTTACGAGACGCCCGGCGACTATGACGCCCCGCCCTTCCATTACGCCGTGGCCCGGGCGGCGACCGATGCCCTGAAGTGTCCCGAGGCGGCCCAGGTGCGCGAGCTGGTGACCGAGATCGCCGCCCGCTCCGACACCGCTGCTTTCTACGCCCCGGAGGTGCTGGCTTTCTGCGGCGAGCTGGCGGCCCTCGAGCCGGCGCTGACCGACCCGCGGAAGGACGTGCGCGAGCAGGCCGTGCGAGCGCTCAAGCCGATGGCCGGTCGGGCGGGGGCGCCGGCGGTGCTGCGTGCGCTGCTCGTGGCGCTCACCGACGACCCCGTGACCTGGGTGGCCGTCAACGAGCTGCAGTATTTCCTCCCGCAACACCCGGAGCTGCATCCGGAGGCTCCCGATCTGGTTCCTCGCCTGGTCGAGCGCCTGCACCGCGAGCCGGGCGCCTGCACCTTCTTCCGGGCCGCGGCCTTTCTGTACGGGCCCGAGGTGCACCGCGCCTGGGTCGAGCTGGCGCTGAAGGGCAGCCACTGCGCCGCCGAGCAATTGCTCTCCCGGACGCTGGCTCCGGACGAGCAGGCCCGGCTGGCCGCCGAAGCGCCCCTCACGAACAAAGAGGTGCTGCTGCTGCTGGGAGCCCTGGGAGTGCCCGAGGCCGTGCCGCGCCTTCTCCCCTTGCTCGACGACCCCAAACTGCGCGAGTTCGCGCTGGGAGCCATCCTGCGCACGCCCGGCGGCCCCCGGCAGGTGCGCGACCGGCTCGTCACGTTCTTCCTCGAGCTAGCCGACCGCCGCGCCGGCATCGTGCAGAAGCATCCCGATCCCGCCGCGCTGGCCGCCGAGGTGCTGCCCACCATCCGCCCCCGCCTCCCCGGCGACCGCGACCGGCGCCGGGATGCCTGGCAGATGCTGCGCGCGCTGGGACCCCTGGCCGCTTCGGAGGCCCCGGCCGTCTTGCCTTACGTGCGCCTCGGGCACGAGTATGCCGACCGGTTCCTGGCGCTGGACACGCTGCTGGCGCTGGGGCCGGAGTTACCCGAGTCGCAGGACGCGCTGGTCAAACTGCTCGATGACTTCGAGCTCGCCCATTACGCCCTGCAGAAAGTCATCGAGCTCGGCCCGCGAGCGGCCGCGCTCCGCCCCTATCTCGAGGTTCTGGCGCTCGAGAGCAAGCGCCACGGAGACCTGATAGCGGAAGCCCTGCGCTCAGTCGGCCCAGGTGTCGTCTAGCACCCGGAGCCAGTTGCCGAAGGCGAGCTTCTCCAGCTCGTCGCTGGAAAAGCCGCGGTCGTGCAGGTCGCTCAGCAGCAGCCCCAGGTCGGAGGCGTCGCCCACCTCGGACGGAACGATGGCGCCCTCGAAGTCGGAGCCGAGCGCCACGTGGTCGATGCCGATCAGCTCGGCCACGTACTCCAGCTGCTCGTAGATCAGCTCCAGCGGGGTGTCGGGGTCGTCCTCCCCGTCCGGACGCAGGTCGGCGGTGCCGAAGTTGATCCCCACCAGCCCGCCCGTGTCCGCCACGGCCCGCAGCTGCTCGTCGGTGAGGTTGCGGCTCGAGGGACAGAGCGCGAACGCGTTGGAGTGGGTGGCCACCAGCGGATGGCGGCTCACGCGCGCCACGTCCCAGAAGCCCTCCTCGGTCAGGTGGCTGACGTCGAGCATGATGCCCAGCTCGTTGCAGGCGCGCACCAGCTGCTCGCCCGCCGCCGTCAAACCGGGGCCCGTGTCGGGACCCACCGGGAAACCGAATTGCACGCCGTGCCCGAAGTGGTTTGGCCGGCTCCAGACGATGCCCAGCGAGCGGAGGCCCTGCTCGTAAAAGTCTTCGAGCATCTCCAGATCGGGGTAGATCGCTTCGGCGCCCTCGAAGTGCAGGATGGCCGCAAAGACGTCCTCTTCCAGACAGCGCAACAGATCGGCGCGGCTGCGGACGATGGCCAGGTCCCCCTCCGAATCCACTTCGAGCTGCATCAGCTTGTACATCATCGACAGGGTGTGATCGCGCGCATAGTCGAGATCGAGCGGAGAGGCGAGCTCGATTCGCTGCGCCCCGTCGTCGTCGTAGAGGGTCTCGCTCTCTTCGAGCTGCGGCACCCAGACGGCGAAGAAGCCCCCGGCCAGCCCGCCGGCGCGCGCGCGCGGGAGGTCGATGTGGCCATCGTCGCTCCCCACGAGGAAAGGCCAGTGGTCGCCCTCACGCTCGAGCCGCAGCAGCACGTCGTTGTGGCCCAGCAGAATCGGGATGCTCATCTCAAGGCTCGACCGTGATCACCTGCGTGTTCTTACCGAACCGGGTGATCTTGGGTTCTTTCATGCCGGGGCGATTGACCAGCTTGATCGTGTTGTCGTTGCCGGTCACGTTGATCGCGCTCCAGTTGCCGTCGACGGTGACGGTGTTCTCGTTGCCGGTGACATCGCCGGTATTGCCCTGGCCCTCGAGGCGCATCTGGTTCTGGTTGCCCATGACGCTGACGTTGCCGCCTTTGGCGGTCAGGATGTTTTGATTGCCCATCACGTGCAGGGTGTCCCCGCTGCCGAGGGTGAACGTTTCTTGCTGCTTGTTGCCGGTCACCATCTTGGTCTCGGCCAGAGCCGGAAGTACGACGGCGAGCATGATCATCAGGTAGATTTTGAGGTTGCGCATGGGCCGGGGGTTCTGGGCCGGGCGGGGAACTCCTCGGACAAAAAAGAGGACCAGGCCTCTCGACCTGGACAGACAGGAGCTATGATGATTCTGGAGGGTTCCGCAGGTCGTCGCCCGGTGGGGCGACTTCCTGAACTCAGAATACCCTCGGGTCGAAGATCCCTCCAAGATCCAGCCGGGATCCATTCGTGAAAACGACCGTTATCGTGCTGATCATGGCCCTGGCGGCGGGCCTCCTGACCGGGATGCCCCCGGGCGAGCTGCTCGACCTGCTCGGGAAATCGTTCACCGAGAACCGCCTCATCACGCTCTTTCTGCTCACCTTGCCGGTGGTGGGCCTGAGCGAGCGCCACGGGCTGCAGCAGCTCGCGGCACGCTGGGTGGCGGGGTTGCGCCACCTCAAGCCCCACGTGGTGTTGATCCTCTACCAGCTCTTCCGGGTCAGTCACGGATTGCTGGGGTTGCGCCTGAACGGGCATCCCACGTTCGTGCGGCCGCTGGTGGCGCCGATGGTGCTCGAGGCCGGGCGCGACGAGGCTCCCGAGCGGCTGAAAGCGGCCAGCGCCGCCAGCGAGAACTACGGCAACTTCTACGGGCAGAATCTCTCGCCGGTGCAGCCGGGCGTGCTGCTCGTCTTCGGGGTGCTGACCAGCCTGGGGTTTCAAGTCAGCCTGTGGCGGCTGGTGGCCTACACGGTGCCGGTCGTGTTGCTGTCGCTGCTGTTCGGGGCGCTGCAGTTCGTCCGGGTGGACCGGCGCCGGTGAGCGCTCTCCTCAGCCTGCCGATGGCGTACGGGCTTTGCGGAGCTCTGTTGCTGGCCATGGCGGTGCGCTCGCGCCGGTGGGGCAACGGGCTGTTCTGGGGAATCCTGGGCGTGTTGTTCGCCTGGGGCAGCCTTCTTCCTTACCGCGTCAGCGGGTTGCTGGTGATCGCGCTGGTGGTGCTGGACGGGCTGGGCCTCGTGGCCGAGGAAAGAGGGGAGACGGGAGACGGTAGACGGGAGAAAGTCCATCCGCGCGCCCACTGGCCGGTGCTGGCGATCCCCCTGGTGACGTTCGTGGTCGCTTTCCTGTTCGGACGGGCGGGTTGGGATGCCAGCACCGGCGCCGTCGTCGGGTTGGCTCTGGGGTCGCTGGGGGGGATGGCGCTGGCGCTGGCGCTGTTTCGGGATACCCCCGTGGCTCTGCTGGATGAGGGCTCCCGCCTGAACGACACGATGGGCGCGGTCAGCATCCTTCCCCAGTTGCTGGCCTCGCTGGGCGTGCTGCTGACCGCGGCCGGCGTGGGGAAGTGGATGGCCGGCCTCTTCCCCACGCACGGTCACTGGGCTCTGCTGGCCATGCTGATCTGCGTCTCGATGAGCCTGCTGACGGTGTTGCTGGGCAACTCGTTCGCCGGCTTCCCGGTGATCGCCACGGGCCTGCTGTTTCCGCTCCTCATCGTGCCCTACCAGCTGGATCCATGTCTGGCCATGCTGCTGCTTACCGCCGGCTCGACCGGCACGCTGATCACGCCGATGGCGGCCAACTTCAACCTGGTGCCCCCGGCTCTTTTGGGAATGAAAAACCCGTACGGAGTCATCCGCTTCCAGCTGCCTTTCGCGCTGGCCATGGGACTCGCGCACGGGTTGTTGATGATCGCCCTGATCGGACTCAGTTCTTGAGGTCGTACCGATCCAGCATCATCACCTTGTGCCACGCGGCTACGAAGTCTTTCACGAACTTCGCCTGCGCGTCCTTACACGCGTAAACCTCGGCCAGGGCGCGCAGCTGGGTGTTGGAGCCCAGCAGCAGATCCACCCGGGTCCCGGTCCACTTGACCTTGTCCGTGGTGCGGTCGCGGCCTTCGAACTCGGAAGCATCCTCCGTCTTGGCGTGCCATTTCGTGCCCATGTCGAGCAGGTTGACGAAGAAGTCGTTCGTCAGCTGGCCGGGGCGCTGGGTGAAGACGCCGTGCTGCTTGTGGCCGTGGTTGATGTCCAGCACCCGCAGGCCGCCCAGCAGGACGACCATCTCGGGCGCGGTCAGCTTGAGCAGCTGGGCGCGGTCGACGAACAGCTCCTCGGCCGTGAGGTCGTGGCGCTCGAGGTAGTTGCGGAATGCGTCCGCCCGGGGCTCGAGCACGTCGAACGAAGCAACGTCGGTCATCTCGGCCGTGGCGTCGGTGCGGCCCGGGACGAAGGGCACCTCGACGGCGTGACCACCGTCTTTGGCCGCCTTCTCGATGCCCGCGCAGCCGGCCAGCACGATGAGGTCGGCCAGGGAGATCTTCTTGCCGAACTCGGCCTGGATCTTCTCCAGCGTGCCGATCACTTTGGCGAGCTGGGCCGGGTTGTTGACCTCCCACTTGTTCTGGGGAGCCAGGCGCACGCGGGCGCCGTTAGCGCCGCCGCGCTTGTCGGAGCCCCGGAAGCTGGAGGCCGAGGCCCAGGCGGTCGCGACCAGCTCGGAGACGGTCAGGCCCGAGGCCAGGACCTTCTCCTTCAGCCTGGCGACATCGGCCTTGTCCACCAGCGGGCCCTCCACGGCCGGCACCGGGTCTTGCCAGATCAGCACCTCTTTGGGAACTTCCTTGCCGAGGTAGCGCGGCAGGGGGCCCATATCGCGGTGGGTCAGCTTGAACCAGGCGCGCGCGAACGCGTCGGCAAACTTGTCGGGGTTGGCGTGATAGTCGCGCGAGATCTTCTCGTAGATGGGATCCATGCGCATGGCCATGTCGGCCGTGGTCATCATGGGCGCGTGGCGCTTCGAAGCGTCGTGTGCGTCGGGCACGTCGTTTTTGCCGGCGTCGCCCTTGGGCTTCCACTGATTGGCGCCGGCCGGACTCTTGGTGAGCTCCCAATCGTATTTGAAGAGCGTGTCGAAGTAGCTGTTGTCCCACTTGATCGGAGTCGGCGTCCAGGCGCCCTCGAGGCCGCTGGTGATGGCATCGATGCCCATGCCGGTCTGGAACTTGCTGGTCCAGCCCAGAGCCTGCTCGGTGATGTCGCCGCCCTCGGGCTCGCGGCCCACCAGACCGGGATCGCCGGCGCCGTGGCATTTGCCGAAAGTGTGGCCGCCGGCCACCAGGGCCACGGTCTCTTCATCGTTCATGGCCATGCGAGCGAAGGTCTCGCGGATGTCGCGACCCGAGGCCACCGGGTCAGGGTTGCCGTTGGGGCCTTCCGGGTTGACGTAGATCAGCCCCATCTGCACGGCCGCCAGCGGATTGGCGAGCTCGCGGTCACCGCTGTAGCGGGTGTCGCCCAGCCATTCGGTCTCGGAGCCCCAATAGATGTGCTCCTCCGGCTCCCAGATGTCCTCGCGTCCCCCGGCAAAGCCGAAGGTCTTGAAGCCCATCGACTCCAGCGCGCAGTTCCCGGTGAGGATCAGCAGGTCGGCCCAGGAGATCTGGCTGCCGTACTTTTGCTTGATCGGCCACAACAGACGGATGGCTTTGTCGAGGTTGGCGTTGTCGGGCCAGCTGTTGAGGGGGGCGAAGCGCAGGTTGCCCGCGCCCGCGCCGCCGCGGCCGTCCAGCGTGCGGTAGCTGCCGGCGCTGTGCCAGGCCATGCGGATGAAGAGCGGGCCGTAGTGGCCATAGTCGGCGGGCCACCAGGGCTGCGAATCGGTCATCAGGGCGTAGAGGTCCTTCTTGACCGCGTCCAGGTCGAGCTTCTTGAACTCTTCGGCGTAGTTGAAGTCGGGGCCCATCGGGTTGGCCATCCGGGAGTTCTGGCTCAGAACTCCGAGGTTGAGCTGGTTGGGCCACCAATCCTTGTTGGACTGGTGGGCTCCGCGCTTTTGCGCACCGTTCATGACGGGGCATTTGGTGGTTTCAGTTGACACGTTTTAGCCTCTGCTCTTCAAGAATTCTGCATGATACGAACCGGGGTGATTCGATCCTCCCGAGGAGCCCCAGCCACAGCAGCGAATGGGACGCACCGTGAACACGGAAACCAACAGCTCGCGCTTGCGCGATGCGGGCCTCAAGGCCACGCGTCCCCGGTTGCTGGTGCTGGAGACTCTGGCGGGTCTGAAAGGACATCATTCGGTGGACGAAGTCGTGGCCGAGTTGGAGCGGCGCGGTACGCCCTTGCCGCGGGGCTCGGTCTACGGGGTGATGGACGCGCTGGTCAGTCGGGGGTTGGTCACGCAAGCCGATGCCGGGCCCGGGCGAGCGCTCTACGAGTTGCACGAGCACCCGCACCACCACTTTGTCTGCTCGGATTGCGGCCAGGTGCAGGATGTGCCCGCCGAGTGGGCGGCCAACCTGGGACAGCCTCAATTCGATGGAGTGATCGAGCAGGCTCAGGTCATCTTCCGCGGACGCTGCCGGGACTGTCTGCGCTAAAGCTCCTTTCCTCGGGTGGGGAGCATCTAGTTCTGACATTGTCAAAGTTATCCTGCAACGTTCGAGAACCGCCCCCGGGAAAAATTTCTTCGCCTACTCCCCCCTCGGTTCGTGTCTATCGAACAGCAACCATGGGGTTGACAGGGTCGGCTCCAGGGAGTAGTTTGTCGAAGTCGACGGCGACGTTGACCGCACCGGATGAGCGAAAGAAACCGGCGGGCTGCCAGAAACCGAGACCTGGCAGGGGTTGCGTGCAGACCTTAGCGCGCCAACCAGCGAGTCGTTACGCTGGCGCACCGGGGAGCGATAGAACCGGCGGACTGCCGTCCTGAAAACGGCAGGGGTAGCGTGCAAACCTGAGGACGCCGCGGAGTCTGGGCCCGCGTAAAAAGTGCCGAGACGTCCGATCGGGCTTCTACCGAGTAGGACAAAAGCCGACACAGAACGTAGGGTCGGCCGCACCGGTGAAGCGAGAGAGCCGGCGCCCCGAGGCGCGAGAACCTCGGCGGGCTGTCAGGATCCGAGACCTGGCAGGGGTAACGTGCCGACCTGAGTCACGGAGCAGTGCCTCGACTGCGTAAAGATCGAGGCGGGCCTGGAACCAGGTCGGGACCGCGAGGAGAAGAAGTCGACGCAAGTCGGCCACCGACTGAAGGTTGCACCAGGAGTGCCCGGTGAGGTTGGAGCCGGGCCACGAAAGCCACCGCAAGGTGGCTTTTGTGTTTTCCGGGGGTGCGATTCACCGGGAGAGCAGGTGTCTGGTTGCGAAAGTCGTGCACGACCATGAGTGACAGCATCGACTTCGGCGAGGAGATCCGGCGACAAAAGGAGTTTTCGCTGGCCAAGGGGTCGCCGGCCACCCTGCTGGTCTACCCGGCCCTGGCCTTGCTGTGCGGCCTGGCCACTGACCTGTGGGCCGCGAGCCCGGGGCTCACGATCTCCTTCGTGGTGGCCCTGATGGTCGCTGGCGGTCTGCGCCTGGGGATGTCGGTCCTGGTCCTGCGCGATCCCCGTCCTTCCCAGGCGCGCGTGTTGCACCTCACCGTCTGGCTGGTCTCGCTGGTCTGGGGGCTGCTGGCCGCGGCCGTGGCCTGGAAATTCGGCACCGCCTGGACCACCCAGCTCTTTTGCCTGGTCAGCTGCGGTCTGACTGCGGGAGCGACCACGACGCTCGCCAGCCACCCCCGGCTCCTGCGCAGCTATGCCGCCACCATGATGCTCCCCAGCGCCCTGCTGCTGCTGCTGGTGCCCGGTCGACCGGCCCTCTACTCGGCGCTGGTGCTGGTCGTCTACACCGTCTTCATGGTCGCCTCCGGTGGGTTGCACGCGCGACGCTTCCAGGAGTTGCTGCGCGGCAAGCTGCTGGTGGCTCAGCACAGCCGCGCGCTGGAGGAGGCCCGCTACGAGCTGGCGCGGCTGCTGGACGTGGAGCGTGAGCAGAACCGGGCCCTGGCCCAGGCTCGCGACCAGGCCGAGCAGGCCAGCCGCGCCAAAAGCGAGTTCCTGGCGACCATGAGCCACGAAATCCGCACGCCCATGCACGCCGTCATCGGACTCTCCGGCCTGCTGCTCCAGACCGACCTGAGCGCCGAGCAGCGCGACTGGCTCGAGACCATCGAGCAGAGCGGCGACGCCCTCCTGAGCATCATCAACGACATTCTGGACTTCTCCAAGATCGAGGCCGGGCAGCTCGAATTGCGCGAGTCCTCGTTCGACCTGGTGGCCGCTCTGGAAGGAGTGCTGCACCTGCTCGATCATAAGGCCTCTCGCAAAGGGGTCTGTCTTTCCCTGACGATCGACGAGGCGGCGCGTGGCTTCTACCTGGGCGATCGCTACCGGCTCTGCCAGATCGTCCTCAACCTGACCGATAACGCCATTAAGTTCACCGATTCCGGGACCGTGGCGGTGGCCGTTCGGTGCCTCCCGCCAGGTCGACTGCTGTTCGAGGTCACCGATTCGGGGCCGGGCGTCGCCCCGGAGCACTTCTCCCGGCTGTTCCGGGCCTTTTCCCAGCTCGATGCGTCCAGCACCCGGGCGCACGGCGGCACCGGGCTGGGCCTGGCCATTTGCCAGCGGCTGGCCACCCAGATGGGCGGAACCATCTGGGTCTCCAGCCACGGACAGATGGCCGGGGAGCCGCCGCCCGGCTGGAAGCCCCACGCGGGAGGCGGGGCGCGCTTCGGCTTTACGGCGGCGCTCCCGCCGGGCGATGGCGAGACCTCCCCTCTTCCGGCCGATCCTCAGAGACTGGGGGCCGCTAACATCCTGGTGGTCGAGGACAACCCGGTGAACCGGAAGGTGGCCCTCGCCATGCTGACCCGACTGGGCTACACGGCCGACGTGGCGGTCAACGGTCGGATGGCGCTGGAGGCACTGGAGCAGCGCCCTTACGACATCCTGCTGATGGACCTGCAGATGCCCGAGCTCGATGGCCTCGAGGCCACCCGGCTCATTCGCGCGGGCCAGGGTGCGCAGCCCTGGATCGTGGCCCTCACCGCCAACGCCCAGAACTCCGAGAAGGAAGCCTGCCAGCAGGCGGGACTGAACGATTTCCTGGCCAAGCCCCTCAAGCTGGCCGACCTCTCGCGCGCCCTGGCAACCTATTTCCAGACCCGCGCGAGCTGACGCGGACCCCGGTACCCCCTCGCGGGGATCGGCGAGCCTGGGCGAGACCCGCACCATGCCTTAGCCTCAGGGTATGAAGATGCACAGACCCGCCTGGAGAACGTGGCTGGTGATCGCCCTGATGGTCCTCATCGGCATGGTCATCTGCACCCACGTGGACAAGTTCTACGTCGCCCTGACCGCGACCGCAGCAGCGGCGCTGGTGGTCGGACTGATCGCCGAGGTGGTGATCCCGCCCCGCGTGTTGGCCGACCGCGTGCTCGGCGCGCTGACCGGCGGGTTGCTCGGCTTCATCATCGCGAGCATGATCGGCGCGCAGCTGCTGTTGCCCTCCGTGCTGCTGGGCGCGGCCCTGCTGCTCAACATGACCACCGCCACACCCCGCGTGACCCCGGCCTGAAAAAAAGGGGGCCCGGCCCTTTGTCGGGCCAGGCTGAACAGGTGAGATATGATGATTCTGGAGGGTTCCGTTGGGTCGTCACCCGGTGGGGCGACTTCCTGAACTCAGAATACCCCGGGGCGCGAGATCCATCCAAGATCTACCGGGGATCCTTTCGGCGTGATTTGTAGTCCGCGATCAGGGTCACGAACTCCAGGAGCATCGAGCTGATCGTCAGAGCCGTCAGTTGGGCCGCGTTGTCCAGGGGCGGAACGTAGCAGACCACGTCGGCTCCCATCAGGTTGAGACCGCGGAAGCCCTGCAGGAGCGCCATGACCTCGCGGGTCGTCAGGCCATTCACCTCGGGATCGGCGACCCCGGGGGCGTAAGCCGGGTCCAGCGCGTCCAGGTCGAAGCTCAGATAGGTCGGCCCGTCGCCGATGACCTCGCGGGTCTCCCGCAAGATCTCCGCCACCCCCCGCAAAACCACGTCATCGGTCGTGAAGACCCGGGCAAAGTTGCTCTCGGCCCAGGTGTCCATCTCCAGCGAGGCCATATGACCGCGGATACCGATCTGCACCGTGCGGCGAGGGTCGATGATGCCATCCTCCGCGCCCATCATGAAGCCGGCCGCGTGGTTGCGGGTGCCGAACCCCGGCGGCGCCGAGTCGGTGTGCCTCCCCCGCGTCAAAGTGCCAGAAAAAGCCCTTCGGGAATGATAAAGAAGCGACCTCTCGTCCGGGGGAGTGGCGCGGGCGGCCGGTGAATTCTTTACGGTATGAAGCGCAACTTGCTGTGGATCCTCGTTGCGGTCAGCCTGTGCGCCTGGCTGAAGCCCCCGCCGCTCCGCGCGCGCTACGAGCCGAACGGGCCGCCGCTCACGGTGGACGGGGTCGGGCTGGACAAAACCACGGCCGAGCTCGACAAGGTTCTGGGACCGGGTGTCGGGGAGATGCAACGTGCGTACCGCGATGGGAAGACGGTCGTGAAGAACTACTTCGACCCGCGCGCGGGCGCGTTTCGGGGCTACGAAGTGAGCGGCACGAGGCTCCAGCAGTCAGACCAGGTCCTCGTCCAGCTGGGAGACGACCGTGGGCGGGTCGAGGAGTGCCTCGGCGCGCCCTCGCAAAACACCTGGCAAGCGATGCCCACCGCGCTCAGTATTCCGGAAGAGCTGCGCGATGCTCCCGGCCGAGAGTTCTACCTCGACGGTGACCTGCGCATCCAGTATGAGGGAGATCGCGTTGCCGAGCTCAACTATGGCCAGATGGTCAGTAGCTTGAGTCGGCTCTATAACCGGCCCGTGCGCTAGGGAGCGTCTTCCTGGGGGCCGGCGGCCCCCAAACCCCCTGCTCGCCAGTCGTGGCCACACCACAAGCACAACCGTGCCACCGGGGTGCGCACCACGCGGTCACAGGCCGGGCAGCGGTTGATCTCGACCGACGGCAGAACCCGGGCGACCACGCCGTCCAGGTAAGCCTCGGGGCCCTCCTTCAGGGTGGCGTCCATCTCGGGCGAGAACGCCCAGGGGAACTTCTCGGCGATGTAGGTGTCGCCATGGCTGTGCGCCAGCTTGCCGCGCAGCGAGATGGCCTGGCCGACGCGGCGCTCCTCCTCGGTCATCTGATCGGTGCAGTGCTGCCAGACATAAGACCTCAGCGCCAGACGCTCGTCATACTCGCTAAATTTAGCCATGAGCCTCGACTCCCATCTCCCATCTCCAGTCAGCCACCGCTCTCGGTCGGGAGCCCCGCCTCCACCCAGCCAGTCGTGCCCTCGGCCACGTTCGTCACGTCGGTGAAGCCCGCGCTCTCGAGGATCTGGCAGGCCTTGGCCGAGCGCCCCCCGCGGGCGCAGATCGCCACCACGGGACGGGACTTGTCCAGCTCGTCCAGCCTCCCGGGCAGATCGCCCAACGGGATGAGCGTCACTCCCACCGCGTGCACCTTGGCCCATTCGTGCGGCTCGCGCACATCGACGAACTGGATGGCCGCATTCTGAGAAAGCAGCTGCGAGGCTTCCTCCGGCTGGACTTCCTTGAACATTTTCTCCTCCTTCAACCCGCAAAACTGCTCGTAGTCGATCGGTTCGAAGATCGTCGGACGATCCCCGCAAACCGGACACCCCGGATCGCGCTTGCGGCGCAGAGAGCGCCACTCCCCGCCCAGCGCGTCGAACAACAACAGGCGGTCGCTCAGAGGGCGACCGATCCCCAGCAAGACCTTCACCGTCTCCACCGCCTGCAACGACCCCAGCGTGCCCGCCAGAGCGCCCAGGATGCCTCCCTCGGCGCAGGAGGGAACCAGCCCCGGCGGAGGGGGCTCGGGGAACAGGCAGCGGTAGCAGCCCTGCCCCGCCAGATAGACCGTGGCCTGGGCCTCGAAGCGCAGGATGCTCGCGTCCACCAGCGGCTTGCCCAGCCACACGCAGACGTCGTTCAACAGGTAGCGCGTGGGGAAATTGTCGCAGCCGTTGACCACCAGGTCATAGCCCGACACGATGTCCCTGGCATTGGCAGAGCTGAGCCGCACGGGGTGCTCCTCCACCATGACCTCGGGATTCACGCGCTGGAGAGCGAGCCTTCCCGAGGCCGTCTTCAGTTCGCCCAGAGTGGCGTCGCTGTGCAGAATCTGCCGCTGCAGGTTGGAAAGGTCGACGCGGTCTCCGTCCACCAGCCCGATGCGCCCCACACCCGCGGCCGCCAGATACAGCGCGGCCGGGCTGCCGAGCCCGCCGGCGCCGACGATGAGAACCCGCGAGGCCAGCAGCTTCTCCTGACCCTCCACCCCGAGCTCCGGCAGGGCGAGATGGCGCTCGTACCTAGCGAGCTGCGCCGGGGTCAAGGAACCGCTCCACCACGCGCACGAACAGCTCGATTCCCAGCGGGAACGCCTCCTCGGACACGTTGAAACGCGGATGGTGGTGGGGGAAGTCGCAGCCCTGCTCCTCGTCGCGCGCGCCCAGGAAGAAGTAGCAGCCCGGGACCGCGTTCAGGAAGTAAGCCATGTCTTCGCCGCCCAGAGTGCGCGAGTCGGCCACGTGGGCGTCCACGCCCAGCAAGTCGTGGCAGCAGGCCTTGACCAGCTCGGCCATGGCCGCGTCGTTGATCACGGGCGGATAGCCTTCTTCGAAGCGGAACTCGGCGGTGGCGTCAAATCCGGCCGCGATGCCCTCCACCAGGCCTTTCACGCGGTCGCGCACCTGTTGGCGCAGCTCGGGCTTGAACGTGCGAATCGTGCCCCCCAGGCGCACCTCGTGCGGGATCACGTTGAACGCCTCGCCGCCGTGCATGCGCGTGACGGTGACGACCACGCTTTCGAGCGGATCCACCGTGCGGCTGACGATCGATTGCAGGGCCACCACGATGTGGGCGGCGACCAGCACCGAGTCGACCGTCTGGTGCGGCGCGGCGGCGTGCCCTCCGCGGCCGCGCACGAGGACCTCGAACGTGTCGGCGGCGGCCATGAACGGACCCGCCTGCACGCCCACCTGACCCACGGGGAAATCGCTCCACAGGTGCAACCCGACGGCGGCGTCCACGGACGGGCTCTCGAGCACTCCCTCGCGGATCATCGGCTCGGCCCCGCCGGGGCCTTCCTCGGCCGGCTGGAAGACCAGCTTGACCCGGCCTTTGAGGCGCGAGCGCATTCCGCACAAGATCTTCGCGGTGCCCAGCAAGATGGACGTGTGCCCGTCGTGGCCGCAGGCGTGCATCTTGCCCTGGTGGGTCGAGGCGTATTCGAGCCCCGTCTGCTCGTGCACGGGCAGGGCATCCATGTCGGCCCGCAACAGCAGGGTGGGGCCGGGCTCGGCGCCCTCGATCATCGCCACCACGCCGGTCTTGGCGACCTTCGTGCGCACCGGGAGGCCCAGCTTCTCGAGGTAGTCGGCCACGATGCCGGCGGTGCGCACCTCCTCGAAGCCCAGCTCGGGATGGCGGTGCAGGTCGCGTCGGAGCGCGATCACCTCGCCCATCACGGCCAGAATCTCAGGTCTCACTTGTTGTCTGGGGGCGGCGAGAGTCATCGCTGTTGTTTAGGCGCTCCGGGCGGGGCTTCCTGGTGCCAGCTCGAGACGGGCTCTATCCAGCTGGGCCGGCGTCCCCAGTACCACCAGCACGTCGCCGATGTTGAGCTTGCTGGTGGGCGCGGGATTGTGGTAGATCTCGCCGCTCGAGCGGATGATCGCCAGCACCACGCACCCGGTCTTGCCGCGGAAGTCGCAGTCGACCAGCGACAGGCCGTCCAGGCGCGAGTATTCTGGGATGCGGCACTCGTCGATACTGAGGTCGTAGTTGGTCTGCTCGAGGGCCAGGTCGAGCAGCTCCATGGCGCGGGGACGCGTGATGCTGCGCGCCATCCGGCGCCCCAGCAGGGCGTAGGGCGAGTAGACGTGCGAGGCGCCGGCGCGGCGGAATTTCTCCATGTTCAGCTCGTCCACGACCCGGGCCGAGATCTCCAACGACGAATTCAGACCGCGCGCGCTGACCACGATGAACAGGTTGGTGGCATCCGTCTCGACGCAGGCGAACAGGCCCTTGGCCGCCTTGATGTTGACCTGCTGGAGGATGGCGTCCTCGGAGGCGTCCCCCGAGATGCACGTCCAGTCGCGGCTGGAGGCGTAAGCGATGCGGTCGGCGTCGCGGTCCACCACCACGAAGGGCTCGTTGCCCTTGGAAAGCTCTTCGGCCACGGCCCGGCCCACCCGGCCGAGCCCGCAAACGATAAAGTGCTGATTCATCTTCTTGGCCTTTCGCGTATTCGAGCGCATGCGGAAAAAGAGCCGCGTTTTGTCATCCAGAGCCACTTCCATGGCCACCGAAGCGGCGTAAAACAAGACGCCCACGCCGGACAGGATGAAGAGAATGATAAAGATCTTGGTCGTCGTCGCGGGCTCCCCGCCGACCTCGCGGTAGCCGACCGTGCTCATGGTGGTGACGGCCATATAGGTGGCGTCCAGGAGGCCGAGCCCCGCCAGGAGGTGGAATCCGAGCACCCCCACCAGCAGCAGCAAGACCGCCAGCCCCACCGTAAAGCGCAGCCGGTCCAGCGGGCTGCGGGTCACTCGCCCGAGTCCTCCAGCTCCTTGCGCAGTTCTTCATGGGGAGCCGGCAGGTGCAGCGTGAGTAGTCCCTGGCGCGTCAGCTCGAGGCCGGCCTCGAACTCGGGCCACAGAGCCACTTTGACGCCATGCTGCAGCAGGTCGAGGCGGTGCTCGTTGGAAATGGCGCGGGCCAGCACGGGCATCTCCTTGTGGTGGTCGCGCATCACCTCGGCGATGCGAATCGAGGCGACCGGGTCGGAAAGCGTCAGCACGGCCATCCGGGCGGTCTCGGGCTTGACCACCTCGAGGATCGTCTCCGAGCTGAGGTCGCCCAGCACGATCGGGTGGTTGGAGGCCCGGGCGCGGGTCACCGCCTCGGGGCTCGGGTCCACCGCCACGAACGGCACCTTCTCGCGCTCCAGGGCGCGCGCCAGCACCCGGCCCACGCGCCCGTAGCCGCCGATCAGCACGTGGTCCTTCAGCCCCTCGGGCACGACGCTCTCGACCGCCTCTTCCTGGCCGCCTCCGAACCGCTTCACCCAAAGGTTGCGGAGCTTCGGCGCGAGCGCGGCGGTCAGGGGCGTGGTCACCATCGTGAACACCGCGGTCACCATCACCAGGTTGTAGAGCTCGGTGGAAAGGGCGCCCGCCCGCGTGCCCACCTGGGCCAGCACGAACGAGAACTCGCCGATCTGGCAGAGCGTCAGGCCCACGGCCCAGGGGATGATCTTGTGATAGCCAAAGAGCCGCGTCACCCAGCCGAAGATGAAGGCCTTCACGATCAGGGTGAAGAGCACCAGCGCGCAGATGACGTCCAGGTTCGGGAGGACGACCGCGGGGTCGATCAAGAGGCCGACCGAGACGAAGAACAGCATTCCGAAGAGGTCGCGCATGGGGCCGACCTCGCTCAGGACGTGGTGGCTGTAGTCCGATTCGCTCAGCACCAGCCCGGCCAGGAAGGCGCCGAACGCAAACGACAATCCGGCCACGTAGCTGGCGTAGCCGATACCCAGGCCGACGGCCACCACCAGCATGGTGAAGAGCTCGCGAGGCGCGTGGCTGGCCACGAAGGCGAACAAGCGCGGCAGCAGCTGGCGTCCCAACACCCACACGATGGCGATCATCAGCGTGCCGCTCACCGCCAGTTTCACGATGCCCACGGCGCCCTTGCTCAGGTCGTTGAGCTGCGGCAGCAAGATCATGACCGGGATCACCGCCAGATCCTGGACCACCAGCATGGCCAGCATGATGCGGCCCGAGAGGGCGTCCTGGTAGCCCTGCGCCTGGAGCACCTTGAGGGCCACCATCGTGCTCGAGAGCGAAAGAGCCACACCCACCCAGAGCCCCTCGGTCCAGGTGTAGTCCAGCAGATGCACCAGCAGCATTCCGACCACGGCGGTCAGGGCCATCTGCAGCAGAGTGCCCCAGAGAGCGACCTTCTTCAGGTCGCTCAGGCGCTCGAGCGAGAACTCCAGGCCGATGCCAAACATCAGCAGCGCCACGCCCATCTCGGCCAGATCGTCGATCTGCTCGAGCTCGAACACCTTGGGACCGGGAGTGTGAGGACTGACGAGCAACCCGGCCAGGATGTATCCCAGCACCAGCGGCGCCCGGCAGGCGCGCGCAATGAGGCCCCCGATGACGGCGGCCACGAAGATCAGGCAGAGATCGTCGGTTAATCCCACTTCTTGAAAATCAGGCAGTAGTGGTGATGGACGTTGCTCACGAACTCGCTGGGGTAGCCCCAGATGCCGAGCGGCTTGTTGTCCTGGCACCACACGCGCTCGCCCTTGAAGACCAGAAACCGGTCCAGCTCGCGCGCGAGATCCCAGGCCAGCGGAACCATGCGCCCCTCGGGGGAGCGCAGGTTCTGCAGCACCACCACCAGATAGCCCCCTTTCTTGAGGCGGGAGGCAACCCCCTGGAAAATTCCCACAAGTTCTTGCAAGAAGGCGTGGTAGTCGGTCAGATTGCCCAGATCCTCGGGCCGCTCCGAGTAGGTGAGGTCGAGACCCGCCTTCTGGCGCCGTTTGTGCACGCTCTCGACGTTACCCCGGCTGTGCGCCAGCATGTCCCAGTAAGGCGGAGAGGTGATGACGAAATCGACCTGAGGAATCTTCAGCCCTTTGAGGCTGCGGGCGTCGGCATTGAAGAGCAAGAGCCCCTCGTCGTTCTCGCCCAGCTGCTCACGCGCGTATTCGTAGTAGCGCGGATTGAGCTCGGTTCCCACGGCATGGCGCCCCATGGAGCGAGCCGCGATGAGACTCGAGCCCACGCCCGCGAACGGGTCCAGCACCCACTGGCCGGGGCGGCTGAAGAAGCCGATGAACGACTCGACCAGTTGCTCGGGGAACTTGGCCGGGTGCTGCACCTCGGTCTTCGAGCGGCGCGGCGGGTTGACCACGAACCAGCTGCGGGTGAACCGGATCCACTCGGTTCCGGTCAGTTCGTTGAGGTGATTGCGGGGAGAACGTTTACCGGTCTTGCTGGGCATTTGAAGAAAGTTCAACCTCGACCCACTGCAAGCCTTCCAGGCAGGGGGATGCGCTTTTGGGCCCGAAGCCTGTGCGGGCTGGTCATGCAAGATAGCGCAATCTCTGGAACCGTCTTGATCGTAGACGACGAAGAGCACATTCGGGAGCTTCTGACCGGCTGGATCGAGACCCTGGAATGCTGCGGCGTGCTGCAAGCAAAAAACGGGGAAGAGGGCCTCGAGATGGCCCGGAAGCACAAGCCTGATGTGATCGTCTTAGACGCCGTCATGCCCCACATGTCCGGCTACGACCTTTGTCGCAGGCTCAAGAGCGAGGAAGCTCTGCGCGACATTCCGGTGATCTTCCTGACGGTGCAGGGCGAGATCCAGGACGTGGTGACCGGCCTCGACGCGGGCGCCCACGCCTACATCACCAAGCCGTTCAAGCCGCAGGAGCTGCTGGCCCGCATCCGCTCCCTGCTGCGCCTGAAGTCGCGCCACGACTCGCTCAAATCGCATCTGCAGCTCTTCAGCACCGTGCTCGACGAGGTCCCCCTGGGCGTCGCCGTGCTCGACGAGTCGGGCAACGTCGAGAAGTGGAACCAGACCCTGGCTCAGACCACGGGTTGGAGCTCGCAGGACGCGCTGGGCAAGCAGGCCTCCGCCTTACTCGAGCCCGAGGCGGTCAACGGAGCGCCGCCCTTTGCCAAGATCGACGAGAAGGGTGGCAACTACCACCTGAAAGGCCGCAGCGGCCCGCTGCAGGCCAGGGTTCGCTGCCTGCGCACCGAGCACGCGGCCAGCCTGTTGTTCTACTTCTAAAAGCCTACCAGGCTTTCTCTTAGAGCATCCCTACCATACCGCCCTCGTCGCCGCTGCCCGCCGCAGCCTCCTCACCGGGCGCCGCCTCGATGACGACCACTTCCTCGGTGTAGACCGGATTGTATTCCTGGTTGACCAGGTCCATATCCGGGGCGGAGCCACCCTCGAGAGCGGGCAGCAGGGCGTTGAGCCACTCGACAGTGACCTCGTCCATGGCGTCGGAGGCCAGGGCGTCCTGGGCGGCTTTGAGAGCTTCGGGGAGCTCCTCGGCCATGATGTGGGTGCGCACCGCCTCGCGGCGGGCCGGGATGTAACTGGGGTCGGCCTCGAGGGCCTTCTCGACGGCCTGCACCGCCTCGCGCGACTTCTTCAGCCGGTTGTAGGTGCGCGCCAGGTCGACGTAGACCTCGGGCGACGGGTGGCTCTGCAGCAGCTTGCGATACTGCACCACGGCCAGGGTGTCCTTGCCCACGTGGCAATAGGCGCGCGCCAGATACAGAAGGAACGTGGGATGCTCCGGGGCGTCCTTCTGCAGTTCGCGGTAGAACTCGATCAGCTCGCGGGCCTGGTCGGGCTGGCCATAGAGCTTGTAGACGCTCTCGTGGGCGCGCGGGTTGTCCGGGTCGCTCAAGAGCGTCTGGCGGAAGAAGGCCACGGCCTCGTCAGCCTTGCCCTCGGCGGCCCACTTGTCGGCCTGGTCCATGCGACGCTCGGACAGGGCCGCGATGGCATACTCGTTCTCTGGCTGCTGCTCGAGAATGGCCTCGTAGATAGCCACGGCGGCGGCCGGGTCGTTGTTGGCCTCGTGGTGCTGGGCCACGCCGAACTGGCAACGGATGATGTCCTCGTATCCCGCGCCCATCTCCTGATACATGCGCAGGGCCTCGACGTAGTTGCCCTCTTCCTCGAGTTGGCGAGCGACGTCGACGTTGAGCCCGGAAACCTTGGAGCGCGCCTTCTCCTGGTTGGGATCGCGCTCGAGCAAAGCCTGGTAGACGGCCAGCGCCCCCGCCTCGTCGAGGTGGTCGGCCCACTCGTAGTGCAGCGCGATGATGCGGTCGGCCACGCCGGGACGGTCGGGCACGAGGCCCACCAGGCGATCCAGCGCGGCGATGCCCTCCTCGTAGCGGCCTTCGGCGACCTCGTGCTTGGCCCACTCTTCATAGAGGTCGTAAGTCTTGGCCAGCGCGCCCGGATACTCGGGCTGCGAGGAGAACAGGCGCGTCAGCACCTCGAGCGCCTCTTCATACTGGTGATTGGCCGCCGATGAGTCGGCCCAGGACATGTAGACGCGGCCCAGGGACTCGCGCGCCGCGGCGTTCTCAGCGTCACCCTCGAGGATGCGCTCCAGCGTGGCGATGGCATCGGCGTACTGGCCCTGCTCCTCGAGCGACGTGGCCCAGGCCACCATGGCGCGGGACTGCTCCTCGACCGGGGTCGGATTCTCCGGCTCCAGGGCCTGCCAGGACTGAGCGACCTGCACCGAGGCCTCGTAGAGCGACTCGGCTTCCAGCGCATCGATCCAGGCTTTGTGCAGGCGGCGGCGCTCCTCGAGAGCCCGGGCATTCTCGGGCGCGCGCTCGAGCACTTTGTTCATGCTGGCGATCGCCTCTTCGTAGTCGCACTGGGCTTCTTGCGACTGCGCCTGGGCCGAGAAGAGGGAGTAGATCTGGTCGTCGGCCGCGCCGCCGCCCGCCTCGGGGTTGAGCGCGCGCATCCGCTCGAGCACGGCGACCGACTGGTCGAACTCGCCGCTCTCCTCGAGCTGCTTGGCCCAGCCGGCATAGATGCGCTCCACGTCGGCGGTGATGTCGGACTCGGCCTGCAGGCTCTTGAGCTCCTGCAGTTTCTCCACCGCGGCCTCGGGCTGGCCCTCGGCCTCCAGCGCCTTCGACCAGGTGCGGTAGACGCGCGCGATCTGCTCGGGGATGCCCGGCAGATCGGGATGCTCCAGCGTGAGGTCGTTGTAGACCGCGATCGCCTCGGGGTAGTTGCCCTGAGCCTCGTGATCGGCGGCCTTGGAGCCGAACAGGCTGACCATCTCGGCGTGGGCCTTGGAGTTGTTGGGCTGCTCGGCCAGCAGGCGGCGGACCACGTCCATACCGGCTTCGCGCTGCTCGTCTTGCACCAGGTGGCGCGACCAGCCGATGTAGAGGTCCACCACGCGCTCGGCGTCCTTCTCCTCGCCCACGCCGCTCGCCACCATGCGATTCATGATGTCGATGGCGTTCTCGAAGTCGCTGTCGCCTTCGAACTTGGACGACCACTCGCGGTAGACGCGGCGCATGTCCTTCTTGAGGTCCTCGTCACTGGGATAGGCCTCCAGCGCGCGCGTGAAGATGGCGATCGAGTAGTCGTAGGCGCCATCGGTGTAGTGATGCATCGCCCAGTCGCGATGCAGACGACGGATCTCCGCCGCCGGCACGGCGCTGTCAGGGAACCGAGCGCCCATGGTCTGGAAGATCTCGATGGCCTTCTCGTAGTCGCCCGCGGCCTCGAACTGCTCGGCCCACGTCTTGTAAAGGCGCGCGATCTCGACCAGCAGCTGCGGATCGTCCGGCGTCTGCTGCAGCTGGTTGGCGAACAGCGTGATCGCCTCTTCGAAGTTGCCCTCCGTCTCGAGCTTCTCGCTCTGCTGGCGGTAGAGGCGCGACATCATGTTGGCGACGTCGGCGTTGTCCGGCTGACGCGCGGCCAGGTTGGCCAGCACGTCCTTGGCACGGGACGGCTCGCCCTGTTCCTCATGATGGGCGGCCCAATCCTTGTAGACACGGGCGATCTGCGCATCGAGCTCGGCATTGCCCGGATAGGTCTGGGCGATGCGGTCGAAGATCTCGATCGCCTTCTCGTAAAGGCGGTCCTTCTCGAACCTGGCGCCCCACGCGGTGGCCACGCGCACAGCCTCGGAGGGCTCCTGGGCGCGCTCGAGCACCTCGATGGCGTCGTCGAACTTGCCCGCTTCCTCGAGCTGTTTGGCCCAGGCCTTGTAGGCCTCGGCGATGGCGGACTGAGCGTTCTCGACCTGCACACCCTGCTCGACCTGCTTGCGGTAGACCCCGATGGCCTCTTCCCACTCGCCCGCGGCTTTGTGCTTGTCGGCCCAGGCGGCGAAGACGCGCACCTGCTCGCCCTCTTCGCCCATCTGCCCGAAGGCGTCCACGGCCTCCTGGAAGCGGCCCGCGGCCTCATGCTCGCTGGCCGCGCCGGACATCTGCGAGCTCAGCGAGCCCTTTACGTCGGCGTTGTCGGGATGCAGCTCGGCCGATTTCTGGAGCGCGGCCAGGTAGACCTCGGGCGTGCCCGCTTTGTCGGCGGCTTCCTTCAGCTGGGCGATCGTCTCGGGCTTGGGATCGAAGATGACCAGCTTCTCGAGCCACTTGAGGGCCGAGCCGTGCTCGCCGGAGGTCGTGAGGATCTCCGACAGCTTGCTCATGGCGGGCAGGTGGCCCGAATCCATGCGCAACACGGTCTCGAGCTTGGCCTTGGCTTTGTCCGTCTTGCCGAGGTCGAGGAAGTCGGTGGCCATCTCGAAGACTTCCTGAATGTCCTCGTCGGAGCCGGTCTTGACCCGATCGGGAATCTCGATGGAGCCGCTGGTCGACGCTTTGGCGGGCTCGGGCTTCTTCTCGGGCTCGGGCTCGGGCTCCACCTCGGCCACGGGCCTGGCGGACTCTTCGTCCTCGGGAGGGGGCCCCGCGGGGGCCGGCTCGGTCTGGGTCGCCGGGGCCGGCGCAGCTTCCAGCGCGTCGAAGTAGCCGACGTAGTTCGTATCGCCGGCCGTCTCGGCCAGGGTGCGACCGTAGTTGATCAGCACGGTGCGCTGCGAGCTGTCGTTCTCGGCCACGGCGATCTGGGCCAGCAGGTAGTAGCTCTGGTAGTGGTCGGGCTGCAGCGCGAGGAGCTCGGTCAGCAAGTTTTTGGCCGTGCCGTACTGCTCGCTGGTCATGGCCTCGACGGCCTCGCGTGCCAACGACTCCATCTGCGCCTGCTTCGGATCGACCTCGGGCGCCAGCTCCACCACGGGCTCGGGCTCCACGGCCACCGGCTCGGGCTCGGCGGGCGCCAGCTCCACGACCGGCTCCGGCTCCGCGGCCACGGGCTCCGGCTCGGGCGGAGCCAGGTCCACCATCGGGACCGGCTCGGGCTCGGGGGCCAGCTCGACCACCGGCTCCGGCGTGCGCTCGGGCGCGCGTTGGGCCACGGGCTCGGTCCGGGCTTCGGCGCGCACCGGCGTGGGAGGCTTGCTGACGGGCGAAGGCGTGGTCGTGATGACCCGGCCCTCGAACAGCGCGTCGAGGTGCTGGGTGGCTTCCTGGTGGTCGGACTCGAGCTCGAGCACCTTGGTGAAGGCGCGCTTGGCGTCTTCCAGGCGGCCCGCCTGCTCGTACATCTTGCCCAGGTCGTTCCAGATATCCTCGCGATCTTTCGCCATCTGGGCCATGCGCTCGTACTGGTCGATGGCGTCGTTCAAACGACCCTGCACGACGTAGATCTTGGCTGCGCGCACGCGGATGTCGAGGTCTTCCGGGGCGAGCTGGATGGCGCGCCCCATCTCCTCCATCGCCTGCTCGGAGTTGCCGGCCCGCGCCAGTGCGTCGGCGTAGCTGACCAGCAGCTGGGGATTGTTCTTCTCCAGCTCGAGGCTCTTCTTGAAGCTGTCCAGCGCGCGCTCGGGCTGGTTGAGCTGCACGTAGGCGTCGCCCAGGGCCACGATGGAGGGGATGTGCCCCGGCTCCACGTCGAGCGCCTGGCGCAAGAAGTCGACCGCGATGGACGGCTTGCCCTTGGTGTGCAGGTAGACCATGCCCAGGCCGTGCAGCGCGCCCGTGTGCTTGGGCGCCAGCTTCACGGCGTTCTGGTAGCTCTCGAAGGCGTACTCGCCCAGGTTGAGCTTCATGAACGCCTCGGCCAGCTGGTAGTGAGCGTCCACCGAGTCGGGCTTCATCTTCGTGAGCTGCTTGTAGATGTCGATCGCCTCGTCGAAGCGGCCCGCGTTGAAGTTGGCCTCGGCCAGCATCACGTTGGTCTCGAGGTCGTTGGGGTTGAGCTTGATGGCGGCGCGGAGCTCTTCGATGGCTTCCTGACTGCGGCTCAGCTTCATCAGGGCCTTGGCCAGGCTGAGGTGATAACTGGCCTCGTTGGGCTTGAGGTCGACGGCCAGGCGGAAGCCGTTGACGGCCTCGTCATATTTGTTCAGCGACTGGTAGACGGTGCCCAGCGTGTAGGCAGCGTAGGCATCCTTCGGATTGAGGCTGACGGCCTGGGCGTAGTGCTCGGCGGCCTTGTCCAACTGGCCGGTCCGCTGGTAAGCCTGGGCCAGGCTGTTGTGCATCTCGTAGTCGGTCGGGTTCTCCTCGAGCGACTTGACGAACGTCTCGATGGCTTTGGGCATGTCGCCGAGCTGCATGGCGATCTGGCCCAGCTCGCGCACCGCCTCGGAGTAGCGCGGGTTGAGCTCGATGGCCTTCTCGTAGCACTGGATGGCCAAATCGGGGCGATACATCGCCTTGCAGCACTCGGCCAGGTTGAAATGAATCTCGGGGTTGAGCGGAGCCAGGTCCAGCGCCTTCTGGAACTGCTGCATCGCGTTCTTGAACTTGGCCTGGTTGTAGTAAACCTTGCCCAGGGCGAAGTAGAAGCGCGGCTGCTCGGGGTCGAGCTCGATGGCGCGGTCGAGGTGGCGCACCGCAAGGGCGCCCATGTTCTCGCGCGCGTACACCTCGCCCAGCTGGAAATGCGCGTCGGCGTAGCGGGGATTGGCTTCGACGGCCTTCTTGAAGTTGTCGATGGCGAGCTTGTTCTGGCTGAGCTTGGTGTAAATCTCGCCGCACTGCTCGTAGGCTTCCCACAGCCGGGGGTTGACGTCGAGCGCCTTCTTGAGGCTCTGAAGAGCCAGCTCGAGACGTCCGAACAGCTTGTAGGCCGAGCCCAGCTGGTAGTGGGCAAAGGAGTCCTTGGGATTGACCACGATCGGTCGCTCGAACTGCTGGATGGCCGAGCCGATCTTCTTCTTGTACATCGCCGCAGTGTCGGGATCGGTGAAGAGGGTATGCAGGCGATCGTCGTGCTTGAAGGCCTTTCGCCACTCCTCCAGCGCCAGCTTCAGCTCGGCGCCGCGGGCGAGCAGAAAGCCGCGGTGCAGATAAGACTTGGCGTGCTTGGAATCGAGCTTGATAGCCTGTTCGTATTCTTTGTTGGCGTCGGCGGTCTGACCGGCTTCCTCGTAAGCCATTCCCAGCCCAAAATGCGCCTCAGGGCTATCGGGATGCAGTTTGACCAGGGTCAGATACTTCTGCACCTGGTACTGAGTGGTTGTGGTCTCCGCCATTCCGCTTCTTATCTGCTCTCTTCTAGGTTTGCCGAGGAACTACAAATCAAGCCCCGAGGGGCCGGGGCTCTCGGTGCTTCCATGAGTCCCGAGGATCTTCCTTCCGTGGCGCGGGTTTGAAGGCTCTTTCCCATTCTCCTCGAAACCGGGGGCGTGATTCAAGGCAAACTCGTCCGACTGTGGGCCGTGGAGCGGCACGACCTGCTCAAGAACTACCAGTGGGCCAACGACCGCGAGCTGATCCGCCTGGCGGGCATGAACCCCCTGCCCAAGTCCGTCTGGGAGATCGAACGCTGGTATGAGAACTCGACCACCAGCCCGAGCACCCAGATCTTCGCCATCAAGAGCCTCGACGGCGAGTATCTGGGCAATTGCGAGCTCTCCGACATGGAAGTGCGCGTGGGGCGCGCCGAGGTAGGCATCATCATCGGCGAAAAGGTCTCCTGGGGCGCCGGTATCGGCAGCGACGTCGTTCACACGCTGTGCAAGTTCGCCTTTGAGGAGCTGCGCATGCATCGCCTCGAAGCCCGCGTGCTCGAGCACAACGAGCGCGCCCGACGCATCTTCACCAAGGTCGGCTTCAAGGTGGAGGGAACCGAGCGCTCGTCTCATTACGCCGAGGGCAAGTGGTGGGACATCACCATGCTGGGGTTGCTCGAGAACGAGCTGGACGAGCCCTAGCAGAGTGATGCAAAAGTCCTCGAAGAGGGCTTTTGTGTCATCCTGCGCTCAACAAATTGTCTAGAGCGTGTTGACATTCGACTGCCGCCTCCTGTGGATAATTGAAGGATATTCTCTATCGCCGTCGCATTATCGAGCGCGATTCGGCAGAGGGGGAATTGGCCATGCCGGTGGAGGAGAAAAACCACGGAGCACACGGAGCGCACGGAGGGGTACTTCTGGAACCTTTGACAGAGGCGATTATCGGTGCGGCAATAGAAGTCCATCGAGAACTTGGCC
>JBDHVW010000104.1:0-27805 GCA_039809865.1 Vulcanimicrobiota bacterium
TGCTCATTACGAGTGATCATGTCAAGTATGTATCGGCTGCCAGCCTGTGCTTATTCGTTGTTCTAAGTGGGTTTCCGGCGCCGGCGTGGAGGCTGCCCATGCAGAAATCATGGTCCTCGGAGAGGTTTGGTACCCAATCGGTACCCTGAGACGATTCAGGTGACGCGCCCACGCAGTCGTGGCAAGAAGTCGGGAGGGTTGTCCTGCTCATTAGGAATGCGTGTGCTCAGAGCGTTCGCCACCAAACTTAAACGGTGTCTCGTAAGTCGCTTGCGCAAAGTATTATTTTGTGATACTTTATGCAAATGAAACCTGGTTCGCGACCAGTAGTGAGAGACCATCTCATCCGCCTTCAGAGTGCCGGAAGGTATTGCTTCACGTCGCGAGACGTGGGCGAAGCGCTCGGCTTGTCGCGAGACGCCGTGAAGCTGGCCCTCAACCGCCTGCGCCGCAAGGGCGAAGTCGCCAGCCCCGCGCGGGGTTTCTACGTCATCGTGCCGCCGGAATACAGGGCACTGGGCTGCCTGCCTGCCGACCAGTTCATTCCCGCGCTCATGGCGCAGAGCAAAACGCCCTACTACGCGGGGCTTCTCTCCGCCGCGCAGTATCACGGCGCGGCGCACCATCGCCCGCAGGAGTTTCAGGTGATGCTCGGCAAGCCACGCAGACCCATCGAATGCGGCAAAGTGCGCGTAGTCTTTCATGTCCGCAAGCACATCATCGCCGTGCCTGTGCAACACATTAATACGCCACGCGGGACGGTGGCCGTCTCGACGCCGGAGGCGACGGCCTTCGACCTGATCGGTTACGAGGCGCAGATTGGCGGGCTGGACGCGGTTGCAACGATTCTAGTTGACCTGGCTGAAAAGCTCGACCCCAAGAAGCTGGCTGGTCTTTCGCCGTCCGTTCCCTTGCCGTGGGCCCAAAGACTGGGCTACCTTCTTGAGTGCATCGAAGAAGCGCCCAGAGCGAAGCCGCTCAAGGACTATGTGCGCGCGCGTGCTCGGGACATGACGGTCTTGGTTCCGTCCGCACAAGACGACGGCGGTACGCGCAACCGGGACTGGAAGCTCGTCGTCAACACCGAGGTGGAGGCCGAGACGTGATTCCGCGCGACTACATCACCGAATGGCGGGCGAACGCGCCTTGGGTTCAGGACTTCCAGGTCGAGCAGGACTTGGTGATCTCCCGCGCCCTTGTGGACATCTTCTCGCATCCGCTGTTGCAGGACGAGCTGGCCTTTCGCGGCGGCACGGCGCTCTATAAACTCTACCTGAAGCCCGCCGCCCGCTATTCCGAGGACATCGACCTTGTGCAAGTGAGGTCGGGCCCTGCCGGGGATATGATGAGCGCTCTGCGCGAAGTGCTCGAGCCTTGGCTCGGCAAGCCTCAATGGAAGCAAACCGAAGGCCGCGTCACCTTCAATTATCGTTTCCAATCCGAAGACCCGACGCCGGTTTCCCTCCGGCTCAAGGTGGAAGTCAATACGCGTGAGCATTTTACGGCGCACGGCTTTCAGCGCGCGCCCTTCGCTGTCGAGTCCCGATGGTTCAGCGGCGCCTGCGAGATCACCACCTACGGGCTGGAAGAGCTTCTGGGTACGAAGCTGCGCGCCCTGTATCAGCGCCGAAAGAGCCGAGATCTCTTTGACCTGTCAACGGCGCTCTCGCAAGGCGGCGTCGATCCGGCGCGCATTGTCGGGGCATTCTCTCGCTATCTGATCGAGGAGGGCCATCGCGTCCAGCGGGCCTCGTTCGAGGAGAATCTTGTCCAGAAACTGGAGGACCAGCGCTTTCTGTCCGACATCCCGCCGCTGCTGTCCTCTGGCCGCGATTGGGACGCGCGGCAAGCGGCCGCACTTATCCTGGAGAGGCTCTGCCCGCTACTGGAAGGCGAGCTTTGAAAAGGAGCCATCGATGCGTCCCAAACTTTAAGCTTGTCCTGATCGTGCTCATGCTGGTGGCTCTGCGTCAAATCGGGCAAGCGAACCCTGGCACCCCATATCCGCCGAAGACTTCCACGCTGACCGTGAGACTGGACGATTCAGGAGCACCTCTATTCGCTTGGGCGGCAGCAGTCCAGGTGCGTGTGATGAAAAGGGATGAGCTTGTTAAGGTCATTCGTAAGCCCTACGAAACCCAGGAGCCTGGGATCAAGCTCATTCGGTTGACAGAGACCCCGGTTGGCGCAATCAGTGTTGTGCTGGAGGGTCTCGACAGGAATGGCGAGGTGGTAGCGTTCTCTGTGCAGGGTCTCGTCCTGACCAGCGATCCAGTGACGGTGACCTTCACCCCGCCAATTCCGGAAGTTGAGTTCAATGACGATCTGAGTTTCGGCTTTCGCTACGTTCAGTTGATGTTTCCGGCCAAGGTCCAAACAGATCACGGTTTGGAAGACCACATTGTACACCTTGGGTACTTGTATTATTGCGACCAGAGGCTTTGCCAGTTATTCTTCTCGAGTTTCTGCTCGGTTTCGCCTTCAGGCAATCACGTTATTTTTCAAGCGCAGGATCCGGTAATCTCTTCCTCTATCGTCGTGCCGACGGGCGGCGGACACAACTAACCAGCGAGTTCGTGGACCACCCCAAGAGTTTTGAGTGGGACGAGAATGCCGGGACAGTCAAGGTGCACTTCGATACCGGACTCTCGGAAAGTTATGTCATCCGCACTCCAGCTACTCGGTCCCCCGGGGACCACAGCTGATCGTCAGAGTGTCAGGGAGTTTGGTACCTGACCGGTATTCCTGAAACGAAAATCGCCCCTTGAGCGAGTGGCGAAAAACGGCGGTGAATCTGGAGCCGGGGAAGCGATTCGAACGCCCGACCTGAACTTTACGAGTGAACACGCCCGACTACGTCGCCAGACTGGCGCGCTGACCAGGTTGACGTGGTGGAAAATCCACCACTCAATGGTTGATTTTCGACCACCTCTCGGCGTAAAATTGGTGGGTGCTTGCTCGTCATCTTAAGCCAATGATCCAGGAATCCCTGACGGACACACCAGTCGTCTACGTGGCAGGAGCCCGCCAGGTGGGAAAGACCACCTTGGCTCGTCAACTGGTCCGAAATTACCTGACACTCGATGATGCGACCTCACTCGGAGCGGCGCGACAAGACCCTTCAGGATTCCTGGCTGGGCTCGACACGCCGGTTGTCATCGACGAAGTACAGCAGGCTCCTGAGCTCTTTCCTGCTTTGAAGCTCCAAGTGGAAAACGATCGGAGTCCCGGAAGGTTTCTTCTTACGGGCTCGAGCAACGTACTGTTGGTTCCCCGGGTGGCCGAGTCGCTCGTGGGGCGGATGGAACTCCACACGCTTTGGCCCCTTTCCCAGGGAGAGCTTGCGGGACTCCCTGAGACCTTTCTGACGAGACTGCTTTCGAGGCAGCCCTGGAAGGCCAGCAAGCCATGCCCCGATCTCTGGGCTCGCGTCCTGATCGGGGGCTTCCCGGAAGTCGCATTGCGTCGCTCCAGCCCTTCCAGGCAGTCCGCGTGGTTCAGTGCCTACCTGACGACCATTCTGCAAAGAGACGTTCGGGAACTCGCCAATATCGAGGGGTTGACTGAGCTACCCCGCTTGATGCAACTCGTGGCTGCCCGTTCGGGTCAGCTGATGAACCAGGCGGAGTTGTCACGTACTTCAGGATTGCCAGCGTCGACGCTCAAGCGTTATCTCACCTTGCTCGAGGCCGTCTATCTCATCCGGACCGTCCCGGCTTGGAGTGCCAACCTTGGGAAGAGAATCGCCATGTCGCCAAAGCTCATGCTGGTTGACTCGGGGCTGACGAGCCACTTACTCGGCATCGATGAAAATCGGATCAAGGCGGACCCCAACTTTGGCGGTAGTCTACTCGAGAGCTTCGTGGCCAACGAGATTCTCCGACAGCTCAGCTGGAACGACTCGCGGGCCACGCTCTTCCATTTTCGCGCACACAGCGGGGAAGAAGTCGACCTCGTCCTCGAGACTCCAGATGGTGTGATCGTCGGAATCGAAGTCAAGGCTAGCCGCACGCTCTCCGGCAGAGATTGGAAAGGGCTCCGTTGGCTTGGCGAGCGCCTTGGCGAGCGTTTCCTCCGGGGCATCATCCTCTATCTGGGCGACCAGGTCGTTCCCGCGGCGACCAATCTGCACGCTGTGCCCCTCCCGTCGTTGTGGTCGTAAAGCATCCGACGACGGGGAGCAACTGGAACTCCACGGAATGTAGCGGAGTTGGTACCCTACCGGTACTCCTGAAACGAAAATCGCCCTTGCAGCGAGAGGCGAAAAACGGCTTAAAAGACTGGAGCCGGGAGGCGATTCGAACGCCCGACCTGCTCATATGAGGGTTCTTGGGGGCATGTTGGTGCATGGTGACGCAATGCGAGAAGGCTTATTACATGCGGGTTTTCGTGACATGGCATGGTGTCCAGGATCGGGCAATGCGGGCAATTTGGTCCCCGCTTGGTCCCCACGAAAAACGTCGCGTACGCCTGACACTATCAGTTCTATTGAAGGTCCTCGGAGCCGACCAGCACACATTCCTGAGCGCCGGCGCCATTTCCTGAGGCCGTTCTTGATACACTCAAGGTAGATGTCGCTGTGGCAGTGGCGGCGGCGGCCAGCGATCGCACATCAGATTCCAATAGGACCAGGACCGTGGGTCAAACACGCCCGCAGGGGCCAAGTCGAGAACCTCAGCAAAAACACCTGGGCCGAGCTGGTGGCGAACTGTCAGAACGTCGTCCACTCCCCCGAGCGTCATGACCTGCGCCAGGAAGACATGAGGTTGCTTGAGCGCGTCCTCCGGTGGCATGAACCAGACCAGGCGACGAGCCATAGCGAGCATTTCCGGAGTGGGGTCGATTGTCACCGGTTCTCCTTGAGGGAAGTGATTCGGTTGCCCAGCGCTTCCAAGTCCAGGTTGCGGACGGCTTGCAGAAGCCGGTCTCGGAGCGAGTCCGGCAGAGTGGGAAGGTCGCCATCCCCGAAATACGTCAGTGCCTTCAGAGTAATCTGTGGGTTGAACATTGGCCCGTAGACCACGGTTGCCGAAGCCAGGGCGGTCAGAAGATCCACCTGTCCTTGGGTCATCAGAATGTCCAAATCGACATAGTCGCGAGAAGCCGCACGCTTCTGAACAACCTGGGCTTTTGTTCCCGCCAGGTCCGTTGGGGAAGCGACCTTCAGATTTATCCCCTCGACGATGTCCGGCGAGTGAACGATTCCTAGATGGGGTAGAGCAAAGAACGAGACTTTCACGGGCTCTCCCCTCTCGACCGAGCATGTAAGCGTAGAGCTCTCCATCTGAAGAACCGCGGCGTTCTTCAAATAGGGAATCTCGCGAAAGAGGACCTCTGGGTCGAACGGCTTCCAAGCGAAGAAGTCAAAGTCGGCCGAAAATCGATGACCGAACCGAAGACTGATCGCAACGCCGCCGTAGAGAGTAAACTCCTCGGGTGTAGCAGACAACTCTTCCCAAAGCGCTCGTTGTCCCGGACTGAGACGTTCAAGGTTTGGTCGCATCGAAAGGTCCCCGGGTTACTCCCTGGCATCAGTGCCAAAGGCTAAAGCAGCTTCGATTCCTTCAGGGGTTAGTCGAGGGTGAGCCTCGAGAAGCTGGTGCTTCCCTTCGCCGGCGGCCAGCTTCTCCAGAATCAGCTCAACGGTGATGCGCGCCCCAGCGATGGTCGGCTTTCCCATCGCGACAGAAGGATCGGAGGTGATTTTGGCTGCCATCAGCTCTAGTTCTCGCTGAGTGGAGTTGAGCCCTTGCGGGTTCGGTCTCCCGTCGCGGTAGCCTCCGATAACCGCCTTCGGGTATAAGCAGGAGACCACGCCAAAACGAGCTTAGTGTGCTCAACACATGAACTTTACGAGCGATACTATCGTGCCTTCGTTCGCAGTCACGCTCGCCGAAGTGGCGTAAGTACAAGCTCCTGTGAACATCATGCCGTGCATCTGACCTCTTCGAACCATATTTGGCTCTGGTGCGGCGCAGTGGTCCCCCTCTGGTCCCCCGTCAATCACTCCGCTCGGGTCTGGAGTTGCCGGAAGCAAGCCACGGCCCAATGTCCCAGATAGACACATAGCCGACCTGCTCTTTTTCTCGGAGTATTCGGGCTGTCTAGCAGACAAGACTGGACGTCGGTATGCTTTTTGTCATACAATAGACGAGATGGGATTCCAGGAAGCTAAACGGAAAGCCCTGACCGCGTTGCAGGACGGCAACGTCGCGTATGAGACTCGGGAGGCACAGGAGAAGAAGAATCTCCTGGCCACCGGAGCGAATACCTTCGCAGAGGCCGCCAGCATCATCGGGCTCACCCGGGGCCACCAGGCCAGTTGCTCTCCCCATCATATGGACGAGCAACTTGAAGTCTGGGTCTTCCGCCCGGCTGACTGGTACATCAAATTCTAGTTCCTGGACGATTGCGTGTTCGTATCGTTCCATAAGGTGGGTGTGTGATGAAATCGATAGTGCTGCCGGGTCAGGTTACGAAAGCTATCTGTGAGGCTTGCAAGAAGCGTGTGACCGCTACCTTCTCCTACGGTGAGTTTCGCTTCGACGACGGCCTGGTCGTCGAGGACGTCATGCGTGCTGTCTGTGATGAGTGCGGCCAACCCGTGGCGATCGCAGGACAGTCGAGCCATCGCCTTCGTACCGCCCTGGACGATCAGAAGCACAAGAGAACAACCTTGCGACTCCCTCAAGAGCTAGAAGACTTCATCGCGCTAGAGCTGTCCCGCGCTGGGGCGCACCCGGGCCACGAGGAACTCTATTTTCGCGCTCTGCTCTTGGCCTGTCATCGGCAGGAGAAGAAGGTTGGCGCTCTCCTCAAGCGTGCGAAGGACCCCGTGCTGAGTCGACCTCATACTGCCTCGGTCACCCTTCGACTCAGTCCCAAGCTTTTGCAAGTTGTTGAGAGCCTGAGGAATCACAGTGGCATCCAGAACTTGAGCGAGCTCCTTCGACGGCTTCTCGTGCTGGCTGACACAGAAGGTCTATCCCCGTCTGTTCAGGCGGAGACTGCTCGACTCGCGATCGCCTATGCGTGAAGAGGCCCAATGAATCCTCACGAGCTCATTCGCCGGTTCGAGGAAGGGATCATTGGGAAATCTGGCGCGACGTCCAGGGAAACGCTGGTGGGTGGCCTGTGTTTCGAGCCCTAAAGCGGCTGCTCCTAGAGCATCCAGACCCGCTCCTCCGCTACAACACGATCTATTGCTTGCAGTCCCATCCTTACGCCAGGGCGGCAGTCGAGACTCTGTTGGATGTCGCAGAGAACAATCAGGAGTATCCGGAGATTCGCGGGCAGGCTCTCGAGAGTGTCGGTTCGGCGCTGATGTTCGAAGGCCACAAGCGGCACAGCCTGGTGCGGCGCATTTTGACACTGCTACGTGACCCAGAGGCTGACGTGCGATTCTGGGCAATCTACGCCCTGTGGCAGATGAGAGCTCGTATTGCTATACCGATTCTCGAGGGCATGACCAAGGATCGGGGAAAGGCCCACCGTTTCTGGACAGTGGGCGAGGAGGCAAGCGATGCACTCGGCGAGTTGCGTGACGGAAGGCCCTCTCCGGATCATCTTACCGATGGAGGTCACTCCCCATTCTCTTGGGAGGTCCATGGCTCCAGGAAAGTTTCCAGAAAGCCACCTCAACCGGATAAACCAAGTCAGGGCCAGTGACCACTGCTCCGCAACTTGTCCCCCTGGGTTCCACACGTCCGTCGGAGGCTTAGCCGGCAAGTCCTCAGGGTAGTTCTGGCGACTTTACGAACAGCGACTTCAGGCTAGCGCAGCGAGGCACATTTGGCAGCCTCCCGCCCCCGTGTTCTCAAGCAGGAGTAAGCATCGTCGACCCGAACTGCGCTCCTTTCCCAACGAGGCTAAGAATCTAAGAACGAGGTTCAACGATGCTCCCCACTCTTCTCAAACGGGCCTTGCCGCTCTTTACGCTGCTGCTCGGCCTGCTATTCCTGACCAACTCCCTATCCGCCCAAGAAACGATCCAGGGCCGCCTGGCGCCGGCCGACCAGATTCCCGCACCCGCGCAGGCCGGTGCCGACTCCACCCAGATGCCGCTGCATGGATTCAAAGCCATCAGCTCGGATGGCAATCTCGTGTTGTTCCTCAGCAACGACGCGAACGGGGTGTATCAGCTCTTTCTCCGCGACCGGCTCAACGGTACTACCGAGCTGATCTCTCAGAACGCCGCGGGCGAGATCGGCAATGGCGACACCACCTACGGCGCGCTCTCCAGCGACGGAAACGTGGTGGTGTTCGCCAGTGAGGCCTCCAACCTCGACGGCTCCGGCAACGGCGACCTCCAGATTTATGTTCGCAACCGGTCCCAGAACACCACCCGGTTGCTCGTGCCCGCCGCCCTCAGCGGGAACGGGCCTTCGGTGCGCCCCTCGATTTCCGGCGACGGCAGCGTGGTCGTTTTCGAGTCCCGCAACCCGGTCCTCACGGGTGAGGAAAATCGCGCCCACATCCTGACGGCCGACGTCGCCACCGGGACCGTGACGATCCTTACCAGCGGTGTCGCCGGGGACAGTCAGAATCCTGACATCTCCCGCGATGGACGCTTTGTCGTCTTCAACAGCCAGTCCGCGCCGGGCGCGACCAAGCAGATTTTCCGGGTGGACCTCACGGCGCCCGGCTCCCCGCAACTCATCAGCGCCCAGAGTGGCGTCGCGGGGGACCGCGACAGCTTCAATCCAACCATCGATGCCGACGGCAGCGTGGTCGCCTTCGAAACGCTCGCCACCAATCTCGTCCCGGGCGGTGAGGACTTCAAAGTCGTGGCCTGGAACGGCAGCCTCAGCACCGTCTCCGGCAACGGCGGGACCAACGAGAGTCCATCGCACCTGGCTTCCCTTTCGGACGACGGTCGCTTCGTCGGCTTCGTCTCCACCTCGGTGGGAATTTCCCCCACGACGCAGGGACCCGCCGGGGTCGAGAATACCCGCACCTTCGTGCATCGCCTGGATACCGGCGCGACCGCCCTGGTCAGCCAGACCCAGACCGAAGTCGGCAACGGCACGGACGTGCTCGGTGACCCGAGCGACCTCGACAACGTGGGCGGCCCCCTGGCCGACGAGATCGGTCGTCGCGACGGCGAGACCGCGGTCTCCGGCGACGGAACGGTGATCGCCTACACTTCTTTCTCCACCAACCTGGGCGGCAGCGACAACGGTGCCCAGCACGCCTACGTCTCCGTCAATCCTCTGTTTGGCGCCTCGCTGCGCTTCTCTCCCAACCCGCCCTTCACGGCGGCCGCAGGCGGTCAGAGTTTCTCGGTCACCGTCGAAGCCCTGAACGAGAGCGGAGCCGTGGAGCCGAACTTCAACGGCCCCATCACCCTCTCGGCCCAGGGCGACAACGTCACCCTGAGCGGTCAGTTGACCGTGAACGCGGTGCAGGGCGTCGCCGTTTTCAACAACCTGAGCCTCTCCGGGCCTTCCCAGAGTGGAGTCACCCTGACGGCTTCCAACGGAACGAGGTCTCCCTACAACGACGCCGTAAGCGATCCGTTCACCCTGGACCAGAGCGCGGTCGCCTTCGTGACCAACCCGGCCGGGACCGGCCAGGTTTTCCCGACCGGGAGCATCGGAAGCGGCGATACGTTCCAGGTCGCGGTGGAAGTCCGCGGACCCGATGGCCAGGTGGATACGACCTTCACCGGCCCGGTCACCTTGAGCCTCGTCCTTCCGCAGGGCGCCACGGCCACCCTCAACGGAGTGACCAACCAGAACGCGGTGTCCGGAGTGGCGACCTTCTCCGGTCTGTCGATCACGGGCGACCAGGTCACTGGTTACGCGCTCCTGGCCGACGCCGGAGCGACTTTCGGACAGACCACCAGCGCCACGTTCCAGCTGACCCCCGGCGCGGCGCCGAGCGGCGGTTTCCTGGCCGTCACCACGGACGCCGGCAACACGATCAACCTCTATCGCTCCAACAACCAGACCGGTGAGCTGACGGCGGGTCCGACCCTCGCGCTTCCGCGCGCCACGGCTCTCGAGCCGTGGAATCTCGACAGCACGACTCAGCCCCGCTTCCTGGTCGCCTCGACGCAGGCCGACATGATCACCTCGGTGGGGGTCGACCGCGCTACGGGGAACATGACGGTCCTGAGTAGCCAGCCCACCCTGATCCGGCCCATCGACGTCGAGATCTTCAACGATTCGGTTGCTTTCGTCCTCTGCAACGGCAGCGACGCCGTGCAGGCCTACCCGCTGAACAAGACGACCGGTGCCATCCTCCCGGCGGTGCAAACCGTGGTGGTGGGCAGCGGACCGCTCGGGCTCGAGTACGTGGACGTGCCCGGCCCGGTGGACTTCGTGCTCACCGCGAACCGTGGCAGCAACACCATCTCCGTGCTGAGCTGGGACACCAATACAGGAATCCTCACCCTGGTTCTGCAGGGAGGTGCTTCTCCGGCCAAGGCCAACCTGGCCGGCGCCGATGGCCCCCGCAGCGTCACGGCGGGTGCCCTCGGTCCCACCACCTTCGGGGTCTGGGTGGGCAACGTGCTGACGGCCAACGTCTCCGCGTTCACCCTCAACCCGACGACCGGCCAGCTGACCGACGTCGCCACCACGAGCGCGGCGGGCAACGGCACCGGCTCGCCCGTCTTCACCGGTGCGACGGACGCGTTCCTGTACGTGGTGAACAACGTGACCAACAACCTCAACTCCTACAACGTCGACCTGGCGACAGCCGACCTGACCCACCTCTTGCCGGTGGCGGGAATTCCCACCCAGGGCGCCACTCCCGACCAGCTCATCGAAGCGGTCTCGCTCACGGGACAGAAGTTCCTCTATGTGGGGAACAACTCGTTCTTCGATCCGACGACTCGCAACGTGAACGGGTGGGTGCGCAACGCAGACGGCAGCCTGACCCAGATCCCCACGCTGCCGCTGAACATCACGGAGGGCGTGTCCAAGCTCGGTTACATCCCGAGCAACTAGCCCTGGATCAAGAAGGCCACCCTCCGCGGAAGCGAAGGGTGGCCTTTTTTCATTTCAGGACGGCCTGTACGAACTCCGAGCAGGTCCTCTCCCAGCTGAACCTCCCCAGGACCCGGCGGCGGCCCTCCAGTCCCATCTGGAGGGCCCGCTCCGGGTTGTCCACCAGCGCCTCGATCGCCCGCGCCAGCGCCTCGGAATCGCGAGGGGGAACCAGGAGGCCGGTCAGGCCGTCGTCCACCAGCTCGGGAATGGCCGCCACGCGACAGGCCACCACCGGAAGGCCGCTGTGCATGGCCTCCAGCAAGACGATCCCGAATCCCTCGCACAGCGAGGGCAGCACAAAGAGAGAGGCGCTGGCGTAGTGCGCCGCGAGCGCCGGCGCCGAGACCCGGCCCTCGAAGACCACCCTGTTCGCGAGCCCGAGCCGCCTGACCAGAGGCTGGAGAACCCTGCGGTGGTAAGCCGTGTCCGCCTCCCCCACGACGTGAAGCACGACCTCCCGCTCCACTCTGGCCATCGCCTCGAGGAGATACGCCAGGCCTTTGCGGGGCACGGACGGGGCCACGCACAAAAGCTTTCCGGGGGGCCGGGCGCAGGGGTCGGGCAGGGCCTCGGGAGCGTAGCCCGGATGCACCACCACGATCCTCTCGGGGCGCAGGCCCAGGGACACGAGCTCGCCTCTCGTGTGACGGCTGACCGCCACGATCCGGTCCGCCAGAAAGAGCCGGGCCCACCGCCACAGGCGCTCCAGCCAGCCTCCCCGGTAGCCGTCCAGGTGGTGGCAGACGACCACCAGAGGCCCTCGCCCCAGCAGGCGCCGCAACAGGTTCAGCGGCATGAGGTGGGCGGTAAAGTGCTCGTCTTCGAGGAAGAGCCCCGGACGGAAGGCCAGGGGCAGGCTCGTCAGCACGTGCCACGGCATTACGTGCACATGCTCGACCTTGAACCCGAGTTTGCGAAGGTGCTCCTGGATGTGAAAGTCGTACGCTTCCCCGCCGGTGCGGGGGGGAAGCCGTCCCATCAGGAACGTGATCCTCATGCCTCGAGCAGCGGCTCAAGGGCCCGGTAGAAGCGAGCCCGGCTCTCTTTCCAGGTGGGCTCCTCGAGGCCCCGGACGCGGGCCGCGTGGCCCATCCGGATCAGAGCGCTCGAATCGTCTGATACCCGCTGCAGGACCCGGGCGATGTCGTCGGGGTCGCCGGGCTCGAAGAGGTAGCCGTTGTGGCCGTCTTCCACCAGCTCGGGCAGCGCGCTCGTCCGACTGCAGAGCACCGGCAGACCCGAGATCATGGCCTCCAGCACCGCCAGCCCGTAGCCTTCCTGGAAGGACGGAAAGACGAAGGCGTCTGCTTCGCGGTAGCACTCCGCCAGCCGCGCGGCGCTCACGCGGCCTTCCACCAGGACCTGATCCGACAAGAGCGGGGCGATCTCGTTGCGGAAGTGCCGGGTCTGGTTGTCGCCGACCAGGTGCAGCCGGAAGGCCTGCGGATCGAGCCGGGCCAACGCCTGGAGCAGGGCCGGCAGGCCCTTGCGCGCCACGCAGTGGCCCACGAACAAGAGCCGGATGGGCCGGCCGGGATCCTCTTGCCTTTGCGGGGCCGGCAAAGGTCGCGCCCCACCGCTGATCACGCGAATTCGCTCGTCGGGCACGCCCAGGCTCGCGATCTCCCGCCGGCAGTACTGACTGACGGTGACCACGAGGTCGGCCGGCAGGAGCTGGGCACGATGGCGCCAGCGGCTGAGCGCGCCCGGGCGGGCGCTGTCGTAGCGCTCCAGGTGGTGCACCACCACCACCGACTTGCCGCTGCGCAGGAGGGCGCGCAGGGCGAGCGCGGGGGCCAGGGTGTGGGCGTAGACCTGGTCGACCACCAGCAGCGGGCGGCGCCAGGACAAGAGCGCCAGCAGGGCCAGGGAAAAGGGTGCGGCACCGGCCGTGGAGCCCGTCCCCGAAAGCTCGCGCAGGTTCAAAAGGTCGCAGCAGTGGACCCGGATGCGCTGGGCGCGAAGCTCGCGGATCATCTCGTGGTTGTAAACCTGGCCCCCCGTGCGCGCCGGGGGCGAGGAGGTGAAGAAGAACACCTCGGGCTGGGGTCCGGGGAATCGCTGGAGGAAGGCCCGGTGGCTCCTGCGATAACGGGCCTGGCTCCGCCGGCCGAGGCGCGCGCGCTCGGCCAGGGGGAGCTCCGCCAGAGCCCGGACCGACTCGACCGAATCCACCACGATGGCGCCGTAAAAGCGGGACAGCCGGGGATCTTTGGGACAGAGGTGCACCGGGTGCTGCGACGGATCGCCCGAAGTGAAGAGGGGGGGCAGATCGGGATGCCAGGACAGGTCTCCCTCGCCCAGGTAAAGCACCGAGAGCTCCGGATTGGCGGCCGCCGGGGGCGGGTAGACCGGCTTGCGCTCCGCCACGGCGGCAAACCCCACCAGCGTGCTCCCGCTGTGCTGGCGCGCGGCCCGGTAATCGGCCCGGGTGCGGCACAACACGCGTCCGGCCCGGGACAGGCTCCGGGTCGATTCCGGGCTATAGAGAACCCACACCCGGTCACGAGGAAGCAGCCAGGTCCACCAGGGCACCACGCCCAGGAACAGGTGGCACGAGGTGAGCGCGCGCAGGCTCAGCAGATGGCGGATCGGATGCACGGGCGGCCGGCAGGCGACCACCCGGGTCAGGACCTCGATCTCCAGGGGGGTGAAGGAAGACCCCATCAGCTGGCAGCGGGTGGCGTCGAGCCAGTAACTGGAGCTCCGCAGGGCCAGCAGCCACGCGCACGGCAAGAGAAGCAGAAGGCAGAGCGCGGACATCGGGCCTGCCTGTTCGGGAAGCCTGCGGGGAGGCCCTTCAGAAGGAGATGGGCGCTGGTCTGGGAACGATCGACCCACTATCTCTGTTGCAGCGCGCCGGATCTTGCAGATTCTCTCCCCGGCCGAGCGAACCCGGGCGGCGGCTTTGCTCGGTCTCATGCTGCTGACCTCCGTCATCGAGCTGACCGGCTTTCTCAGCATCCTGCCCCTGGTGGCGATCGCCACCGATCCCGCTCAGGTGCGGTCTCAACCCTGGCTCGACAAGCTTTACGGGTGGACCGGGGCCAGCAGCCCGCAGCAGTTCTTCTGGTTGATGGCCGGCTGTTTCGTCTTGCTGTTTGCCGCCAGTGAGGCCGCCCACTGCCTCAGCGCCTGGTACAGCGAGCGGCTCAGCTATCAGGTGCGCCATCGCCTCTCGGTCTTGCTCCTATCGAGCTATTTGAGCAAACCTCACGTCTGGTTCTTGCGCCGCAACTCCTCGCAACTGATGAAGGCCATTCTGCGCGACGTGGATGGACTCGTCAACGAATGTCTGATGGTCCTCTTGCAAATCCTGCGCCGCAGCCTGACGACGGGGGTCATCGTGGTCGTCTTGCTCTGGCTGGCGCCCGGTCTCACCCTGGGCGCCCTCGCGCTGTTCTGGCTGTACTACGCCACTCTCTACGGCCGGTTTCGCCGTCAGATCGGGCAGCTCGGGCAGCAGCATCATGACGTCAACAACCTGCGCTTCAAGTCGGTGCAAGAGGGCCTGGCTGCCATTCTGGAGGGCCGCATCTTCTTTCGCCGGCATCACGTCGTGGAGCGATACCGCCGGTATTCCGAGCAATCGAGCTGGATGCTGGCGCGTTATCACCTGCTCCGCGACATCCCGAACCGGGTGGGGAACCTGCTGGGGGTCGCGAGCATCGTCGCTCTGCTGGTCTACCTGGTCAGCACCACCGATTCGGCCATCCCCCTCGTGGGAGCCTTCGTGCTGGGCATCTGGCGGGTCGGACCGGCCCTGCAGGCCCTGGACAGCGACATCAGCCGAATTCGCTTCGAGCTGCCGGCCATCGAGAATCTCTACGCCGATCTCGCCGAAGCCCCCGTGCCCATTCCCGTTCCGCAGCCCGCGCGCGGGGTGCGGGAATCGATCGAGCTGACCTCGGTGACGTTCACCTATCCCGAAGCCAGTGCTCCCGCGCTGACCGACGTCACGCTGTCGATTCCCCGCGGCGCCCGCGTGGGAGTGGTCGGCTCCACCGGGGCCGGCAAGACGACCCTGGTCGACCTGGTGGGCGGGTTCTTGACCCCCCAGTCGGGAGACGTCTCGATCGACGGCCAATCGATCTCCGCCTACCCGGACTGGCTGCGGAACATCGGCTACGTGCCCCAGTCGGTGTATATCTCCGACGATACCGTGCGCCGCAACATCGCTCTGGGACTGCCAGACGACGCCATCGACGAGGAGGCCGTCGTGCGCGCGGCCCGGCTGGCCGGCATCCACGACTTCGTCACGGGGGAGCTTCCCGGTGGGTACGACGCCCTGCTCGGGGAGCGCGGCGTGTGCCTGAGCGGAGGGCAGTGTCAGCGGATCGGCATCGCCCGCGCTCTCTACCACGATCCGGAGCTGCTCATTCTGGACGAGGCCACCAGCTCGCTCGACACTCTCACCGAGCGGGCCGTTCTGGGAGCGATCCGCGAGCTCCCCAAGACCGTCCTGGTGGTCACCCACCGTCTCAGCACGGTTCGCTGGTGCAACCAGATCGTGCTCCTGGAAGGCGGGCGGATCGAGGCCCGGGGCTCCTTCGAGGAGCTGCTGGCCGAGAGTCCGGCTTTCCGGCGGCTGGCCGAGGACGTCTGGTGCTGACCGAGCTGCTGTGGACTCTCTGGCCCTTCTTCCAGGCCGTAGGACGGTGCACGGAGCAGCTCTTTGGCGATCTGCGCCCCCTGCGCACCTTTATCGAGCGAACGGCCCACGCGGAGGGGCCCGCTCCAGGGGAGATCGACCTGGTGGTGACCTGGGTGGATGGCGACAAAGCCGATCGGCGCGCGCTCCGAGAGCGCTACGCCCGGGCCGAGAGCGGCTACAGCCCCGACGCCGTCTGCCCCTACCGCTTCCAGGACAATGGGGAGCTGCGCTATCTCCTGCGTTCGGTTTCCCAGTTTGCGCCCTGGGTGCGGCGCATCTTCGTGGTGGTGAGCGACCACCAGCGTCCGGCCTGGGTGCGCGAGCATCCCCGGTTGCAGTTCGTCAACGACACGGAGATCTTCGCCGACCCGCGCCACCTGCCCACCTTCAACAGCCACGCGCTCGAGTGCAACCTCCACCGGATCCCGGGCCTGGCGGAGCATTACCTCTACCTCAACGACGACATGATGTTCGGCCGGCCGGTTCTGCCGGAGGATTTCGTGGACCCCCGGTCGGGCGCCCTGAAGCTCTACCTCACGCGTGGAATGACCGCGACTCTGCCGCTCGATCCCCGCCACAACGCTCACCGCAACGCGTGGCGCACCACCAATGGCTTGCTGGACGAGCGCTTTGGAAAAGAGCCGCGCCCGTACCCGTGCCACGGGGCCACCATTCTCAGGCGGTCGCTGGCTCGACAGTCCGAGGAAGTCTTTGGGGCCTTCTACGAGGCCACCACGAGTCGGCGCTTCCGCACTCCGGGCGACATTCACCCGGTGGGCCTGCAGCTCTATCACGCGCTCTACGTGGGGGCGGCCCGGGCCCTGCAGGCCTCGCACGCCTCCGACCTGGTCCGGCTCGACCGCTGGCGCCCTTTGCTGCAATGCGACCTGCGCGTCCTGGAGAGGGACCGGCCGATGATGTTCTGCATCAACGACGGGAACTCGGCCCATCACGACGTCCTGCGCGACTTTTACGAGCGGTATTTCCCGAATCCGAGCGAGTTCGAACTTATGGGATCAGGCGCGCCAGCCAGCGCAACAGCGCTTTGAGCTGCTCTCCCCGGTCGGGTCGAAAAAGCCCGCCGTAATGGCTGCGAAAGTGCTGCAACTGACGGTAGCCCCAGTCTTCCAGGGCCGCGAGCTCGGGGTGGGGGAGGGCCCGACCGGTCCGCTGGACGTGGGTCATTCCCACGAAGTCGAGGTGCGGCTTCCACTCCATGACGGTCTTGTGGGCGAAGAGCTCGGACCCGTCGGGGTGGTGCTGCAGGATGCCGGTGGCGTAGAACGAGCCGCGCGGATGATCGAGCTTGAGCACGATGTCCGTGCCCGGAATCTGTAGAATGAAGAACTTGCCTCCGAACGGGGTCGGGTCGTGGGCCACGACGGAGCGGGGGAGACCCGTCAGGTGAAAGGCCAGGCGGAAGACGTCCTTGTCGCCGAGCAGGCGCGAATACACGGTGGGACGCAGCTCCGGGCCGCTGAGCCGCGCGGCCTCCTCGAGCGCCGGGCAACAGCGCGAGCGATCGAGCAGCATCTGGCCCGACTCGAGCTCGCGCTCGGCGCGATTGAGGCGCGGGTCGAGCCCCAGATCCACGTAGAGGGAGTCCTGAGTCCAGCGGGCCGAGGGGAGATCCGGCCAGAACAGGGCCCCGGTGCGCCGGTACTCTTCCAGCTCGAAGAGTTTTTCCAGGCAGCCCAGCGGAAGATTGTCGGCGTCGAGCCAGAGGAGCTCGCGGAACTCCGAGTGCAGCACCGCCCAGGGCTTGAGGTGGAAACCCCGGTTGTCAGCGCCGAGGTCGCGGAAGGTGACCCCCGTGATCTCCTCGCGCAGGCGCGCCGCAAAGCCGGGGGGCAGCTCCTCCGGGCCGGCGTGGCAGAGCTCCACGGGCAGGTCCGTGAGCTCTCGGATGCGCCGCAGCGCCACGTAAGCGTTGGCCAGCAGCCGGTGTCCGCCGGCACCCATGACGATTCCGCGGGGGGGAGGAGCCAAGATCTTCGCTTCCCCTTGAGGGGGCGCGGCCCTGCTGCGCGAACGGGCGCAGGGTGACCGATGGAATCGCGCTCGTTTGCGACTGGTTCTCCCCGCGAATCGGGGGCGTCGAGAGCCACCTCCTCCACCTGGGACAGGAGCTGTCCCGGCGTGGCTACCGCGTGCACGCCATCACCGTCAATCCCGGCCCCGGCGAGATCGAGGGGATGCGCGTCCACCGCCTGCCCCTCGCCCGCCTCCCGTTCTACAACGTGGCCTTCCAGTTTCGCGGCCTGGACATGCTCGCCGAGATCTACCGCGCAGAGCGCATCGGCGTGATCCACGGCCACTCGATCTTCTCGCCGATGGCCCAGGGCGCCGTCGCGGTGGCGCGGCGGCTTGGCCTGGCGGGCGTGCTCACGAATCACTCCCTCTTGCGGGGCTGGGAGCTGCCCACCTTCGCCTTCCTGAACCGAACCTTCGGCTGGGGGCGCAATCCGGAGGTGCTGACCGGGGTCTCCGCGGCCGTGGCCGCCGACACCCGCATCGCCACCGGGCGCCGCGACGTCGAGGTCATCCCCAACGGCATCGACCTCTCGGAGTGGCGCCGGATGCCCTCGTCTCCGGACGACGAGATCCGGGTCGTCTCCGTCATGCGCCTGAATGTGCGCAAGCGCCCGCTCGACTTCGTCCGGGCGCTGGCCCGCGTCAAAGCCCTGGTGCGAGGACGCAAGATTCGCTTCATCCTCGTCGGAGACGGACCGATGCGGCGCCTGGTGGAGCTGGAGGCGCTCCGGCTGGGGGTCTCCCGAGAGCTCGAGCTGGCGGGCTACTGTCCGCCAGCCCGGGTCCGCTCCATCTTGAGCCAGGCCGCGCTCTTCGCCCTGCCGTGTCAGACCGAGGCGTTTGGCATCGCTCTGTTGGAAGCTCGCGCCATGGGCTTGCCGGTGGTGGCCATGCGTCACGGCGGCCAGCCGGAGATCGTGGTCGACGGGCGCCACGGCTTCCTGACCAATACGCTGACCGAGTTCGCTGGCGCCATCGCCCGGCTGGTGCTGCAGGACGAGCTCCGGGAGCGCATGGCGGCCTCGGCGCGCGAGGGTCTCGAGCCCTACGACTGGAGCGTGGTCGCCGACCGCTATCTCGCAGCTTACGAGGGAGCACGCCCGTGCGAGTCTGTCTGTCGGTAGACGTCGAGCCCGATTGCCCCCCGTATCTCGAGAGCTATCGCGGCATCGAGCAGGGTCTGCCCCGCCTGCTCGAGGTCCTGGCCGAGCACCAGGTGCCGGCCACCTTTTTCACGACCGGTGAAGTGGCCCGGCGCTTTCCTTCGTCGGTGCGAGCCATCGTGGCTGGCGGGCACGAGCTCGGCTGTCACGGCGATTCCCACCGCAGCTTCCGGCGGCTCGACGAGGGGCAGGCGCTTGACGAGATCGCCACCTCCAGCGCGGCCCTGCGGCAGTTCGCCCCGGTGACCTCCTTCCGCGCTCCTTACCTGCAGCTTCCCGAGCCCTATCTGGCTTTGCTTCCGCAGCAAGGCTACAACCTGGACTCGTCCCACGCGCGCTACAAGTTGCCCCGGGGGCCGCGCGTCCTGGACGGTCCGTTCTACCGGGTGCCGGCCTCCACCACGTCCTCCGTGCTGCGGCTGCCCCGCGTGCTGCGCAACCTGGTCTTCTCGGCCCTGGCGGACCCCGTGGTCCTGTTCGTGCATCCCTGGGAGTTCTGCGACTTTCGGGCCGACCGGCGCCTGCGCCTGGACTGTCGTTTCCGCACGGGCCCTGCGGCGCTCGCTTGCCTCCGGTCCGTGCTCTCCTACTGGAAAAGCCGTGGAACCTTACTGCCCATGCGGGCCCTCACCTCGTGAGCTCTCTGCGGGCCGATCTGGTGGGCTATTTGCGGGACGGGACGCTGGTGCCCGCCGTGCGGGACGAGCTCTCCAAATACGCCAACGGGGGCCTGGCCGCCGCGCTGCTGCGCTATCTCCGGCTGCTGCGGGCGCCCCTGCCCGAGCCCCGGCCCGGCGGCCCGGTGCTCGTGACCCTGACCACCCTTCCCAGCCGCATCGAGCTTCTGCGCCCCGTGTTGGCCTCGCTGCTCGACCAGACGGTTCCCCCGGCCCGCATCGTGCTGGCCCTGCCGGATGTCTCGCGACGCGAGCAGGCCGGTTACCGCCTGCCCGCCTTCCTGGACCACCCTTCGGTGGAGGTGCTGCGCTGCGGGCGCGATTGGGGCCCCGCCACCAAGCTGATCCCCGCCTGGGAGAGGGCCGCGCCGGACCGCCTGCTGCTGGCTCTGGACGACGACAACATTTACCCGCGTGACATGCTCGAGCGCCTGCTTTCCTGGCAGCAGAGGCTTCCATTTGCCGCGTTGGGCCTGCGGGGATGGAGCGTCGGCCCGGCCCTCGACTTCAACCACGCTCCCATCGTTTATGGCACGGCCTTACGCGAGCTTCGGGCCGTGGACGTGCTGACCGGCACCTGGGGCTTCCTGGTGCGGCGCGACTTCTTCGACGAGGCGCTGCTCGACTACCGGGGCTACCCCGAGGAAGCCTTCTACGTCGATGACGTCTGGTTCAGCGGGCACCTGGCCCGGCGCGGCATTCCCCGGCGCGTCGTCCCGAGCCGGCTGGCCCCACTGCCGACGCGGGCCAACTGGGTCAACGACCTGGCTCGCAACGTGAACCACGGAGGCCGGCGGGACAACGTGATGCTGGCCGCCTTCGCCTCCCACTGGGAGCGTCACGGATTGGACTGATCTTGCAGGTAGGGCAGCAGCTCGGCCTCGTCGATCAGCTTGCGCGCGTAGAGGACGCGCTGCACGATTCCCACCAGGGAGATGCTGGCCACCAGCCACAGCATCAGCTCGCCCAGCGCAGGCGAGCCCAGGGCTACCATCAGCATGGCCAGGAAGATGAGCACGACGCGATCGGTGCGGTCTGCGAAGCCCGGCCAATCCCGGTTGTCCGTCACCACCACCAGCCCGGTGCGCGCTTTGATGTAGCTGACGATCAGACAGCCCCCCATGGCCATGCAGGCGGCCATCGGGAAGCGGGGAGCCATTCCCACCAGCAGGGCGGCTTCCACCACGCGGTCGACCACGGCGTCGAGCAGATTGCCAAACGAGCTGGTGCGGCGCGACAGTCGGGCCACCGCCCCGTCGACGAAATCCACCAGCGCGGTGGGCAGAGCCAGCAGCACGGCCAGACCCGGATGACCGCCGGCGAACAGGACACCGACCGTGACGGACAGCGGGACCCCCAGAACGGTCAGCAGGTTGGGATTCAATCCCGTGGCGACGATCGGCCGGGCCAGCGCCTCGGCCAACGGCTCGGTGCGCGCGCGCAGCCGGCTCAGCATGCGGCTCTCAGAAAGAGCAGCAGGCGCAGGGCGACCAGCAGGCTGAAGGGCAACTGGCCCATCGTGTAGTGACCGCACGGAAGCCAGGTCGACTGGTAGGCGACTCCTTTGCGGTCGCACTCGCGATAGAAGTCCCGTGCGAGCTCGGGCAGACAGGTCGGATCGTAGTGGCCGGAGAGCATCAAGAACGGCCGCGGCGCTCGCGCCAGGCGTCCCACGTACGGCATCGGGCTGATCGGGGCCCAGATCTCCCGCAGCTCCTCGAGCGCGAGACCGGGATGCAACGCCCGTCTCACGTGGGCGGTGGTCATGCCGTGCCACACCACGTCGGCGATATAGCTGGTGATGTGGATGAAGGCTCCCAAGCGCAGCCGCGGATCGTGCGTCAGGGCCAGAAAGCCGATCAGCGAGCCCACGCTGCTGCCGACCACCCCCACCTGCGCATAGCCCCGCTGCAGCAGCCAGTCGGTGGCGCGCCGCACGTCCAGCACGCCCTGCCGGGTGGCGGCCAGGGTGCGACCGAGGTTGGCCGAGGTCAGGTATTCGGGACGCAGGAGGTGGGGAGGCTTGCGGTCATGGTGGTAAGGGGGGCTGAGGCGCAGCGTGGTGATGCCGAAAAAGGCGAGCAGGCGGCACAGCGTGACGTGACTGTCCCAGTCGGCGTTGAACTGGGGCAGCACGATCAGGGCAAGCTTGCGGCCGGCCGGAAAGAAGCGGCCGTAGACCGTGTTGTTCTCGGGATAGGGGGTCTCCAGGGCGGAGGGGAACGTGAGGATCTTGTCCTCGAGGCTATAGCGGTCGGTCGGGTCGCAGCGGAAGAAGTTGGCGCTGTCGCTCAGGCTGTCGGCCGCGTAGCGGCGCAAGGCGGCGCGAGGCTCCTGGTGCGGGTCCAGCCCGAGATGGTCCAGGCCCCACTCGAACGGCAGGCTGACGCGCTCCTTGTCGCGGTCGCAGAAATAGCGCTCCCGGCGGTCGACGTAGCTCTTCACGGGTCTTCCCGCCGCAGTCGGCTGTCCAGGAGCGGCTCGCCGCAAAGGTGCGCGATTTGCTGGCGAGCTTCCAGCGAGAGTCTCAAGACTTGCTCGAAATCAGCGTTCTGACTCCGGAGCGGTTCTCCCACGGTCACGACCACGTGGGCCGGACGGGGGGCGAAGCGACGGTCCGGCATCACCGCCCGGGAGCCGTGCAGCGTCACGGGCACCACCGGAGCCCCGGCGCGGGCGGCCACCTCGAACGCGCCCAGCGTGAAGGGGCGAAGTCCGGGCGCGTGCTCGAGCCCGCCTTCGGGGAAAGATGCCAGGCAATCGCCGCGGCGCAGAACCGCGCCCATCTCCTCGAGCGCTCGGTCGCTGGCCTTCCCGCGCTCCACGCTCAGGTGCCCGAAGGGGCGCATCAGGAGCCGGAGGCGCCCGCGCGCGGCCCAGGCCGCCACCACGAAGTGGAGGGGCCTCTGCAGAGCCGCCAGCAAGAGGACCGGATCAAAGTGACTCGTGTGGTTGCTCACGACCACGCAGGGTCCTGATGGGAGCGTCCCCCGCACCTCGAGGTGGATGCCCAGCAGGCGCAGCAGTTTCTTGCAACCCGCCGGAGCCAGGCGCCGGGCCGCGGGCGGAGAGAGCCAGCCCAGCGCCAGGAGTGGCGTGCCCAGGAGCAGGATCCAGAAAGCCGCCCAAGCCGTGCGCGCCATGGTCGACGCCTTTTGTGTGATTCCAGAGAGGGCCAGCCAGGCGGCCTGGGCCGCCAGTCCGCGCCGGCGGCCCAGCGTCCCGTCGAGGTAGCGGGCGCGGCACTCCTGACGGCGCACCTTGCCGCTGGGGGTCTTGGGCACCGCCTGCGGCGGGACGAGCAGCACGCGGTCGGGCGAGAGCCCCACGACCTCGTGCACGCGCCGGCGGACCGCTTCCGCGAGCTCGGCTCCCGACTGGCGGCTCTCGGCCACCACGACCACCTCATCGCTGTCGGCTACCGCAAAGGCGGCCACGCAGCCGCGCCGGACGCCCGGCACCTCCCAGGCGGCCTCCTCGAGATCCTGCGGGTGGAGGGTGCGACCCGCCCTGAGGATCACGTCCTTGTGGCGTCCGGTCAGGTAGAGCTCGCCGTCGGCCTGATAGGCGAGGTCGCCCGTCTCGACCCAGCCGTCTGCGTCGCGCACCGGCTCGGCGTGGCCATAGTAGCCCTGCAGGGCGGACGGCCCGCGAAACTGCAGGCGCCCGACCAGCCGGTCGTCCAGGGGGCGTCCGCGCGCGTCCACCACGCGCATCTCCATCCCCGGCAAGGGACGCCCGCAGGACACGATCTGGACGTCCTCCCCGGGCCAGGCCCGGCCCTCGGACTCGAGCAGCACGCGATCGACCGAGTCCACCACCGGCTTGCGGCCCAGGGGAGGAAAGGCGACGCCCAGGGCCGCCTCGGCGAGCCCGTAGACCGGCATCAGGCTGTCGGCGGGCAGCCCGTAAGGCTCGAAGCGCTCCCGGAAGTGGCGCAGAGTGGCCGGCCGGACCGTCTCGGCGCCATTGAGGGCCACGCGCCAGGAGGAGAGATCGAGCCCTTGCAGCTCGGCCTCGGGGATCTTGCGCGCGCACACCTCGTAGGCAAAGTTGGGAGCGGCCGAGACGGTGCCGCGGTAGCGATGGATGGCCCACAGCCAGCGCGAGGGGCGGGCCAGGAAGTCCTGGGGCCCCATCAGCACGCAGGGGGAGCCGTGGCAGATGGCCGTCAGCAGCGTGCCGATCAGCCCCATGTCGTGGTAGAGGGGCAGCCAGGTCACGCAGATATCCTCGCCGCCACCATCCAGGGCCAGCCGGATGGCCCCGATGTTGGCCATCAGGTTCTCGTGCGTGAGCACCACCCCTTTGGGCGTGCCGGTGCTGCCCGAGGTATATTGGATCAGGGCCACATCCGCGGGGTCGCACGGGATCGGAGCGCGCGCGCCCTTCAGGTCGGCCACCGCCACCAGGTGGCGCAGCGTGGGAGTGTGGAGTCTCAGCAGGTGGGAGGCGGCGGCCATCTCGGGAAAGGCCACCAGCACTTCCACCCCCGCGCTCCGCAGGATGGCGCTCTGCCGCCGCACGTGCTCCTCGATCTGGTCCGGCCGGAAAGGCGGGTAGAGCGGCACGGGGATCGCCCGTAGCAGCAGCACGCCGAAGTAGGCAGCCACGAACCCGGGCCCCGTGGGCAGCATCAGGGCCACCCGGTCGCCGGGGCGCACGCCTCGTTCGGCCAGCCCTCCAGCGACTTGACTCGCCTCGGAAAGAAGCTGGGAGTAGGAGCGTGTCGTCTGCTCGACGCCCTCGCGACAGAAGACCAGCGAGGGGCGGTGCGGCTCGGATTCGGCCCGACCGACGAGCACGTCGACCAGGGTCCGGGCCTCGAGCTTACGGGAGGAGCTCTGGAGCACGGTGGTTCGAGGTTCTTGGGCAGCGAGGGCTTCCAGTTCGAGAAGCTCCTGGCACAAACGGGCTCGCAGGATCTGGTCGACCGGGAGGCTGACGTTCAGGGCCGCCTCCAGGCGTCGAATCAGCTCGAGCCGCTCCAGACTGCCCAGGCCGAGGTCGTATTCCAGGTGAGCGCTGGGGCCGAGCCGCTCGAAGTCCCTTCCGGGGTTGAGCTCCCGCGCAAGCGACCGCAACACTTCGAGAATTCGCGTGCGCTGGGACGTTGGCTCGAGTCTTCCTTCCGAAGTGGCCACGGGCGCTGCAGTTTCGGCAGGGCGGGCGGGGAACCTTCAGTCGCTACTGGGCTCTCGCACAGCGCGGCGAAAGCAGCTCCAGCTAGACGCGGCGCTTGCGAATCGTGACTCCGCCCACCTGGACGGTGCTCATCGTCTCGTGCACCCCGGCCTGGGTCTCCCTGGGCGGGGGAGGGGCCTCGGCGTTCTGCACCACGGCGCCGCCCGGAGGCGTGAAGGCCAGGCGGGCTCCGCTCGCGGTCGTGACCAGCACGGATTGGCCATTGTCGGCGAGCTCGAGGCCGCTGATAGGCTCGCCCAGGTTGTAGCGCTCCTCGGCAAAAGCATACTTGACGGGGCGGAGCCAGACCAGATCGCCCTGGCCCACCGCGGCCACGAACTTCTTCTCGCCCAGCGCCAGCGGCAGAGCCGCTGTGTAGGCTCCGAAGGCCATGTGCTGCTGGCCATCTCCGTCCGTCAGGGTAAGCTTGTCTTTGGCCAGCTCCAGGGTGGCGTCGCCAAACACCCGGAGCGTGGTGGCCTCCTCGCGGAACAGCGAGCGCAGCACGCGGTCGGTGTCCGCCACCGTCAAGTGAGCGGCCACAGGCATCGCGCCCAAAGCGGGCAGAGGGAAGTTCAGGCACGCATCGGGAGTGATATACGGCCGATTTCCGGGCGCCGTCACAAGCGCGTCGGCCAGTTTGTGGTCGCTCTCCACGTCGCACAAGACCTGGTCCAGCGTGGCTCCGCTGCGGGTGCGCTCGTTGACCGAGATGTACGACATCGGCAACCGGTCGCTGTCCAGCTCCACTCCCGGGCCTACGGCCTGAAGGAACTCCCGGGTCGAGCCCAGCCGCTTGCCGTCCAGCTCGATGCCCTCGGAGTGGAAGACGGCCAGCTGACCATTGCTCAGCAGCGCGGGGGTGAACGAGCCCTGGCGCTGCAAGATCGGCTCGGGATGCTCGGCGGGACTCAGGCCGACCAGGTTCCAGGCGGAGCGCTGCGGCTCCAGATCGAGCTTATAAAGGTCGTAGCGCGTGTCCCCCAGCACCAGGAGCGCCGTCTTGCCATCGCGGGCGACGTGCAGCTGACGAGCGTAGCGGTCGTCGGGGAACTTGAAACTCTTCACCCGCTCGCCGTCCGCATCGTAAACGCTGATGTGGGGATGCCCGGCGCCGCCGTCCTCGAGCATGAACTTGCCGTCCGGCAGGGGGATGATCCGGTCGGCCTCTTTGCTCACCTTCGTGCGGCGCACCTCACCGGTGCTGGAGTCGTAGCGGACGACCTCTTTGTATTTGGCGTTCCACTTGCTCGGATGCGACTCGATGAACATCAGGTGCCCGTCGTGCACGATGGGGGAGTAGAGCGCGGGCGATTTCGAGCGCAGCACCTCGTTGCCCGAGGCATCCAGCACGGCCAGATCGTCGCCGTCCCGGAAGACCGCCATGTGGCCGTGACCCACGTCCAGAACGCCGTTCGTCTCCATGTCGATGTTCCGGCTCCAGCGCGGCGTCAGATCTGGCTTGAGCGTCGTCACCGCTCCCTTGTCGATGCCCTCCAACCCCTGCACCAAGGCCAGGTCGCCCGTCGACAGGATGGTCATCTTGCCCAGGCAGTTGGCCTGATCGGGGGAAATGGTGGCCATCTCGCTGCCGTCCTTGCCGGAAAGGGCGTGGATGGTCGTGTTGGAGCGAACATAGTAGGTATCGGAGGCCGGCTGGTAGACCACCTCCTGGACGTAATTGGGCGACTTGAAGACGAAATCCAGCTGGCCCGTGCTTTGAAGGACGCGAAGCTCGGTGCGACCGGGCGAAATCAGGGCGTGGTGAACGACGCCCGAGGCATCTTGGAAAGTCTGAGGAGCGTTGACCGCGCCGCGTTCCTTCGCGTAGAACGGGACTTTGACCACGGGCTGCACTTGTCCACCTTCGCCCGGAACGTACTGCGTGGCGTGACTGAACGGCCAAACGGACTCCTCCGCGCGGGGAGGGGGAGCCGTTGCCGCTACGGGCTGCTGGAACGGGAGGTTGCTCGGAATCTGCAAGCCTGCAATTATTCCGCGGGCGGCCTCGAGCCGCCTGCCTCAGTCTTAACATGCAGTTTAGAAAACGTGCCGTCACTCGGGATTACTCTGCGCGCATGATGATCTCGACCGCCGCTCCTACGAGCTACACCCTCTCCCTGCGCTCCAGCGCGCCGGCGCAGCAAGAGCCCCCCGCCCCCGAGCCCCCCGCCGACGAGGCGCCCAAGATCGACTGGAAGTCGGTCGGAAAGAATGCCGCCGTCGGAGCCGCGTTCTGGGGCGTCCCGGCCGCGCTGGGCGCCATCCACCCGGTGGCCGGGATGGTCGGCGCCCTCGGCGTCGGCCTGTATGCCGCCTGGGCCACCAAGAATCCGCGCGGGCTCATCCTGGGAGCCTTCGTGGGGATGCCCAGCGCCAACCTCGGCGCCAGCATGGGTCTTGGCGGAGTCGCCCTGTGCGCCGGCCTGGGCGCCCTGTCGCTGGGCGCCAGCAACTACATCGATCAGCGGCGCGCGCTGGCCGAGCAGAAACCCTAGACGTCAAGTTGCCTCAGGCGGGCCTCCGCCTGAGCTGTGCTCCGCCTGTTGGCCCGCGCGCGGACTGCGGGCTGCTCCGCCTGGTGGCCCGGACATGTCCGTCCCAGCGCGCGGACGCCGGGCTGCTCCGCCTGTTGGCCCTTGTCCGTCCCAGCGCGCGGACGCCGGGGTGCTCCGCCTGTTGGCCCGGACATGTCCGTCCCAGCGCGCGGACGCCGGGGTGCTCCGCCTGTTGGCCCTTGTCCGTCCCAGCGCGCGGACGCCGGGGTGCTCCGCCTGGTGGCCCGGACATGTCCGTCCCAGCGCGCGGACGCCGGGGTGCTCCGCCTGTTGGCCCTTGTCCGTCCCAGCGCGCGGACGCCGGGCTGCTCCGCCTGGTGGCCCGGACATGTCCGTCCCAGCACGCGGACGCCGGGGTGCTCCGCCTGGTGGCCCGGACATGTCCGTCCCAGCGCGTGGACGCCGGGGTGCTCCGCCTGGTGGCCCGGACATGTCCGTCCCAGCGCGCGGACGCCGGGCTGCTCCGCCTGGTGGCCCGGACATGTCCGTCCCAGCGCGCGGACGCCGGGGTGCTCCGCCTGTTGGCCCGGACATGTCC
>JBDHVW010000105.1:0-27136 GCA_039809865.1 Vulcanimicrobiota bacterium
AACTGGGCCGGGAGTAGATTGATGTCGCCCAACCCGCGAATGTCTCCGTGTTCTCTGTGCTCTCCGTGGTTTTTCCAAGTGCCGCCCAATTGAAGAGCAGTGAATGTCAACAGGCCCTAGTTCGTTACGGCCTGGTGCACTGCGTAGACCGCTCCCGCGGCCACGGCCACGCCCACCGCGGTGGCCAGCACCGGATGCTCCTTGATGGCGTCCTCGACGCCCGACAGCCCGTGGCCGGTCGAGCTGAGCGCCGACTGGGCCGCGGCAGCCACCGCCGCGGGCACTCCCGCGCGCTGCAACAGCACGCCCGTGCCCACGCCGGCCGACATCACCACCGCGGCCGAGACGCCCGGATGGTCGATGTAGAACTGGCGCAGCTCGCTGCCCACCTGATCCACGGAACGACCCGTGGCGCGGGCATACTCGGCAATCTTCTCCTTCAGCGAGGCGTTGACCTGAGCCGCCTGGGCCTGGGTGTCTCCGCCCTGCGAACGGGCCACCTGCTGCTCCAGCGCGTCGAACTCGCCCTTGAGCTTCTGTGCCTCGGGGGTGGTCGGGGCGGGCGCCACGGGGGCCGTCTGCGTCTCCAGCGCCTGGTAGATCATATAGCCCACCGCGGCCGTGGCCGCCACCACCACCACGCCGGTGATGATGGGATGGTCCTTGATGGCCTGCTTGATGGCCTCCACGCTGGTTCCGGCCGCATCGCTCAGGCCCAGCCGCTCCAGCCCGATGCCCGTGGCCACGCCGGCCGAATAGGCCACGCTCAGCGTCAGCACGGGATGCTCGATCATGTAGCCCTTGATGTCGGAGGCGACCTGCTGGGCGCTGCGTCCCGTGGTGCGGGCGTAGTCGCCGATGGCGCTCATCACGCGCCGGGTGGCCTGCTCCTTGGCGCCGTCGTCGTCCTTGTTCTTCTGCAGCATCGAGTCGGCCTCGGTAAAGGCCTGGCCCAGAGCCTTCTCGGCCTGGGATTGCTGGGTGGTCTGGGTCACGGGCGGCGTCGTGGGAGTCTGCTGCGTGCAACCCGTCAGCGCCAGGGCCCCGATCAGGCCGGCCATTCCGAGCGCGATCCCGCGCGTCCAGCCGGACATCGTGGTGACCTCGGGACCCTTCAGCTCGGCGGCACTGGGCCCCGGCAACTCGGCCGCGGGGCGCTCGCCCAGACGAACTTCATCGCCCGTGCCGGAAACCGACCGGCGCGAAGGCGGGCGTGACATGGTGAGCTGGGAAGAGGCGGGCGTGGCGAGGACTTGCATGGGACCCTCCGCAATTTTTGGCGGACCTTAATCCGAAGCCCTCAAAAATTCCTGAAAACCTATCCGTACAGTTCCTTCTTCAGAGCCGGAAGGTCGGTCCTGGAGGCGTGCCGCGGGTCGCGCGGGATCTTCTCCACGACGTGCAGCTCGTCCACCGGCAGGGGGTGCAGGGCGGCGCGGATCTTGCGGTTGAGGTCGTCGGTCCAGGGGCGCGGGGCTTCCACGCAGAGGACGGCGCGGTTGCCCAGCAGCGGGTCGGGCATGCCGAAGTAGGCCGCGTGGCGCACCGAGTCGACGCGCTGCGCCCGGATCTGGGCCGGCAGGCTCCACTCCACCTTCTCCTCGCGCTGCACGCGCTCGCAGACCCTTCCCATCAGCCAGAGGCGGCCGAAGCGGTCCTTCCAGGCGGCATCCCCCATCCGGTGCCACACCCGGTCGCCGTCCTGAATCTTGCACAGACGGTCGTTCTCGGGATCGCTCAGGTAGTTCGGCAGCACGTGGCGGCCCGCCACGACCACCTCGCCGACCTCGCCGTGACCGACCTCCCAGTAATCCATGCCGCGGTAGTCCTTCTCGATGGGGCCGTCCCAGGGACGCAGCAGCTTGACCTCGAGCTGCGGCACCGGAGTGCCGGCGCAGAGCCCCTCCTTGCCCGAAGCGGCCGCCTCGAGCAGCTCGGAGGCCTCCAGACCGGCCACCGGCTCCACCTCGGTCGAGCCGTAGACCACGTGCAGCTTGCCCTCGATGCAGTCTTGCAACTCGCGCGCCTGCCCCGGCAGCACCGAGGCTCCTCCGATGAAGACCGAGCGCAGCGGCAGGCGCAGACCGCGGTCGCGGCACCAGGCGGCCAGTCGGGAGTAGAAGGCGGGCGAGCCGCTCGAGGTGGTGACGCGCTCGGCCAGGATCTGGCGATAGACCCGCTCGGGGTCGATATCGGCGGGCCGGCGCGGGTCGAAATCGGGCAACACGCTGGTAATGCCGCTGGCCAGGTTGTTCAGCACGAAGATGGGGAGCGTCGGGAGATCGATGTCCACCTCGCGCAGCTTGAGGTGAGCCGACAGGGCCCGGTGCTGCGACCACAAGAAGCCGTGCGTGCGCTGGGCCGCTTTCGGGCGCCCGGTGCTGCCGGTCGTGAACGTGACCAGGGCCGGCGTCTCGGGGGTGACGGTGGCCACCGGGCGGCCGTCGGGGACGTTCTCCCAGTTGCCGAAGGGCTTGCCCACCATCAGGCGCAGCGGGCAGCCGCGCAGGCGCGGGCTGACGAAGCGCAGCAGGTGGGCTTTGGGGATGCCCAGGAAGGCGTGCGGCATGGCCAGCTCCAGCGCGGCCTCCAGGCGGCGCTTGTCGGCCCAGGCATCCACGAACACGGCCGTGCAACCGAGATGGGCGGTGGCCAGCAGGGCCGCATACAGGTCGATGGACATCGGGATGAAGAGCAGCACCCGCTGGCCCGCCTGCAAGCCCTTCTTGTCGAGCGCGGCCGCCATCTTGCCGACGCGCTCGGCCAATTCGCCGAAGGTCACGCGGCGGTTCTTGCGCTCGACCAGGGCCGGCCAGTCGGGTTGCTCGCGAGCGCGATCCTGCAGCCGCGCGGCGATGTTGGGATTGAGCCCCTCCAGCGAGGAGCTGCCGGCCGGCGCGAGCTCGCGGCCTTCGACCCTCATGCGGCCTCCCGCGCGTAGAGAGCGTAGCGGCGCCACAGGGAGGCGTCGCCCGAGGAAGCGCGCCGGGAGACGTGCTGGGAAGCGTTGGTCTGGTGCATCAGAGCGTGGATGACCGACTGGAAGCCCTGCTCGCGCGCCACCCGGTGGATGCGCGCGGTCAAAAGGGTTCCCAGGCCCAATCCGCGTCGGTCGGAGGCGGTGGCCAGGGTCTTGAGCACCAGCCTGCCGGGCACCTGATCGGGATAGCTGAGCACGAAGCCGATGGCGCGGGCTCCCTCCTCGGCCACCAGCACGAGCTCGGGGCGCAACAGGGGCGAGAGCGGGCGATAGAGGGCGTTAAAGCGCTCCCAGGAGATCGGGCTGAAGTAGGCGTTGTGGCGGAAGGCATCCAGCGAAAGAGCGTGCAGGGCGCGCAGGTCGCGCTCGAAATCGCCCATCGGACGAATGCGCACCCGCCCTTCGATGCGCGCCTCCAGGCGCTCGATTCCCGGATAGAGCCGGTCCAGGTCGGTCGAGATCATGCTGGTGTAGCTGTGCTCGGGTCCGAATCCGGCGGCGCGGAACCACTCGTTGTGCTCGGGCGGATTGGTGGGCTCGCCCCGGAACGTGTCCCGGCCGGCCGGACCGTCCAGCGCCAGGCGGTAGGGCTCCCAGGTGGTTCCGTCCATGGGGCCGAGCACCTTGCCGGCGCCTCGCTCGAACAGCGAATCGGAGGCGCTGCGCAAGACCGCGACCGCCGCCGCCCGGTCGAGCGCGTGGAAGTGGCCCACGCGCCCCAGGCCCTCGATGGGGAGCATCTCCGCGGTCACCCCGGCGCGCCCCGGCACGATCCAGCATTCGGAATAGGGGGAAGGCTCACGCCAGGACATCTCCCCCCAGCGCGCTGTGAAGGGCTCCTCCCCGTAGGCAAACCGCGTCACTTGCACAGGGCGGTTTTCGCCTGCGCCTCCAGCCTTCCTGGGAAACCTGCGTTCGTTGTATGCTGCATGCATGCGTATCGTTCTCATGCTCTGCCTCACCCTCACCGTCCTGGCCGCGCCTCTGGGCGTCCTCAAACCCGTGGACCAGGCTTCTCAGGACCCGTCGTTTCTGGCCTACCGCAAGCAGTTGCAGGCCGCCGTGAAAGCCAGGAGCGCCGCCCAGCTCGAGCCGCTGGTCGATGCCAGGATCGGCTACTCCTTCGGAGCCGACGAGCCTGGCTGGAAAGGCTTCTGCAAGTTCTACCATCCCGAAAAGGCGGATGCCGAGATGTGGTCCGAGCTCGCCAGGGTGCTCGAGCACGGCGGCGCCTTCGACAAGGACCACGTCTTCAACGCCCCCTACGTCAGCTCCAACTGGCCCGAGAATCTGGAGCCCTATCAGCACGGGGCGATCGTCGCCGCGAACGTGAAGGCACTCTCCAAACCCGACAAGAAGGCGCCCGCCGTGGCCACCCTGAGCTACGACCTGGTGGAGACCGTCCAGAACACGGGCGACTGGGTCAAGATCAAGCTGCCCAAAGGCGGCACCGGTTGGGTGGAAGGCCGCTACTTCCAGACGCCGGTTGGATTCCGGGCGTTCTTCGAGAAGAAAGCAGGCGCCTGGAAGATGACCACGTTCATCGCCGGCGACTGAACGGTAGCATAAAGGCAACAACCCCGAGGGCTCCTCGGGGTTAACCTCGTGGGCGATGAGTCTGCTCGCGGTTCAGGCCGCCCATATGCGCTGGATGCCGCCGACCATGCCCCGGTCGTCCGGGGTGTCCGCCGACCCGAAGGATACGTTCCAGCCCGGCCTCACGACCACCGAGGCCGGCGGAGTGCTGTTCGGCGAGGATAAAGTCGACCGCCACAAGCTGTGGTCGCACCAGACCCAGGCGGCCGTCTTCTCCAGCCCGCTGTTGGGCCCCGACGGCACAATCTATTTCGGTTCGCAAGATCAGAAGATCTACGCGATCGACTCCAAGACCACACGCCTGAAGTGGACCTGTCAGGTCGAGAAAGAGATCTGGGGCTCGCCGCGCCTTTCGCCCGACGGCAAGATGCTCTACTGCGCCTCGCTCGACGGCCTGCTCTACGGCGTGGACACCGCCACGGGCAACCCCAGATGGGCCAACAACGTGGGCTGGCGCGTGGAGAGCACGCCCGCCGTGGGGCGTGACGGCACGGTCTATTCGGGCTCCCAGTTCGGCAATATCAAGGCTCTGGACGGCAAGACCGGCGCGGAGCGATGGAAGTATTGCGTCGAGGACCCCGAGCAGTCCGCCGACGCCTGTCCCACCCTGTCGCCCGACGAGAAGTCGCTCTTCGTCGGCTCCAGCGGGGGGCTCTTCTCGCTGTCCACCGAGACCGGCGAAAAACAGTGGCACTTCCCCACCAGGAGCTCGATCCACGGCGCTCCCGTGCTGGCTCCCGACGGCGTGGCGATGTACGTCCCCTGCGAGGACGGCCGCCTCTACTGCCTGGACAGCCGCACCGGTCAGGAGCTGTGGCAGTTCAAGACCGAGCGCGGCATCCGCAGCTCGCCGGTGCTGGGCCCGGACGGCACGATTTACCTGGGCTCGGGCGACGGCAAGGTCTACGCCATCGACCCGGAGAGCCATCAGCAAAAGTGGAGCTTCGAGACCGGAGGTTCGATCTTCGGCTCGCCCGCCGTGGGCCCCAACGGAAACGTCTACGTGGGGTCCCACGACCACTTCGTCTACGCTCTGGACGGCCAGACCGGGCAGAAGCGCTGGCACTTCGAATCGGGCAAGTACGTCAACGGCTCGCCCACCGTGGCCGCCGACGGCACGGTCTACGTGGGCAGCTACGATGGCAAGATGTATGCCCTGGTCGACGATGCCGACTCCAAGCGTTTGCAGGAGTTGCAGAAGCAGCGCGTGGCGGACGAGAAGATGGTCCTGCGCGAGGAAGACCAGTATCTGATCGTCGGGTCGGTCAAAGTCAAAAAGAAGCGATGAAGGTCGTCCTGACGGGCGCCTCGCGCGGGCTGGGGGCCGCCATGGAGGCGAAGCTGAAAGCCCTGGGCCACGAGGTGCACGCCTGCTCGCGCACGCACGGGATCAACGTGGCCGACTTCTCGTCCGTGGAGCGCTGGGCCGCCGAGGTCTTGCGCGGGGGCCCGCCCGAGCTGGTGCTGAACAACGCCGCGCTGATCAACCGCAATTCGGTGCTGTGGGAAGTGCATCCCGAGGAGTTCTCGGACGTCATCGACGTCAATATCAAGGGCGTCTATCACGTGGCGCGCGCGTTTCTGCCCGCGATGATCGAGGCGGGCCGCGGCGTGCTGGTCAACTTCTCGAGCGGCTGGGGACGCTCGGCGTCGGCCGAGGTGGCGCCTTACTGCGCCACCAAGTGGGCTATCGAGGGGCTGACGAAGGCCCTGGCGCACGAGCTCCCCAGCGGCCTGGCGGCGGTGAGCCTCAATCCGGGCATCATCAACACCGAGATGCTGCAGAGCTGCTTCGGCGGCAGCGCCGCGAGCTACCCGTCCCCCCAGCAGTGGGCCGAAAAGGCCGTCCCGTTCTTGCTGGGCCTGGGCGCCAGGGACAACGGCAAAGCGCTGACCGCGCCATAGAGGGGGTCACCCGCCAAAACGGCGCAGGCCCTCCAGGCGGTCCGTCGCTCCCCCGCCGTCGATCGCTCTCGCCGCCAAAATGAGCCCCTCGCGCAGGTCCTCGGCCAGGTGGGCCGCCCAGAGCGCGGCCGCCGCATTCAGGAGCACCACGTCGCGGCGTGGCCCCCGCTCCCCCGCCAGGATGCTCCGGGTGATGGCCGCATTCTCGTCGGGCAGGCCGCCCCGCAGGGACTCCGCTGGCGCGGACGGGATTCCCAGCTCGTTGGGGTCGACGCGCAGCTCGTCGAGCAAGCCCTTGTGCTGGCGCACCAGCAGGGACGGCCCCTCCAGCCCCAGCTCGTCCAGGCCGTTGGGGCCGTGCACCACCAGGCAACTCTGCACTCCCAGCTCTCCGGCAACGCGCGCCACCGGCACGCACCAGCGCTCGGCGTAGACCCCGATCAGCTGAAAATCGGCCCGGGCCGGGTTGGACAGCGGGCCCAGCAGGTTGAAGACGGTGCGGATGCCGAGCTGGCGGCGCACCGGGTTCACCTTGCCGATGGCCGGGTGAAAATAGGGCGCGAACAAGAACCCGATGCCCACCTCGTCGATGCAGCGCTCCACGCGCTCGGGCTCCTGCAGCAGAGGGATGCCCAGGGCCTCCAGAACATCGGCGCTGCCCGATTGAGAGCTGACCGAGCGGTTGCCGTGCTTGGCCACCGTCGCCCCGGCGCCGGCCGCGACCAGCGCCACCGTGGTCGAGATGTTGAACGTGCTGGCCCCATCCCCGCCCGTGCCGCAGGTATCCAGCAGAGGGCGCCGCGAGGGAGAGATGGAGCGGCCGGCCTGGCGCATCGCCTGCACGCACCCGAGCAGCTCCTCGGGGCTCTCCCCTTTGACGCGCAGACCCATCAAGAAGGCCGCCATCTGAGCCTCCGCCGCCCGCCCTTCCATGACGTCCAGCATGGCGTCGCGCGTCTGCTGCGCGCTCAAAGGACTCCCCTCGCCCAATCGGGCGATAGCCATTCCAATCGCCTCTCCCATCGGGCGGCCTTCGCAACCCCATCTCCCGTCTCCCGTCTCCCCTCTCGTTAACACCCTGGCAAAGAGTGGCCATGAAGCCCGTGCTATAGTGCTTTTCGATGGACGCCGCCCGACGCATGCCTATGGTTCACGATCAGCAGATCTCGCGTCTGCTGATGTCGATGCCGGTCGGCGTGCGCCCCGGAGTGATCGTGGCCGGACGCGTCTCGGGGCAAGAATTCACGCTCAAAGCCCGCACGGCTCCCCGCGGAGCACGCAATATCGAGGGCTCGCTCGGCAACCAGATGCTCGAGGGCCGTCTCGAGGAGACGAACGGCCTGCGGCACGCCACCGGGTTCGGCCTGGGGGGCTCCTACGACCTGACCTCGCAGGCCTGCGAAGGGGGCCGCACAGCCGAGGGTTTCGTGGGCAACCGCAGCGTCGAGCTCACCTCGCGCAACTGGGGCGCGACCGTCAAGATCGAGGGCACCGTGGGCCACGACCGCGTGGTGCTGACGCAGTGGAACCAGTTCGACGGCCACATGCTGAGCGGCTTCATCGGCAACCGCAACATCACCGTGCAAACCCGCAACGTTCCCGGCGAGCCCCCGCTGGACCCGATCGACTACTTGCCGCTGCTCATGAACCCGCAGCCCGAGTATCCCTGCCGGCCCTACAGCCTGGGCGCCGGCATCGACGTCCTGGGCTGAGCTACTTCTTTTTGTCCAGATCGGCCTTTTCGGGACTCTGCTTGTAGATGCTCATCATGCTGACGAGCTGGTTGGCCGAGCGATGGAGGTCGTCGGCCAGGGTCTCCAGGTCGCGGGCTCCCCGCACCGAGTCGCCGCATGAATTCTGCAGGCGCGCCAGCGACTGAGCCACGCGGCCGCAGGCCTCTTGCTGGCCCTGGGTGGCGTTCACCGTGTCCTGGAACGACAGCAGGCTGGTCTTGATGTTCTCGGCCAGGCGGCGGATGGTGATGTCCGAGTCGTCGGTGGAAGCGCCCGTGGACTTGCCCTGATTGACGGCTTCCTCGGTGAGGTGGGCGCACGTCTGGATGCCTCGCTCGATGTTCTTGAGAATGCCGCGCACCCCGGCCGAGGCGTCTTTGGACTGGTCCGCCAGGGTTTTCATCTCGCGCGCCACCACGGCGAAGCTCTTGGCCTCCATACCGCTGGCCGCGGCCAGAATCGAGGCATTGATGGCAACGATGTTCGAGCGGTCGGAGATGTCGTTGATCATACTGACCACGTCACCGATGATCCGGGTATTCTCGCTCAGCGCCACGGCAATGTCGCCCACGGCCTGGAGTTGCTCGAGCGTGGTGCCCACCGAGCGCACGGTGTCTTGCACCGCCTGGAGCCCGGAGCGCGTAGACGCCTCGGTGACCCGGGCGCGCTGGATGACCTCCTGCGAGAGCTTGACCATCTCACCCGCGCCGCGGGCCAGCTCGTCCAGCCCGTCGGCTGCCTCCTGAGCGATCTGGGACTCGACGTTGGCGGCCGCCGACTGGTGGCGGCTGGTCTCGAGCACGCGACTCGAAAGGGTGGCGATCTCCAGCGCCAGCAACTGGCCGCGGCGAGAGAGATCGCGCAGCCGGCGATAGCAGCCCCCGAGGGCCTCGGTGACGGAGCCGACCTCGTCGCGATACCGAACCGGCGGCACGCTCACCGAGAAATCGCCCTCTCCCATGCGCTGGGCCACCGAGGAGCAGTCGACCAGAGGCACGAGTCGTGCGTTCAGCTCGGTTCGCACGCGCCAACCGATGGCCAGCCCCAGCCCCAGTCCCACCACCATCAGGACGAAAAGCAGCGGCTGGAAGCCCTTCAAGCTTTTGTTCTGGGCTCCGATGGAGCTTTCGAAGTTCTGCGCCAGGCCGTTGAGATGGCCGTCCAACGTGCTGGTGTCGGCCCCGGCCGCCAGCACGTCGACAGCTTCCTGGTGGCGGCCGTTACGAGCCATGGTGATCAGCTTCTGGAGGCGCTCCGTCTCGGCGCGAACCTCCTGGTCGAGCGAGCTCGCATCCTCGGGCGTCACCACGTGCAGCAAGGGGGCCAGCAAACCCTGATAGTCGGGCCGCTGCGTTTGCGCGTCGAAATAGCCCGAGGCGAGCATGGTCGCGATCCGAGCCCGGTCGCTCTGCACCGCCACCTGCAGGTCTTGCACCAACAGCTGGTTCTGACGGTCCTGGGCGATGCCTTTCATCAAGTCCTGAATGTGGATCAGGGCCAGCGTGGGGATCACCATGAAATAGACCACCAGAAACACGCTGGCCACCGACCAGAGGCCGATCAGTCGTTGAATCGAGGCTGAATAGACGGTCTTGACCACTTACAGAGGCTTCTCTCCCGAAACCCGAAGCCCCCTCAGCTGGCGAAAAGTTGCGTCAGGTAGTCGAACATCAGGGGGTCGCGGGAGCGCAACAGCTCGCGCGCGGACTCCTCGAAAAAGGCCTCGACCGACTCGGCGAACCACTCCTGCGGGTTCGTCTTGGCATAGGCGCTGACCATTCCCGAGCGCTCGCTGGAAAACCGGTTGAAGAGCTGCACGGACAGGGGGTGCGTGCGGGATTCCTTGTCCTGCACGTAGTGGTCATAGGCGTGGGCGAACTCGTGGCGCGCGGCCGAGCGCCCGGGATTGCCCAGCAGCTCCTCGCCCACCACCAGCAACCGGCGGCTCTGGTCGTAGAGGCCGCGCACCACGCTCCAGGGCCGGCCGTCGAAGGTCTTCTCGCCGGGCGCCACCACGCGCATTCCCTTGATGGTCAGCTCGGTCAGCGTCAGGTGCTTCTCCAGCACGATGACGTTGAGCCCCCACTTCTTGAGCTTCTCGACGATGACGGCTCCCATCGGCTCGAGCTCGCGCACGATCTTAGAGCGGGCTTCATTGCCGGGAGCGTGCCGGATCATCTTGTTGAGCAGCTCGGCGGCGGCGCTGCCGGAGGCTGCCGCCGGCCCTCCTCCGCTGCCCCCATTCCAGCCTCCGGCTTGACCGGGCTGACGAGGCACATAGCTCGAGAGCTGGATGACCGATGGGAAAACGGGCTTCTGATCTAGCGGCTGCTCGCGCTCGCGATACTCTTGCTCCTCGCGCTGCAGCTCCTCGCGGTACTCCTCCAGGCCCGAAAGCAGGGCTTCGAAATCTTGCTTGCTCGAGTAGGCGAAACCCTTGGTCTTGCCTTCATCGCGCATCTTCTTGCGCAACTTGTAGAGGAACTCACGGGCGTCGGGCGAGAGATCGAGCGAGTCGGTGGTGAGCAGATACTGAAGCTTCTGGTCATCGTCCATGTCCTCCAGCTGTCGAAGGACATTGGGCTTGACGCTGCGCGCGATCTCGCGCTGGACTTGCCCGATATGGGCCGCGTCGTATCCGGAGAAGTTGGCGCCACGTATTTCCATGCGAGTTTCTCTTTGACTCCGTTCGCCCGCGGCTCACTGCGCGCCCAGATTTTCCTCCGTTCGCCCGCGGCTCACTGCGCGCCCAGATTTTCCTCCGTTCGCCTGCGGCTCACTGCGCGCTTCGCTTGCTCAATATTATACACAGCGAAACAAACACCCTGTAGGCGTGTTATACTAAACCAGTCGTGAAAAACGCTCTTCTGTCCCTGGTAGCTGGACTGTGCTTGCTCGCCCCCACCGCGGCCGTGACCGCGGGCGAGTCCGCACCTCCGCTCGACGCGCCCACCCTGTCCGGGGTACCGGCCGCGGTCGGCTCGAGCACCATCGTGGTCTGGCTTCCCTGCGGCACGGCCGATGATCTCAAGCAGGCCCCGGCGCTCATCCAGCTCGTGAACCAGGCGGGAGCTCAACTGGTGGTCATCCCGGTCACCGGCTCCAATCAGGCCAAAGCCCAGGAGTTCGTCGCCGTGGTGCCCGGCGCCACCGTCCTGTCCGACCCCGACGGACGCGTCATCCTCAATTACGTCGGCGAATTCATCCCGGGTGTCTGCCCCAACCCCAACCTTTACGTCATCAGTCGAGCCGGAGCCATCTCCGCGGTTCGCCAGTATCCCGGCGTGGCCCCCTCGAGCCTTTCGAGCCTGCTGTCGCAAGCCAAGTAACCAGGCCGTTCCTTGCCCCGGTTGTCCTGGAAGGATTTTCTTCAATTTTAGCAGGAAGAATCGGGTCTAGGCTTGAAACGCGTTCACTATGCCTGGATTCTTGCGCCCTGGCCGATTGCTCATTTTCCTCGCTCTGATTGGAGTCTGCGCCGCAGGCTTCCGGGGTGGACCGGCTCCGCCGGCGGCGCAACCTGTCCTGAGCGGCGGTGCTCCCATCGTTCTGTGTGGGCCCGAAGCCGCCTGGCCGGCACTGGGCAACTTCGCCTCGGTCTCGCCCACCATTGTCAACTGGGCCCGTCAGGCGACGCGCGGCGTCGAGCCCGGCGGCCATCTGGCCGTGGTGCTCCTGCCCGGGGCCCGCTGGAACGGCCCCGATCCCTGTCGCGACGGCATGCAGAAGGTGGTCGACATGCTCGAGCAGTCAGTCGCCGATACGGGACACTATCCTGAATCGTTGCCGGGCCAGAAGGCGGGCGGGTGCGAGCTCAGCTACACCTGCAGCGGCGACGATTTCGAGCTGACCTGCTCCAACGGCCTTCGTTACACCTCGCTGGAAGGCTTCATGACCGTCCCCGCTGAGACCGTCGTGCTCTACGGCTCCGGTCCCCAGCCGCAAGTGCGCGGCCTGGAAGGCGAAGCTCTGGCCGCCCACCAGGAGCTGCTCAACGGCGTCTGGCAAGAGACCCTCAAAACCGATGCCCTCGAGTTCCATCTCGAAGGCGCTCCCCTGGGCCCGCTCGCGACCCAGCTCAGCGCGCTGGAAGGGCGCTGCCTGTCCGACCGTCTCGAGGTCGAGGCCTTCACGGTCGCGCCCGGCCCGAGCAGCGTCCGGCCTTCCAAGAAAGCTCTTCTCGAGGCCCTCAGCGGCCTGCCCGCGGGTGCCACCTTTGGACTGGCTCTCCAGCCCGGACTGCTGCCCGCACTGCCGAAAGGCATCAGCCTCACCAGTCTCACCCCGGCCGAGCAGAGGCACATCTGGGACGCGATGCAGGGGCTGGCCACCGGTGCCCTGGCCGTCGGCTCGGAATGGACCCTCGACGGCGACGACGCCCTCAATCGCCTGCGGGTCGGCCGCGCCCCTGTCTGGGGCAGCCTGCCGTTGGCCTCCAACGACGCCGGAATGGAGTTCATCAACGGCTCACCGGTGGTTCGCCGCCGCGTCGAGCTCGAGAACCTGGCCTGCGCGCGCGTGCTGAACAAGCGCCTCGACCTGGCCCTGGGTGGCGAGCTCCCGACGGCGACCGAGCCGGTGGGCGAGGACGTCTTCCCCAGGAGCCTGCCGGGAGAGCCTGGCGCGGCCGGCTGGCTGGAAGTGCAGCGTGGCAAGCGCTCGCAGGTGGTGCGCTGGGCGGCCGGGCCGACGAACGGGGGACTGTGGCTGGTCGCCGACCTGACCCCGGGCAATCACACCCCGCCCGAGCCCCCCCTCCTGAATGCCGGCGACCTGGACCCGGAAGCGGCCAACGACAACGTAGCCTGGGACTCGGACTACTAGCTCAGCGCTGGAGAATAATCCACCGCTGCCGGGTGATCTCCATCCAGATCTTGCGGCATGAGGGACCCCCGTTGGGGTCCAGCTGACCCTGCTCGCCACAGCGCAGAAAGCCGGTCTTCTCGAAGCAGCGCTGGGCACGCTCGTTGAAGTCGGCGGTGTCGAGCTCGATCACGTCCATCCCGGCGTCGAAAAGGTGGTGCAGCAGAGCGGTCATGGCTTCGGTGCCCAGCCCCTGGTTCCAATAGTGGCGGTTGCCGATCAGGATGCCCACACGGGCCGTGCGTCCGCGGGCGGCGTTGCGCAGGCTGTAGCGCACGAAGCCGACGATGCAGCCGGGTGACGTCTCGATAGCCAGCGAGTTCTTGCGGCCCAGCTTGATCTCCCGGCAATACTCGCGCACCAGTTTGTCCAGCACCTCGCCGGTCGCCTGGGTGCCAAATGCCAGCCGGGTGACCTCAGGATCGTTGAGCCACTGCCGAATCAGGGCGATGTGCGCCTGCTGCAGAGGACGCAGGGTAATGCGTCCGCCGGGACTCGGAAGGGCCAGGGGATCGCGGCGGATGAGGCGCAGCATACGGGGTATTATAGCACGAGATTACGGACGGAAGACGGTAGAGTGCTACCGTCTTCCGGCTATCGTCTCAGCTAGGACGGACGGCGCGGGGGCATTCCCGGCGGCATTCCGCCCGGGGCCGGCGCGCTGCCGGGGGGGCGGGTCATCGACGGAGCGGCTCCCGGCGGCCGCTGGGGAGCGGCAGAACCGGGAATGCGGCTGGGCGCGGGCCCCTGGGGCAACCGCAGAGGCGCCTGGGCGACCGGGTGCATCTCCACCGCCGTGGCCTCTTCGTCGTAAGGCTGCTCTTCGAAAGCTTCCTCCTCGAAGGCACCTTCCTCGCCGGGGGCCTCCTCGGCCGGCTGCATCAGGTCTTCGAAAAAGGTGGCCACCTCGAACTCGCCCGCGTCGCCCTCGCCTTCGGGCTCAGCCTCGGCGTGTGCATCCTCGTTGGCAAAGCCGGGGATCTCCGGGACGGCCTCGGGGGAAAAGTCTTCCATGAACTCCTGGGGCGGCTCGGGCGTTGGCGCCGGAGCGGGGGTGCGGGGAGCCGGCTCGGGCTCGTGCGTGCCGAACATGTCGAAGCCGGTGGCGGCGGGAGGCACGACCTCCTGGGCCGCGGGCTCGGTCTCGGTGCGGGGGGCCATCTTCTGGATGACCAGCTCCTCGATCTTGACCGGGGTCATATCCGAGATGGGGCCGAGCACGTCCTTGAGATAACCGCGCTGCTTCTCGAGGAACACCGTCTGCACGGTCTCCTCGAGGTCGTTCAGCGAATCGATGAAGTTGAACGACACGTCGGCGTTGGTCTGGATAAGGTGATGCTTCATCAGCTTGGAGATCTTCTGGTTGGAGATCACCAGCACGTGCTGCAGCCCGTAAGCCGCCACCTGAGCGCTGATCAGGTAAGAGTCGTCCAGCGTCAGCTTGTCGTTGGTCAGGATGACCAGGAAGTTCTGGTGATTCAGCGAGAGGAACAGCTGGATCGGGGCATTGGGCTGCTGGCAGACCTGCACGTCTTCGTTGGCGAAGCCCAGCGTCTTCAGGGCGCCCAACAGGATCACGAGCAGCCACTGGTCGTTCTCCAGCAATCCGCGGCAGAACGGGGTGCAGCTGAGGACTTCGTCCACTTCCATGTCGTTGACGGACTTGCCGCTGACGAACCAGTTGAAGCCCTTCTGGCTGTATTCCTCGATGGTCTCACGGCTGGCCACGCGCAGGATCTGCTGGCCGCTCTCGGGATCGAGCACCGCGAAATCCTTGCGCACCAGGTCGAGCTCCTCGAGGGTGCTGAGCAGAGCGGTGGCGTCCTTGCGGTTGTGCTCCTCGAGCTGCTTGAACAGCATGCTCTCGCTGCGCGAGAGGAGCTCGAGCAACGACTTGGAGCGTTCGTTCATCAGCTCGCGCGAGGCTTCCAGCTCTTTCTGGGAGACATTGATGTCGGCGGGACGAGCCTCTTCCACGTTGAGCTCACCCGAGCCGCCCATCTGCTGCCAGTCGCCGGCCGAGCCGTGCACTTCGAGCACGGCCTCTTTCACCTCGCTGAAGAAGTGGCTGAAGTCGTTCTCGCGCGACCGGGAGATGGCCCCCGCTTCCATCCCCTCGCCCTGGCGGTTGTACTTGACGTAGAAGATCGTTCCCGGCTCGGGCATGAACAGCTCGCCGGCCGTGAGGCTCGAGTTCTCGGGAGGCCCGGACAGGCCCATCGGCTCGGCGGACAGACCCAGGCGACGCAGATACTCCAAGCGCACTCCGGCCAACAGGCTGTTGAAACGGGCCTGCAGATTCTGCTGCACCTGATAAGCTTCTTCAGGGCGCAGCACCACAGGCAGCCGGCGTTGCAGTATCTTGAGCATCTTCTCGGGGGAACCACCTTTTTTGGACTCTAGGACGCGAAAAAACGCACTCCCAGGAGCAATGTTTCCCCGTTTTCTCGGTCCTCGGTGAACCTCCTTCCCCCTTGAATTTCGACAGGAGTCCCCTCCAAATGGTGGAACATCCTGGCCTTGAGGCAGGGTTGGCGTTGAAAGCGGTTGTGATGGCGGGCGGTCAGGGGGCGCGGTTGCGTCCTCTGACCTGTAATCGGCCCAAACCGCTCGTGCCGATCTGTAACCGTCCGATGATGGACTACGTGGTCGACCTGCTCAAGCGCCACGGCATCACGAACCTCGTGGTCACCCTCCACTACCTGGCCGACGAGGTCATGACCTATTTCGGCGACGGCACCGAGCACGGGATGCAGATCACCTACTCGATCGAGGCCGATCCGCTGGGCACGGCGGGCAGCATCAAGAAGTGCCAGCAGCACCTCGACTCCACCTTTCTGGTCATCAGCGGCGACGCGTTCACCGACCTCGACCTCACCCGGGTGATCGAGTTCCACCGCGAGAAGAAAGCCCTGGCCACCATCGCCCTGGCGCGCGTCGAGAGCCCGCTCGAGTTCGGAGTGGTCATCACCGACGAAAGTGGCCGCGTGGAGCGCTTCCTGGAGAAGCCCACCTGGTCGGAGGTCTTCTCCGACACCGTCAACACCGGCATCTATGTCGTGGAGCCCGAGTTGCTCGACCAGATGGACCCCGAGCGGCCCTACGACTTCTCGCAGGACGTGTTCCCCGCCGCCATGGAGAAGGGCAAGCCCATCTACGGCTGTGTCGTCGACGGCTACTGGTGCGATGTCGGCAACCTGCAGCAGTATCGCCAGGCCCAGATCGACCTTTTGGAGGGCCGCGTCAAGCACCAGCCCCCGGGCGAGTTCGTCAGCGAGAAGATCTGGATGGGGGCCGGCTGCCAGATCCACCCCAGCGCCTTCATCGAGGGGCCGGTGGTGGTGGGCAAGAATTGCCGCATCCGCGAGAACGCCCGCCTGGCGCGCTACACCGTGGTGGGCGACGACTGCGTGGTGGAAGAGGGCGCCCACCTGCAGCGCGACGTGCTGTGGAGCGATGTCTACGTCGGCAAGAACACCCGCCTGGCGGGCTCCATCGTGGGCCGCCACACCACTCTGAAGAACAACGTGTCCGTGGGCGATGGAGTGGTGCTCGGAGACGACGTGTTCGTGGGCACCGGGGCCATTTTGCAGCCCAAGGTCAAGGTCTGGCCCGACAAGAACGTCGAGGCGGGCGCCAACGTCTCGCTCAGCCTCATCTGGGGCAAGCGCTGGCCGGGCTCGCTGTTCGGCCTCGAGGGGATCAGCGGCCTGGGCAACATCGAGATCACGCCGGAGTTCGCCCTCAAGCTGGGGGCGGCGTTCGGCGCCTCGCTGGAGAAGGGCTCGGTCATCACCAGCTCGCGCGACTCTCACCCGGCCGCGCGTATGACCAACCGCGCCCTGATGTGCGGCCTGATCTCGGTGGGTTGCAACGTGCGCGACCTGCGCATCACGCCGGCGCCGATCAGCCGGACCGTGCTCAAGAACAGCACGGCCGCGGGCGGAATCCACACGCGCATCTCGCCCGAGGACGGGCGCTCGCTGCAGATCGAGTTCTACGACGAGCGCGGCATCAACATCGACAAAGCCATGGAGCGGCGCATCGAGAACCGTTTCTTTCGCGAGGACTTCCGCCGCACCACGATGGACGAGGTGGGCCAGATCGACTTTCCCGCCCGCACCCTGGAGCGCTACCTGGAGGGCTTCGCGGCCAGCATGGACGTGGACCAGGTGCGTAAGGCCGGTTTCCGCGTGGTGATCGACTATTGTTACGGCAAGGCCAGCGTGGCGCTGCCCAGCATTCTGGGCAAACTGGGGTGCGAAACCGTGAGCCTCAACGCCTACCTCGATCCGCAGAAGGCCACCGAGGTGCAGCCACGGCGCTCGCTCGAGGCGCTGAGCAACATCGTGATGACCCTCAAGGCCGACATGGGCGTGCTGATGGACACCGACGTGGAGAAACTCGTGGTGGTGGACGAGACCGGCCGCATCCTGCCGGGGGGCCAGTTGCTGGCCGCCTTCTCGATGATGGTGTTCGGGCACACCCCCGGCAGCCTCGTGGCGGCCCCGATTCACGCCACCAGCGTGCTGGAGAAGGTAGCCCGCGACTACGGGGGGCGCGTCATCCGCACCCGCACCGATACCCGCTCGCTGATGCACACGGCCACGGTCGGCCAGCGCCGCATCTCGCTGGCCGGGACGCCCACGGGAGGGTTCATCTTCCCCAGCTTCTCGCCCGGCTTCGACGCGATGTTTGCCTTCGCCCGACTCCTGGAGCTGTTGGCCGGCGAGCGCATGCCGCTCTCGGAGATTCTGGCCCAAGTCCCACCCGTGAACGTGCTGGAAGAGACCGTGGCCTGCACCTGGCAGCAAAAAGCCCGCGTGATGCGCCTGCTCATCGAGGAGAACCGCGAGCACGAGCTGCAGATGGTGGAAGGCGTGAAAATCATCCGCGGCGACGCCTGGGTCCTGGTGCTGCCTGATCCCAGCCAGCCCCTGCTGCAGCTCTATGCCGAGGGGACCTCGCCCGAGCACAGCCGGGAGTTGCTCAACGAGTATCATGAGGCCATCCTGCGTCTCCAGGCCAGCGAGGGCGAGCCGAGCAACAACGAGCGTCCTTCCCCGATGGACTTCGCCCTGGAGCCGCCGCTGGACGATTCCCTGCTGCCCGAAGATCGCGCCTTCCACTTCTGGACGCCCGGTCGTTATCTGGGCGTGCGCGCCCGAAGCTACCGGGAGTTCGTGGACACGCTGCTCTACATCGAGCCGGCCTCGCTGGCCTACCACCTGGAGCGGGGGGATTTCTCCAACTGGGTGGAAAACGAACTAAAAGACGCGGGTCTGTCGGAGCGGATCAGGGCGCTGGACGTCCAGTCCAGTGGGGAAGACCTGCGTTCGGAGCTGTTGCGCCTGTTCCCCTTCGCTGAAGCCCGCTCCTGATCTCAGCCTGGAGGTTTCGGTTGCCCAACGCGCTGGCTCTGCTCGAGCGATTCAGTCTGCCCGAACTGGGGATGTTCGGCGCCGTGCGCGCCGCGGCCCAGCTTTCGGTGTTGGGTCAGCGCTCGGAGGATGTGCGGGCGGCGTTGGAGGCGTTTCTGGACAGCTCTCGTCCGCCCAGCGAGGCCCTGGCCCTGCACATGTGGCTGCGCGACGCCAGCCTGGAGCTCGGGTTCCAGCTCCGCCGCTGCCTCGAGCCGGTCGAGACCCTGATCCAGCAGGTAGAGGCGCGCGTGCGCGGGGGTGGTCGTCAGGGCGTGACGGCCCGCGATACCGACGGCAAGCTGGCCGAGGAAACGGCCGACCAGGAGGAGCACCTGCGCGCCCACCTGCGCCAACTGGGTGCCTCCGAGGTGGTCAGCTTCAAGCTGGCCGCCGCCCTGGCCGAGCTGCAGCGGGAGTGCCGTCTGCTCAATGGCCTGTTGGAGGGGCTCGAGCAGTTGTCCGCCTTTCCTGAGAAAGAGCAGCTGGACACCCTTCTGACGCGCCTGCTGGAGCTCCAGAAGCTGATGGACGTTGATCTGCGTCCGCTGGTGCTGGAGGAGCCACTCCCTGACTCGATTCCCTGTTTTACGGTCGGCGTTCCGACCTGGACGGCCCGCTTTCTTTCCGAAGCCGGACAGAAGTTGGCCGCTCCCACCCTGACGCAACCGGCCCCCGACAATCCCAAGCCGGTGAAGCTACTGGAGTAATACCGTGACCGACAAGCGCCCCCTTCGACGCCGCAAGAGCTCGACGCGTCGCATCCTGCGAATTGCCGTGGTTCTGATCGCCCTGATCCTGCTGGTAACGCTGGCCCTCTCCCTGACCCGCCTGGTCACCCCCTTTGGACAGGCGGAGTCGCTGGCCTACAACGCCTTCTGGCAAGAGGCGCAGGACAGCAACTTCAAGACAGCCTGGATCGACGGGCAGATCTTCTACCTCGAGCGAAACTCGGGCGGCCAGGTGCGGGTGGAAGTGCCCGACCCGGCTCTGGCCCTTACCCTGCTGACGAAGAAGAACGTGGAGATCCAGGCCTGGCGCCCCCAGCCCGGCTCCGGGCTCTCGCCCGTGGTGCTGATCGCGCTCTGCGTGCCATATCTGTTCCTGGGCTCGGTCCTGCTGGCGATGATCGCGGCCGCGTCTTCGGCCCCTCAGATCGAGTTGGACACGGCCGATCTCGAGCTCCCCTCGACGGACTGCCCCGCCTGCGGCAAACGCGTCGAGAACCCGCAGAGCTTCTGTCCTTACTGTGCTCACGCGCTCCTGGAGGACGGCAGACGGGAGTCGGCTGAGGGTAGTTAGGCGTCGAGACCCCAGTCGCGGGGCACTTCGGCGGTGTGTTGGCCCAGGGCGGGAGGAGGCCTGAGGGGCGTGCGCTCGTTGAAGACGGTGGTGCGCAGGCCGCGCGCCAGACCGTCCTCCAGCAGCAGGGCCCGGGCGGTTGGGCTCTCCAGGGCCTGGCTCACGCTCTGCAGGCGCCCGCTGGGAACCTCCTCCTTTTGGAGCGCCTTCAGCAGATCGCCACTGTCGCGGCGGGCGGCCGCGGCCAGCAGGGGGACGCGCAGCTCTTCGCGGGCCTCGACGCGCTGACGGTTGGTGGGATACTGCTCTTGGAGGTCTGGTCGCTTGAGCACTTTGCACAGCCCCTCGAACTGCCGGTCCGTGCCCACCGCCACCAGCAGATCGCCTTTCAGCAGCGTCCCGTAGGGGAAGAGATTGGGATGCTCGGTTCCGCTGCGCTCGGGGACCCAGCCGGCCATCAGCACGTTGCTGGAGACGTTGGCCAGCGAGGCCAGGGCGCTCTCCCAGAGCGAGACCTGCACCAGTGCGCCCCGACCCGTGCGCTCGCGCTCGTAGAGGGCCACCAGCACCCCCTCCTTGAGCTGGTGCGCGGTCATCAGGTCGAGCATCGCCACCGGGAGACGCGCGGCCGGGCCGCCGGGGAGGCCGTTGAGGTCCATGAAGCCCGACTCGGCCTGAATCAGGGCGTCGAAACCCGGACGGGCGTCGTCGGCGCCGTAACCGGTGACCGACCCGATGATGAGGCGGGGAAAGCGCTCCAGGAGCTCTTTCGTGTCCAGGCCGCTTCCGGGGCGAAAGTTGATCAGCAGCACGTCGGTCTGGGCCAGCATGCGGTCGAGCAGCCCGCGCTGCGTCTTGAGGTCGAGCAGCATCGAGCGCTTGCCCCAGTTGATCGAGCAGAAATAAGCCGACAGGTCCTCGGGGGTGGACTCGCCCTTGAAACGCCAGCCCCGGGTAGGGTCGCCCGTCCCGGGACGCTCGAGCTTGACGACGTCGGCACCCAGCTCGGCGAAGAACATGCCCACGGCTGGCCCGGCCAGGATGCCCGCCAGCTCGACGACTTTCAGATGCGTGAAGACGCCCATCCGGCCCACTTCCTGACCTCACCAGGGATCCCTCGCGGGGCTCCGAACTCACGCGCATGCAGAGAATTCAGCGTCCCGTCGGTCTGTGGCTGTTCATCGTGGCCCTGATGCTCTTCGTGGGCTGCGCCGGCCCGACCGAGCCCCCGCCCTCCAGCATCAAGCCGATCGACTCGGCGACGGTGGCGGCGGTGGACGTGCAACTCAAGCAAGACCCCATTCTGGCGGGCTGCGTGCTGAAGGCGCAGGCCCAGAATGACATGGTGGTGCTGACCGGCGAGGTTCCCACCGAAGAGGCCAAGCAAAAGGCCGAGCAACTGGCCAAGACCGTGCACGGGGTGGAGAAAGTCGCCAACCACATCACGGTCAAGAACACCCTGGAAGGAAACCCCGCACCGTGATCACTGACAACACCGTGGTGGAGATCAACTACACCCTCCGCGACAAGGACGGCAAGATTCTCGATCAGACCAAAGGTGAGCCGCTGGCCTACCTGCACGGCCACCACAACCTGATTCCCGGTTTCGAGAGCCAGATGACCGGCATGAAGCCAGGCGAGAAGAAGAGTTTCGAGGTCGAGCCCAAGGACGGTTACGGCGAGTCCCGCGACGACCTGCGTTTCGGCATGAAGAAGGCCGACTTCGGCGGTCACCCCATCAAGGAGGGCGCCATGGTGGGCCTGCAGGGCCCGCGCGGCGAGACCATCCGGGCTCGCATCCTGTCCATCCAGGGCGAGGACGTGATGCTCGACGCCAATCACCCGCTGGCGGGCGAGAAGCTCTTCTTCGAGGTCGAGGTCGTGAAGCTGCGGCCGGGCTCGAAAGAAGAGATCGAGCACGGCCATGTGCATGGCCCGGGAGGCCACCATCACCACCATTAGAGCGTTATTCCTGGGGGCGCTGCTGCTGGCCCCGTGTTCGGCCGAAGTCGCCATCGAGGAGCTGAAGGTCCGCATGCAGGGCCAGGACGTGAACATCCGCGTCTCGATCAGGAACCCGGGCCGGCAGACCCAGGCGGGTCCGATCATGATCGACCTGTACGTGCGCGACGATGCCGGGTCTCCCTGGCAGCTGATCAAGACCTGGAACGACCTGCCCAAGCTGCAGGCCGGCTACCGCGTGTCGCGCGACTTCTTCGAGGAGAACAACGCCTTACTGCGCGCACTGGCGGCGGACAAGCAGTTCGACGCCAAAGCCGTGATCCGGCTGCCGGGGGGCGTGAAAGACGTCGAGGCCGTGCGGGCCCTGGAGCAGACGCCCCCGAACTACTAGGTCAGCCACCTCCAGGCGATCCAGTTCGCCTGGACGTTGCTATACCCGTCCCACTCGAGCCGACCCGGGGTCAGCGTTGCATCGTCGATCCATTGGTAAGCCTGAAGATTGATCCAGGTGACCCCGAAGGCCAGGACCTCCAGGCTCTTTTGCGCTTCGAGACAGGCGCGATCAAATCGCAAAATGCAGACCGGCCAGGCCGATCGGTCCTCGAGACGCGGAACATTCAAAGAGCTACCGGACAACAGATACTCGAGTCGGGACAGTTCCGCGTCGTGAAGCCCTGCTGTTGTGTCCAGGAAGGACTCGCAGTCGGTGGCGGTTCGGGCCAACCTGAGGCCAGGGTCGACTTCAGCCAGAACCTGCAAGCCCTCTGCCTCCGCCGCAGCTGGCCCGGGCATGATCTGGCCATTGGCAATCTCGGCGGCCAATTCCCGGATCTGTGAGGCGGTCGTGGTCGTTGCCACAAACTCGGCGGGCAGGTTCTGCGTCCACTGGACCAGGCTCTGCTCGGGCATCTGATGACAAAGCACCAGCCTGCAGAATCGATGGATCTTCTCGGCCGCGCTGGACTCAGTCATTCGCGGCTACTCAAAAGCGGCTAGGTCAGCGCTGCCGTCGGCATCGTGAAGTAGCGGCCCAGCTGCGGCCCGCGCTGGTGCATGTAGTGGCTCTTGATGTCCACGCCGTAGATCTTGTCCGGCTCCTTGAGCAAGAACTCATAGACCATCTTGCAGATGGGCTGGCCGTGGCGGAAGATCACGTCCTCGTGCGGCGCCACCTCCAACACGGCCGGGGTGCCCTTCACCTCGCCGTCCTCGCCGTAGCCGAAGCCCGGGTCGAAGAAGCCCGCGTAGTGCGAGCGGAACTCGCCCGAGTGGATGTCGTAGGCCACCATTTCCACGGCGTGCATCGGGGGCACGCGCAAGAACTCGCGGGTGGACATGATGTAGAACTGGTCGCGGCGCAGCAGCACCGCTTTGTTGCTGGACTCGATGGGGCGGAAGAACTCCTCGGCCGGGTGGGCTTCGGTCGAGGTCAGGTCCACCAGTTGCATGGAGGCGATCGCTTCGTAGCCCACGACGGGCTGGTCCAGGTCCACGCTGAGCAGCAGGCCCTTGTCCAGTTCGGGCTCCATCTTCTGGCCGGCGGCGTCGAAGACCAGTCCGACCTTCTGATGGGCCATCTCCAACTCCAGGTCGGAGAGACGATTGTCGCCCAGCAGGAAGCGCGCCTGGTTGAGACACACGCCGGTGGCAACCTTGATGGGCCAGGAGCGCGGCGTCACCATGAGGTAGGCCTTCCCCTTGTATCCGGGGGGGATCTTGTCGAAGCGAGGCAGCCGGTCCACCAGCGTGCGGGCCCAGATGTTGGTGCGCCCCGTGGAGGACTTGTTGTTGGTGTAGGCGTGCACCGACTCGGGCAGCGCAAAGCCCTCCAACACTTCCAGCACGTAGGTCTGGTTGAGCTTGAGCACCGCCCCGGCGGTCAGGTCGAGTTGCTCCTCGGTGGTCGCCCGCAGCGCTTCGGCGATGGTCTCGCCCACCTTGGGCAGAAACGAAGCCCGCACGCGATAGCCGCGCTGTCCCAGGCGCAGATCGAGGCTGGCGGGCTGCAGATTCTTGGGCGGCACCGCCGTCTCGGCCGTGATGTTCCCATTGTCGAGGAACTCCTGGATGATCTGGGACGGAATGGCTCCCTGTCTGCGCATCGCAGGCACTTCGCGATGCCCGGCGTTGGCCCTTCGCTCGACCGTAGAGCACATTCCCCTCTACTGGCGGACCTGGAGCGAGATGCTCGTCCGGAGCCTTCCGCACTACCGGCAGCTTAGAGCGAGATGCTCGTCTATAGAGGACCATTCCGCTCTACGGGCGGGCCAAGAGCGAGATGCTCGTCTACAGCGGAGCATTCCGCTCTAAGAGTGCACGCGCCCGCGTCGGATGTGCCTTGCACGTGCGCAAACCTGCGTCTATACTGGCCCCCATGCAGCGCCTGGACCTCCCGCTCGCCCTCATCGCGCTGATCCTCACGGCCGTCGGCCTCGTGGCCATCTACAGCGCCACCGGACAGGACCTGTCGGCCCACGGCGAGTTCCGCCGCCAGCTCCAGTTCGCCCTCTTCGGACTGGTGCTGTTCCTGATCTGCGCCTGGAGCGACTACGAGACGTGGGGACGGCTGCACTGGCTGCTGTATCTCATCTCGCTCGGGTTTCTGGTGGCGGTGGACGTGGCCGGGCACACCGCCCGCGGCTCGCAGCGCTGGCTCTCGCTCGGACCGATCGCGTTCCAACCCTCGGAGCTGGCCAAGCTGGCGGTGCTCAACACGCTGGCCCGCGTGCTCGCCAGGGGTCGCTCCGCCTGGCTCACGGGACTCATCGTGGCGGGAGTGCCAGTCGCGCTCATCTTTCTCCAACCCGACCTGGGGACGGCGCTCGTCATCGTGGCCGTGGTGCTGGTGCTGTACTACGTGCAGGGCGCCAATCCGCTGTGGCTGGTGGCTGTGATGATGATCGGCCTGGTGGCCGCCCCGCTCGTGCTGCACGACTACCAGCGCGAGCGGCTGTTGACGTTCATGCACCCCGAGCGCGACCCGACCGGCGCGGGCTGGAACCTCATCCAGTCGCAGATCGCCGTCGGCTCAGGGGAGATCTGGGGGAAAGGCCTGTTCCAGGGCACCCAGAACCAGTTCAACTTCGTCCCCGAGCACCACACCGACTTCATCTTCACCGTGATCGCCGAGGAGCTCGGCCTGGTGGGCGGAGTCGCGGTGCTGCTGCTCTACCTCTACGTGCTCAGCTCGGGCTTGCAGACCGCGCAGGTGGCGCGCGACCGGTACGGCAGCCTGTTGGCGCTGGGCATCGTGACGGTGCTGGGCTTTCACGTGGTGGTCAACATCGGGATGGTGATCGGCCTGATGCCCGTCACCGGGGTCCCGCTGCCACTGCTGAGCTATGGCGGCAGCTCGCTCTGGATCACGATGATCATGCTGGGGCTGCTGTTCAGCGTGCGGGCGCGGCGTCCCAAGCGCACGCCGTTACCCGAGCCGGAATACGCCGGGCCCGAGGAATGAGCTGGGGCGACCGTAGCGAACCCGTCCTGCATGAATAGAACTGCAGTGCGCGCCGCGCGCGGAACCGAGATTTCATGCCAGGCCTGGCCCCAAGAGGCGGCCCTCCGCATGCTGATGAACAACCTCGACCCCGAGGTGGCCGAGGATCCCGACAACCTCGTCGTTTACGGCGGCACGGGCAAAGCCGCGCGCAACTGGGAGAGCTTCGACGCCATCGTCAGCTGCCTCAAGCGCCTCAAGTCCAACGAGACGTTGCTGGTGCAGTCCGGCAAGCCGGTGGGCATTCTTCCCAGCCACGCCCACGCCCCGCGCGTCCTGCTGGTCAACTCGATGCTGGTGCCCCATTGGGCCACCTGGGAGAAGTTCCGCGAGCTCGAAAAGGCCGGCCTCACGATGTACGGCCAGATGACCGCCGGGTCCTGGATCTACATCGGCACGCAGGGCATCCTGCAGGGCACCTACGAGACGCTCGCCGAGCTGGCTCGCCAGCACTTCGGAGGCACGCTCAAAGGCAAGCTGACGCTCACCGCCGGACTGGGCGGAATGGGCGGCGCCCAGCCGCTCAGCGTCACGTTCAACGAGGGCGTGGCCATCGTGGTCGAGGTGGATAAAGCCCGCGCCCAGCGGCGCGTGGAGACACGCTACTGCGATCGCCTCTGCGAGTCGCTCGACGAAGCTCTGAAGCTGGCTCAGGACGCGCAGGCCAGGGGCGAGGCGCTGTCCATCGGCCTGGTGGGCAACGCGGCCGACGTTTTTCCCGAATTCGTGAAGCGCGGCATCATCCCGGACGTGGTGACCGACCAGACCAGCGCCCACGACATGCTGAATGGCTACGTGCCCCACGGAATGAGCTACGCCGAGGCGCTGGAGCTGCGCAAGAGCGACCCGGCGGAGTACGAGCGGCGCTCGTTCCTGTCCGCCCGAGCTCACGTCGAGGCGATGCTGGCGTTGCAGAAGGCGGGCAGCATCGTCTTCGACTACGGCAACAACCTGCGCGCCCAGGCGCAGAAGGCGGGGTGCCCGAACGCGTTCGACTTCCCCGGGTTCGTGCCGGCGTTCATCCGGCCGCTCTTCTGTGAAGGGAAGGGCCCGTTCCGCTGGGTGGCGCTCTCGGGCGACCCGGCCGACATCCACGTGACCGATCAGGCCGTGCTGGAGACGTTTCCCGAGGACGCGGCTTTGAAGCGCTGGATCGAGAAGGCCCAGAAGCACGTGCAGTTCCAGGGGCTGCCGGCGCGCATCTGCTGGCTGGGGTATCGTGAGCGCGAGAAGATGGGGCTGGTGTTCAACGAGCTGGTGCGCTCGGGCAAGGTGAAAGCGCCCATCGTCATCGGGCGCGACCACCTCGACAGCGGGTCGGTGGCCTCGCCGAATCGCGAGACCGAGGCGATGCGGGACGGCTCGGACGCCATCGGCGACTGGCCGATTCTGAACGCCCTCATCAACGCGGTCAACGGCGCCCACTGGGTGAGCGTGCACCACGGCGGGGGCGTCGGCATCGGGTATTCGCTCCACTCAGGCATGGTCGTGGTGGCCGACGGCACCGATGAAGCGGCGGAGCGGTTGAAGCTCGTGCTGAACAGCGACCCCGCCATGGGGGTGCTGCGGCACGCGGACGCGGGCTACGAGCGCGCTAAAGACGTGGCGCGGGAACGCGGCGTCGACGTCCCCATGCTGTAGGCCTGCGCTTTGGGTGGAACGCGTAACGCCCCCGGGCGGGCGGGCCGCGTTACACGACATGGGCGAACATGATCGCACGACTCGCGTAACGCGCCCCCCGGGCGGACCAGGCCGCGTTACACGACATGGGCGAACATGATCGCACGACTCGCGTAACGCGCCCCCCCGGGCGGACCGGACCGCGTTACGCGACATGGGCGAACATGATCGCACGACTCGCGTAACGCGCCCCCCG
>JBDHVW010000106.1:0-26658 GCA_039809865.1 Vulcanimicrobiota bacterium
GCGCTGACCTCGCGCGAATACCAGCTGCTGGAATACATGCTCCGCCGGCCCGACCGGGTCATTACCCGCACGGCGCTCTGGGAGAACATCTGGGAGACGGACGAGGAGCCGAGCTCCAACGTCATCGACGTCTACATCCGCCATCTGCGGGGGAAGCTGGGTCCCGACTACATCAGCACGATTCGCGGGGCGGGCTACGTGCTCCGAACCGATGCGGCCGCCCACTAGTCTTCGCCAGCGCCTGATCGCCTCGCTGACGGGCCTCTCCATGGCGGTGCTGAGCCTCAGCTGCCTGCTGGCTTACGCGGGAAGCTCGCGCGCGCTTTACAGCCAGCTCGATCTGGCTCTCTGGACCATCAGCCAGACCGAAGCCGCCTCGGCTCTGGATAGTCCCACGGGCAAGCTGCACGTGCATCTGTCCATGGCCCCTCCGGGCGCGCTCGGGCGCGCGGGCTACCCCCGGCTGGCTCGCATCGAGACGCCCGAAGGCGTGCGCGTGGCCGGCTCGCGGGCCTTACGGCTCGACCCGCTGCTGCGCCAGGAGGCGCTGGAAGGCACCCCTGGATTCGCCAACTTGCTCCTCGACGACCAACCGTTCCGGGCCATCTACGTCCCGATCCAGCGGAAATACGTCCTGATGGTGGCCATGCCGACCGCCCCCCTGCGGGGGACCCTGGCCACCCTGGCGCTGATTCTGGTGGTCTGCGAGCTCCTGGGCTGCCTCGCGTCCTTTCTGGCCGCCCGCACGCTGGCCCGACGGTTGCTGGCTCCGCTCGAGGAGATGGAGCGGGCGGCCGAGGAGGTGGCGTCCGGCAACCCGCGCGCGGTCATCCCCGACCACTTTTACGAGCGCGAGCTCTTGTCACTGGGCGGCTCGCTCAACACGATGGTGGGCCGGCTGCGCCATCTGCTCGAGGAGCAGAAGCGTTTCATGCGCGACGTCTCGCACGAGCTGCGCTCGCCGGTCACCAACGTGCAGGGCACGCTCGAGGTCACGCTGCGGCGGCCACGCTCCAGCGAGGAGTACGTCGAGGCGATGGGACTTTGTCTGCGCGAATCCGCGCGTCTCGGCAAGCTGATCGAGGACATGCTGGCGCTCTCGCGAGGGGAGCAGCAAATCCTCGAGCCCGAGCCGATCGAGCTCGCCGAGCTGGCTCGGCAGGCGGTCGAGGCCCACCGGGCTCGGGCCGAGGCGCTGGGCCTGCGCCTGGAGCTGCTGACCGGGCCCACCCCCGCGCGAGCGGCGATCCGTTACGGCTGCGCCAGGTCCTGGACAACCTGTTGGACAACGCCCTGCGCTACACCCATCCCGGCACGAGCGTGCGGGTGCGTCTGCAGCCCGACGGGCTGGACGTGGAGGACGAGGGGCCCGGTCTGACGACGGACGAATGCGACCGCGTGTTCGACCGGCTCACCCGGCTCGATCCCTCTCGCGCCCGCCACACCGGTGGCATGGGACTCGGCCTGGCGATCGCGCGCAGCCTCGTGGAAGCCCATGGCGGGACGCTCGACGCCGTGGGGACGCCCGGGCGCGGCACGACCTTTCGCTTGCGGCTCCCTACTGCTTCTTCGCAAAGCGGAACAGGTCGGCGTCGGGGTCCTCGCCGCCCGTCAGCACAGACCGCATGACCTCGGCAGCGATGCGCGAGAACGTGATCCCGTTGCCCCCGAAAGCGAGCAGGGCATAGCAATTCGGCAGGCCGGGGACAGCGTCGATGGTCGGCAGATCGTTGGAGGTCCCCCCGAAACAGCCGGTCCAGGCGTTCTCCACGGTCACGTCCAGCTCGGGCAGCAAGGCCGCCAGCTTGCGCTGCAGGATCGCGGTCTTGGCCGGAATCAGCGCGTCTCGGGCTTGCTCGTCGGTGAACTCCTCGTCCTCGCCCCCGCAGATGACGCGTCCGTCGTAGGTCGCGCGCACGTAGAGATAGGGGTCGGACGACTCCCAGATGAAGGCCCGCTCGGGCCACAGCTTGCCCGGCTGCGCAGGCGTGCTGATGGCCCAGGTCGAGTGGATCTGATGCCCCTTCAGCTTCACGGGCCTGGGAATCTCGTAGCCCGTCGCAAAAATGAGGTGGCGCGCCTCGACGCTGCCCCCATCGGTATGCACCGACACTCCCCGGGCATGAGGCTCCACCGTCTCCACCGTGACCGGCGCGAAAACGCGAACCCCCAGCGAGATCGCGCGCAGCAGCAGGCCGGAGGCGAGCTTGACCGGGTCGAGCTCCAGGTCGCCCGGCACCACCAGCGCCCCACTGCGCCGCAGGCCGAAGCGCTCCTTGAGCCGGGGCGCCGTCAGGTACTCCGTGTAGAAGCCGGCCGCGTTGCGAAACGCGAGCTCCTCGCGCAGCCCCTCCGCGTCCAGCACGTCCCCCGCCAGGTAGACGGACGGACGCCGCGCCGCGCGGCAGCGCAAGCCCAGCCGCTCGATGTGGGCCGCCAGGTTCTCCAACCCCAATCGCGAGCGGCGCCAGGCCCGCACCGTATCCTGGCGGCCGATGACCCGCGCCATTTTCACCATCGGCAGATCGATCTCGTACTGGAGGAGGGCCGTGGTCGCGGCGGTCGAGCCCCGTAAGGGACCGCGCCGGTCGAGCATGACGAGCGACATCCCCTCCTCGGCCAGCGCCTCGGCCACCATCGCGCCGCTGACGCCCGCGCCCACGACGACCACGTCGGCTCGCTCGCGCGAGCGCATCCGGGACAGGGGGATGGACGGAGCGCGGTAGTGTCTCCAGACCGGTTTCCCGGTGCGCAGGTCGCGCGGGCGGGTGATCACTTCTGGTAGGTCGACTGGAGCTTGCGGACGAGCACGACCAGGGGAACCTTCTCACTTTCCTTCAATTGCCAGAGATTCAGCACGTGCTTGCCGGCGGTCAGGGTGTAGTCGGGACCGTCGGCGGCACTGGGACGGGTCGCCTTGGGGTCCTGGGCGGCCCAGGCTTTGTAGTCGGTCGTCCGCAAGGCCTGGCGCAGCTTCTCCAGGTCGGCCTTGCTCATGGCGGTGGACCGCCACTTGTCGGCCATCTGGTCATACCACTCGAACTTGCCGTCGGGCTGGATGCGGAGCTCGGAATGCCCCATCCCGCGGGGTGTGAGGCCGCCATTGGCCTCGAAGACCACCAGGGGCTCGGCCAGAGCCAGGGTCGTCAGCATGAGAAACAGGCAAAGGTAGCGCATCCAAAACCCTTCCTCAAGAAAAAAGGCCCCCCTTCCGCAGGGGGGCCCCTTTCAGACGGAACCTAGGTCCCGCTGCTGATCGAGAATCCGCCGCTGTTGCCGCCGGTGCGGGGGATGCGCGAGATAATCTGGTCGCACAGGCGCGAGAACGGGAGACTCTGCACCCACACCGTGCCCGGGCCCTTGACGGTGGCCAGGAAGAGGCCCTCTCCGCCGAAGAACATCGACTTGAGGTTGCCCGCCTGCTCGATGTCGTAGTGGACGCCCTCGGTCATGGCCACCAGGCAGCCCGTATCCAGACGCAGGGTCTCGCCGGCCTGCAACTCGCGCTTGACCACGGTACCGCAGACGTGCAGGAAGATCATGCCGTCGCCGGTCAGCTTCTGCAGAATGAAGCCCTCGCCGCCGAAGAACCCGGCACCGAACTTCTTGGTGAACGCGATATCCAGGCCCGTGCCCATGGCCGCGGCCAGGAACGAGGATTTCTGGACCAGCAGCGTGCCGTTGACATCGTTGAGATTGACCGGGATGACCTTGCCCGGGAAGGCGGCCGCGAACGCGACCTTCTTCTTGCCCGGAGCGGTGTTGGTGAAGTGCGTCATAAAGACGCTGGTGCCGCTCAGCATGCGCTTGCCGGCATCTTTCAGCTTGCCCCAGAAGCCCGTCTCGGGCTTGGAGCCGTCGCCCATCTTGGTCTCGAACGTGATGCCGTCTTCCATGTAGTTCATGGCGCCGGCTTCCGCGACCACGGACTCGCCCTGGTCGAGCTCGATCTCCACCATCTGCATATCGTCGCCCATCACGACGTAATCAACTTCGTGGCACTTCATCGCCATTGTGTGATTCCTCCGTCACCTGGTTCCGGGTCCCCCCGGACCAACCCCTTTGAGAGCGCCGGGCCGCGTTGCGCAACTCGGCGCCGGGACGTTTCTGGGACGAGCGGGAAAGTTCCTGGGGGCCCAGAAGACAGGTTTTGTGAGCGAGAAAGACATTCGGAAACGGATGCTGATAGGGTTCCTGCTGATCTGCGTCTCGAGCGTGGTGCTGCACGTGTTCCTGCTCAGCAAGAAGGCGCTGCGCACCCAGCGCTACGAGCCGGTTTATCCCGGCGATCAGGCCCGGGATACCTCCGGGATCGCCCAGGGCATGGTCAGCTCGCTCAGCGCCGACCGCTTCAACCTGCAGGTGGGCAACCGACGCCTGACGTTCCAACTGGGCGAGGGCGTCCCGCCGCCCACCGTGGGAGCGCTGGTGGACGTGCGCTACGAAGGCGACTTCGCGCTGGAGATCAAGCCCGCCAAGCCCTAAGTCCAGCGCAGGACGGCGCTGGCCCAGGCCAGACCGCCGCCGAAGCCGACCACGGACACGATGTCGCCCGCCTTCATGCGGCCGGCCTCGCGGGCCTCGTACAGGGCGATCGGAATGGAGGCGTTGGAGGTGTTGCCGTAACGGTCCACGTTGACGAAGACGCGCTCCATCGGCACGCCCAGTCGCTTGGCCGCCCCCTCGATGATGCGCGAGTTCGCCTGGTGGGGAATGAACAGGTGCACGTCGTCGGGGCCCAGACCGGCGCGCTGCAGCGCCGAGATGGCCGTGTCGCCGATGGCCTGCACCGCGAAGCGGTAGACCATCTTGCCCTCCATCTGGATGCAGCACTCCTCGCGGGTCAGGGCGTGGCGCGAGCCGGGCTTCTTGCCGCCGCCGCCCGGGATGACCAGCAGGTCGCCTCCCCCTCCGTCCGAGCCCAGGTCGAAGGAGAGGATGCCGTCGCCCTCCGCCACGGGGCCCACCACCACGGCCCCGGCGCCGTCGCCGAAGAGCACGCAGGTGGAGCGGTCGGCGAAGTTGGTCACGCGCGACAGGGTATCGGCCCCTACCACCAGCACGTGCTTCATCACACCCGTGCGCACGAACTGGTCCGCCACCGCCAGCGCGTAAACGAAGCCCGAGCAGGCCACGGCCAGGTCGAAAGCTCCCGCGCGCTTGCAGCCGAGCTTCTCCTGGATGATGCAGGCGGTGGCCGGCATGAACGTATCGGGCGTCAGCGTGGCCACGATCACGAGATCGATCTCCTCGGGGCGCAGGCCAGCGTCTTCCAGAGCGCGACGACCGGCCTCGAGGCCCAAATCGGAGGAGCAGACGTGGCCCTCGGCCAGCCGCCGCTCGCGGATGCCCGTGCGGGTCTCGATCCACTCGGCCGAGGTGTCCACGATCGTCTCCATCTCGCGATTCGTGACCACCCGGGGAGGGACGGCATGCCCGATACCCTTGATACCCGCCGACAGCTGGTGCTGTTCCATTGCGGCGGCGCCTTTCCGGACGCGCTCCCCCGTCTCCTGCCGCAGGCACCCCTGCACCCAATAGTTAGGCAAGCCTTGACGAGGGGGGCAGGGTCGACTATATTCTGACCAGCGATGCGTACTCTCAACATGCTCGAGCCCGATCAGAAGGCCCAGATCTCCCGTCTTTCCGGCAGCCCTCCTTTCGTGCGCCGCCTGGTAGCGCTGGGCTTCCGTCCCGGCGCCGACGTGAGGCTCGTGCGCCGAGCTCCCCTGGGAGGGGCCTTCCAGATTGCCCTGGGCGATAGTTTCATCGCCCTGCGCGCGCAAGAAGCGGGGCAGATCCACCTGGAGCTCAGCTGAGCCCGTGGCCGCCGCCGCCGCTGCGCAGGCCCAGCGCCTGCTACTGACGGTCGGCAATCCCAACGTCGGCAAGACCACCCTCATCAACGCCCTGTCGGGCTCCCGTTTCGAAGTCGGAAACTGGCCGGGCACCACGGTCGACCGCCTGAGCGCCCACTGCCTCCTGCAGGGACGGTCGCTCGAGCTGGTCGACCTGCCGGGCAGCTACAGCCTGGCCGCCACCACCCCCGAGGAGCGCATCGCCCGCGACGAGCTGCTGCGCCTGCGCCCGGACGTGGTCGTGAACGTGGTCGATGCGGGCAACCTCGAGCGCAATCTCTACCTCACGCTGGAGCTTTCCGAAATGGGCCACCCGGTCGTGGTGGCTCTGAACCTGGTCGACGAAGCCCGCACCAAGGGGTTGAGCGTGGACGCCGAGGCGCTGAGTCGCGAGCTGGCCATGCCCGTGGTTTCGCTGGTGGCCTCCCGGGGCGAAGGAGTCGATTCCCTGGGCGAGCAGGCCATGAGCGCGGCCGGCGCGCCTCGCTCGCTGGTGACTTACCCGGATGCGATCGAGCGCGCCTCGGAGGAGCTCCAGAGGCTCATGCCCGAGCGGTCCGAGCGCCGCTGGCTGAGCCTGGCGGCCCTGGCCGGCGAGAGCGTGAGCCTGCCGGGCCCGGTCAAGGAGCGCGCCGAGGCGCTGCGGGCCGAGCTGGGGGTGGATCCGTTCCTCGAGATCGCCGGTCAGCGCTATCGCACCGCGCACGACATGGCCCAGCGCGTGCTCGAGCGCCAGCACGTCCCCCCGGCTCTGACCGAGAAAATCGACCGCTTCCTCCTGCATCCGTGGCTCGGCCTGCCCCTGTTCCTGGCCGGAATGCTGCTGGTGTTCCGCTTCACGTTCCTGTTCAGCGACCCGTGGATCACCTTCGTGGGCGACGTCCAGACCGTCTTCGCGGGCTGGATTGCGGGCAGCTCCTTGCCGGCCATCGTGCAGTCGTTCCTTTCCGACGGCATCATCGGAGGCGTGGGCACGGTGATGGCCTTTGCGCCGGTCCTGTTCTTTCTCTACCTGGCCATGAGCTTCGCCGAGGCCAGCGGCTTTCTGAGCCGCGCCGCCTTCATCGCGGACCGCGTGATGCACTGGGCGGGCCTGCCCGGCCGCGGGTTCATCCCCCTGATGCTGGGCTTCGGCTGCAACGTGCCGGCCATCTACGCCACCCGCACCATGGAGGATTTCCGCGACCGTCTGCGCGTCAGCCTGGCCATCCCCTTCACGGCCTGCAGCGCCCGTCTGGCCGTGTTCGTGCTGTTTGCCAGCGTCTTCTTCCCGGGTCACTCCACCCTGGTGGTCTTCGGACTCTACCTGCTGGGTCTGGCGATCGGCCTGACCACGGCCGCGGTGCTGGGCAAGTTCGCCCCCGCCGGCCTGTCCAGTGGAGCCATGGAGCTGCCCGCCTACCGCTTGCCTACCCTGCGCCTGACGCTGCGCCAGGCCTGGCTGCGCACCTTCAGTTTCATCAAGGGCGCCGGCGGCGCCATCATGGTGACCGTGCTGGTCGTCTGGCTCTTGCTCAACGTGGGCGGTCCGCGCCCCGAGGACAGCCTGTATGGCCAGCTCTCCCAACTGATGGTCCCGATCTTCGCGCCGATGGGCGTGACCGACTGGCGGCTCGTGGGAGCCCTCATCCCGGGCTTCATCGCCAAGGAAGTGGTCATCGGCACGCTGGGCGTCAGCTACCTGGGCGCCGATCCGGTGGCCCCGCTCACGTTCCTGGCGGGCCTGCACCAGCTCGGGGCCAGCTTTCTGCACGCCTGCTGGGCCTTCCTGAACGCCGTGCCCCAGATGTTCGGCCTGCCTCAGTTCTCCCCGCCCGAGCCCGAGGCCCCCGGCGGCCTGGCCGGCGCGCTGGCTCCCGTGCTGCACCCGGCGGGAGCGCTGGCCTACCTGGTCTTCCTGCTGCTCTACACGCCCTGCGTCGCCACCGTGGTAGCCCTCAAGCAAGAGTTCGGCACCCGGTGGGCCGCCTTCTCGGTCGTCTACCAGCTGCTGGTGGCTTACGTGCTGGGGCTGCTGGCCTACCTGGTGCTGAAATGATCGACCGCTTGCTGCCGCTGCTCACCCAGCCCCGCACGGCCGCCGAGCTGGCCCGCGAGCTCTCCACCGAGAGCGCCGCCGTGGAAGGCCTGCTGGCGCTTCTGGCCGCGCGCGAGTATGTCGGCAAAGCCTACGACAGCTCGCCCACCTGCGGCACCGGTTGCGGCAAATGCTCGTTGCAAAACCTCTGCCCGGCCAAAGGCTCGGAAGCTCCCTTCCTGCCGGTCTACCGGCTCACGGCCAAAGGGCAGGAGGCGCTTTCCAAGAGCCGAACCGCGGCCGGGTGAAGAAACTCGTTCTGCTCGCTCTGCTGACCGCCACCGTGGCCGGTCAGCCCGCCAGCCCCGCCCTCCAGGGCCAACAGTGGATGCAGCGCTCGGCCGAATATCGCGCCCTGTGCCTGCAGGCCTACGGGGTGGCCACCCACAACCTCGACGACCTCATCGCCCTCAACGGTGGCAAAGCCGTCGTGCGCGAACGGGTCCTCGGTCCGGACCAGCGTCCCGTCTGGGTCGAGCGGCCGATGGCCGTCATCATGGACCTGGACGAGACCGTCATCGATAACAGCGGTTATCAGTCCTACCTCATCCTCAACGGGACGAGCTTCAAAGCGGAGACCTGGAGCGCCTGGCTCGATTACCAGGCGCGCGAGCCGCGCGCTCAGCACAGCGTTCCCGGCGCCGTCGAGTTCATCCGCCACGCCGAGAGTCGCGGCGTGAAGGTCTTCTACCTGTCCAACCGGCCGACCAGCGGCCAGGAGGCCACCGCCGAGTTGCTCGAGGACCTGGGCGTGAGCCGGCCCGACCGCGACCGACTGCGCCTGGGCGACAAGGACGCCGACCTGCGCGCGGCCCAGGTGTGGGGCGACGCCGAGCTGCTCACGAAATCGCAGGGGTCCAAGGAGCGGCGCCGCATCGAGGTGCAGCTCGAGAACCACGTGGTGGAGTATTTCGGGGACGATCTGGCCGACTTTCTCCCCTACGTGAAGAGCGCCCACCCCGAGCAGGACCGGTTCGCCGAGGTCGAGCGCAATCGCGACCGCTGGGGCACCGAGTGGTACGTGCTCCCCAACCCGATGTACGGATCGTGGCAGGACGGCCTCGATCCGGCCGTGGACGACTTCGGCTTCAGCAAGTTTTTAGCTCGCTGACGTAGACTCGGGGAGCCTATGCAGGTTCCGCCCTTGACCAGCCCCCTGGAACGCAAGGCCCCACCCGGGGCTCGCGTTCGCCTGCCCGCCGGGTCCAGCCCGGACACGGTGGAGCTCGGGAAGACCGCGCCCGCCCAAGAGGAGGAGAAGCCCCGCAAGCTCACCTGGAAGCACGGCCTGGCGGCCGGCCTGATGGCGGCCGGGGCGGTGGCGGGCATCATCGGCGTGACCATCCCCGGGGGCCACAGCGTGCTCGACCGTGAGCAGCCGCTGGTCGTCAGCGACGGCTACGGCGAGTTCTCCTTCGAGCAGCCGGTGTTCGACCTGCACGACAAGGCGCTGCAGGTGAAGATCGCCATCCCCGAGGAGCTGCGCGGCCACCAGGACGTCTCGGTGGGAATCGTGGCCCAGGACAGCGCCGGGGCGCGGCAGACCACGAACTGGAACGCCGGGCTGCCGGTGGCCGAGAATCCCAACTACAGGGACGGCGTGTTGACCCTGACCTACGATCCGACCTCGGCCGGAGAGAGCTTCCAGGGCGGCACCGAGCTGGGCTTCGACCCGGGCCTCCTCATGCAGAACGTAAAGGTTCGCGTCAGCTCCCCGACCGACGGCGTGCTGAAGATCACCGAGGCGCGCATCGTCAAGTCCGACGCCGTCACGACGGCGGCGGCCGAGGAGCGTCCGCTGCTGCGGGTAGGGGGCAAGCCCCGTCCGCTGAAGGTGGCGCAAGTCAAGCACGGCGTCAGTCGCTACATCGTTTTCGGCGACCTGCACGACTGGAAGACCGTCCAGCCGGGCCTGGAGAAGACGTTCGCCGAGCAGCAGAAGAACGGCCTGGACAGCTTCCGGTGGTTGGGCGGCCTGGACACCCGGGCCACCGCGGGGGGCGTCCGCGTGGGCCCCTCCGAGATTCAGGCCATGCACGAGGCGCTCGACCTGGCCGACCAGTATGGCCAGAAGAACTTCATCTTCACGCTGCTCGACGGGGCCATTCCCAACCAGACGATCCAGCGGGCGATGCACGATCCCGCCGCGCGCAAGGCGCTGGTGGAGAAGCTGCGCCCCTTCGTGCGCGAGTTCGGCGACCGCCCCATCGTCTGGGACCTGGTCAACGAGATCCACGGCGTGGCGGACGTGAGCGAGGCCGAGCGCCAGGCGCTGGTCAACGACCTGGTGACGATGGTCCACCAGGAGGCCCCGGGCGCCACCATCACGGTGGGCGTGCAGAATTACCGCGAGCTGCGCCACTGGACCTACCTGAGCGAGAAGTTCCCGGACACGAAGTTCCTCTACACCTTCCACCTCTACGAGGACGTGGACAAGATCCCCAACGCCTGGGACCTCAACCTGCCTCCCAACGCCTCGGTCGGCATCACCGAGGCCGACCCCGCCCGCGGGATGGCGCACCAGGTCCAGACGGCGGCTCGCAAGGGCTATACCTGGATGCTCTTCTGGGAGGACGCCCGCTTCGACTACACCCCCGAGGCGCACGCCAGAGCGCTGCGCTAATCGAAGCCGGAGCCCCCGATGAACTCGCGCAGCACCGAGTTGGCGGGGATCGCGTCGGGGAAGACCGGCACGAAAAGCTCGAGGAAGCGCAGCAGCTCGTAGGCGCGCACGCGCGAGGGGTGGGTGCGGGGGACCTCCAGCAGGTAGCGCCAGGCGAATGGCTTGAGCACCGCCGTCTCGTAGAGCAGGGTCGAGTTGAAGATGGCGTCGGCACGCTCTTGATGGGGAAAGATCCAGCGCTCCTCGCCAGCGCGCACCTTGGGCCAGCGGGCGATGGTGTCGGCGCTCGAGGTGCCGCGGTAGCGGCGGTCGCGCACCAGGCGGCGCAGCAGGCGGGCGTCCGAGGTAAAGATGCGGTTGCGCTCGTCGATGATCAGTTGGGTCAGCGCCGAGACGAAGATCCGGAAGGGTTGCAGTCCCGGCAAGAGGTCCGGGTTGAGCGCGTGGATGCCCTCCAGCACCAGCACGTCGGAGGGGCCGAGCTTCATCGCAACCCCCTCGCTCTTGCGCCGGCCCTGCACGAAGTCGAAACGGGGCACGACGACCGAGCCGCCGCCCGCCAGCGCGGCGATCTGCGCGGCGATCAGCGGGCGATCGAGGGCCTCGATCGTCTCGAAATCGTAGTCCCCCTGCTCGTCCTTCGGACAGTCCTGCCGATCGAGATAGTAGTCGTCCAGCGAGATCAGCGTGGGGCGCAGCCCGTTGACCTGCAATTGCACGGCCAGACGGCGCACGAACGTGGTCTTGCCCGACGACGAGGGACCGGCCACGCAGACGATCCGGGGCCGGTCCGAGAGGGACTTGATGCTGTCCGCGATCTGGGCGATCTTCTTCTCGTGCAGGGCCTCGGTCATTTGAATGACCTGGGAGACCCGGTCCTCGAGGCCGGCGGCGTTCAGGTCGCCCACCGAGGCGATGCCGATCAGCTTGTTCCACTCCCGCGTCTCGCGGTAGGCCTGATAGAGCCGTCGCTGGTCCTGCTCGCCGGGTTGCGGCGAGGTGAGGACGGTGCTGGGGAAACGCAAGATCAATCCGGGGGGATAAGCTACCACCCGACACCCGCGCGCGTGACGCGTGGAGGGGGCGTAAGGTCCGTGCTGCAGGTCGCGAAAGCCATCCAGCCCGATGAGGTGCACGACCGCTCGCGCCCAGGCGCGCAGCAATCCCTGCCGGTAACCGAAGGGGTCCTGCACGTGATTGGGCACGGCCTCCACCGAGACGCGGGTGCGGCGAAAGACCACATCGGCGGCGGCCAGCTCCTCCATCAGTGCGGTCAGGCGCTCGGCCATCGATTCGAGCGCGACCGGCTCCTCGCTCTCCACCTCGTAGTAATAGCCGCCCTGCAGCGACTGGCCGACCTCCAGACGGATGTCGGGGAAATGGGTCTGGCACAGATACTGCAGCATATGGGCGGCCGTGCGGCGCAGGATCTCCTGCCCTTCGCGGTGCTCGGCCGTCACGGCCTGCAGGGTCGCCTCCCCGTCCAGCCGCGTATCCAGCGACACGAGGTGGTTGTTGAGCGTGGCCGCCAGCACGTCGTGCTGGTCGAGGTAGATCTGCCCGAGAACCTGCTCCACGGTCGTGCCATCCAGCACCTGGTAGGTCTGACCTTCGAAGTGAGCAGGAAAACGTCCGCTGGTGGGTGGATTCACGAGCCCAGCTTAGCGGGCCGGGCGGCGGGCTCCAATGATCCAGGTCATAAGCGGGCCGCCAGCGCCTGCTCGAAGCCGGCCACGATCCGCTGCGGATCGGGAATGAGCGCGGCGTCGCTGGCCACACCGACGCGCACCGTGCCGGCGTAGCTGATCAGGCTGATCCCGAGCGCCAGCCGGCCCGACTGCGGAACCCAGAACATCAGGTCGCGCAGGGGTTGCCCCAGGATCGTCATCACTTCGCGGGGTCCGGGCACGTTGGTCACCACGGCCGTGGCGCGTGAGCCGAAGAAGCGCACCAGCCAGCTCTCGAGCTTGCCCGGAAGCAGCCCTGCGAGGTTGAGAATGGCATAGACCAGCAGGGGTTGCACCGAGCGCTTGAGGCGCTCCAGCCCCGCGCGCAGGGCCTGCATTCGCGCCGCCGGCTCCCCGGTGCCGACGGGGAGCCGCACGAAGACCAGCCCGAACCGGTTGCCCAGCTTCTCGTCGTCGGGTCGCCGCAGGTCCACGGGCATGACGACCCGCAGCGCGGCCGGGGGACGGGCGAGATACTGTCCCAGGCTGGCCGTCACGGCCTCGAGCAGCAGGTCGTTGACTGTGCATCCGAGCGTGCGCCGCGGGGCGCGCAGGCTCTCCAGGTCGACCGCGGTTGACACGGCGGCCCGTTTGGCCGTGCCCAGCACGCCTTTGAGCGAGGTGCGCGGCTCCAGCTTCAACACGACGTCGCCGACCAGATCCGCGACCGAGCGGGCCCAGCAGGCCAGGTCGCGATGGTTCTGCAGGTGAGGCGCCCGGTAGGTCTCGGGAGCGCGATCCGCCAGGTGCCCCAGGACGTGCATCAGGGCGACGCCATCGCCCATGGCGTGGTGGAGGCGGGCGATCAAGGCCCAACCGTCGCCGGTCTCGACGCAATGCAACTGCCACAGGGGATGGTCCCGGTCGAGCGGCCGGCTCAAGAGGCTCGAGACGAGCTCCATCAAGTTCTCCGTGGGCTCGAGACGCACCACGTGACGGGCCACGTCGAAGTCGGGATCGAGCTCCCAGCGGGGGCGCCGAAAAGGTTTCTCCACCACCCGGCAGCGGAACCGCTCGAACTCCAGCAGTCGCTCGGCCAGTCGCACGCGCATCTCCTCCCAACGCAGCGCGCCGTCGAAGAGAAACACCCCGTTGATGTTCATGAGATTGCCCGGCTCCTCCATGTGGAGCCAGGCTGCGTCGACCGCGGTGAGGGGCTCGCCCATGGTTTCACACTAGGGCTCGCGTCGCTTCTTCACTATGACCTGGATCAGGGCCGGTGGGGTCCTGGCGCGACTAGACTGTACCGATGGGACGGGCGAAGGACAAACCGGTGGCGGCACTGCTGCTGTCCGCGCTGTTCGGCGTGGCGCTCGGTTGGCTGCAACTGACAGGCGGACTGGAAGCCCTGGAGCTGCGCGCTCTGGACGGCCTGATGGCCGCGCGCGAGCCCCAGCCCGTCGACCCCAGAATCCGCATCGTGGAGCTCGACGAGTCCACCATCGCCACCCTCGGAGTTCCGCAGGTGCTGTGGCGCGACGCCTATGCCCGGGTCACCTCGGCCTTGCTCGAGGCCGGTGCCAGCGTCGTGCTGCTCGACAGCATGTTTCCCCGCTCCTGGAGCAATCTGCCGCCGGAAAGCGCACTGGCGGTCGAATTGGAGAAGGCCGACCTCCGTCTGGGCCAGGTGCTCCTGGCGGGACGCGTGGTGCTGATCGATTATGCCCGCGGCCGGCCCTCCGCGCCGGGGTCGAGCGAGGTCGTGCAGTATGCCGCCCAGGCGCGCGGAAACATCGCTTTCGCCAATCTCATCACGGATCCGGACGGGGTGGTGCGCCGTCTGCCGATCTACACGTCCGAGGAGGGCGGCGCACGGTTCGTGGCAGGTCGCCTGGCCGAGCTGGCCGAGGGACAGCCTCTCCGCCTCTCCGAAAACTCCCTGAGCCTCGGCGCACGGGTCATTCCGGTCGAGCGAGGCTCCCTGCGTGTCAACTTCCCCGGGGCTGGCGGCCTGACGTTTCCCCGGGTCTCCTTCGCCCGTCTGCTGCGCCGCGTTCAGGCGGGTCAGCAGCTCTCCGAGATGGAGGGAAAGGTCGTGCTGATCGGTCCGGGAGCGCTCGAGCTCCAGGACCTGGTCTCCACCCCCATCGACCGGCTCCGCGGCCAGCTCACGGCCGGCGTGGAGGTGCACGCGGCCGGGCTGAACACGCTCCTCCTGGGGCGGCCCCTCCGCCGACCCTCTCCCCTGGCCAGTTTCGGCCTGATCGTGATGCTGGCTCTCGTGGGCGGAGCCTGGTCGACCTACCCCGAGCTGCGGCTGGCCGTGCTCGGGGGAATCGCCAGCTGGCTGGCCCTTTTAGAAATGACCATAATCGCCCTGGCGGATGGTCTCTGGCTGCCGGTGGTGGCCGGCTCGACCGCGATCGGCGGCGGATGGCTGCTCGACCTGGCCTGGCGCCAGGCCACTCTGGAGCGCTCGCGGCGCCAGCTCCGGCACGTCTTCGGGCGCTTCGTATCCCCCGAAGTCATGCGCAACCTGCTGAAAGAGCCCGGCAACCTGGCTCTCGGAGGCCATCGAGCCCGCATCAGCGTGCTCTTTTGCGATGTGAACGACTTCACCCCGACCTGCGAGGGCCGCCCTCCCGAAGAGGTCATCACGATGCTCAACAGCTTCTTCCAGGCCATGCTGGAGGTGATCTTCCGCTATGGAGGCACCGTCAAGCAGTTTGCCGGGGACGAGATCATGGTGCTCTACGGCGCCCCCGAGCCGTTGCCGGATCACGCCGCCCGCGCGGTGCGCACAGCCCTGGCGATGGTCGCCCGGCTGCGCGAGCTCAAGGCTCGGGCGGCGGGCCCGGGGTTCTTCGAGGTCAAGATCGGCATCCACACCGGGGACGTGGTGGTGGGCAACGTGGGCTCGGAGCGGCGCTCGGAGTACGCCGCGGTGGGGGACGCCGTCAACCTGGCCGCGCGCATCGAGGGGTTGGCCCGCAGCCAGGGGGCGGTCGTGCTCGTCAGCGACGTGACGCGCCAGGAAGCGGGTCCCGACCTGGCCGGTCTGAGCTGGCGTTCGTTGGGCGTGCACCACTTCAAGGGAAAACAGCAAGAAATGCAGCTCTGGGAGGTCTCATCCTCATGAGAAAAGCACTGCTCGTGCTGGTGCTGCTCGCGGCCGCCTGGGCGGCCGAGCGGGCGGCCGTTGTGACGGACATCGTCGGTCCCGTCTTCGTGGTCGGTCCCGCGGAGACGTCGCCGGCATCTTTGCTGCGCGTGCTCGCGCCGGGCGACCGGCTGGAGCTGCGCGCCGGCGCGCGGGTTGCGCTGACCGCCTTTGCGGACGGACACACGGACGTTGCCCGAGGCCCCTGTCGGCTCGAAATCGGGACGGCCAGAACCCGGATGACCGACGGCCCTGCCGGCGCTCTCCAGTCCCTTCCCCCCGGTCGCACGCGAGCGCTCGTTCCCAAAGGAGAGAACCTGGAGCGCCTGGGAGGAAGCATCGTGTCCTGTCTGCAGCAAACGGCGTCCGTCCCTCCCCTGATGTCGCGAGCCGGGGTCCGTTTCTCCGCCCAGGAACGATTCTCGAGCCCGCCCCGCTTCCGGCTGGAAACTCTCAGCCCCGCCCGGCTGACATTGCTCGACGAAAGCGGCAGCGAGGTCTGGTCGGGCCGCACGACGGGCAACGAGGTGGCTGGCCCGAAACTCCCCGCCGGCCGCTACACGCTGCTGGCGGTGGATGAAGAAGCTTTCGAGAGCGAGCTGGCCTTCGAGGTGATGGGCTCGGCCGAAGCGGCGGCGGTAACCCTCGCCCGCCAGGAGGCCGCTGCCAGCCTCAAATCCAGGCCGGGAGAGCTCTCTCCCCGGCTGCTCCTGATCGGGGTGTACCTCGAGCACGGCCTGCTGGGGGAGGCCCTGGACGAAGCGCAGACGGCCGAGCGCGAACGCCCGGGGCAGCCGCAGCTGCGGGCTCTGGTGCGCAGCCTGGAGAAGCAGCTCTGGCCGTTACCCGACCTGCCCTGACCGGCAAGATCCAGCTTTCTTTCAGCGCGGGTCGCTAAGCTCATGGCATGCTGGGGACCAGTCTGTCCTTTCTCGCGCCGCGGGCCGCGGTCGCACTGCCGTTGGGGGCGGTCGATCAGGTCATGCGCGGGGAGACGCCGCCGGGGAAAGAGGGGAAGGCCCTCGAGAAGGGTCTGACCCGCATGGCCGCCCTGACCGGCAGCGCCGAGAAGGCTGCCGCCGAGCTCAAGCAACTGGGCGTCAGCGACAGCGACAGCCTCAACCGCTACCTCGACCGGCTGGAGACCTGCGACGGGGACCTGACCGCCGCGCGCACCGCCCACGCTTACTTCGAGAAACAGCCCGACCTGGCCGGCAGCTTCGCGCGGCTGGCCGAGGTCACGCCCGGCAGCGTGGAAGAGGTCGTCGAGCATTGCGAGTATCTCCGCCAGCACACCGCGCCGGGGAAGGAGCGCGAGCGCAAGGTCGACCAGTGGGTGCAGGTGCTGCGCGAGCAACAGCTGCACGGACCGGACGCCGTGGTGGCCTTCCTGACCCGTCCCGCGGCCTCCACTCCCCCACCGGCCGCGCCGGCGCCGGCGCCGGCGCCGACCCCCGCTCCCGCTCCCGTCGAGCCCGAGCCTCCCGGACCGCGGCAGATCGCCGAGGAGCTTCTGGCCAGGATGCCCGTGAGCGGGCTGACCAGCAAGAAGCTCGCCAACGCCCTGGATACGGCGGCCAACTATCTCAATGGCCTGGACGCCGCCCGGAGCGAGATGGAGCAGGTGCTCGGGCAGCTCAAGAAACCCGAGGAGCTCGATCGTTACACGCGCTTTCTGGAGCTGACCGACGGCCAGAACGGGCAGGCGCTGCAAGGGTTTCTCTACGCCCGCGACGAGAAGACGGCCCGGGCGGTCGAGGTCATGCTGCGCGACAACCACACCGTGGACGAGCTCAAATGGCTCGAGTCCAAGCTGCCCAAGAACGCCGACCTGGCTCGGGGAGCCGAGAGCTACGTGCGGTTCTCACAGAGCCACTCCGACAACGCGCTTTTTGAACGCTCCCTGAGACTGCCTCCCGAGGCCGCGGCCCACCTCGAGCACCTGGAAGAGGTCGGCATGCGGCCCGAGGAGGCTCTGGACGACCTCGAGCACCTGAGCAAGAACAGCTTCAAACCAGAAGACTACCAGCTGCTCCGAAGCCTGCGCGAGCGCACGCCGAGCGGGACCGAGGTGCGGACGACGCTGGATTTCCTCACCTCCGCTCCCCCGGGCGAGGTGCGCGAGGAGCGCCAGAAAGCTTACCTCAAGCTGGTCGAGGTGGGCAACGATCCGGTCGAGGCCCTCAAAGACCTGCAGTGGCTCGCGAAGGACGCCGCCGCCGCGCAGCTCGCGCAGGCCACCGAGACGTACCTCGACCTCCTGGGGCGCGTGCGTCCGGAGCACCACGACGAATTGCGCGACTGCTATCAGAAGCTACACGAGAACGCTCCGCCCGCCAGCAGCCCCCGCAGCTGGTTCCGCAAGCCCGTTACCTACGAGGGGGCCTACGGCACTCTGCTGCAGTTCGACCCCGATCCGACCGAGGCGCTGACCGACCTGCGCGTTTTGCAGAAGCATTCCGCCACCGACCTGCGCGGCGGCCTGAAGGACCTCGGCGACCTCTTCAAACTGGGGAACGCCCGCGACTCCGAGGCGGTGCGCACGGCCTACGAGCTGCTGCAGTCGCCGCCGCGCTTCATGAATCGCGAGCAGCTCAAGAAGCTCATCACGCAACTGGCCAACGAGACCGACGATCTCGGCCTCGGGGCGCGCACCGCCAGGCTCCTGACCCACTCTCCCAGCGAGGGAGAATTCCGCGCGCGGCGCCGGGCGTTCACCGACTACCTCGAGCAGAGCTTCTCCAACGCCCAGACCGTCGAGCTGTTGGAGACGGCGGAGGAGCACCTCCCGCCCACCGACGACCTGCTCAAGATCCACCCGGTGCTGCTCGAGCAAACGAAGTTGCGCGGACCGGACGTGGTCAAGGTGGCGCTGGCCCAATCGGCGGCGGCGCTCAAGCGCGGGCGGGTCGACGGCAAATCGAGCTCGGAGCTGTTCCGCAGCTACCTGAACGTGCTCTGCAAGTCGCAGCACACCGAAGAGGCGCGCAAGCTGGGCGAGGTGCTGGTGCAGGAGGGCGACTCGGCCTGGTCCATGGCGCGCATCATGGAGCCGATGCTGGACGCCTGTCCGAGCGTGGGCGAGGCCGTCAACGAGTATCACTTCGTGCGCGACCTGCGCACCCGGGAGTGGCCCGACTGCCCCTCCAGCGTCGAGGAGCTGAGCCGCACCCACGCGGGTAGCATCCTGTTGCTGCGCCAGGCCGGGCAAGATCGGGGGGCCCGCGAGCTGCTGACCTGGACGTTCGAGCACCGCAACATCCAGCCGGAGGATTTGCTGGGCGAGGTCGGCCGCCGGCTGCTGCTGGGGTCGGCGCTCGAGACGGCCAAAGCCGAGGCGCTGGAGCACTTCGAGAACGGCGGCCGCATCAAGGACAAGGAGGACCACGTCGTGATCGGCGGCGTCCGGATCGGGAAGAACAAATCATGAACGTGCGCGAGGCGAGCATGCTGCCGTACCAGCGCGAGCAGCGGCGGAAGCGGCTGGAGATGGCCTTGCCGGTCTCGCTGGGGGCGGCCAGCCTGACGATCGGCGGCTCGAGCATCGCGGCGGGCCAGGTCGCCTCGGGCGCCCTGCAGTTGGATCGGCTCGACCCGGGTCAGGCGGCCGGCGCCTTCATGCCGCTGCGCATCGCTTCGGGCGCGATGGCCGTGGCCAACATCGGGGTGGGTCTCTACAAGCTTTTTGGCGACGAGGACGAGGAGAAGACGGCCTGGCAGATCGCCAGCGCCGCCGGCAACTTCGTGACCGCCGCCGGATTGGCCGGACAGGCCCTGGCCTGGGGACCCTGGACCGCCGCCGTCACAGGTTTGGGAGTGGCGACGACCCTCGTCGCCGACATCGTTCAGAGAAAGCGAGGTGAGTGAGAGGATGCAAGTCAACAACAGCTCTCTGCCTTACAGCGAGAGGAAGCTGCAGCAGACGGCCAGTCACGTGAGCCGCGGGGTGGCCGACGTCGCCGACGTCTTCGTGACCGGACTGAACTTCATGCAGCCGCACAGCACGGGGCTCATGTGGCTCGACATCGGGATGGGCGTGGGACACGCGCTCTATGGCATCAGCCGGGTGGCCGTCGCGATGGACGAGGACAAGACCCCGTATGAAGCTCAGCGTTGCCGCACGCAGGCGTTCGGGGAATGCCTGCAGGTGGCGGGTTATGTCGGCCTGGCGGCCGGCATGGGACCCTGGGCGTTGCCCATCGTGGCCCTGGGGGCCGCCGTTTCCAACTTCGCGTATTTCCAGTAAGGAGTCACCAATGCAAGTCTCGATGACTGCCCCTCAGGTTGCCGCGAGCGGCTCGGGGAGCACGCAATCCTACAGCGATCGGGTGCGCACCGGACGCCTCAAGACCGCCGTGTATGCCGGCGTGGGAGCGCTGGACGTCTATGCCGCCTCGGCCTCGGCCCTGGCCCCGGCCGGCTCGGTTTTCAAGAACGCGGGACCGTATGTTTGCGGAGCCCTGGCCGTGGGACACGCCCTGTATGCCGCCCACAACGTCCTGCGCTGGGACGACTACAACGAGTGGTTCCGGGCCGACCGCCCGCCGCAGCGCCAGCTGATCGCTCTGGGCCATGCCATCACGGCCCTCGGTTTCGCCGGAATGGCGTTCGGCGCCGGCCCGATGGCCCTGCCCCTGGTCGCCCTGGGCGAAGCCGCCGGCGTGGTCGGCGAATACCTCCACTCCAAGAGCCAGAGTTGATCGTCTTCTCAGACGTGCACGGCCACTGCGGGCTGCTGGATGGCTGGCCCGGCCCGTTCGCGTGCGCTGGCGACGTGCTGGGGTCGGGCGGAGGGAACGAAACCTGCGTCGACCTGCTGCGCGAACGTAAGGTCGCTACCGTGCGGGGCAATCACGACGAGGATCCGCGCCTGCGCGTGTACCTCACTCCGGGCGCCCGAGCCTGGATGGATGCGCTCCCAACGGCCTGTCGTCACGGCGATGTGGTGGTGACCCACACGCTGGTGGAAGATGGTTCCTATCGCGATGTGGACAGTTTCGAGGCGGCCTCCGCTTTGCTGTCGGAGTATGCGGCCCGGGTGGTGTTCGTGGGCCATACCCATCTGCCCGGATGGTGGCGGGATGGCATCTTCCATCCCTCGTACGGCTGCGAGTCGTTTCGCCTGGATGGCCCGGCGGTGATCAATGTTGGCAGTCTGGGCGAGCCGTGCTCGCCTCAACGCGCCAGTTTCGTCCGCTTTTCGGACGAGGTGGTCGCCTTCGGGAGGCTTTGATGCTGCCTTCCCTGGCTCAGCAGACCGAGCAGATGCGCCTGTTGCGGCGGCGGTTTCCGCAGGCGGCGATCGTGGGCACGGTCTACCATGGCACGGACAAGCCGCCCTCGCTGGTGCTCGAGCAGGGGCTGCCGCCGACCGGTGGGGACAGCTTCGATCTGGCCGTGCACCAGCGCCAGTTCGAGCGGCCGGGACAGGCCGCCGAGGAGCGCTCCGCCATGCGGGGCAGCAGCCTGAACGCTTACGTGCCGGCGGGTTTTGCCGGCACGGGCAGCTACGTCTATCGGCTGGTGCCGGTGGGCGGCGGGGTGGAGGTCAACACCGCTCTGGGCAACAAACGCGTCAACATCCTCGAGGGCCGCATCGAAGGCTCGTTGATGCCGGGCGAGCAAGAGATCGCCATCGGCTCGCAGCAGCCCGCGTGTCAGATCGAGGGCTACCACGTGGTGGGAGCCTACCACGAGAGCTCGGGTCAGTACCGGCTGGGGCCGTTCATCCCCAATCCTCGCTTCAAGCCCGGTGCCTGGGAGTCGAAAGTCGTTTATCCCCCCGAATGACTTTTAGCATCCGACCGCGAACTTCTCCCACAGGGGTGAGCGGGAGGAAGGTTCTGGGTTCCATGCGTAGGACTGCCAGGGCAGGTTTCACGTTACTCGAGCTGATGATCGTCATCGTGATCATCGGTATTCTGGCGGCGATCTTGATTCCGAACTTCATCAAGGCCAAGTACAAGGCCCACCTGGCCAACTGCCAGAGCAACATTCGGACCATCGCCACCGCCGCCGAGCTCTATCGCACCGACAACAACGCGTATCCCCCGTCGGGAGCGGTGGCTCCCGGCAACCCGATCTTCGACCTGTCCTTCATCAACCCCGACGCGGTGAAATGCCCCTCCAACGGCAGCAATTACACCCTCGAGGTCATGGACGAGCACTACACCGTCGTCTGCAACGGGTTGCACCACCTGCTGTTGAGCGTGTCCCCGGGCTACCCCCAGTTCAGCCCCACCCGGGGACAGATGCTCAACCCCTAGAGGTCCGGCCGAAAGGCCGGTCCGAACTTCCTGTTGTGGCCAGGAGCCGGTCGCCTGCCCAAGATCTTGCGGAGGCGGAGGTTTCCTCCGACTCCACAAGAGAGATTGCGGCCGGTCTCCTAGCCGACCTTCCAGGCCGCCTGCCAGGCAGCCCAGGTGTAATAGCTCCCTAAAAGGCCGAGGACCAGCATGACGGCAAAGAACGCCTTCTTCATGGTCTCGTTGCGCACGATGATCCCGATGGCGCCCAGCACCAGGCACATCTGGAGGAAGAGCGTCCCCTCGTCGTAGATGTCCCCCACGTCGCCCAGGGCTTTGGCTTTCTGCTCATACTCGCGAGCGCCGATGACATGACCGAGCTCGCCCTTCTCGTCGGGCTGAACCCAGTTTTCCTTGCCCACCTTGGCCGAGCCCTCGAGGATCTCGGCCTTCTCTTTCTCGTAACGCTCGACCTTGCCGCGGAGCTTGTCGACCTGCTCCTTCACGTTGACCTGCTGGTCCTTGCTCACCGCGCCCGAGGTCAGCATGGAATCCATGAAGTTGGCCTGGCCCTCGACCAGGGTCTGCTTGATGCCCTTGCTCTGATACCAGAGGTAGGCCGAAGCCTTGTCGTTGGCGGCCAGCTTTTCGTCGTCGCCGAACTTGCCCGCCCCGAGATCGCATACCGCCAGCACGGCGGCAAAGATGGCCAGAACGATTCCGAACAGGATCTCCCAGCGGTCGGAACCACCACTGTCTTTCTCTTCCTCAGCGGCCACGATATGTGCTCCCCTCGTAGATTTGTAGCCGCCGCACGTTCGCGTTCCGAGGAAAACAGCCTCCCGGGATCAAATGCTCTCTTATGAGCGGAACCCTCGGCACCCGGTACGACTTTGCCTGGGGCATCCTGGGCGTCTTCATCGAGGGGGAGTCGCCCATCGACCTGCCGGCCATGGCCTTCTCCGAGCGCGTCGAGGCGCGCAAGTTCATGGCCGAGTACGGCTACGATCTCGACCACGAGCACGACCGCGACGAGGCTCACCGGGTGCACCTCGAGGCGGTGGCCTTCATCAAGCGCTACTTCTGCGATGACGAGCTGACCGTGATGGGCGAGGTGGAGCGTCCCCAGGATCTGGCCGATCTCCTGGTCTGGGCCTCGCGCCCCGAGCGCGACCCGCTGCAGGCCTGGTCGTGCGCGGTGCTGCGCGTGATGCACACCATCAGCCACCTCAACCACACCATCCGCTCCGAGTTCTACCACGAGATCAAGCGGCAGATCCTGGACCGCTTCAGCCACCACATCTTCAAGGATCCCGAGACAGGCCAGCTCAGTCTGGGACGCGGACCCGACCAGGTGCCGCTGGAGGGGATCTACTTCAAGGAGGACAAGAGCCGCGACTCCCTGATCCTCAAGCTGCTCCACAAGCCCAACAACGTGGCCCAGGACGTCTACGACCGCCTGGGGATCAAGCTGGTCGTGCCCGAGCAGATCGATGCCCTGCTGGTGCTGCGCTACATGCGCGTGCACAACCTGATCATCTTCGCCAACGTCACGCCCGGGCGCTCGCGCAACAACATGCTCGACCTCGAGCGCTTCCACGCCCGGTTCGAGCAAGAGCGGTCGCCCCACCAGACCTTCGAGGACTTCGCCCTGCAGCATCACGACGAGTCGCCCGACGCCCCTCCCCCGCTGCTGGACAACCCCTATTCGAGCCCGGACTACCGCTCGATCCGCTTCACCTGCCGCCACCTGGTCAAGGTGCAGAGCCCCACCTTCAAGATGGCCCAGAAGTTCCGCGCCTACCTGCAGCGCTTCCATGCCGGGCCGGAGCTCGAGGCGATGCTGGAGGAGCTCGAGGAGCGCTCGCCGCGCGAGCAGCACTTTCTGTTTCCCTACGAAGTGCAGATCATGGACTCGGAGAACTACCGCCACAGCCTCCAGGGCGCTTCCTCGCACGAGGAGTACAAGGCGCGCCAGCTCAAGGCGGCGCGCCTGCGCATCATGGGCCCGCTGCTGCGACGCGCTTAGTCAGGCGCGTTTTCCGCTCGAGCAGGGCTTTCCGCATGCTCGGAGGCAGATCGGGGCGCTTCAAGACGCCGTCCACCAGTTGCAGAGCCGCGTTGTAGTCGCGCTGCTGGTGCTCGAGATACTTGGCCAGCTCCAGCCCCGCGGCCGGATCGTAAGGATGCGCGCGCAGCAGCTCGCTCCACAGGTTGGCGGCTCCCCCCGTGTCGCCCGCCCGCCTGCGGGCGCGGGCCACGCGCAGCGCGGCGCTGCGGCGGTGCGAGGGAGGCAGGCTGCGCTCGAGGGCTCGCTCCATCAGCTGCCAACCCATCTTCTGCAGACCCAGCTCCTCGAGCCAGCGACCCAGTCCCAGGTCGGCCAGCGACTCGCGCGGGTGCTCCGGATTCTCGAGACAGGACCGCAGGGCGCCCACCAGCCCCATCAGGGCCAGGATGTCGCGCCGGTTGTGCTCCAGTACGCTTCTGAGCGAGCCCATATTCTGGGAGCGCAGGAAGTTGAAGTAGATGCGGGGGATCAGCCAGCCCGGCACGTCGTGGCTGCGCGGCTGGCCCAGCAGCTCGGTCTCCAGCGTCTCCAGGCGGCAGTCTTGATAGCTCGCCCCCCAGATACGCCGGCAGGGATGCAGCAGATCGAGGTGAGGCAGGCTCTCCAGGTCGAGCTTGAGGCGCTTCATGATGAACCGCGTCTGCAGCAGCTGCATGTCGAAGCTCTTGCCGTTGTAGGTGACGATGCCACGGCAGCCCTCCAGACGTCGGGCCAGATGGCCCAGCAGCGCCGCCTCCTCGGAGAAGTCGCGCATGAGGAGCTGCTCGACCACGATGCGCCCGTCCTCCACCCAGCCCAGTCCGACCAGGAAGGCGTAGGTGCCGGAGCCACCCGCGAGGCCGGTGGTCTCGGTGTCGAGGAAAAGCACTTTCTGCGGATCGAGCTCGGGCAAGCCCAGCCGCTCGAGCCAGTGGGGACAGAACCCGCGCACCGCGTGCAGCGGCCAGGGCCCGTGGCAATGGTCGGGGCCGGCCTCCCAGCTGCGCAGGAGGAAAGGCGTGTCCTCCTTCGGCCGGGGGGTCTCCTGGGGCGGCGCCGGGCGCGTGCGGCCCAGCATCTCCAACTGACGTCGAATCGAGCTCATCGCGACTTGAGCGCCTCCTCGATGCGAGATTTGAGGGCCACCAGCTCGGTGCCGGAGGACCAGCAGGTGGCCAGGCCGCCCCGCAGGTTCCCCTCGCGCATGCTGACGAGGCCTTCCATGAACGTGCTGATCTGGTCGGCGAAGAAGTTGACGTACGCGTCCAGGGTGGGCTCCGTGCCGGTGAGCGGCACCACCTGGGCCTCGAACTGACGCCAGATGGCATCGGCGCGGTCGAGCTGCCTGTCCAGCTCCTCGTAGAGCTCCTCGCGGGTGGACGAGCCGTTCTCGAGCCCGTGCACCAGCTCCTCGAGGCGCACCAGGTGCGAGGGACGCGCCGTGACCTCGGGGGGCGTGGTGATATCGGTATACTCGGTCGGACCCGAGCTGCCGCCCAGCGCGGCCTTGCAGCGCTGGCAGAAGCCCGATCCAGGCGGATTGAGGGTGCCGCAGCGGAAGCAGCCCACCGGCTGGGGCGCCTCGGGCCGCGGCGGAGGGGTGTTCATCTCGATCATGCGCGGCAGGGTCAGGTCGAGCATGCTCCAGCCCTGCGTCAGGTGGGCCGGGTCGTCGTCCTCGAAGTAGCGCTCCAGCTCGACATAGGCCTCGCCCTGGCGCGCCAGCAGATCGCCCAGCTCACCCCTGGCCTGGGCCAGCAGCTCTTCCTGGGTCTGCCGGTTGTGCTCCAGGGCGCGCTTGAGATCGTCGGCCGAGGCGCGCCCGCGGGCCACGCGCAGAATGAGCTCGCGCAGCATGGCGAACTGGGGGGCTTTCTCCAGGCGGGTCAGCTCGGACTCGAGCCGGCGCCACAGCTCCTCGAGCCCCTGACGCACACGCTCGAAACCCTTCTCGAGCTGCCCCAGCGGCACCGTGGTGGGACTGGTGGCCCAGAGGGGAGCCAACCGGGTGAGCTCGCGCCCCAGCTCGCGCGTGGCCGCGTCGGTGCGGCTCCAGGCGGCCTCGAGCAGAGGGAAGAGCGCCAGCTCGCGCACCGAGCGGATCTCGTTCTCGAAGTGGTAGAACGCCTTCTCGACGCGGGCCCAGAGCGCGCGGAAGATGGCTCTGTCGGTCTCGGGGTGCAGACGCTCCTGGCCCAGGCGCAGCTCATTGAGGTAGGGGAATTCGGCCTGCGAGGCCACTTTCTCGAACTCGGTCAGGCTCAGCGCCAGAGCGGTGGAGCCCATCCCCAGCAACCGCAGGCCGTCCAGCAGCGCCTGGGGGTTGGTCTCGCGGAAGCACTGCGCCACGGCCCCCAGGCCTGCCCGCATCTGGGCCAGCGCCTCCACCGTGGGAGCAGCCAGCTCGGGCTGGTTGTAGAGGCGTTTGAAGCGCTCCACGTCCAGCTCGTTGCCGTCTACCAGCGCGATGATCTGGGGCAGGCGGCACTCGATCTCGACCAGGGTGGCCGCCCCGTTGAGCACGTTGATGCCCGCCTTGATGAAGTGATCCAGCTCGGGATTGGGCGAGAAACGGGGACGCTTCTCCTCTTCCTCGCGCATCTGACCGGCGATCTCCACGCAGCGATCCGCCGTGCTCAGGACCGTGCCGAGCGCGTCTTGCAGACCGCGCCGGCGGCCCTCGCGGGCCGCTTCCAGCAGGCTCTTGAGGGCTTGCTCCTGGGCGTCGAGCTCGGCGCGGTACTGGCGCTGCAGCTCGGCCACGGGCCGATCGATGACGATGCCGACGGCCACCCGCTCGAAAACGAAGCGGTTCTCACGGCTGAACTTGAGGGCGGCCCGGCAGGCGTTCTCGACGTCGGCCAGCTCGGCCAGACCCTCCCCAAACCGTCGACAGAGCTCGCCGAGACGAGCCAGGACAGGCGCCAGGAACATCGGGCGTAATTCCTTGGGAGCGGATCATGGGCTGTTCTCAGCCG
>JBDHVW010000107.1:0-26171 GCA_039809865.1 Vulcanimicrobiota bacterium
CACCCTGGACGAAAACTACCGCTACGTTCTGGCCGGCCATCTGCACGGCTCGCAATTCGTGCTGCGCGAGCACAAGGGCTTGCTCTACCCCGGCGCCTGGTTCTATCGCTGGAACGGGGACCGTTTCCAGCAAAACAAGACCACCCTGCTGGTCAGCCGCGGCGTCAACGACACCCTTCCCCTGCGCTGGAACTGCCCGCGCGACGTCATCTTGTTGGAGGGCCCTTGATCGCACTCTGGATCTTGTTCTTCGTCACCACTGTCTACGGCCACGCGGGCTACAAGCAGGCCTTCGCCTCCGGTGCGGAGACCATCTGGCAGGCCCTGTTCAGTGTCTGGGGCCTCACGGCCACGCTGAGCTGGTGCGGTTCGGCCATCCTGTGGATCGCCATCCTGCAGAAGTCGAGCCTGATCAGCGCCCACACCTCGAGCGCCGTCAGCCAGATCCTCGTGGCCGCCACGGCCGTCCTCTGGTTCCACGAGAAGGTCACCCCCTCACAGGGACTCGGGGTGGTGCTCGTGGTGGCGGGAGTCTACCTCGTGAACCGATGAGACCGACCTTCGCCGAGGCCTTCCGCGTTTGGGCCTACGTCGCTCTGCACAGCTTTGGCGGCCCCGCCGGGCAGATCGCGGTCATGCACCGCGTCCTCGTCAAGGAGAAAGGCTGGATCTCCGAGGAGCGCTTTCTGCACGCTCTCAACTACTGCATGCTGCTGCCCGGACCCGAGGCGCAGCAACTCGCCACCTACATCGGGTGGCTCCACCACGGCGTGCCGGGCGGCCTGATGGCTGGAGGTCTTTTCGTTCTGCCGGGCTTCCTCTGCATCCTGGCTCTGAGCCTGGCTTACGCCCTCTTCCAGGGCACAACGGTCCTGGCCACGCTCTTCTTCGGCATCAAGGCGGCCGTGATCGGCGTCGTGCTCGAGGCCGTCCTGCGCGTCGGCAAGCGCGCCCTGGCCAACCGCCTGATGTGGGGGATTGCGGCCATCTCTTTCCTGGCCATCTTCTTTCTCAAAGTCCCCTTTCCGTGGATCATTGTCGGCGCGGCGGCCTTCGGATACGTGGGGGGCAAGATTCGCCCCGACCTTTTCGAGCGCAAGAGCCCGGAGGAGCCGCTCGAGGAGCCGCGTCAGCGGCCGTCCCTGGGCCGCACGCTGCTGACGGCGGCTTTCTGGGCCATCCTCTGGCTGGCTCCGGTGGGCGTCCTTTACGCCGTGCTCGGTCCCGGCAGCGTCTTCACGCAGCAGGGCCTCTTCTTCAGTCAGGCCGCCATGGTGACGTTCGGAGGAGCCTACTCCGTGCTGGCCTACATCGCCCAGAAGGCGGTGCAAACCTACGGCTGGCTTCGTCCGGGGGAGATGCTGGACGGCCTGGGCATGGCCGAGACGACCCCGGGACCCCTGATTCAGGTGGTCGGGTTCGTCGCGTTCATGGGGGCCTTCCGCCACCCTGGCGGGCTGTCGCCGCTGGTGGCCGGCGTGCTGGGCTCGGTGCTCACGACCTGGGTGACTTACGCCCCCTGCTTCCTCTGGATCTTCACCGGCGCCCCCTACATGGAAGAGCTGCGCCGCAAGCGCGGCCTCAACCACGCGCTGTCGGCCATCACGGCCTCGGTGGTGGGCGTCATCTTGAACCTGTCGGTCTGGTTTGCCATCCATACCCTCTTCCGGGAGGTTCACGAGGGCGGCGCCCCGTCCGGTCTCGATCCCTGGGCGCTGCTCATCGCGACCGGGGCGACGGTCGCCCTGCTTCGTTTCCACCAGGGCATGCTCCGGGTCCTGGCCGTCAGCGCGCTCGCAGGCGTGCTCGTGCGGCTGGCGACCGGTTAGCGCGCGTAGCGCTCGCTCAGCTCGTAGTAGGTGGCCGGCTCGAACAACACCGGCCAGAAGGAGCCCAGGTAGGCCCGCGCGAGCTCGACGGCCCGGTCGTGCTGGCCCAGGCGCTCCATCAGCTCGGCCATCTGGCGCTGGGCGCGATAAGGCCAGGGGTCGTGGTCGAGCAGCCATTGGAGTTGATCCATCTGCGCCCGGGCCTGGCCGCTGCGGCCCAGCAGCGTGGCCAGCAGGTAGCGCGGCTCGGCCAGATCGGGATGGCTCCGCACGAGACCCTGCAGCACCTCGAGCGCGGGCTCGAGGCGCTCGCCGTCGGCCAGGATCTCGGCCGCGGCGTAGACGGGGTAGGGGTCGTGAGGAAACCGCGCCCCGTAGTCCTGGCAGATCTTCAGCGCCTCGTAGGGGTTTTGCAGCAGCACCGCCAGGCGCAGGCGTTCCTGGAAGGCCACCCGGCTGGCCGGGATGCGAGCCTGCAGCGCGTCCAGCTCTTTGCGGGCGTCCTCGGGACGATGCTGGAGCAGTTCGACCATGGCCAGGTTATAGGCGGTCAGCTCCCAGCCCGGGTCGGTCTCCAGGGCCTGGCGCCAGTGCCGCTCCGCGCCGGCCAGGTCGCCTCTCTGCAGGGCCAGGTTGCCCAGCTCCTGGAGCGCGAACAGGCGGTGCTCGGCCAGCAGCGACTCGGTCCGCTGTCTTCGCTGGTCGACCGTCAGGAAGGGCGAGTCCACGCAGTAGTCGCGCAGCGGCCCGGCGGGAAGCAAATCCCAGACGGGGGGGCGGCTCCAGCGGTAGCCGGGCGCGAGCCGCACCCCGAGCTGGCCCAGCACGATCTGCCCGGCGCGGGTCCACACGCGGGCCGTGCCCCGCGTGTCGATGCTCAGGGCGTGGCCCCCCTCGGGAACCCTCAGGCCCAGCGGATGATCGTCGGCCGCATCCACCACCCGACCGTCGCGCAGCACGCCAAACGTCAGGTGCGTCTTGCCGTCGAGCAAGGCAGGCCCCCACACCGCCAGATCGCAATCGCGTCCGGTGGGCTCGAGCACCGCCAGCTGGTACCGCCAGACCAGCACCTCACGCCTGGGCCCGGGGGCGACCCGGGCACGCTGCAGCCAGAGCTCGGGGTCGGGCTCGCGCGTGAACTCGCAGGCGGCCTGCAGGGCCTCCTCGGTGGTCTGGCCCTGGGCCATCCAGCGGGCCTGGATCAGGTTCTCGGAGCGCAACTCGAGGAAGCGCAGGCGGGGCTGCCCTGGGAAACGCACCAGGCACCAGCCCGCCGAGCCTTCGTAGGGGCCGGGGCTGCTCTGGGTGGCCACGGCCAGGTTGTAGCGGGCCAGGCTGAGAGAGGGGTCGGCCTGCAAGGCATGCCGGAAACGGATCGCGGCCTGGACAGGCGTTTTCTCGAGCATCCCCAGGCGAAAGGCCGCCTCGGCGGGGTACTTCCGAGCGCCTTCCTGATACAGCTCGGCCGCCTCCGAGAAGCGGAGCTGGAGCTGTCGCACCAACCCCAGGGCCATCACCTTCTCGGGGGTATCGGCCGGCTCGAGCAGGCTCTCGGCCCGCGGCAGGTCGCCGCTCAGGGCCGCCCGGAGAGCCTCGTCCTGGGCCGGTGCGGGCGCCAGCAGCAGCATGAAAAGCAAAAGACCCCGGAGGGTCTTGGTTGCCAGGGACCGGACCGCCGTCAGCGGTTGTTGTAGACCAGCTTGTAGCACCCGGTGGGTTCGCACTTCACGTAGATGCCCGGCCGCAGCGGCATCAGGGTGATGCGGTTGGTATAGCCGAGGTCGACGGCGCTCACGCGGTAGGTGGCGCGCTGCTCGATCATCGCAATCTGGCCTTCGAGGCTCAGGGTGACGCGGTCGCGTAGCCAGGGACTCTTGAAGTCGACGCCGAGGAACGACTCGGAGTCTTGCGGGATGCCGATTCCGTCGACGCCAACCTGGGAGACGCCGACCTGGGGCCGGTTGTCGAACGGGGAGACGGCTCCCCCGGGATTCATTCCGCCGCCGCCAGGCTGGTAGCTGTCGCGGCCGCGTCGGGCTCGGATCTGTTCGATTTTATCTCTGGGATCCTCAGGCAAGAACGATTCGCCCCTTCCTCACACGTCTGAACCCGGCCATTATATCATGCCGGGGAGGCTTCGAGAAGACGGCGTCCAAAAGCCACTCTCGATGAATCCGTGGTTCGCCCTGGGATGGCTGCTGGCCTGCCTCTGGTGGGGGATGTGGCTCCGCATGCTGCTGGCCACGCGTCGGGTCCCCACCCTGCGCGACTTCGCCCCCGACCCCCGGCCGCCGGGCCTGACCGTGGTGGTGGCCGCCGCCAACGAGGCGCACACCCTCGGACCGGCGCTCGAGAGCCTGCTGCAACTGGATTACCCCGAGCTCCAGGTGGTGGCTGTCAACGACCGTTCCACCGACACCACCGCCCTGGTGTTGGACCGGCTGGCGGAGCGTTATCGCGAGCGCTTGACGGTTTTGACGATCGAGCATCTGCCCGCCGGCTGGCTGGGCAAGACCCACGCCCTGCAGCGCGGGGCCGAGAAGGCTCGCCACGAGCTGATCCTGTTCACCGACGCCGACGTTCACTTCGCCCCCGACAGCCTGCGGCGCGCCGCCACCGCCATGCGTGAGCACGAGCTCGACCACCTGGTGATCTCGCCCCACATGGACGCGCGCGGGCTGATCGAGCAGGTCTTCATCAGCTACTTCAACGTGATGTTCCAGGTCCGGTTCGAGCCCGACAAGGCCCAGGATCCCAAGAGCAAAGCCTACATCGGCGTGGGCGCTTTCAACCTGGTGCGGCGCTCCGCTTACGAAGCGGTCGGCGGTCACCGGTGCGTGGCCCTCGATGTGACCGACGACGTCAGCCTGGGGCGCGCCCTGAAGTGGAGCGGCTTCCGCCAGGCGGTCTTCAACGGGATGGGCCTGGTGCGCGTGCGCTGGGTCATCGGTCTGCGCGGCATCATCCACGGGCTCGAGAAGAATGCCTATGCGGGGGTCGACTTCGACCTCGGCCTGGCCCTCTTCGCCAGCGTGGTGCTGCTGGCGATCGCCATCGGGCCGGCCCTGCTCTCGTTTACGCCCGGCGGGGTGCTGGCCTGGCTGGGGATGTGCGCCACCGGCACGCTGAGCGGCCCCATGATGGGTCTCTCGCGCTGGTGCGGCCCGTTGTTTCCGCTGGCGGGACCGCTGTTCATCTACGTCATGGCCCGCTCCACCTGGCTCACCGAGAAGCAGCGCGGCATCTACTGGCGCGGCACCTTCTATCCCCTGGACGAGCTGCGCGCCTTCGTGCGGGACCGCGACAAGAAAGGGCGAATGTGACTGGCATGCTCGCTTTCAACCGCGAACGACGTCGCTTTACTCCTGAAGAGTATCTCCGTCTGGAGGAGACGTCCGAGTTCCGCAGCGAGTTCCACGACGGCGAGATTTTTGCGATGACCGGTGGGTCGGTAAATCACGACCGCATCATCGCCAACCTGCGTCAGGCACTCGACGCCAGATTTGCTGACGGATCCTGCCGTACCTACGGCTCGGACGTCAAACTGCTGGTCGAGCGTCATATGCTTTTCACGTATCCCGACTTGACCGTCGCGTGCGGGGGCGTGCCCCTGCTGAAAGGTCGGAACGACACTCTGATCGATGCGAAACTTCTCATCGAAGTTTTGTCTCCCTCGACGGAGAGCTACGACCGGGGTGAGAAATTCCGTCTCTACCAGGCGCTTCCGTCCTTCTTGGAATACGTTCTCATCGCTCAGGACAAGACTCTGGTCGAGCGTTACCTGCGTTCTGGCGACGCCTGGGACTGGAAAGGCTATGTGTCGATTGACGACACCCTGGAGCTCGAGTCCGTCTCGGTCGCGATACCCTTGGGCCTGATCTACCGCAATCTTCCCGTTTCCTGAACCTTTCAGGCCCCTGGCGTAAGCTCTCGGCATGCTGATTCGCGACAGCATGCCCCTCGCATGGATGCGCCCCACCCGGGCAGCGGCCCCGCCGCCCCCGGCCTCAGATTCTTTTGCGCCGTCCTCACTGTCGACTTTCGACCGTCGACCGCCGACCCCCCTCGCAGACCCGGCGTTCAACACCTTCAACCAGGACGTGCTGCGCCTGCTGGACAAGCATCCCGACCCGGCCTGGAAACTCTTTGCGCTGACGAACCAGAACTATTGCTCCCCCAGCGTGCCCTCCCCGAACACGGTCTACCAGGGCGGGGTGCTGCAGTTCAGCCAGCACATCAAGTACCAGCGCTCCGAGATGAACACACCCGTGTTCGGCGAGACCTACGACCGGCACACGGTGATGATCCGTTCGCAGTCGAGAGACGCTTTCCGAGAGCTGGCTTGCGGTTACATCGTGAGCGCCGATGCCAAGGCGCAGTGCCGCTTCGAGCCAGGAAGGCTCAGCCTGACCCAGTTCTTGAGCACGGGCGACAACGCTCGGCGCATGGTCGAGGTCCCGCTCGAGAGCCGGGATTTTCCGGCGTTCCTGCCCCAGCTGCGCGATGCTTTCGCGAGCGGCTTTGACAACGGCGTCTATGTCAGCCTGAAGGGCTCGCTACGGCCCGAGCAGCGCGCCGCCCTGGACGACGCGCTGAAAGCCAGCGGCACGAAAATGCAGGTCGTGCTGGACGAGGATTACGACCCTTACGCCACCGGCCGCAGCGACTTCCAGAAGATCACCCTGCTGCACGACGGCAACGACAAGCTGCGCTACCAGCTGCTTCAGGACGGCGCTTCGATGGGCTTCCGCCCCCAGCCGCCCGAGGTGCTGGCGTATGCCGAGAGCGCCGGCAAGATCCCCAGCCTGCTCGACACCGGCACGGCCGCGGCCAGCGTGCTGGCGGCCCAGCGGCCCGAGCGTCCCGTGGAGGGACACAGCCTGCGCGAGCGCGACCGCGATTTCCGCCTTCTGCGAGCCACCGTGGCTCCGCTGCTCCACCAGCTCGAGGCTCTGCGGCCCACCGATCCGCTGCGCAGCCAGCTTCTGGCCAGCACCCGCGAGCTGACGAGCGGCATCGCGCGCGACCTGGACCGGGTTCTGGGCAACCCGGACACCGATCTCCGCGTGGTGGCCGACACGTTCCACTCGGCCTGCGCCCGGCTGCGCACGGCCATCCAGTACACCGTGCACCTGTCCCAGGAGCTGCAGCCCCTGTCCCGTCAGGATTTACAGCGCCGCATGGAGAGCTTCGAGGGCGGCCGCGTGCTGGCCACCAACTCCGGAATGGCTGCCACCCGCACCGTGCTGACCGAGCTGGTGCCGCGCCACGAGCAGGTGATCAGCACTCCGCACTACTGGGAGACGGACTTCCTGCTCGAGAACCTGGCCGGTCACAACCCGCACTATCCGCAGGCGGGGAATGACGTCAAGCTGAGCACGGTCAAAGCTGACGCCGACCCGGTCCAACTGGTGGACCGCGTGGTGAGAGACGGCAAGTCCACCCTGCTGTGCCTGGACCGCAGCATCTCGCCCTTTTTCTACACCGAGCACTTCGACCTGGAGGGCTTCACCGCCGAGCTGGCTCGCCGCTCCGGCGAGTTGAGACAGCCCGTCACGCTGGTCGTGGACAACACCCTGGACTTCGCCCAGGTGACCGCGCAAAAGCTCTTCCCCGACGGCGTGCCCCCCAACGTGACGCTGATCTTCACGCCCAGTATGGCCAAGCTTCACCAGATGGGACTGGACCTCACGCCGGGCGGGATGATCAACCTGCACAATGCTCCCGAATCGTTGACCCGCCAGTTGGACGCGCGCCTGGAGCGCGAGGGCAGCGCCCAGAAGGCCGAGAACCTGCGCCTGCTGGACCACACGTTTTACGCCCACCACGCCCAGGGCACGATGCCCGAGTACCTCGACTTCATGGTCGGCAAGCGCCAGCGCAACACCGGCGCGCTGCTCGAGCACGTGGCCCGCGGGCTGGGACAGCCCGAGCCCAAGGACGAGCTCGAGCTGGGCAAGGTCAGCGTGGACGGCCACGACGTGGAGCTGTCGCTGCACTACGACCCCCAATCGGCCATGCACGCCTACCTCAAGATTCTCGAGGCCCCCAGCGAGAAGGGCTATATCGCGGGGCCACTCTTCAACGAGATCAAGCGGCGCGTGTTCCAGCGCGCGGCGGCCGAGGGCATCGTGCTGGCGGACGGCACCAGCTGGGGCTTCCCGACCACCCGCATGGACCACTACATGCATACGCTCCGCATCGCGGTGGGGCTCGAGCACGAGAAGACCCTGCAGCGGATCGGCACGCTGATGGCCTCGGTCGTCAAGGAGCTGAAGACCCACCCGGAGGACTTCCTGAAGGGCACCGAGGTGCTGCCGCTCTCCCCGGGCCTCACGAACGCTCACGGGGACGAGATCCTGGCGCTGGATCGCCTCATCCCCCACGACCCGAAGAACCCGACGCCCCTGAGCACCTACCAGCTCAAGGACTGGGACTACAGCTACGCTCTGCGCGATCAGGGCAAGCTGACCGCCGTGGCGCTGGCCTATCCGCGCGGCGAGGGCGAGATCTACCTCAGTAAGGCGGCCACGGCGCCCGAAGCGCAGGGCAAAGGCCACTTCAAGCGCCTCTTGGACAACCTGCGCGACCGCGCCCGGTCGGAGGGCCACGACCGCATCGTGCTGCAAACCAGCGCCAGCCCGCGCAACGAGCGCGTAGTGCGCGCCTACGAGAAGTGCGGTTTTGAGGTAACCGGCCTGAAGGCCTCGATGAGCGCCGACGGCTGGCCGCTGGTGCTGGTCGAGATGGCCCTGCCCGTGAACGGCGAGGCCACCCCTCCCGAGCAGCCCTTCGCCCCGCTGGGCGACGCCCTCTACGCCGAAGTCAAACAAAAAGGCGACCTGTCCGCAGTGGAACGGGTCGCCGTCGAGCGCGGCCTTGGGTTCGAGTAGGGAGTAGGGAGTAGGGAGTAGGGAGTAGGGAGTAGGGAGTAGGGAGTCGGGAGTAGGGAGTCAGTTTCGGAAGCCCGTCTCCCGTCTCCCGTCTACCGTCTACCGTCTCTCACGGCCGTCCGGCCGCGCTGGAGCTGAGCTTGCCCTGGGCGCGCGCCAGCTCGGACTGCACCATCTGGTTGGCGGGGTCGAGCGAGGCGGCCTTGTTGTACTGATCCACCGCGGCGGTCAGGTACTTCACGTCGCCCCGGGTGTCGAAGAGGCGCTCGTAGGTGTTGCCCAGGAAGTGCAGGTTCTCGACGTCGGTCGGATCCAGCGTGGCCACCTGCGAGAACTGCTCGGCGGCCTTCTCGAGCTTGGCCTGGCGGTAGTAGAGCGCACCCAGATACTTGCGGGCGTTCTTGTGCTTGCGGTCGATGGTGAGAACCTTGATGTAGAGCGTCTCGGCCGTCACCTCGTCGCCCTTGGCCATCTGGGTCTCGGCCTCGGTGAAGATCTTGTTGGCTTCATCGTAGGGGCTGATCGACGTCGGGGCACCAGGGTCACCCGTCGGCGAAATTCGCATATTGTCTTCGATCTGCTTGACCTTGTCGAAGAGCTGCTTGCCCCCCGGATGGCTGGGGTTTGCCGCTAAGCAAGCGGCGAGGTCCTTCTTGCCCTGGTCGTCATTGCCCAGGCCATACTGGATGAGCGCCATGCGGTAGTAGCACTCGTCCACGCGGTACTTGCCCTCGATGACCTCTTTGTAGATCTCGTAGGCTTCCGGCAGCTGCTGCGTGTCGTGCTTGATGGAGGCCTTCATGAACATCGCCGGCATGTGGTTCGGGTTCGAGAGCAAGATGTTCTCGACCAGGTCGAGCGCGTTCTCGAGGTTGCCCGCCTTGACGAACATCTCGGCCAACTCGAAGCGATACATGTCGGGGCGGTGGGCCACCATGGCCGCCAGGTCGCCCACGATGGCGAAGCGGATCGAGTCCTCGAAGTGGTTGTTCTCGATGCCCCAGCGGATGCGCGACTCGACCCGGTCGAAGAAGGTCTGGTCCAGCAGCCCGGCGTGGCGGGACAGGACGTTGCGCCACTCGGTCTGCTCCGAGCCGAACATCTCCTTGAGCATCATCACCTGGGCCGTCTCGTCGGCGGCGCGGGCGGGCAAAAACGAGCTCAGGAGCGCCAGTGCCAGAGCCAGCACGAGCACCCCCGGGCGCTTGAAGATCTTTCTGCAGTCAAACATCTGGCGAGAATTATCCTTTCGTCGCCCTATGTCCTCTTTAGTCCTGTGTTAGAAACTTGAGTTCCCGGTCGACATTGGCGCGGCGGGCCTGTTTTTCGGCCTCCGTGCCCTGGCCCGCGTCGATTCCCTTGTGGGCGAAGTCGCGCAGCTCGTCCACCGTCATCGACTCCACCAGCGAACGGGTGGCGCTGGCGAAACCGGCATCAAACGCTTGCGTCAGCTCGCGTTTGTTGTCGTCGGTGGTAAAGCCGTGGTCGATGGCGTTCTGCTCCATCTGGCGGAAGTCGTTGAGCGAGAAGTCGAACAGTTTCGCCACTTTGACCACCTCGCCCGAGAGCTTGATGCCCGAGATCGAGGGGTCGTCGGTGTTGAGCGTGACCGGGATGCCGGCCTGCAGGAATTCCTTCATCGGGTAGTTATCCATGCTCTCCACGGTCTGCGTCTGCTCGTTGGAGGTGGGGCACATCTCGAAGACGACCTGTTTGTCGGCGGCCAGCTGGACCAGCGACGGGTCCGTGTAGGCGCGCACCCCGTGGCCGATGCGGTCGGCCTTCAGTTGCTCGATGGAGACGCGCACGTTGTCGGCCGGGCCCGCCTCGCCCGAGTGCACCGTGATCTTCAGGCCGGCCTTCTTGGCGTCCTGGAAGATCTGCGCGAACGGGCCGGGCGGGAAGTGGAACTCGTCGTTGGCCAGATCCAGCGCCACGATCCCCTTGTCCTGGTGCCGGGCGGCCAGGTCGGCCACCTCGCGGGCGCGGTCGTGGTTGTCCCAGCGCTCGACGATGAGCGTCAGGTTGACTTTGGTGTCGAAATCCTTGGCCGCCTTCTGCACGCCCTCGAAGACGCCCTTGACGACGTCCTCCAAGTCCAGGTTGTGCGCTTTGGCCATATACTGAGGCGAGTAGCGGAACTCGAGATACTTGACGTTGTCCTGGTGGGCGTCCTGAATGGAGCCGTAGGTCAGGTCGGCGATGACCTCCTTGCTCTTGAACACCCTGCCGATCGGGTCGAACTTCTTGAGGAAGTCCAGCAGAGTCTTGTCCTGCGGGGTTATCTGGATGTGCGGGCGCAGCTCCTCGACGTTGTAGGACGGGAGCGGAATGTTGTGCTTCTTGGCGACGGCGATCAACACCTCGGGCTCGATGGAGCCCTCCAGATGGCGGTGGATGTCGGCTTTGGGGATGTCCTTGCCCAGCTTCTGCAGTTGCTCCTCGTCCAGAGCCGTGAGCGGAGCGGCGTTGACGGCCGTCAACGCCTCATCCAGCACCGCCATCAGGTCCTTGCCTTTGGCCGCGGAGAGTTGCCCGATGGTGACCCGGGACACTTCCGTCGGGCGCTCGCCGACCGACACTCTGTCGGGGCTCTGGTCGCCCTGGCATCCGCAGGCAGTCTGCGGGCGCACGTTCTGGGCGGCAGCGGTCAGGGCGTTGATGTGCATGGGGTTCCCTCCATTGTTTATATCCGCCAGGATATGCGAGGGCCCTGAAAAAAGCCCGAAGCCGTGAGAGAGCCCCACGCCCAGGTCGACCACCTCCGGTTCGAGCCGGTCCATCTTCCGCAGACGGTGCACGCCGTCTCGCCCGGCCTGACCTGCGTGGCCCAGGCGCGCGGGCCGGGACAGGTGCGCTTGAGCTATCTCGATGGCGGCGTGGTCGACCTCGTGAGCCAGGAGCCGCTCGACTACCACCGGCTGGATTTCTCCCCGGACGGGCGCTATCTGCTGGCCAATCGCTCCCAGGCCTGGCACATCGAGTCGCGCGAGTGGGTCGGCTTTCCGGATACGGGCCACTCCAGCACGTCGCATGCTTTCCTCTTCTCCGATCGCCTCGCGGTCGCGCAGGGGTCGGGGCAGGTGGAGATCTTCGACCTTTGCAACGGGGAGCGCCTCGCTCCCCTCTGTCCGGTGCCCGAGGCCGTGGGCAAGCGCGTCTACCTGTCGGTCTCCTCCTCATCGGACGTGAGCCGCCTGGCCGTCACGCTGGACAAGGGTCTGTATCTCTACGATGCCGACTCGGATCGGTGGGAAGGCTCGTGGCTGCTGGAAGAGGCTCTCTTGAGCGCGACCTTCTCCCCGGGCGGACGGTGGCTGGCCCTGCTCGCCATCCAGAGTGGTCACGTACGCAGGGGAACCGAGCTGATCAAGACCGGAAAACCCGCCAAGATCCTGTTCTGGGATCGGGTCACCCGCCGCGTGGCCGCGCTCTCTGACTGCGAACGCCAGTTTGCCTTCTCGCCGCTGCACCCACTCCTGGCCACGGGGACCCAGGAGGGGGTGGTCGAGCTCTGGCTGATGGACTGGGCGCTCCTGCGCGACGGCCACGCCGATTTCGCGCCGTTTGCTCGCATCGAGGCGGCCGGAGCCGTGCTGAGATTGGAATTCGCCGGCAAGGGCAATTTTCTGGCCGTGACGACGAACGCCGGTGTGGGGCTTTGGAAGGCGGTCGTTCCCGAATCAACCCGCGACACCGTCGAGAGTTCGTAGTTGCAACTCTTTGCATTTGCACTCCAGAAAAGGATTCATTCAAGTTGTTCCGTATGAACCCGAGACTCGAACGGGGCGGGAACACCCCCGTTTGGACTGCGGGGCTCACAGTCGGGGCCCCGTGAATCCAATCTAGGAGGGCGCATGAATCACCTCAGCCCGCAGTTTGCGGCCTGGCTGCGCAAGGGCGTTCTAGCTCTTGCGGTCGGCCTGGCGGTAACTGCCGCCGGCCCCATGGTCAAAGCATCCGACCATGACGACGGCGAGACGAATATCAAAGCTCGCAACCGTAATATTACGGACGTCTATGCTTTCCGCGAGGACTGGCAGACCGGAAACGCCGCCCAGGCTGGCGACATGGTCATCGTCATGAACACCAACCCACGTTCTGTGGCGCGTCAACAGTATTTCTTCGACACCCAGTCGCGCTACAACATCTTTGTGTCGCACGTGCCGGCCGCCAACGAGGCGGTTCCCCCCACGGGCGTCCCGGATGCCGCCTACCGGCTTCGTTTTGGAGCCCCGGGCGCCAACGGCTCGCAGGCCATTACCCTGACCCACGACGAGTTCACCGGCGGCCAGCTCACGGCCACCACCGATGTGGCCGCGGGTGCGACCACCCCGGCTGTCCCCGGTCTGGGCAATCCGAACCCGGCTCCCATCGTGAACGGCATCGTCGTCGACGGGAACCCGGTTTCGGTGTTCGCGGGCCTGCGGGAAGACCCGTTCTTCTTCGACGTGGAGCAGTATTTCCGCGTCCGGGCCGCGTTGCTCGGACTCGGGCCCGCTCCCGCCGGACCCAACATCGTGCCCGGCACCGGTTTCCGCAATGCCGCCACCGCCATCGACTTCGCCAAGGGCTACAACGTGAACGCAATCGTTCTGCGGATCCCGATCGCGCAGCTCAATGAGGGCGTGGCCGCGGACACCGTGTTCGACATCTGGACGACCATCGAGGTGGAGCAATGAAGAAGTTCTTTTCCGTCGGTCTCCTGACCGTGGTGGCTGCGGCCTCCTTCCATCTCCTGGGTTGCTCCAGCGGCGACTCCAACGATCTGCGTCCGGGTGGCGCCGAGGCTCAGCCTCAGCCGATCACCCCGGTGGGCAACTTCCTCCAGGTCGAGCGCCTCGCGCGTCCGGCCATCAACGAGGGCTTGATCATCACCAACGACTTCCTGAACGCGTTCAACTCCATTCCGCCCAGCGCGGATCTCTCGGCTGCCGCCGCCCCCGTGGTGAACGAAGCCGTGCAGACGCTGAACGCAGTCGCTTTGTTGCCGGGTGCGCCCACGGCTCAGACCGTGGCGGCGGGCTTCCTGCCGGACGTGATGCGCGTCGACTCGACCAACAACTTCGCGGTGGGCGCGTCGGCCTACAACGGTGACTTCGTGCTGGTGGGCGGCACTGCCCCGATGCTTACGGGCGGCCGCAAGCTGACCGACGACGTCATCGACATCACGCTGTCCTATCTGATCGCGGGCGACCCGTCGGGCGCCACGGTCCAGGACAACGTTCCCTACACGGCCCCCCCGGGCAACACCAATCCGGCCATCGGGCATAACCCGCTGGACCCGGCCTTCCCCTACCTGGCCCCCGCCAACTAGCGGCAGGGTTCAGGGTCGACAGTCGACAGTCGACAACAGGAAAAGGCCCGCTGAAGAGCGGGCCTTTTTCATGGAGCAGGGCCTGTCGACTGAAGACTGTCGACCCTGAACCCCCCAAACCCCGACCGGAGGCAACACAAATGGCGAAAAACGTATTGGGCACGGACCTCGAGTCGTGCTGCACCGATCCGATGACAGGATTCCTGCGCGATGGCTTCTGCCACACGCACGGGGAGGACATGGGGCTGCACCTGGTGTGCGCCCGCATGACCCGCGAGTTCCTGGACTTCTCGGTCGAGCGGGGAAACGATCTCGTGACACCCGTGCCCGATTGGGGATTTCCCGGGCTCAAGCCCGGCGACTGCTGGTGCCTCTGCGTGGAGCGCTGGAAGGAGGCACTTGCGGCGGGGAAAGCGCCGCCCGTGAATCTCCGGGCTACCCACCTCTGGGCATTGGAGCATGTAACGCTCAAGGAGCTCCAGGCCCACGCAGAGACCTAGCGGCGCATCGCCGCGCGCTCGGTTCCCTGACTCATTATCGGCACGAAGGCCGTTTGTTTATAGAGCCACGTCACCATCTGCGCATCACGCTCGGTGATGTGGGCGTCGGAGACGTCGCGTTTGATCTCCTCGTGCACCGTGTCGTACATGATGTCGGCGGGGTTCTCGGAGTGGTTCAAACCCAGCGAGTGGCCCATCTCTTGCATCACGATCTCGGTCAGGTTGCCTCGCGGTGTTTGGCGCCGCCGGGTGTCGATGGTCAGGCCCGAGACCCGCACCCCGTCGCGCCCGGGCTCCATGACGCACACGCCCGCCGCCTCGCGCGGCAGTCCGCGGCCGCTCCAGTCGATGGTGTAGTCGGCCTCGTCGGCTGAGGAGACCTGTCCGAAAAGCTGGCCGGCGCCGGCCGAGTTCCATTCCGCGATGGCCTGGCTCAGGACGTCGTCAAACTTCGGATCGTTGGAGTAAACCCGCACCGGGAGATGCTCGTCGGCCACGCGGATGAACTGCCCGTGCTCCCTGATCAGCCCGTAGTCGGCGGGTGCGCCCGGACCCACCGGGCCGGACTGGTGATCCTCGTGGTCGTCGTGACCCGAGCCGGGATAGCGCGTGTTGCCGCGATTGGCCATGCCCGGGCCGCGCTGGCGCCAGTTGCCGCCGCGGCCGCCGCGCTGACGGCGATAGCCGCCGCCGTCCGAGTAGCCGGGCTGGTAGTAGCCTTCGTCCTGATAGCCGGGCTCGTAGTAGCCTCCGCCCTGGGAGTAGCCGGGGTTGCGGTAACCGCCGCCGCCAGGATAGGAAAGGCCGGGGATCGGGATCGTGATGCCCGGCTGAGAGTAGCCGCCACCCGGGTAGTAGCCTCCACCGCCGCCGGGGCCGTAATAGCCTCCACCGCCGCCGTTGTAGTAGCCACCATTGTAGCCGTTGTTGAGTCCGGGAATGGGGATGGGAATGTTGACGGGGAGGTTGCCGATGCCCGGAATGGGGATCGGGATCGAGAGAGATTGTGCGGCCGCGGGCGAGGCCATGGTCGCGAGCAGCATGGCGCCGCTCAAGAGGATGCGAGAGAACCACCGGGAGGGGTTCAGGTTCATTTGAAGGGTTACGCTCCTAACGCGGCACGTCCGAGGGCGAGACGCACGTCCGCAATAAAATGGGATCAAAATACTGGACAGGTAGGGTAAAAAAAAGTTTCGCGAAGTCGGAAAAAATATCATGAGCATTCTGATCGTCACCTGGTCGGGCGAGAACGCCTCCGTCGAACAGGTTTCCCAAATCCTGTCGGAGCGCGGCCACGAGGTCGTGCGCCTGAATACGGATCTCTATCCCCAGGAGCTTCGTCTCAGCACCGAGTACGGCCGGCAGGGGAGCCGACGCTGGCTGGAGTGGCCTGGCGGCCAGGCCGACCTGGGCGAGGTCCGGGCCGTCTGGTACCGGCGCTTTCGGGCGGGCAACCTGCTTCCGGACGAGCTGGGCGACACGCGCGAGGCCTGCTACAACGAGTCCCGCCAGACCCTGTGGGGGAGTATCGTCACCCTGCCGTGCTTCCACCTCGATCCGCTGCCGGCGGTCCGGTTGGCCGACTACAAGGAGCTCCAGATGGAGTGGGGCGCCCGGGCCGGCCTGGATATCCCGCGCACGTTGTTCTGCAACGATCCCAACAGCGCGCGCGCATTCTACGAGGAGCTCGAGGGGCGCGTGGTCACCAAGATGCAATCGCAGTTCGCCATCTACCGCGGGGGCGAGGAGCGCGTGGTCTTCACCAGCCGCGTCAAGCCAGAGCACCTGGCCAAACTGGAGGGGCTCAAGCACAGCCCCATGATTTTCCAGGAGCTCATCGAGCGCACGGTCGAGCTGCGCTCTACGGTGGTGGGCGATCAGGTCTTCACGGCCTCGGTGGATGCCTCTCAGGCGCCCGAGGTCGACTGGCGTCGCAACGGGGTCAACCTGATCGACGCCTGGCAACCCTATCAGCTCCCCCGCGAGCACGAGGAGGCGCTTCTGCGCCTGTGCCGTCGGTTCGGCCTCAACTATGCGGCCGCCGATTTCATGGTCACGCCCGAGGGACGCCACGTCTTTCTCGAGATCAACGCCGCCGGGGAGTGGTTCTGGCTGCAGCGCAAACTGCCCCTGGCCGAGGCCCTCGCAGGACTGCTGGACCGCGGGGCCAAGGCGTCAGGATGAAGTTCTACTACGCGCCTCAATCGCGCGCCGTCACGGTGCACTGGATGCTCGAGGAGTTGGGCGTTCCATACGACCTGGAGGTCATCAACCTCAAGGAGAGCCAGAACTTGGAGCCGGCCTACCTGGCCATCAACCCGATGGCCAAGGTGCCCGCGCTGGAGCACCGCGGCGAGGTGATCACCGAATCGGCCGCCATCTGCACCTATCTCGCCGACGAATTTGCCGACCGGGGCCTGAACGTGCCCGTCGGCTCGCCGGGCCGCGCGAACTATCTCCGCTGGCTCTTCTACGCGCCCAGTTGCCTGGAGCCGGCCGTGGTGGACGTCATGTTCAAACGCGGCGAGGCTCCACCGGGCTCGCTTGGCTACGGCACGATGGAGCGCGTCCTCAACATGCTGAAGCTGCAACTCGCCAGGACCGAATATATCGCCGTCGACCGCTTCACGGCCGCCGACGTGGTTGCGGGTGGCACGCTGATCTGGGGGCAAATGGTGGGCGTCCTGCCCAAAGACATTCCCGAGGTTCAGGCCTACGTGGAGCGGCTCGGCCAGCGTCCCGCCTATCAGGCCATGTGGGCGCGCAGCAACGAGATCGCGAGCCAGTTGGAAAGCTAGTCGCCCGTCAGAAAAACGTCGGGAATGGTGTAAATCTCACTGTCCTCGCCGAAGGTCACCGTCACCCTCTCGCCGTCGCGCTTCACTTTCATCGGCTCGGCCGAGTCGCTGGCGACCGGCTGGCCTTTCACGAACAGGATGTGGCGGGTCAAGTCTTTCAGCTTGAGCTCCACGGTCGCGGTCCCGTCGCTGCCTCGACGAATGACGCCGGCCGGGCACGTCTTCAGGGCCGAGTCGAGATAGTATCGGCACGGAACCTCGGCCGTGGCGTGGTAGAGGGTGCCCGGGACCGTGGCGTCCGAAGTGGCGGGCAGCGCTTTCAGGGCCTCGCCTGAAAGAGCCAGGGTCAGCTTATAGCTGGCTTTCTCATTCCGGTCGGCGGCGGCTCGCATCAGGTAAACGCGCACGACATAGTTGCCGTCGGCCGGAAGACGGCGGGCGGGCATCTTGGTGCCGCCGAGCGAGCCGATGTAGAGCGCGCTGCTCGAGCCTGCCGGCGTGACGTTGAAGTAGGCCTGCTTGTTGGGGCAGGCGAGCGTTACGGTCAGGCTCTGGCCGGCCCGCACCTGGACCTGGTAATCCACCACGGCTGCTCCCTGCAGACTCCCCGTCAGGGTCGTTGTCTGACCTGCTTGGAGCTTGACCTCCTTGGGAGAGGGAGCGCTTTGCGCCAGCGTCGTGAGCAATGCCAGGAGGAGAATGAATCGCGTCATGCGGGCCCAGTTGTCGACTCCGCGCGTCGCTTCCCTCCGACGAAAGTCGTAGGAGTACCTTACTAGACGATAAGCGTCACTGGTTGCCGACCAGCAGGCGCGCCAGTGCTTTTTCGAGCTCGCCCGGCTCGAACGGCTTGTGCAGAAAGCCCACGGGCATGGGGCGCGTCGACTTCAGCAGCAGCTCGCCCGCCGGCAGAGCGCTCAAGATGAGGACGGGGAGCTCGGGCCGGACGGCCGTCACCGCGGAGAAGAGCGGCTCGAGCTCGACCTCACGCAGGACGTCGATCACCACGACATCCCAGCGCGCGGGAGAGATGGCCAGCAAGGAGACGAGCTCGCTGGTCTGGGCAGCCTCCTCGCAATCCAGCCCCATACGCTCGAAAAGATCGCGCAAAGTGCGCCGTAGAGCCGTATCGCTGGAGGCGAACAGCACCCTTCCGCTGAGGCTCGGGGCGCAGGTCCAGCTTTCCAGCACGGGAGCCTGCGCCGGCGCCTGGGCGGGCGGAAAGAAGAACTTGAATGAGGTTCCCTCTCCGGGTTGCGAGCGGACCGAAACTCCGCCTCTCATCTCTTCGACGATATTGCGCACGGTGGCCAGTCCCAGGCCGCGGCCGTCCCCCTTGGAGCTGACGCGGGGCTCGAAGATGCGGGGCAGCAGGTCGGGATTGACGCCGGGCCCGTCATCGGTCACCTCCAGGGTGACGTAAGTGCCGGGCTGCAGGGCCTGCCCCGGCAGAAGGGCCCGCAGCGCCTCCTCGCCCAGGGTCTGCTCGGCCAGGCGCAGGGTGATGGTTCCGCGCTTCTCGCCGAGCGAATCAGCGGCGTTACCGACCAGGTTGAGCAACAGCTGGTCGATCTGGACCGGGGCGGCCAGCACTGGCGCCACGGCCTCCAGCTCGTAGCGCAACGAGATGTGCTGCCCGACGAGGTTCTTGAGAATGCGCTGAAAGCGGCGCACGAGGGCCAGGAGGTCCTGCGAGGAGCGCTCGCCCTCGGCCGGCTTGGAGAGGTTGAGAAGTCCCCGCGTGAGCTCCCCGGCGCGCCGCGCGGCCTCGCAGATCTCGTCCACGACCTCTTCCATCTCGGGGTTGTTGAGCAGCTCCACCTTCATCAGGTCGAGCTGGCAAACGATGACGGTGAGAAGGTTGTTGAAATCGTGAGCGATCCCCGAGGCCAGCTTGCCGATGCTTTCCTGGCGTTGGGCGAGGCGCAGGGCGCGCTCGCGGTCCTTCAGCCGGGTGAGATCGGTGCAGATGCCAAAGAGGCGGAAGATGCGTCCCTCGCGATTGCGCAGGGGGATGAGCTGGGTCATCCAGGTGATGCGTCCGTTGGGGAGCTCGAGCACCTCCTCGTAGGCGATGACGCGTCCCTCTTCCAGACAGCGACGATAGTTGGCTTCGACATGACGCGCCACCTCGGGAGGGAGGCATTCAGACGGCTCGCGTCCGGCCAGATCGCTTTCCTTGAGGCCGGTGGCGCGCTGGTGGGCGGGATTGAGGCCTTCATAGCGCAGCAGGCGATTCTCGTCGACGGCTACCGAGAAAAGATGCTCGGTGCTGTGCTCGTACAGGCCTCGATAGAGCTCTTCGCTGCGCAGCAGCGCTTCTTCGGCGGCGCGGCGGCGCTCTTCATTGCGCAGGGAGAGCAGCTTGCTCTCGGTGATCTCCTCGCCCAGGCCGACCAGCGACTGGTCGTCCACGGCGCTGGCTTTGAGACGGATCCATCGCCACTGGCCATCGCGGTGGCGCAGGCGAACCTCCAGGACGGTGGTGCCTCCGGTGCGCGGAAGCTGGAGGACGGCCTCGACCTCCGCGCGGTCGACCGGGTGAAAGAGGTCGAGCCAACCGGCGAGCGAGGTGGGAATGTGCTCGGAGTCCAGGCCCAGCAGGCGATCCCACCCCGGCCCGGTGGAGACCTGGCTCGTGGCCAGGTCGACCTTCCAGAAGCAGACGCCGCAGGCTCTCTGCAGGACCTCCACGTCGAGACTCAACATGCTGCGCCTCGTTTTGGCCCAGATACGCTGGACTCCTGCGCGCTCGGTTTGGGTCCTTGTACGGCTCTAGGGGATGCCTGTGCTCGGGCTGAGAGGCGACACCCCGGTTTCATTGAACGCCTCCACCGCCACGCTGTAGCCCTGGCCCAGGTTGAGGGCGCGCAGCTCGAGGCGGGTGCCTTTCTCGGCCCAGACCTGGTAGGTCTGGTAGAGCTTGTCGGGGGCCACGCCCCAGCGCACATTGTAGCCCACCGCGCCCGAGACGGGCTCCCAGGTGACGATGGCGTTGCGTGCGTCCGGTTCGCGCCTCGCCCGCACGCCCGCGGGCACCGATGGGGGCGCCCCGGGGGCGTTTCCGAACACGCGCAGATCGGCCACCGCGAGGTTGGCCGCCCCCACGTGGTCGTGCTCGTACTTCACGAAACGGCACGGGGTGGGCGTCACTTCCACATAAGCATTGGGTCGGTCCCGGTGCGGCTCGCCGGTCAGATCTTTCAGCAAGGTCCAATTCTGGCCGTCCTGCGAGCCCCACAGTTTGAAGGTCGTGTAGATCGTGGGGGCCAGGGGGTCGAACAGTCCCGATTTGTAGTCGGCGTAATTCACCTGCACGGCCTTCACGGTGCAGCTCTGGCCGAGGTCCACGGTCAGCCATTCTCCGGGCTTATTCTGGCCGGCCAGCCAGAAGGTCTTGATTTGCTCGTCGGCTGCCAGCTCCGGCCCGTGGCCCTCCTGCTGGGACGAGGCGGTCGTGGGCTTGTGGTAGCTGAGCAGCATCCAGCCCGTGAAGAGGTCGTCGTGCAGCTCGCGCTCTTTCGTGGGCAGGCGGTGCGGGAAGTCGCCGAAGCGGGTGAGGCTGAACATCTGCCCGTCCGGGTCGAACCCCGCGGGATACATGACGATGCGCCGCTCGAAGTCCCAGTTGTGCCCGATCCAGCAGGTACCGGTGTTCCAGTAGTTGCCCCAGTTGTCTTGGAAGGTATTGCCGTGCCCCGCTCCGACCGCGAATCCGCCGGGCTTGTAGGAGACCGGGTTGTAGGGCGCGTACTGGAACGGCCCGAGCGGCGTGTCCCCCACGTAGGTGGCGTTGGCGTAGACGTTGTGCTCGGTGTCGGGGGCGCCGTACTGCAGGTAGTACTTGCCCCCGTGGTAGGTCATCCAGGCGCCTTCCATGAACGGGTCGCGCGGGTCGGTGTGGTCCTGCCCGAAGCGCTCCCAACCGTGGTTCTTGGGGTCGAGCTTGAACATGGGGACGGGGGCGCTCTGGTAGGTCAGGTTGCGCTTGGGATCGAGCTCGATCCCATAGAGCGGGTAGGTGTTGGAGCTTCCGAAGTACATGAACCAGCGGTCGCTCTTGGGATCCTTGAACAGTGCCGGGTCCCAGGGACCTTCGGCGCCTTTCATCAGGGGCAGCCAGCGGTTGTAGAACTCCAGGTGGCCTTGCTTGGGGTCGGCCACTTTGAAGATGGGACGCTGCCCGAAGGTCGATTGGAAGAGATAGAGCGTGCCGTTGTCGGACCAGGCGGCCGGGGCGCACATGTCCTCCATCGGCCATTTGTCGGGCGTGACAAAGTCCCAGTGGAGCAGATCCTTGGAGTGCCACCAGCCCCCCGAGATCGTGACGAACAGGTAATACTCGCCCTGGTGATTGATGATGACCGGGTCCGCCCCCGAGCGATAGGAGATCCCCTCGTTGAGCTGCTCGAAGTTGTAGCGGTAGTCGAGGTCGATCGGGTTACAGAACGTGTCGGCCGCAGCGGGCAGGGCCAGGAGAGCCAGGGCGAGGAGCGTCTTCATGGCGCGGCCTTTCTGCGTGCGGGAAGAAATTCTTGTCCGGCGCGCCCAATCCGTTATGAAGAAGCAGCTCCTGGGACTCGCTCTCCTGATCACCGCTCTGACCCCCCTGGCCGGGGCCAAACCCGACGCCGCCATCTGCAGGGTCGACCTCGAGCGCAACAATTTCGAGCTTTCCAAGGGGGCCCCCATGAAGTGGCTGATGGCGCCGCGCGACGGTCAGGCGGTATTGGAGCTGTCGCTGAAGGGCTATCGGGGCGCTCGCTTCGAGCTGACCTTCGCCAAGCCGGAGGGTTGGGTGCTGAACGTGGCCGACTCCATCAGTTGCAACGGCTACGGCGGCGACGCGGGCACGCAGTCCAACGACGCCGAGGTGCAGGTGGTGGGGCGCAACCTGTCGGTCTGGGGCAACGACCGCCTCATCGGACGCGAGACGCACAAGCTGTATGACCTGAAGGATTACGCCTCGGGCACCGTCACGCTGGAGATCGCCAACGAGTCGGTTCAGGCCGGCAAGCAGCGCTGGACCGGCCCCGAGCTCTTCGCCCTCAACGGCCAGAAGGACGCGGAGGGCCCCGTCAATTACGACATCTACGCCGGCTTCAACACGGTCGTCTCGGGCGGCCGCACCGGCACGGGACTGACCCGCGTCAAGGTCGAGCTGATCCGCTAGAAGTCCTTACGGTAAACCCTGCCGCCCTTCACCACCAGCACCGGCTTCTCCAGGGCGCGGATATCCTCGAGCGGGTTGCCTTTCACGGCGATGAGATCGGCGTAGCTGCCGGGTCTCAGCGAACCCACCGGCCAGCCCAGCAACGCCGCCGCCTCGGTGGTCGAAGTGCGGATCGCCTCGATGGGGGTCATACCATACTGCACGTACAAAGCGAACTGGCGGGCCTGGATGCCGTGCGGAATCGTGGCCGCGTCGCTGCCGAAGACGATGTGGATCCCCATCGCGCGGGCCTTTTTGAACACGGCGATCTGCTGTTGGGCCGTGTCGCGCAGCTTCTGCAGATACTCCGCCGGATAGCCCGCGGGCGGGTTGGCCTCGATCCAGTCGTTGTTGTAGAGGTCCATGCTGAGGAACGTGCCCCGCTCTTTCATCATGCGCAGCGCCTCGTCGTCGAGCAGGCTGCCGTGCTCGATGGAGGCCACCCCGGCGCGGATGGCGGCCTTGGCGCCGGCGGCGCCGTGGGCGTGACAGGCCACCTTCAGGCCGGCATTGGTCGCCTCTTCCACCGCCACCCGCAGCTCGTCGTATGACAGCTCTTGCGAGCCCGGCACGCTGCCTTTCGTCAGCACGGCCCCGGTGGCCAGCACCTTGATGCAGCCCACGCCCCGGTGGGCGAGCTCACGCACGCGCTGGCGCATTTCGTCGGGCGAGTTGACATCGCCGAAGCGCAGCTCGCGGGGGAGCTCGACGTCGGGCGCCAGGCCCGTCATGGCGCCGGCTCCCAGCGCGCTGGTGAGATAGGCTCCGGCGGGCTGGATGCGCGGGCCCTCGATGATGCCCTTGTCCACGGCGTCGCGCAAGGCCACGTCCACGAAGGCGCGGAAGGTGCCCACGTCGCGGCAGCTGGTGAACCCGGCGTCCAGGGTGGCTTTCAGGTGGGGGATGGCGCTCAGGGCCATCTCGGCGGCGCTGGTCTGGAGCGGCCAGGTGAGCGAGTAGTTCTCGGGATCGTTGTCCACCAGATGCGTGTGCACGTCGATCAGGCCCGGCAAGACCGTGTAGGCGCTCCCCACCTCCAGATCGCCCTTCCCGCCCGGCTCGATGGCGGTCACGACACCGTTCTCGAGGACCAGGGTGCGGTCGTGCAGCACCTGTCCGCTCTCGACGTCCAGGAGGTTGGCGACGTGGATCCGCTGCGGCTCGCCGAGCGCGCAGGCGCAGAGGCACAGGATGAGGATGAAAAGGCGCATGTCCGTCCGGTTCGGGGAGAGGAGGTCCGGATCTTGTGAGTAAACCCGAAAATCTCGGAAACCTTTTGTTCAGGATTGTTACAAGTCGTTTACATGGTCGAAACAGTCGCCTGGAGCCGGGGGGGTATCCTGGGCACAAGAGATCAACTCCCGGAGGAAGCATGGCCAACACGATTCCCGCAGGCGGAGCAGGTGGAGCTGGTGGAACGGGCTCGATGTCCCCCCAGTCGCAGGCGCAGCTAGCGCTCTTTATGCAGCAGCTTCAGCAGCAGTCGGCCATCCAGAACCAGCAGATGATCGCCCAGAGTCAGGCGCAGCTCGATCAGATGACCGGCGGCATCGGCAAGCTCGGCGGACCGTCGGGATTCGAGAACCTGGCCAACAACATGCTCAACCCGAACGGCCCGGGCGCCCCGGGCGCGGGCCTCGGCACGCCCGGCCTGGGCACCCCCGGACTCGACCCCACCGGCGGCCTCGGCACTCCTGGTCTCGGCACGACCGGCCTGGGCACTCCCGGACTGGGCACGGCCACCCTCGACCCCACCGGCGGTCTCGGCACGGCCGGCCTGAACGCCGCCATGCCTTCCGTGGGCGGCATCCCCACCGCGGCCCTGGGCGGCCTCTCGAACAATCTCGGACTGGACCCCACCGGACTCGGCGCCGGCAACCTGACCAACCCGATGGCGGGACTGATGGGCGGAATCGCCTAGCCCGGTCACCTGCGTTCCAGCTCCTAGGCCTCGGTGCGCGAGTAGAGCTCGCAGAGCTCTTTAGCCTGGGTCAGCTGGGAAAACGCCTCGTTGAGCGCGCGCAGCGCCTCACCCACGGCTGCGATATCGCGTCCTTCCAGGGCCACGGTCAGGGCGCGGGACGCCCGGTGTCCCCCGGCGTAGCCCTGCTCGGAAAGCGCGAAAACCTTGCGGGTGGTATCGTCGGCGTTCGTCCCCATGGCCTGCACCGAAGCGCGATTCTTGGCGTAGCTCAGATCGAACTGGTTCTCCAGGTCGGCCAGCGCCTCCAGGATGGGCGCCCGCGGGCGCTCCCCGCGCACGAACGCCTGCAAGCTGGACTTCAGCGCATCGACCCAGGGTGAATAGGTGACCCGCACTTCGAGATGCCGCAGCTCCGCCCTCACGGTCTCGGCCTGGCGCTCGTAGAGCTCCTCGAGGCGGGCGCACGAGTCGGCATCCAGCTTCTCGGACAGCTCCACCAGCGCGTCGGCGAAATCGTTGGCTTCGGGTAGATAGCCGGACAGGGTGTCGTAGTAGTCGATCAGGGGAGCGAGCTCGGCCCTCGTCACGTCAGGACCCAGGCGCGTCACTTTCTGGAACAGCGTCTCCCGCACGGCGGGCTCACGCTCTTCCCCTATCAGGGCCGAGGTCAGGGAGCCGAGGAACTCCTCATCCTCCACGCTCGGTCACCTCGTGGCGCAGCCAGTTGGCGAACTCGCGGCGGGCCAGACCGGGGTCCAGGACGTCGTCGTCCAACCCCAGCTGAAAGCGCAGCGCGCGGTCGTGGGGCGCGGCGGCCAGAGCCTCCCAGCGCCCCGCGAAGGCATCCGCCTCCTCGGGGGTGGCGAAGAAGCCTTCCCGCAGCAGCGCGGGGGTGCGCGCCCGGAAAAGCCGGGACATAGCCAGCAGCGTATACTCGGAGTGATACTGCGTGGCCCAGAAACTGCCCCGCCCGTGACGGATGACCGCGGCCTGGATGCCGTAATCGCTGACCGCCAGCAGGTCCGAATCGGACGGAAGCCGGGTCACCTCGTCCAGGTGGCTGGTGAAGGCGTCGAAGACGGGCGGCTTGCCCGCGAACATCGGGTGCTCGATACCCTGAGGCGTCAGGCGGATTTTGCGGGACACGCCGATCTCGCGCCCGCGAGGATTGGCCTTCACCTCACCGCCGGCGGCCACCGTGGCCACCTGCAGCGCCCAGCAGCTGCCGAAGCTGGGCACGCCCTGCTCGAACGACTTGCGCGCCAGCGCCAGGTGGGCCGGGACACGCTGGTCAGAGGGGTCGTGGATGGTGAGGTTGCAGCCCGTCCAGAGCACGCCGGCCAGGCCGGTCAGGTCGTCCGGGATGGCCGCGCCCGGATCGGAAAGGAACAACACCTCGCTGTCGGCCGAAGGCAACACGGCCTGCAGCATCTGGGTGAACATGGCGTGGGCGGCGTCCACCCCCGAGGCGGCCAGTTCTTCACGGGATTCGCACGGATAACCGTCGACAATCAGAAACTTCACGGGCTGCAGAGTTCTCTTTGGCCGCAGGGCGACCTGCAGAAGCGGGAAAAATGCAAGCGAAGCGCGCAGGGAGCCGCAGGCGACCGTAGTCAACTGGTCAAGCGAAGCGCGCAGGGAGCCGCAGGCGACCGTAGTCAACTGGTCAAGCGAAGCGCGCAGGGAGCCGCAGGCGAC
>JBDHVW010000108.1:0-25748 GCA_039809865.1 Vulcanimicrobiota bacterium
GCTCCAGGGGCAGCGGCCGGAAGCACCGAACTCCGTCCAGATGACCGATCAGCTGAAACGTTGGCGGCTGCTGCTGGGCGGCGAAGAGGATGCCACCGGGGCCGAGCTGAGCGGGGATGACCTGAAGGTCGACGGGTCGCTCCAGGCGCTCTACGGCGGCACGCAGGCGCAAGCCCAGGGCCGGAGCTCGCGCAAAGGCGGACTGGGGGCCTCAACTCCCGGCGTGGCGCGGTGGCTGGGGGACATCCGCACGTTCTTCCCCAGCTCCGTGGTGCAGGTGATGCAACGCGATGCCATGGAACGGCTGGGGCTCAAACAGCTCCTGACCGAGCCCGAGATCCTGAACTCGATCGAGCCGGACGTGCATCTGGTGGCCACGCTCGTCGGGCTGAGCGGAGTGATCCCCGAGCGATCGCGCCAGACCGCCCGGCAGGTCGTGGCCAAAGTGGTGGACGAGTTGCTGAGAAAGCTCGAGCAGCCCACGCGCCAGGCCATCCTTGGCAGCCTGGCCCGCAACCTCAAGAAGAAGCGGCCGCGCCACCAGGACATCGACTGGCTGCAGACCATCCGCGTCAACCTCAAGCACTACCAGCCCGCTCACCGAACGGTCATCCCCGAGCAACTGGTCGGGTTCGGGCGCAAGCGCAACTCGATGGCCGACCTGATCCTGTGTGCTGACCAGAGCGGCTCGATGGCCACTTCGGTGGTCTACGCCGGCATTTTCGCGGCGGTGCTGGCCTCGCTGCCGGCGGTGACGACCCGGATGGTGGCGTTCGATACCGCCGTGGTCGACCTGACCGAGCAGCTCTCCGACCCCGTGGAGCTGCTCTTCGGGGTGCAGTTGGGAGGGGGAACCGACATCAACCAGGCGTTGGGTTACGTTCAGACGCTGGTGAGGCGGCCCGAGGAAACGGTCATCGTGCTGATCTCCGACCTGTTCGAGGGTGGCAACGAATCCGAGATGCTCAAGCGCGCGGCGGCCCTGAAGGGCTCCGGGGCCGAGGTCATCGCTCTCCTGGCCCTCAGCGATGACGGCACCCCCGCCTACGACCACGAGAACGCGGCGGTGCTGGCCGCGCACGGGATCCCCGCGTTTGCCTGCACGCCCGACATGTTCCCCGAGCTGATGGCCGCGGCGCTCCGGCACGAAGACCTTCAGCTCTGGGCCTCGACTCACGGCATGATCACGGCCCGCGCCGCAAAGTAGCCGGCTCCGAGGGTCACCAGCCAGTACCAGTGCGCCATCCGGCGCACGTCGCGGGCGCTCTCGAGGCCCGAAAAATGCGTGGTGGCCGTGGGCAGCACCGCCAGCACGATCCACAGGAGAAAGGGCATACCCACTCTCGGCACGAGGAAGCCGATCGCGAGCGAGATGGCCAGGACCCCTCCGCAACCCATGTGGTCGATCCGCAGGCGGCAGAATTGGCGGGTCAGCCAGGCGTCCATACGCTCGAAAACCGAGACCAGCTTGCGGTCGGAGCCTCCGTGGCGGCGAACGAAGGAGGCCAGGGCTGCCTTCTCGAGCGGGTCCCAGCCCCCGGTGGGGAGGTCTTGCAGTCGCGGGTCGTAGCCCAGCTCCAGAAGAAGCGGCAGCGCTTCGGAGGGCACGGGACCCGCCAGCAGCGCCTCCCGTGCGCTGACGGGGTCGACCTGTGCGACTCCGGCGGCCAGGTAGAGTTTCAGCACGGGATCCTGGCAGCTATGGAGCCGCTCCACCAGGCGAGGCTCCTGGAGATGAGCCAGCACCCTGATCAGGGTTTCGGTCGGACGGCGGTCGACGCCCCAGGGAAGCTCGTCGAGGTAGGCGACCAGGTCATCCACGTGGCCGCGCTCGGCGAGCACGCCCAGCCAGAGGTCGATCTCGCCGCCGGCGGCGGAAAGCTGCAGCATGGACCGCGACCAGCGCGCCCGGTGCGCCCGGTAACCGGAGGCATCCCGCACGGCCGGGGATGCCTCGGCGATAAGGTGGCGCAGGCAATCGCGCAATCCGTCGTCCTCGATTGTCTTGAGCTGCGACCAGAAGCGCTCGGGATCGGCAAGAAAGGCCGTTAATAGCTCGTCTCGGCTCATGACCAGGACTCCGCTCCCCGGGGGCCAACGGGATCCTTATGGGACATATCGCGCGCATCGCATTCGGGTTCGTCTTCACGCTGCTCTACTATGGCGTGCTGCTGTTCGGCCCGGCGGGCACGCTCCACTGGCCGCGCGCCTGGATCTTCATCGGAACCATCCTGGCCGGCTTCGCCTTTATGGTTGTCACGGTGTTCAACCGCGACCCGGGCCTCCTCAAGGAGCGCTATCGGTCCCCCTTCGAGGGCGACCAGCCGGGGGTGGACAAGCTGGTGCTGCTGACTCTGATCGGCTCCTACACCGCCCAACAGGCCCTTATCGCGCGCGACGTCTTCCACTGGCACCTCCTGCCGCAGCCCTCGTTTCTGGCCTCCAGCCTGGGACTGCTGGGGGTCATCGAGTGCTACGTGATGTTCTACTTTACGTTCCGCGAGAACAGCTTCGCGTCGCCCGTGGTGCGCCTGCAGGAGGAGCGCCACCAGCGGGTGATCGACAGCGGTCCCTACGCGTTCGTCCGACATCCTCTCTACGTAGGAGCGCTGGGATTGTTCATGGGCGCGCCGCTGTGGCTGGGGTCCACGGCCGGGCTCCTCTTTTCCGTCATCCCGCTCGCTTGCCTGGTGGTGCGCATCGGTATCGAGGAAAGCTTCCTGCGCCAGAACCTGCCCGGTTACACCGAGTATGCCAACCGTGTGCGCTACCGACTTTTCCCAGGAATCTGGTAGCGGGTGTAGAATTTCCTTCAATCCGACGTCCCGATCCCCGCAAACTCGAGCAGTTCTGGGAGCCTTTCTGCAGTCTGGCCGCGCTGGCCACGGCCGGGGTTCTGATCTACTTTCCCAACGGCAGCGAGGAGGAATATCGCTGGAGCCTGGTGACCTGGTGCGTCTTCGCGCTCGAGACCTTCACCATCTTGCTCTGGGCCTGCCGCACCGATCGCGAGCGCGCGGCCTATCTGCGCCGCTCCTGGATCAACACGCTGATCCTTTTCCTGACGTTCCCCAACTGGCCCACCGCCATGCAGTCGTTGCGCGTGATCCGCGTGTTTCGGCTGCTCACTCTCAACCGGCTCGTTCGGATGTACCAGACCCGATTCTCGAGGGAGCCGGTGGTCACCAGCGGCCTGGCGGCTTTCCTGACCGTGGTCGCGGGCGGGATTGCTTTTCGCGTGGTCGAGCCGCAGACCGCTTTGACGTTGGGCGACGGGATGTGGTGGTCGCTGACGACGGTCACGACGGTCGGCTACGGCGACCTCTATCCCCACACTCCCGAGGGACGCTTCGTGGCCAGCGCCCTGATGATCTTCGGCATCGCCTTCACTGCCAGCTTCACAGCCGGTCTCGCGTCGTTTCTGACAATGCAGCACGAGGTGGAGGAAGTGGAGCGCCCCCTCCACGACGAAATTGCCCTCCTGCGCAGCGAGCTCCAGGCCCTGCGCTCAGAGTTGAAGACCCATGCTCCTGACTCTTAGCACGACACACCAACCCGCCACCGACCTCGGTTACCTCCTCGCCAAACATCCTGGGCGAACGCAAAGCTTCGGCTTGACCTTTGGCCAGGCTCACGTTTTCTATCCGGAGGCCACCGAGGAGCGTTGCACAGCCGCGCTGCTGTTGGACATCGAGCCGGTCGGTCTGGTCCGGACCAAGCCGGACAGTTATCCGCTCGAGCACTACGTCAATGACCGTCCCTACGTGGCATCGAGTTTCATGAGCGTGGCTCTGAGCACTGTTTTCCGAACTGCCATGGCGGCCGCTGCGGCGGCAAGCCAGAACTGGCCTCGACGCCTATCCCGCTCGAGATAGAGCTGACCTCCGTGCGCTCGCGGGGAGGCGAATCCCTGATTCGGGAGCTGTTCGAGCCTCTGGGTTACGAGGTGGCCACCACGCGGCATCCGCTCGACCCTCTCTACCCCGACTGGGGATTAAGCCCTTACTACCACCTCAGGCTGGGCCACCACTTGCTCCTGTCTGAGGCTCTGAGCCACATTTACGTGCTGCTCCCGGTGCTCGATGATGACAAGCATTACTACGTCGGCCCGGATGAAGTGGAGAAGCTGTTTCGCCACGGCCGGAGCTGGCTGAAAAGCCATCCTCGACGCGAGCTCATCGCACGACGGTACCTCAAACATGTGCGCTCGCTCGAGCGCGAGTTGCTGGTAAGATTGGGCGTGGAAGACTCGCCCGGTGACGAGACCGAGCGCGCCCCGCGCCTGCACGACGACCGCCTGGCCACAGTCGTGGCTGTCCTCAAGTCACTGGGGGCCTGCTCGGTATTGGACCTCGGGTGTGGTGAGGGGAAACTGATCCGCTTGCTGCTCAAGGAGCGCACCATTCAACGAATCTCGGGGTAGACGTCGCCAGCCTGGCACTCGAGCGCGCCGCCGAACGCCTGCGGCTGGACCGTATGCCTCCCCGCCAGGCTCGCAAGCTCACACTCAAGCTGGGTTCTCTGGTCTACCGGGACCGTGCGCTGGAAGGCTTTGATGCCGCCGCCGTGGTCGAAGTGATCGAGCACCTCGATCCGCATCGGTTGGCCTCGTTCGAACGCTGCCTGTTCGAGTTCGCGCGGCCCTCGGCCGTGATCGTGACGACGCCGAACCGGGAGTACAACGAACTCTGGACCTCCTTACCGGCGGGGAAGGTGCGCCACCGAGACCACCGTTTCGAATGGACCCGACCTGAGTTCGCCGGCTGGGCGCAACGGGTGGCCGAAACTTACGGCTATGCAGTGCGCTTTCTGCCGGTCGGACCCGCGGACCCCGAGCGTGGGGCGCCGACACAGATGGCGGTGTTCAACCGATGAATATCCAGTTGCCCGACTTCAGCCTGGTGCTGCTGATCGGCCCATCGGGGAGCGGCAAATCTACTTTTGCCAGCCGCTTCTTCAAGCCGACCGAGGTGCTCGGCTCCGACTTCTTCCGCGGACTGATCGGTGACGACGAGAACGACCAGACGCTCTCCACGCCAGCATTCGAGACGCTTCACTTCGTGCTCGCGCAACGTCTGGCCCTGCGCCGATTGACCGTGGTCGACGCGACCAACGTGGATCCTGAGCATCGCGCCCCCCTGGTAAAGCTGGCCCGCGAGTACCACGCGATGGTCGTAGCGGTCGTTCTTGACCTTCCGCCCGACCTTTGCCACGAACGCAATACAGAGCGTCCGGACCGGAGCTTCGGGCGCCACGTGGTAGCCCGGCACTCGGCGCTGTTGCGCCGAGGCTTGCGGGGGATGCAGCGCGAGGGAATCCGGCAGATCTTCCGTCTGACCAGCCCTGAGGAAGTGGATGCGGTCACGCTTACCCGCGTGCCGCTCTGGACCGACCGGCGCGATGAGTTGGGCCCGTTCGACATCATCGGCGATGTGCACGGGTGCTTTGACGAGTTGCTCGAGCTGCTGGCTCTGTTGGGTTATCCGCGAACCGACCGGCGGGCCATCTTTCTGGGCGACCTGGTGGACCGCGGACCTCGCACTCCCGACGTGTTGCGGCTCGTGATGGACATGGTGGGCTCGGGCCAGGCGCTCTGTGTGCCAGGAAATCACGATGTGCGGCTGGTACGCAAGCTGAGGGGCAAGGATGTGCGCCTCACCCACGGACTGGCCGAGACTCTGGAGCAGTTGGCCCAGGAGCCGCCAGAATTCCTGAAGGAAGTCGAGGCTTTCCTCGACGGCCTGGTGGGACACTTCGTGCTGGACGAAGGACGTCTGGTGGTCGCCCACGCGGGGATGAAGGAGCAAATGGCTGGCCGCTCCTCGGCGGCGGCGAGAGAATTCGCGCTGTACGGAGAGACGACGGGCGAGACGGACGAGTTCGGGCTTCCGATCCGTTACAACTGGGCCGCTGACTATCGGGGCTCGGCTTGGACCGTCTACGGGCACACCCCGGTGCCGCAAGCCGAATGGCTGAACCGCACCATCAATATCGACACGGGCTGTGTGTTCGGCGGAGCGCTGACGGCTTTGCGCTTTCCCGAGCGTGAGCTCGTGTCGGTGCCGGCGCGGCGACAGTATGCCGAGCCTGTTCGTCCGCTCGAGACCCACCTAGAAACCCTCTCGTTGCAACAACGGCACGACGAAGTGCTGGAGCTTTCCGAGCTGATGGGGCGCCAGCTCATTCGAACACGGCTCAAGGGTCTGGTCACGATTCGGGCCGAGAACAGCAATGCGGCGCTCGAAGTCATGAGCAGGTTCGCGGTCGATCCGCGGTGGCTGGTGTATTTGCCTCCGACGATGTCCCCGGGCGCGACGAGCGCGCTGCCAGACTTGCTGGAGCACCCGCGCGAAGTCTTCGACTACTTCCGCGCGCAGGGGGTCGCGCGCGTGGTCTGCCAGGAGAAGCATATGGGCTCGCGCGCCGTCGTGGTCCTGTGTCGCGATGCCGAAGCGGCCCTATCCGCTTTCGGCCAGCGCGAGGGCCTGGGAAGCGTCTATACCCGGACTGGCCGCCCGTTCTTTGAGGACGCCGCCCAGGAGGAGGCCTTTCTGCAACGCCTCCGCGGACAGGCCGGCGAGCTCTTCGAGGTTTTGCAGTCTGGCTGGGTCGTGCTCGACTGCGAGCTGATGCCCTGGTCGGCCAAGGCGCAGAGCCTGCTGCGCGGTCAGTATGCGGCCGTCGGGGCGGCTGCACTCGGCTCGTTGCGACCCACGGTGGATTTGCTAACGGACGAACTGCGAGAACGCTACGCAGTCAGGCTCGACCAGGTGGAGCGCTACGTGGCCGCCTACCGGCGTTACTGCTGGCCGGTAGCCAATCTGGAAGATCTTCGCCTGGCCCCCTTCCACCTGCTGGCCTCGGAGGGCGCGGCCCACTTCGACAAATCGCACCTGTGGCATATGGAGAAACTGGCTTTCCTGCGCCAGCATCCCACGCGGCACCGGGAAGTGGACCTGACGGACAGCGACAGCGTGCGTCAGGGCGAGATCTGGTGGGAAGAGCTGACGGCAGCGGGCGGCGAAGGCATGGTCGTGAAGCCCTTGGAGTTCGTGGCGCGCGGCCCCAGGGGGCTCGTCCAGCCGGCGCTCAAATGTCGCGGCCGCGAATATCTGCGCCTCATCTATGGACCCGAGTATACCTCCCGCCTGTCGCTGCTCCGCAAACGGGGTTTGAGCGGCAAACGCTCGCTGGCCCTACGCGAGTTGGCGCTGGGCGTGGAAGGCCTGGAAAGATTTGTCCGGCGCGAGCCGCTGGGGCGGGTGCACCAGTGCGTTTTTGGCGTCTTAGCGCTCGAGAGCGAGCCAGTCGACCCGCGTCTCTAGTCCTGCATGCGGCGGGCGCCGGTGTAGTGGCCGCTGTAGTAGCGGCTGTTGAGGTCGTCGGTGCGCACGGGGGCGTTCGCCGTGGGGCGATGGACGAACTTGCCGTTGCCCACGTAGATGCCCGTGTGGGTGTATTTGCCCTTCTTGTAGGTGTTGCCGAACATCACCACGTCGCCGGGTTTGAGATCCTGGCGGTTGACCGAGCGGCCGTAGTTGGCCAGGCCGGCGACCGTATTCTGGTGCTGGAAGCCACGCGGAGCCGTGCCCGAGCGCTCGAGCATGGTGGAGACGAAGTCGGCGCAACGCTTGGTCTGGCCAGCCTTGAAGTTCTTGTTGTTCATGTTGATGGCGGCGTCGGCCGTGGCATTGCCCGTCAGGGGCGGAGTGGCCGAGGAACCCCGCGTGCGACCGGTGCCCTGGGTACGACCGGTGCGCTGGGAGCGACCGGTCCGGCGCCCCCGGCCGGTGCGGCTGCTGCTGCGGGCATTGCGCGCCCGGCCCGAACGGCTGTGACGGCCCGAGCGGGCCCGGGTGCTTCCGCCCGAACGGCGGGACCGGCCGGAACGACGACGACGACCCGCACCGGGAGCACTGCCGGCCCCGGGAGCTTCGTCGTTGGGAGCCCCGGGCGTCAGCTTCGGCCCGGTGGGCCCGTCGCCGGTCTGGGTGGCAGGACGATCGGCCGCTCCTGTCGTCGCTGGCTCCGGCCCGAAAAAGTTGGCGGCGAAGTTGTTGGCAAAGTCCGAGCTCTCGTTGCCATAGGAATGATTGGCCGCGTTGGCCTGAAATCCATCGCCTGGCTGCAGCAGGGCCACCTGCTGGGATCCACCGCTGTTGCCCCAGGCGCGATCGGCGGCGGCGGAGGGGGCGGAGAAATGCGCTGCTCCAATCGATTCCGTGCCAACGGTGCCGATCTCCGCTACCTGGCGAGTGCTCTCTATGCTCATGAGTCTCCTTGGAGGGAATGTCTTACGCTCAGACTACCGCGATCAGAGCCTCGGAACGCCCGCAGGATGTAACAGCCGGGTTAACTAGATGAACTGACGGTAAACAGTTATGAACCAGAGTTGCCGGAGCGGCCCTCCAACTCGGCCAGGCTCCTGGGCGCGCAGCGCCGACCCATGCGGACATCCTCGAGCAACAGGAGCAGGTTGCGGGTAATCGGATCCTTTGGGTTGAGACGCAGGGCCTTCTCGGCGTAGCCCTGGGCGGCGTGCGGATCGCCCGCGAGCAGGGTGGCCAGGGCCAGATTGGCCTGCAGAGAACCGTCCTCGGGAGCCGCCTCGGCGGCCACCCGGGCCGGCTCCAGAGCGTCCCGCGGCTGCTCGGCCCGGATGAGCGCCATGGAGTACTCGCGCGCGGCCTCCGCGGGCGCCAGAGCGTAGGCCCGACCCAGCAAGATGCAGGCCGCCGCGGTCTCGCCCAGGGCCGCCTGACCGCGGCCCGCCAGCAGCAACGCGCTGGCGCTGTGGGGGTTCTGCTGCAAGAACTCGAGTAGTTCGTCCACGGCCTGCACCACCTCTTCGCGGGTGGCCTGGCGACCTTTGTCCAGAATGGCCTCCAGCGCGTGCGCTCCGCGATCGAGCAGGTCCCCGCGCGCCTGCACCCAGCGCAACAGGTGCTCGGACTCCGCCGGAGCCAGCGGCAGTTCGGTGATGGCCTGCGTGGCTCCCTCGAGGTCGCCGCGACCCAGGTAGACGCGCGCCATCATCTCGGCCAGCGGAGCCAGGCTGGACAGCCCTTCTCCTGCCAGAGCGCCCTTCAGGATTTCCTCCACCTCGTCGAGGATGGCCGGATCGGGACCCGTCTGCTCGAGCCGCAACAGGCGGACCTGGGCCAGATAGACGCGGGCGGGGGCGTAGCGCGGCCAGCCGTTGGCCAGCCGGCGCAGGCAGCGCTCCGCGGCCTCGTACTGACCGGCCTCGGCGGCGGCCAGGCCCTCCTGGTAGGCGCCCTCGGCCTCCTCCGGCTCGAGGAAACGTGGCGAGAGGACGTGGCCACAATCGGGGCAGACCCAGGCATCGAGCGCCAGGGGATATGCGCTCCAGAGCGCCGGCTCAACGGTCAGAAGGACCTCGGTGACGGCCCCGCCGCAAGCCGGACAGCAAGCCACCTCGCCCCGGCGGTTGCCTTCCTCCAGCGCCTGGAGCGGGAACTGCCTCGCCCGCCCCAGGTCGCGCAGAAAGACGGTTTTCAATCGCGAGTCAGGTCGAGGGAGATCCCGGAGACGTCGGTTCGGCCTGTCAGGGCGCGCACCGCGGGCGTATTGGCGGTGCCGGTGAGTCCGCTGGCACCGGCGAAAATCTTGACCTCGCCATTGAAGCCGTCGGCCACGTAAAGCTCGTCGCGCTCCCAATCGACCGCCACGCCGCGAACTCCTCCTCCGAACCCGACTACGAAGCCGTTGATGAGGGCGGCGCGGGGCGGGTTGTTGGTCGTGTCGGCGTTGTCGTAGATGCAAACCTGAGGCTCGAAGCCTACAGGCATCGAGTTCGGGTCGTTCTGACCCACGTAGAGACGGCGGGTGTGGGCTTCATAGAAGACGCTCTCGGGCTCGACCAGGCCGGCGGCGATGGTGCGGTCCACCACCGTGGCCAGGTCCACGTTGCCGCTCAGGGCCGAGACGTTGTCGAAGACGTCGATCTTGCCGGGGGCCATGGTGCCGTTGTTCATCCCCTCCGCCACGAACAGCCGGTCGGCGGCCGGGTCGTAGAACGAATAGCGCGGCTCACCGTTGAAGTTCTGGATGATGGCGCGGGTGGTAGGCGTGTTGCTGCTGGCGTTGTCGAAGATCTCGACCGAAGCCAGGCTCTGCTCGCACACGAACGCCCGGTCGTTGGCGCTGTCGAAGCTGACGGCCCGCGGGAAGCCATTGGCGGTGAAGCTCGTGGCCGCCGGGCCGTTGTTGGAAGTGGCGTTGGGATAGCGCTCGATCCGGTCGTTGGCGGTGTCAGCCACGAACAGCGTATCGGTGAGGACGTCGATGAAGCAGTCGATCGGAATGTTCAGCCCGGCAATCGTGGTGAGCGGAGCGGCTGCGCCATTCAGCAGCGGACCGGCCCCGCGGCCGAGGTTGAAGCTGGTCACCCGGTTGGCGTTGCTCTCGGTGAGGTAGATACGCCCCTGCCAGAGGGTGACGGCGAGGTCGGAGCTGGTTGCGTTCTGAGCGCCGGGGCTGGTGGCCAGGAGCTGCACGGTGCCGGCGGCATCGGAGAGAGAGACGTCGCTGAACGTGGCCAGACCGTTGACGGCGTTCTGGGTCAGCGTGCCCCCCAGCCGCACGTTGGAAGCGGCGGCCAGGCTCAGCGTCACGGCGGCGGTCGTATCGAGCCGGACGCCGAACTGGTCGAGAATCTCGACCTGCACGGCGAATTGCTGGGCATCCCTGGCGGTGGCCGGGACCTGCACGAAATTGAGCGTGGCCGCCTGGAGGGGGTCGATGCTGAGCGGCGCCGTGGCCGAGGCGAGTCCGCTGGAGGCGGCGGTAAGCGTAAAGCTCCCGGCCTCGGCAGGCTGCAGCCCCGCGAAGGTCGCCGTGCCGTCGACGGCACTGACGGCGCCGGCGCCCGTGAAGTTGAGGCCGCTCAGGCTGACTACGTTGGTGGCACCCGGGACGCGGTTACCGAACTGGTCGACGATCTGGACCTGAATCGTGCTCAGCGCCTGACCCTGGGTGCCGGTGGTCGGGACCTGCGCGAACTGCAGCGCGGTCGCCACCGGGGTCTGGTCGACCAAAGTGAAGGCGAGGCTATCGGCCGGATCGAGCCCTCCGCCCGTGGCGCGCAGGCGATGTGAGCCACTGCCGGTCACCAGCACGCTGAGGTCGGCCACTCCGTTGACGGCGTTGGCGTTGGTGGTACCGGAGAGAACGCCGGTGCCCTCGAGCAGGCTGACCGAGACGTTGCCGTTGAAGCCGGTCGCGGTCTCGCCCCCGGCGTCGAGGGCCACGACCTGAATGCTCTGGGCGGTGCCTGAGGCGGCGTTGGCCGGATGCAGCAGGAAAGCCAGCCGGACGGCCTGGTTGGAGCTCGAGGGCACGACCGGGGCGGGCGGAGTGCCCGTCAGCAGCACCTCGACGTCGACCACGGTCGGCCCGGGAATCGTGACCAGCGCCAGCAGGTCGGAGAACCCGAGTGGCGCCCCGGTGGCGTCGAAGAACAGCGTGCGCACGAGATATCTGCCCTCGGAGAGGGCTTCGATGGTCAGCTCGCTGACGCGCGGGCTGGTGACGTCGCGCACGAGTTGCGCGTTGGCGTCGAAGACCTGCACCTCGAGCGAGGCAACGCCGTCGGGCAATTTGGCCTGCGGGAAGTCGAACTTCATCTGCAGGGCGCCGACGGGCTCCGGGCCCCCGGCAAAGCCCTGGTCGCCCGTTCCGCATCCGAAGAGCAGCAGCGCGACAGCCAGAAGACACAACCACCGAAACTTGAGCATGAGCATCCCCCAAAAGCAGAGTGGCGGCCTCTTCGTGCTCAGCGGGGATCGGCCTGCGGGTATGGCAGCCGGTGGTACGCTCGAAGGCGAATACGGCACAGTTCGCGCCGAGTCGCCCCGCGAGCCCTCAGGCGCTCGGGGCTGCGTCCGCTGCCGTTGCGCCGCGCCGCTTGAGCTGCACCCCGCCGACGACCAGGCTCTTGTCGCCCAGCAGGATGCTGGAGTTGACGCCTTGCAAGCTGGTGGCCAGATTCTGCACCTCGGTGCGGGACGACGCCGCCAGTTCTTTGGCGCGCTGATCGGCCTCTTGCAGGGCCCAGGTCCAGGAATGCATGCGCGTGCAGTTGTCCACGGCCTGCTCCTCGCGATAGCGCGACTGCTCGACCTGGTTGCGACAATAATAGGAGACTCCGATCAGAGCGGCGCCCACGCCAAAGCTGATGAGGGGGTCGTGGATCAGCATCGGCACGGCCGAGGTGCCTTTCATCCACATCGAGAGCGAGGAGAGCGCGAGGTAGCCGCCGCCCAGCGTGACGACCGCCTGACCGCCGTGCCAGAGCGCGCCGGTGCGCTTCTCCTGCTGCACGCCGAGCTCGGCGCTGTCGCACATGGCGCCGAACGTGTCACCCTGCAGCCGGTGGAACAACCCCTGGTCGTGATCGATGCGCTGCGCCAGGTCGATGCGGCTGTTGCGCAGGTCCTTGACCGAGGCAAGAAAGTCCTCGCGGGATAGTCGTCTGATCTCCACGTCTGACACACTACCGGGGCAGGCTGAAAAATAGCTGGCAACGAAACCCCGGCCATGCCTCGATTCGACTATGAAGCCCGCGACTCGGGCGGCCATTTGCGCCGCGGCGTCGTCCTCGCACCTCACCTCCGCCAGGCCGTGCATCAATTGCAAGAACAGAGCATGATCGTCGTCACGATCAAAGAGCTGAACGACGAGGGGGAGGTGAAAGTCGTCGGCACGGGGATCAACTTCGGCGGCGTGACCCGAGTGGTCATGCTCCTGGCTCTGGCCGGGGTCGCCTACTTCTGGATGGTCTATCGCCGATGAGCCCTCCCATCGCCCGCAGCGTGGCGGGCCTGCGCACCTCGGTGTTCGCCAAGCTGGCCGACAAGATCAAGGCCATGGGACCCGACTTCATCCCGATGCACATCGGCGACACCTATCGAATGCCGCCCGACGCGGCGCGCCTCGAGAAGGTCGATGCCGGCTCGCCCAATTTCTACAAGTACGCCCACCCCCACGGTCAACCCGAGTTCCTCGAAGTCCTCAGCGCCAAGCTGAAACAGAGAAACGGCATCCCGGCCGGGACTGACGCCATCCAGGTGGCCAACGGCGCCACCCAGGCCCTGGCCGCCGCGGTCGCCACCGTGCTCGACCCCGACGACGAGGTGCTGGTCCTCTCACCGTTCTGGCCGCTGATCACGGGCGTGATGGCCGCCATGCGCCTCAAGCCGGTGCAAATCCCTTACACGTTCGACCTCGCGCCCTACCTCACCGAGAAGACCCGCGCGGTGTACTTCGGCAACCCCAACAACCCGAATGGGCGCGTGGCCACCCGCCAGGAGCTGACGCAACTGGCGGAGCAGGCCCAGAAGCACGACCTCTGGGTAATCGCCGACGAGGTCTACGAGGACTACGTCTACGAGGGCGAGCACGTCAGCATCGCCTCCCTGCCGGGAATGTTCGAGCGCACCCTGACCGCCTATAGCTTCAGCAAGAGCTACGCTCTGGCGGGAGCGCGGGTGGGCTACGTCGTGGCCCATCCCGAGGTCATGAACCCCCTGCGCCGGGTGGCCAACCACCAGGTCTACAACGTCTCCCTGGCCATGCAGATGTGCGCCCTGGGCGCGGTGAAACACGGGGCCGACTGGCTGTCCGAGACCAAAGCGCTTTACGACCAGGCCCGGCGCGCCCTGCACGCGGGCCTGCAGGGCCGCTGTCCCCTGAGCCCCGGAGGCGCTTACCTGTTCCTCGAGCTCGGGGACGAAAAGGCCATGTGGAGCCTCTTGGAGCGCGCTCTCGACAGGGGTGTCGGTCTCGCTCCAGGCGAGGCCTTCGGCGAGCAGTTCCGCCACTGTGTGCGCATCTGCTTCACGGCGGCGCCGCTCGAAAAAGTTCAGCAGGGCGCCAAAATCCTCACCGAGCTGTTGTGAGGGGCGCGGCCCTGGTCCTGGCCGCGGGCAGAAGCCGGCGCATGGGGCAACCGAAAGCCGCGCTGGCGCTCGGCTCACGGACATTCTTGGGGACGATCCTGGGCCGGCTGCCGCCCGACCTCTGGGTGGGCGTGGTCGTTCCCGAGCCGGTCCAGGTGCTGGTCAGGCTGCCGCAGACCGGACCGGATGAGCGAAACCGCGTCATCGAGAAGCTCATACAATCCGAGCCGGTCGGGGCCGGCACGCGCGAGGAACCGCTTTACATCGTGAATCCTCACCCCGAGAAGGGCCAGCTGGCCTCGTTGCAACAGGGTTTGCTGGCGGGGGCTGCGAAGTTCGCGTTCACTCTGGTGGCGCTGGTCGACTTGCCGGCCGTTTCCGCCACCACCTACGAGCGGCTGGTCTCGGCCGCCGAGGCCGGCGGCGGCGACCTGTGGGTTCCCCGTTACGACGGCCGCCGGGGCCATCCGGTGGTGTTCGGGCAGGCCTGTTACGAGGACCTGATGCGAGCTCCGCTCGAGGAAGGAAGCCGCTGGGCGGTGGCCCGCCACCGCTCGCGGCGCATCGAGGTGGAGGTGGACGATCCCGAGATCCACCGCGACGTCGATACTCCCGCCGACTATCGGCGGCTTTTGGAGGAGATGCCGGGTGAAGACGCTGGGTCCTGAAGGTGTAAGCGAGGTCCTGCACACGGTCGGCAAGCCGATGCGCCGCCCGGATGCCCCCGAGAAAGTGCAGGGTCGCGCACTCTACGTCGACGACGTGCACCCGGCCGGCATGCTGTATGCGGCCGTGGTCCGCAGTCCGCACGCCCACGCGCGCATCAAGGCCATCCGAACCGAGAAGGCGGCGGCCCTCGAAGGCGTCTGGACGGTGATGACCCACCGCGACGTGCCGGGGCGCAACATCATCCCGATGATCAAGGAAGACTGGATCTGCCTGGCGGCCGAGGAGACCCACCACGTGGGCGAGGCCGTCGCGCTGATCGCCGCCGAGACCCGCGAGGCGGCCGCCCGCGCCGTGGAGCTGGTGGAGGTCGACTACGAGGTCCTGCCCGCCGTGCTCACGATCGAGGAGGGCTTCGAGCGCGAGGATTTCCTGGCCCAGTGGAAGATCCTCAAGGGCGACGCGGAGGCAGCCTTCGACGACCCGGCCAACGTGGTGCTGGAGGAGTATTACCGCACCCCCTATCAGGAGCACGCCTACCTCGAAACGAACGGCGTCATCGCGCAGCCCGACGGAATGGGCGGAATCCTGATCCAGGGCTCTCTGCAGTGCCCTCACTACGTGCAGAAGGCCGTGGCCACGGTGCTGGACGTGGAGATGGCCCGCGTGCGCATCGTGCAGCTGACCACCGGGGGCGGCTTCGGTGGGAAGGAGGACGCTCCGTCCGTGCCCGGCTCGCACTGCGCGCTGCTGGCCTGGAAGACGAAACGCCCCGTGAAGCTCGTCTACACGCGCGAAGAGGACATGATCTGCATGTCCAAGCGGCATCCGGGCAAGGTGCGCTACCGGATGGCCTGCTCCCGGGACGGCGTGATTCAGGCCGTGGACGTGGACTACTGGCTCAACGGCGGCGCCTACACGACTCTGTCGCCGGTTGTGCTCTGGCGCGGGCTGGTGCACGCGGCCGGGCCCTACCGGGTGCAGAACGTGCGCGTGCACGCTTACGCCGTGCGCACCGACACGGTGCCGTGCGGAGCCTTCCGAGGTTTCGGCGAGCCCCAGATCGTGTTCGCGATCGAGGCCCACATGGACGCGATGGCCCTCAAGCTGGGCCTCGATCCGCTCGAGTTCCGAATGAAGAACGTCCTCGACTACGGGGACGAGACGATCACCGGCCACAAGCTCGAGACGTCCTGCGGCATGAAGGAAGTGGTCGAGAAAGTGCTCGAGAAGGCCGAGTGGAAGGACCGCTATCCCCGCTACGGTCGGGACACGGGGCGCCTGCGCAAGGGCCTGGGGATCGCCTTCAGCTACTACGGCGTGGGCCTGGGGGCGCTGGGCAAGCACCTCAATCCGGCCGCGGCCAATCTTGTCGTCTCGGCCGACGGGTCGATCACCATCGCGGTCGGAACCACCGAGCTCGGACAGGGCATGTTCACCGTGCTCACCCAGATCTGCGCCGAGGAGTTCGGCTGCGATCCCAGGCTGATCCGCCTGGTGGAGCCCGATACCTCGCGCGTGCCCGACAGCGGTCCCACGGTGGCCTCGCGGACGACGCTGATGAGCGGCAACGCCGTGCGCAACGCCTGCCAACAGGTGAAGGCGCGGATGGAGGAGCACCTGCAGGATCAGGTCATCCCCTGGAGCTCGGCCAGCTTCCGCCCCGAGGCCTGGCCTCTGGCGGTGGCAACCTGTCTGCAGAAGTCCGTGCAGATGTCGGCCCAGGGCTGGTCGGTGCCCCCCAAGACCACCTTCGACACCGACACGGGCCAGGGCGACCCTTACGTGACCTATACCTGGAGCGCCAACACCGTGGAGGTTACGGTGGACACCGAGACCGGCGAGGTCGTCGTGGACCGCCTGGTGAGCGGCCACGACGTGGGCAAGATGATCAACCCCCAGACCGGCGAGGGACAGATCCAGGGCGGCTCGATGCAGGGCCTGGGCTACGCGCTGGTCGAGGAGCACGTCCTCAAGGACGGGCGCATCCTGAACAACCAGTTCTCGAACTACATCATCCCCACGCCGATGGACACGCCCGAGCTCATCCCGGTGATCGTGGAGCACCGCTATCCCTGGGGGCCGTATGGCGCCAAGGGCCTGGGCGAGACGCCCATGATCGCGGTCGCGCCGGCGGTGGTGAACGCCATCGCCCACGCGGTAGGCAAGCATCTCAAGGAAATCCCGGCCACGCCGGAGCGGGTCTGGGAGGCCCTGAACGCATGAAACTCAGCTGCAAGGTCAACGGAGAATCGATCGAGCGCGAGGTGGACGGCTCCGCCCGGCTGCTCGACACGCTGCGCGAGGATCTACGCCTGACGGGCACCAAGGAGGGCTGCGGGAAAGGGGAATGCGGCGCCTGCACGATCTTCGTCGACGGCAAGCCGGTGGACTCGTGCCTGATGCTCACCATCCAGGCGCAGGGGGCGGACATCGTCACGATCGAGGGCCTGATGCGCAACGGCCAGCTGGACGCGGTGCAAGAGGGCTTCATCTCGGAGGGTGGAGTGCAGTGCGGGTTCTGCATCCCCGGCATGATCATGGCCGCCCGCGCCTTGCTCGACGAGTTCCCCGAGCCGACGCTCGATCAAATCAAGTACGGCCTGGGCGGAAACCTCTGCCGCTGCACGGGCTACACGAAAATCTTCGAGGCCGTGCTGAAGGCGGCCCAGATGGAGCGCGTATGATCACGGTGCATCGCCCCGCCTCCTCCGAGGAGCTGTTCACTCTGGTGGCCACCGAGCCGGCGCCGCACTTCTACCTGGCGGGCGGCACCGATTTGCTGGTGCAGCATAAAGACGGCGCGGTGCCCACGCCTTCGACCTGGTTCGACCTGACGGCCATCCGCGACTTTGCGGGGATTCGACTCGAGAACGACATGATTACGGTGGGGGCTCTGACCACTCACGATGACCTGATGCGCTCTCCGCTGATTCGCAAGTATGCGCCCGTGCTCGTGCAGGGTTGCGAAGTGATCGGGGGACCGCAGATCCGCAATCGTGGCACGGTCGGGGGCAACCTGGCCAATGGCTCCCCCGCGGCCGATACGGCGCCGCCGCTCTATTCGCTGGAGGCGTCCGTCGAGCTGACTTCCCGCGGGGGCTCGCGCTGGTTGCCGATCGCGGACTTCTTTCTGCACGTGCGCAAGACGGCTCTGCAGCCGGGTGAGCTCATCACGGCCGTGCGCTTCCCGGCGCGCGCCGGGGTGCAGGGCGGTTTTCAGCGGCTGGGGCAGCGTCGGTCGCAGGCGATCAGCAAGGTGTCCGTGGCGGTGACGCGCGCTTCCGGTTACCTGGCCATCGCGTGCGGCTCGGTCGCGCCCACCGTCATTCGCGCTCCGCGCACGGAGGCGATCCTGCGGGGCGGAGGCTCCCTGGAAGAGGCCTGTCGCGTCATCCAGGAAGAGGTCAAGCCGATCAGCGACGTGCGCTCGACGGCCGACTACCGCCGCGCCATGGCAGGCGTTCTCCTGCGCCGCGTCATGGAGTCGCTGGGGTAGCTTGCTGCCGGTCATCGTCGGGGGGGTGGCGGCGCTGGTCGGGGTGGCCCTGTCCCAGGGCCATGAGGCCCGGCTGCGGGCCGTTTCGGAAGCGAGCAAGCGTCTGGGCCTGACCTGGAACGGTCAGTGTTTTCGGGGTGTCCTGGACGGGGTCGAGGTTCTGGTCACCATCGGGATGGCGTCCGGGGTGCGCGTGCGCGTGCTGCTCGCGCGCCCGTTCGAGTTCGAGTTCACGCTGCGCTACGCTTGTGGGCGTCCGGACACGCAGGTCATCGACGATCCCAACTTCAACAATGCCTGTCAGATCAAGACCCCCGCCCCCGAGCGCACCCTGGCCGCGCTGACCTCGAAAGAGCTGCGCAGCCTGATTGCGGAGTTCCTGGCCCCCGGCGACTACCGCTGGACCACCCGTATCACCCAGAGCGAGGTTACCGCGCAAGTCTGCGACGCCCGTTCGCGCGGGGCCGAATCGGTGCGGGCGGCCATCGCGGCCGCGGTGGCGATCGCCTACCGGTTCGACCACCGCTAAAGGGACGCAGAGGCTTCGCCTCTGCGCCCCGATGCGGCTCACATGAACTGGGCGAAGGCCGCCTTGAGCTCGGCGACCGAGCTCATGACGAAGGGTCCCTGTCCGACGACAGGCTCACCGAGCTTCTCGCCGCTCATCACGAGCAGCTCGAGATCGGTGGTGGCGTCGATGCGCTCGAGCGCGCCTTCCAAGACATCACCTTCGTTCGCGCCGTGAAGATGGCCGCGGCGGACCAGAATGGCCAGGGTGTCGTCTTTCGGCAGCGCCAGCTCGAGCGAATGGCCGGCTTTCAGGCGAACATCCCACAGGTTGATCCGCGAGAAGGTCCGGGCCGCGCCCTGCACTCCCGCAAACTCACCCGCGATGACGCGTACCTTACCGCCCGAGACCTCGACCTCGGGAATCGTGGTCAGGGCCTGGTAGCCTGGCGTGGCGCCTTTGTCGCGGGCGCGCAGGTTGACCCAGAGCTGGACCATCTCCATGGTGCCGCCCTTCCGAGCGAACGCCTCGGAGTGGAACTCCTCGTGCAGCAGTCCGGCTCCGGCCGTCATCCACTGCACCTCGCCGGGGCCGATGGTCCCGCCGGCGCCCGTGGAGTCGCGGTGCTCGAGCTCGCCCTGGAAGACCACGGTCACCGTTTCGAATCCCTTGTGGGGGTGGGCACCCACGCCCCGACGGCGCGAGGTCGGCTCGAAGTCGTGGGGCGGCGCGTAGTCGAGCAGCAAGAAGGGGCTGAGCGCCTCGGGCGCCTCACGATACGAGAAGATCGAGCGCACTCGGAACCCGTCTCCCACCCAGTGGATCTGCGAGCCTTTACGAATATTCATCCTGGTTTTATCTCCTTTAGTTACCCCTGGTAACTGCCCCCAGGATAAACGATTTAATGTTAAAGCGCAAGCAGGCACAAAGTTGATACCGTTGATCGCCAGCAATTTTTCAGACCCGCGCGGTAGAGTCAGGCTATGAACGTGCAGGCGCTCAGTTTCCAGAACTACCGGCCGATGGCGGCCACCGGCACGCACCTCGAGGCCGGTGAGACGCCCGAGCAGTTCGCGGACGAGTTCAAGCCGACGGGCGCCGTCGCCACCCCGGCGGACCTGCCCCAGTTCAGTCCCGCGCAGAGCATCGACAACGTCGTGGGGCGCTTTCACGCCGACTGGGCCAAACGGATGGACGGCCGGGAGCGTGCCACCGTCGGCATCCTGGTGGAGCGCGGTTGGAAGCCCGACGGCAACCACGACGAGGTGCTGAACATCGCCGACGCGATCATGGATTCCGGCGGACTTCCCCGGCTGATCTACGTCGGGAACGGCGAGCCCGGCGCGCAGATGCAGGGCTTGCATGGCCTGGCGATCCCCGGCGGACGCGATGTGGACCCGTCCAACTATGGGCAGACGCTCGGCCCCAACATGGACCCGAACGAGCCCGACAAAATTTTCGACAAGTTCGAGATCGACTGCATCCGGCAAGCCTTCGACACGGGCCTCCCGATGCTCGGACACTGTCGCGGCGCCCAGATCACCAACGTGGCGGGCGGCGGGACCATGCACCAGAACGTCCCCACCGACTTCCAGAGTCCCGAGGGCTGGGGCTCCAAGTATGGCACCCGCGTCGACCACCGTCCCGAGAGCACGCGCCACGATTACGCCGAGCGCGTGAAGCCCGCCCACTTCCTGGCCATTGCCGAGGGCAGCCGCCTTTCCAAACTGGTGGGCCTGCTGGACGCCGTCAACTCGATTCACCATCAGTGCATCGCCGCCGTCAGTCCGCTGCTGGTGCCCGTCGCCTGGGCACTGGACGGCCTGGTGGAGGGCTTCGAGCGCAAGGGGATGCCGTGGCAGTCCGGCTACCAGTTCCACGCCGAGGCGATGCGCTACACCGACAAGCGCTACCACGCCCTGTACGAGAACCTGGTCAACGACGGCGAGAAGTTCAAGAACGGCCAGCTGTTCACGCCCGCCAGCGCGGTTCCGGTGCAGGGGAGCTACGCACAGGACGCGGCGGCCCAGGCCAGGTGGCTGCGCTCTCAGAGCCAGCAACGCTTCGGGGTCGACTTCGAGACCCTGGTGCAGACCCAGACCGGGCAGTCTCACTTCGAGGGGCTGGCCCAGGAGTGGCGCCTGGCCCACCCATCCCCCTAGGATCTCGGTACCCGGCATCTCGTATCCGGGGGACTCCCGGCAAAGCCTCTCTGGCCCTTATGATCGTGACAAGGAATTCACGAAATGGAGCCAGACCAATGAAAAAGCTTATCCTCAGCCTTTGCATCCTGGGCAGCCTCACGACCGCGAGCCCGTTGCTGGCGCAGCAGCCGGCGGCTCCCGCTGCCCCGACGGTCAATGTCGAGCGGCACGTGGACGTGCAGCAGATCACCCCCAACACCAACCTCGGAATCGACCAGCAGACCATGATGTGGGTGGGCGGACTCGTCGGCATCGGCATCCTGCTGGGCCTGGTGGCGATGATGTCCCGCGGCACGAACGAAAGCGTGACGGTGGTTCGCGACTACTGATCCAATTGTTTCGGCACAACCGGAGTGGCCGCGGTTTACTCGCCGCGGCCACTTCTACATTTCGAGCGTTTGAAAAGTCTTTTCCCAGATAACGTGGCCCGCATCCGGACGGGCCATGCGCCGGGCATTCCGCTGCATGCCCCGTAACCGCTCGGCATTTCCGAGCAGCTGGTCCAGCTTGAAGGAGAGCGTGCGCGGCTCGTAACACCAGATGCCGACTCCCTCCTCCAGGAGATGATAGGTGTTGCGCTCCTCCTGGCCGGGGATGGGATTGACCACGACCCAGGCCAGCCCTTTCTGGAAGGATTCCCAGGTCGTGAGGCCCCCCGGCTTTCCCACCATCAGGTCGGCCAGCTCCATGTACTCATCCATGTCCCGGGTGAAACCGATGGGATGAAGCGCGCGCTCGGGGTGCTCACTCGCGTAGGCGTCCAAATTCTGCTTGAGCTGGGCGTTGCGACCGCAAGCGGCCACGACCTGGACCGGCGTGGTCAGGTGGCTGAGGGCGTCCAGAATCTCGGTGACGTTGGTGACTCCGAAGCCGCCGGTGGAGACCAGCAGCGTGGGAAGGTCCGCGCGCAAGCCGTGCTTCTCGGCCAGAGCCGCGCGGTCTTTCGTCAGCGCGAAGACGGGGTCGGTCGGGATACCGCTGACGGTGATCAGCCCCGGGTCGACCCCGAACGACCTCAGGTAGCTGCGCGCTTCGTCCACGGCCACGAAATAGTGATCGGAATGCGCGGCCAGCCACATGCCGTGGATGTCGAAATCAGTGACCACCGTAAGGATTTGACCGGTGAACAGCTTTTTCTGGCGCCGCAGCGCCAACAAAGTTGCCGGCAGGAAGTGGGTGCACAGCACGAGATCCGGCTCGAACTCGTCCATCTCCTGGAAGAAACGAATGGCGCTGGCTTCCTCGAAAGCGATGCGCAGGAGGTCGGCGGCGAACGGCTTGTCGGTCAGCTCGTAGATCCACTCGAAGAGCACCGGCGCTTTGCCGACCATCTCGAGATAGGCGTCCCGGTAGAGCATCTGGAACGGCCGGGGGAAAAGCTCCAGCACGTCGAGGTTGCGCACCTTCAGGGGAGCGTCCCGACCCAGTTTCTCCAGCGCCTCGGCGGCGCGCATGTGGCCGGCCCCCACCGAGGCCGAAAGGATGGCAACGCGCTTAGGAATCTCGAGCCGCCTCCGCGGGGGCGGTCGAAGCCTCGGTCTGTGAGGTCTCCAGCAGCCCGCGTTTCTTGAGATTCTTGGCGGCCCGCAGGAACGCCGGCACCATGAGGGGGTCGAAGTGTGTCCCGGCGCCCTCCTCGATGATCTTGATCACCTTCTCGAACGGCATCCCCCGGCGATATGGACGATCGGCAAACAGGGCGTCGAAGACGTCGGCCAGCGCGATGACACGCGCCGCGACGGGGATCTCGTCACCCTCGAGATTGTCCGGATAGCCCTTGCCATCCCAACGCTCGTGGTGGCCGCGCACGGCCGGGCACAATTTACGCAGGGGCGGGAACCGGTAGAGAATCTGCTCGCCGTAGACCGGGTGCATCTTGATGATGTTGAATTCCTCTTCGGTCAGCTTGCCCGGCTTGTGGAGGATCTCCTCCGGCACCCGCAGCTTCCCGATGTCGTGCAGCACCCCCGCGGTCCACATGTCGTCGGTGGAGAGCCATCCGCTCAGCTTGTTGCGGTAACCTTCGGAGGTGCGCGAGAGCAGGTAGTCGTGCTCGCCGATGTCCTTGAAGAGGGCGCCCATGCGCACCTGATAACGAATGTTGGGGTCGTCGATCCCGAGCTCGTCGCACAGCTCCAGGGCCAGCTCCATCACGCGCACGGAATGCTGGTGGGTGAACTCGCCGCCGGCGGCGAGCATCGCCAGGAGGTGGCTGATGATCTGCTCCTCGGTCGGCTGGTTGTCTTTCTTGGCCTTCTTGTAGACCGCGTCGATCGTGCCCGCGGCGTAACGGACCATGCGATTGAGCATCAGCTCCGGAAGCGCCCCCTCGAGCCAGAGCTGGACCAACATGAAGTTGCGGTCGGAGGCCCGCAGGGTGGGCTCCTGGCCGCGCATGGCGCTGTTCTTGAGGGTGGACTGGGCGGCCGCCTTCTTCTCGAGCTTGGTGGCCAGTTTTCCCTTGTCGCTCGGGGCGGGCTTTTTGGGGGTCTTGGCGCTCTTGCCCTCCTCCGGCCGGCGGCTCTTGAGCTTGCGCTGGGGCTGCTGCTGGGGCTGGGTGTGGGGCTCGGGACCCTCCCCCGTCTCGGCGTGCGGTCCCTGCTGCTGAGGGGACTTCTGCTGCGGAGTCGGTGGCTGCTGGGACTGCTGGGACTTCTTGCCCTGCATTCCCGGAGCCAGGAGGGACGTCATCAATCCGGCCAGCCCGCCGCCCGGCGTGGGGACGTTCTTGGCGTGGTTGGCCATGTTCTGGGTCTTGCCTTCGGCCAGGTGCTGTTGCCCGGGACGCTGGCCCTGGGGCTGCTCCCGCCGGTTGCTCTTGGATTCCTCGCCTCGCCTGGCGGTGGTGGACTCGCGTTTCTGGGCCCCAGCGGGAGCCTCATGCGGGCCGCGCTTGGACGCGCCGACCTCGCCCACGTGCTCCTCGTGGTGCACGGGCGTGTTGCCCCGGTTCTGGGGGTTGTTCGTGGCGGTATTGCGGCGCATCTCCTGGGGGTCAACGCGCCCCTGGGAGGGGCCCCGGCGGTCCTCCTCCTGGCGGTTCCCCGATTGGTTCTGCTGCTCTTGTTGTTGCTGGCGGCGCTCATCGCGGTGCTGACCCTGGCCCTGGCCGCCGCCCCCACCGCCCTGGTCGGGATTGCTGCCGCGCTCGTGCCGGGCGCCCGACTGGTCCTGACGGCCGCTTTGCTCTTGACGACCGGGCTGGTCCTGACGCTGGCCGCCCTGCGGCTGGTCCTGACGAGCTCCCGGCTGGTCCTGACGGGTGCTTTGATCCTGGCGCTGCGGTCCGGACTGATCTTGCCGCTGCGGTCCGGCCTGTTCCTGATGGCGCGGACCGGACTGGGGCTGCTCCTGACGCTGGCCGGACTGCGACTGGGGTTGATCCTGGCGCTGCTCTTGCTGGCGTTGTTGTTGCTGCTGGTCCTGGCGACCCTGCTGCTGTTGCTGCTGCTGGCCTCCTCCCCCTCGGCCGCCTTCGCCCCGCTCGCGGTAACCCTCTTGTTGACTGCCGCCCTGGTTCTGCTGTTGCGGGCCCTGGTCGCGCTGCTGCGGCTGAGACTCCCGTCCGCCCGTGGGGGCTTGCTGGTCGCGGTTGAGTTGTTGCTGCAGGTCGCGCAGTTGCTGGGACGAGCGGTCCTGGAAGGTCTGCTGGGGTTGCTGCTGCTGGCCATCCTGGCGTCCCTGTTGCTGGTCCTGGCGCTGCTGTTGCTGCTGGTCCTGACGGCCCTGCTGCTGCTGTTGTTGCTGCTGGCCTCCCCCACCGCGGCCGCCCTCGCCGCGCTCGCGGTAGCCGTCCTGGCTCTGCTGGCCCTGCTGGGGCTGTTGCTGGCCTTGCTGCTGTTGCTGCTGTCCCTGCTCGCGACCGCCGCCGCGGCCATCCTGTCCCTGGTTCTGGGACTCGCTGCCGCCGCGCACCGTGGGCTGGCCGTCCTGGCGCGGTTGTGGCATGGCTTCGCGCTGGGACTGAGCCTGGGCTTGTTGCTGCGTGCGGCTCTCGCCCTGGAATTGCTGGCCTTTCTGCTGCTCGCGTGCCTCCTCGCGCTGGGCGGTCTGGCGCTGAAGGTTGGCGTCCTGGCGGTTGGAGTCGAAGTACTGGCTCGACTGCGGCTGTTGCTGCTGCTGAGGCCGCGGGTTGTCGCTCGGGCTGTTGTCTTGACCGAACTGCTGATTCTGCCCGCCGTAGGCCTGGTTGTCGCTGGTGTACTGCTGTTGCTGATACTGCTGGCGCGGCCGGCTCTGATCTTGTTGGGGGGCCTGCTGGGCCGTTGGTTGCTGCTGCTGCGCCTGGGCCATCGGGTTGTAGGCCTGGCCGGGGTCGGGCGTGTTGGAGCGGGTTTCCTGGGCGGTCGAGCTGCTCTGCGTGCTCGGGTTGCTCGAGCTGCTGCTGGAGGTCGAGCTGCTGCTGGAGGGGCTTGAGCTGCTCGGGTTGGTCGTGGTGCCGGAGCTGCTGCCGGAGGTAGGCGAATTGCTCGGGTTGGTTGAGGTGCCGGAGCCGCTGCTCGGGTTGCTCGAGCTGCTCTGGGTGGCACTGCCGGAGGAGGGCGAATTGCTCGGGTTGGTCGAGGCGCCGGAGCCGCTGCCGGAGGGGGTCGAGCTGCTCGGGTTGGTCGAGGTGCCGGAGCCGGTGCTCATGTTGCTCTGGGTGCCGCTGCCGGAGGAGGTCGAGCTGCTCGGGTTGGTCGTGGTGCCGGAGCCGGTGCTCGGGTTGCTCTGGGTGCCGCTGCTGGAGGAGGGCGAGCTGCTCGGGTTGGTCGTGGTGCCGGAGCCGGTGCTCGGGGTGCTCTGGGTGCCGCTGCTGGAGGAGGGCGAGCTGGTCGGGTTGGTCGTGGTGCCGGAGCCGCTGTTCGGGTTGCTCGAACTGGTCTGCGTGCCGCTGCCGGCGCAGGGCGTGCTGCTCGGGCTGTTCGGCGCGGCGCTGGCGCTGCCGGAGGCGGTCGTGCTGCTCTGGG
>JBDHVW010000109.1:0-25356 GCA_039809865.1 Vulcanimicrobiota bacterium
CGTGGGAGCCGCGGGCTCAGTTGGGGGCGTGGCCGTGTCAGGGGCCGTCAGCGGACCTGGTGCCGCGGGCGTGGCCGCCGCAGCCTCGGGCGGCACGCCCTCCGCCTGGTTGACAGCGGCCAGGGTGGAGCCCGGCGCCGAGGCGTTTTCGGCAGCTTCTTGCCGGGCTTCGCCGCCCTCCTCGGCCTGGCCCAGGGAGCTCAGGTCGGGAACTTCGCCGCCCCCGTCCTCGGGAGACTCGGACGCCTCGGAAGACAGGTCGACGGTGTCCGTCTGGTCGGTCGGCACCTCGCTGGAGGAGTCGTCTTGGGGCTCCGCGGCTGGCGCCGGGCCCTCGTCGCTTACAGGGCTGCCATAGTCTACGCTTCTGCCTGCGGAGCTGATTGAATCCATCGCGGCGCTCCCCTCGAACTGCTGTTAAGTCGATTTTAGGGGAGGGCCCCGCGCAGCAACTATTCAGGCCACAAAAATCGTTAACCCCGGGTAACCAGTTTGTTAACGAGTTGCTCGCCCTGCTGGCGGGATGGCGCTTCATCTTTGGAAACGGCGAGGCGGTGGAGATCTCCCGCGACGAGGCACACATTGTAAAAGGTTTGTGACGGGGGAACCACGCCGGTACGGGGTCTGTTGGCAATGGCGGAGGTGCTATCGCCATGCAGATTCAGACCGTCAACTCGATTCCTTACAACGGCCATGTCGGCCCCGTTTCCGCGACGTCCTCGGTGCCCTCGGCCGGGTTCACCCTGCTCAGTCATGATGGAGCTCTCCTGGCGACCGTCCCCGGTGATGGGAGCGTTCTCGAGCTCGGCCGGTCCGCGTCGAGCGGCGTGGTGCTCTCGAATGCTGCGGTAAGTCGCAAGCACGCGTCGCTCAAAGTCAACGGCGGGGAGCTCTGGGTCCGGGATGAGGGCTCCAAGAACGGCACCTTCGTGAGCGGCCGCGCCCTGACGGACAACTGGTGGCACGCGGTGGAGGCGGGAGAGTCGTTGCGATTCGGCGACGTCGAGCTCTTCAGCGCGCCCGCGGGTGGGGACGCGGTGTCGTTCGCTCGCAAGGCCGAGCGGCTGCCCACCGTCGGGGTCTTCGGCTTCGCGATGCCGGGCGTGCTGCCGTCCGGAGCGGTCCAGACCTTTCCGCCTCCCCTCCCCGCGGCTGCGGCCGTGGTCGGAGGGCCGGTCGGTGCGACGCTGGCCCTGCAGGATTTGACCGCGATGGCCCAGCGGGGGGAGCTCGACTCGCGCGAGGGCCTGCTCGAGAGTCTGCGGGGGGCCACCGCGGCGATGGAGTCCGGGACAGGGATCGCCGAGCTTCCGAAGGGAGTTCCCACGCTCGTCATCCCCGATATCCACGCGCGGCGGGAGTTCCTCGTGAAGGTGATGGAGCACCAGGTGGACGGCGAGAAAGTCTACGACCTGTTGCGCCAGGGCAAGATGAACGTGCTCTGCCTGGGGGATGGGATGCACGCGGAGGGTCGCGCGCGGGAACGCTGGTTGGAGGCTCAGTCGGACTTCCTTCAGCAACGGCCATCTCAGGCGATGAACGACGAGATGCGCGAAAGCCTCGGCACGATGCAGATGGTGATGGAGCTGAAGACCGCGTTCCCCGAGAACTTCCACTATTTGCGTGGCAACCACGACGAGATGAACAATCCGGAGCGCGAGTATGCCAAGTATGCGAGGATGGTGAGTGAGTCGGGTCTGGTGCGGTCGTGGGTCCAGGACAACCTCGGTCAGGAGTTCCTGGAAGCTTATGCCCGTTTTGAGAAGTCGATGCCCCTGGCGGCCACCGGGGAGGGCCTGGTCGCGACCCACGCGGCTCCGGGCTCAGCCCTGAGCCGGGAGGAGATCGAGCGTCGTGACGAGCGCGCATTCACGACGCTCGCCTGGACCGACAACACGGGTTGGGAGCTGGATGGGCGGGAGCGTGAGGTGTTCCAGGGCAACCTCAGCCAGCTCGGCTCCTCGGGGGACCACTGGCTGGTCGGGCACCGTCCGGTGCAGCAAGGCCTTTATCGGGGCCAGTTCGACGACCGCCTCGTGCAGGTCAACGCCCCGGGCGACTACGTGGTGGCGATCGTCGGGGCCGACGGCTGCTTTGACCCGAAAAAGGACATCTTCAGTCTCTGAGCCAGGGAGGCTCAGACCCGAGGACAGGCCGGTTGAGGGCCTGGCTGATCGCTCCGATCGTCTGCACGTCGGTCTGTGTCTAACAGCCTGGCTCGCCGCCCCGAAGCCTGCGCAGGGCCGACACCACCAGCAGGGCCACGCCACCGGTCACCAGGCCGGTGGCGCCCTCGGCCAGCAGTCCCAAGAAGCCGGACAGCTGCTCGACGTGATGGTGCAGCGGCCCGATGGCATGCACGATAATCCCGCCGCCCACGCAGAAGATGGCGACGGTGCCCAGCCAGGAGATGAGCGCCAGCATGCGGGGAGCGCCGAGCAGGATGAGCGCGCCTGACCTGCGCAGCCAGGCGCGCTGGCTGCTCTGGAGGGCGAGACCGATGTCGTCCAGCTTCACGATCAGGGCCACCAGGCCGTAAACGCCGATCGTCATGGCCACGCTGATGGCGACCAGCACCAGGAGCCGCCGCCAGAGATCCGACTCGGCCACGATGCCGAGCGTGAGCACGATGATCTCCGCGGACAGGATGAGGTCTGTCCGAACAGCTCCCGCGATGCGCGCCTCCTCGCTCCTGGCGTCCTCGTGGTGGTGGGTCTGGTGCGGCTGGAAGCGGTGAATCAGCTTCTCCACCCCCTCGTAACAGAGGAAGAGCCCGCCCGCCACCAACAACGGCTGAATGGTCCAGGGCAGAAAATAGCTGAGCAAGAGCGCCAGCGGCACCAGGAGCATCTTGTTCCTGGCCGAGCCCCAGGCCACCGCGGCGATGACGGGCAGCTCGCGCTCGGGCCTGAGGCCAACCGCCTGCTCGGCGTTGAGCGCCAGGTCATCGCCCAGCACCCCGGCGGTCTTCCTGGCCGAGAGCTTGGTCATGACCCAGACGTCATCCATCAGGACCGTGATGTCATCGAGCAACGTGAGCAAGGAGCCGGCGGCCATGGGTAAAGCATTCTGAGCTGAAGGCCCGGGGCCTGTCTTACAGGCTGGGGGGGCGACTAAGTGGCGGACTACCCAGGCGTTTCATCTCCACGTTGAGGTCGGGAATAAGCGCAAAATGACGGACATTGTCCGTTACCAGGACTGCTCCCAGCGATAAACAGTGAGCTGCGATCATCTCGTCGAAAGAGCCAAGGGTCGTGCGCGCAAGGCAGCTCGCACGAGAGTTCCCAGTCGCGTGGCTTCGGGCCGCAAAGCAAGCCCATACTGCATTTCTGCGCGCGTGATGACCGAGATGCACCAGTCGGTCCCGGGGATTGCATCCAACCGGCTTCGCATGCCCGCATCGCCTTTGACCACCGCGCTGGCAGCGTTGGTATCCAGCATGTAGAGAGTCACTCGGTCCAACCTTCAAAGGGATCACGGTGGGAATCGCCCTGGTTTCTATCCAGCGGCAGCTCCAGGCTTCCCAACTCATCTTGGAGCGCCTTGAACTCCTCCCAGGTCATGACCGGGTTCTGCGAGAGAATGACGTCCCCGGTGAGCGGATCGCGCCGGACGTGCACGAAATCGCCTTCAAAATTCCTCGTCGTCTAGACAAAGTCTAGACTCGCATCGGAGGAATGGTCAAGAGCAAGCCTTGCTCGCGCCCGACAGGCAGGGCCCTTCAACCCGGGTTTGGAATTTCTGGTCGGATGATCCCTGGCTTTGTCGGACTCAGCAGCGTGGCCCGAGGTCGTCCGCCCCAGCCTTACCTGGCCGGACTCTCGCAGCCGAGCCAGGAGACATGACTACGTCCGAGCAGCGACTGGCCCGGATCCGGGTTTCGCCAGTGAATGTGCACCTCTTCACCCAGCAACTGGCGGTCATGCTGGCCGCGGGAATCTCCCTCACGCGCGCTCTCGAGACCCTGGCAGGCGCCCAGCACGACAAGCGCATGGCCCTGGTTACCGAGACGCTGGTTCGCAAAGTCTGCGAAGGCACGACCTTTTCCAGGGCGCTGTCGGCCTTCCCCGCAATCTTTTCTCCCGTCTACCTGGCCATGATCGAGCTGGGGGAGAGCACCGGCGCCCTGCTGCAAGCGCTCGAGCAGCTGTCGGATTGGCAACGACGCGACGGGCAAACCATGCAGAAGGTCGTGTCGGCCCTGACTTACCCGACGATCGTGGTCGGCCTGACGCTGGTGATGACGTTCGCGCTCTTCAACTCCGTGCTGCCCGTGTTCATTCAGAACTTCTCCAACCCCAGCGAGCTTCCGCTGGTCACGCGGGGCCTGCTCTTCGTCACCCGGGCGCTGAGCAACCCGGGCGGATGGCTGGCCTTGCTGGGTCTGCTGGCTACCCTCCTCTTCCTGGCGCAGGACGCCTGGAGCGACCCTCCCAAGCGCCTGCTCGTCTACGAGGTTCTGCTCAACGTGCCGGTGCTGGGGGGCCTGCTGAAGAGCGCCTCCACGGCCCGGATGTGCGCATCCCTGGCCGCTATGGTTTCGGTCGGGATGGGTCTTCTGGCCGGAGTGCGTCTGGCTGCTCGCGTCAGCGGCAGCCCTGTCTTCGAGCACGACAGCCGCCGCGTGGTGGAGAAGGTCAAAGCGGGAGAGAGCCTGGCTGATTGCATGCAGGAGCGGCGTGACCTCTATCCTCCTACGATGGTCAACCTGACCCGCGCCGGGGAAGAGTCCGGACGGCTCGGACAAGGCCTGGAAAAGGTCGCCTACTTCTACGAGCAAGAGACCGAGTATCGACTGGAGGCGCTCAGTGCCTTGATTGGCCCCGTGGTACTGGCCTTCGTGGCGCTGATCGTGGGCGCAGTTCTGGTGTCCGTGCTTCTGCCGCTCTACGGGATGCTGTCCAAGCTGGCTTAATCTGGTAAGCTGTAGCGATGGGGGTGTTCCGGTTCGAGGGAGTCGACAAGCGGGGCGACAAGCGGAGCGGTGAGCTCCAAGCAGCGTCGCTGGACCTGGCTTTGCGCGAGTTGCACGGGCGGGGCCTGAGTATCCGGAACGTGGTCGAGCTGGGGGCGCCAAAAGCTCGCCGCAGCCTCCGACCTTTCCGACTTCCCATCGCTGTGGGAATGCTCACTTTGGGAGCCGTCTGGTCGCTCGTCTGCGTGGCCCGCTCCCAGCCGGAGCGCCCGTTACCGACTCCCTCGGCCGCGCTCGAGAAGGTCGAGGTGCAGGGAACAGTCAGGGGAGCGCCACGGGTGGAGCTGACCGTCTTCTTCCCTGAGCAGGGACGCTCGAAATCCGTTCAAACAGCGGAGGGTGCTTACGCCCTCGAGGTCGAGGCCGCTCGGCCCTTCGGGCGGGTCGAGGTTCTGGCCTGTGCGCCCGGCTGCCAGCCGGCCCGGGCCGAGGGTCGCCCCAGTGGCACCCGGGTCGGATTCCCTCCGCTCGCCCTCAAGCCTGAGACCGCCCGGCGCCCCTACGATCCCCGCTCCTTTCGATTTTCCTCTCCCACCGCCGGACTCGAGCGATGAATCGCCGCGGCTTCAGCCTGCTCGAGCTGCTGTTTGCCCTCGGCCTGGCAGGTCTACTGCTGGTCATTGCCGTGGTCAACCTGTCGGGAGGAAAGGCCTCGGCGGGCTCTCGGGCCCTGGCTGAGAGTGTGGCCGAGGAGCTCCGGCAGGCGCGCAAGTTGGCGATCGCGGCCGGCATTCCCGTGGCCGTGGCGTTCCCCAGTGGTGGCCTGCCCTGCGCCCAGTCGCTCTATCGCTACCAGGAGGAGGACCGACCGCAGCTCACCCACGTCCGCAGTTTTGCCGGGGACTTCCCCGGTAGTTGCGTCTTCTTCGGGTCCTGGGGCGCTCCCGGCACGAGTGTGGCTCAGCCCTTGTCCGGAGCCAACGGGGACGCCTTCAATCTGGCTGCCTGGCCCAATCCAGTGGCCCCCGGCGACCCGGCGCTCGTCTTTACCCCGTCCGGGACGGTCATCTCCACCGGACTGCCGGTCTTCGCGGGGAGCTTTCACCTGGGTGTGGCCAGCGGTCTGACCTTCGGGGGCGGCTCCCCCGCGAACTGGTCCAGCTTCGTGGTCAACCGGGCCTGCAAGCCCTTCACCATCACGGTCACTCCGGGCGGGGCCGTGAGCGTGCAGCCGGGCCTGGTGCAGAGCTCGGGGGTGGTGGAGGAAGCGCGACCGATGCAGGTCCCCGCCTGCGCTCCCCCTCCGCCTCTGGCCGCGGCGGCCAACAATCCCCCCAGCCTGAATGCGCTCCAGGTGAGCCCGCAGACCCCGGCCGGCGCAGCCGAAGTCAACGTGCCGGGCGGCCACCTCACGCTGCGCGTTACGGCCAGCGATCCGAACGGCGACCGGCTCTATTGCAGCTGGGCCGGGGTCGGCTGCTTCTCATCGGCCTCCCAGGACCGCATGGAGTGGGACGGCACGAACTGGCTCTCCACCTGGGAGTGGCGCCCTCCCGAGGGAGACCCGGTTCCCACCAGCTACACGCTGACCTGCACGGTGCGCGATCAGCGCGGAATGTCGGTCACCGGGGGCGGCCAGGGACAGGTCAGCGTGCGCACCGCTCCTCTGGAGCGCGTGATCTATGAGCGTAACGGCCCGGGCGCATCGATCCCCCGGGAGGTTGCCCAGGTGCGCCTCAACGGGACCGGCGAGAGCCTCGTCCTGGGGTGCAGCCCCAATATGGGCTCCTTCTCCGTCTCACCGGATGGGGCCCGGTTGCTCTTCATGGACAACGGCCTGGAGACTGCCAACTCCGACGGGACGGGGAGAACCTCCATTCCCACCGGGCCGCTCTCGGCGGGCGGGACCGCCTGGAGTCCCCAGGGAGATTCCATCTGCTGGCTGGGTAATTCTTTCCAGGAGCTCTGGGTCAGCCGGCCCGACGGGAGTGGCCAGACCCTGGCGGTCAGCCGCATCGGGGAATCCATCAATTGGCCCCAGTTCTCGCCCGATGGGAACTGGCTCATCTATCATGCGGGCGCCGGCTCCAACTTCGACATCTACATGACCCGGTTTCGCGGAGGACCGGCTCAGACGGTCAATCTGACCAATCGCCCGGATAACCAGTATTTCTCCAATTGCGCCCGATCTGGCACGAAGTGGAGGATCTCTTACATCGAGCAGACGGCTTTTGCCTCCCCGGTGCGGGTGCTGGAGGTGGATCCCGCGACGCTCGCCGTCACCGACCCGATCGCGGTGGTGACCACGCCCAACGTCCCCAACGGCTATTCCAACGCCCCTCCCAACCTGGTTTCCCTCTCGCCGGACGGGACGAAGCTCGCCTATCTGGCCAACCCCGGCCCCAACGAGATCGCCCATTGCTGGGACATTGCCTCGGGCACGGACGTCCTGCTGAGCAACCCTGCCGAGCACTGCAACGGCGTCATGTGGACGCCGGACTCGAGCCGGGTGGTCGTTTCCAGCGGCCCCCTGGGTGGAGGGAGCTACGTCTCTCGTCTTGCGATCGTGCCCGCCTCGGGTGGTCCCGTGCAACAACTCACGCGTAGCCAGGCATTTACCCTGGGAGGCTTCAGCAAGAAGTGAAGCCGCGCGCCTTTACCCTTCTGGAAACGGTCCTGGCGCTCTTTGCTCTGGTGGCCGCGATCGTGTCGCTGGCCAACCTGCTGTATCCTTTGCTGCACTACCAGTCGCGCGCCGAGCAGCAGGCCATGGCGGGCGTGGCGGCCGAGCGGCTGCTCGAGGAGATGCGCGCGGCGGCGGCCACCCCCGCCGGGTTCTCCGGTCTGACTGCCGCCTACAACGGCACCGCGCACACTTACCCCGAGTTCCCGGACGTGTCCCTCCTGGCAGAAGTGCAGCCCTACCGGACGTTCAACCCCTCCCGCAGCCTCGAGAGCCCCTTCGCGAGCCCCAAAACTGTCAACGGCTCGCTGCTGCGCATTCGCGCCACGGCCAGTTGGAGCGGGAAGACTCTGCGGTTGACCAGCCTGGTGGGCGAGCCGCCCCGACTGCCGGCGGCCGTGACCGTGTCGGTGGTCGGGGGGACGACCCTTGGACCGGGCGCTACCACCGATCTTACCGCCGAGCTGCGAGACGCCAGCGGGCCCATCCCGGACGTGACTTTCAGCTGGAGCATCCGCCCGGTGTCGGGCAACGGAACGATCGTCCCTCTGACCCGGGACGGCGCCACGGCGCGCCTGACGAACGTCTACACCGATCCCAGCGGGAGCCCGATCCAGGCGCCCGGCGCCGTCATTGTGGAGTGCCGGGCGATCTACTACGGGGTCGAGCTCCCGGGGACATCCGTCCCGGTGACCCTCAATTGAGACGAGCGCGCGGCCTCAGCCTGCTCGAGATCCTGATTACCGGGGTCTTGTTCGGCGTGGTGCTGGCTGCGGTTGCCGGACTGCTCGGCCAGTTCAACCGGGCCCTCAACCACAGCTCCAAGCGGAGCCAGGCCACGGAGGGCGCCCTGGCTTTGCGGGAGGTCGCAGCGGAGGTCGAGGAGTCGATCGCCCTGATCAGCCCGGCCGGAGGCCCTTCCTCCTTGCTCGAGCTTACCCGGATCAATCCGGCCTATCCGGGGCGCCTTCCGGCCACCATGCCTTCCCCGGCTCCCGGTGCCTGGGAGCCGGCCGACCCGGCCTACCTCATGACGGTGCGCTTTCAGGTGAACGGACAGCGTCAGCTCGAGCGCGAGGTCATCGTGGGGGGCGCCAGCACGCGCCAGGTCATCGCGCTGGAGGTCAACTCGTTCACGGTCTCGCGCACCCAGAACCGGGTGGATCTCCAGGCATTTTTCCAGGAAGAGCAACAGGTGCGTCCGATTCTGGTGCACGCCAACCTGAAGGTGGCGCCGTGGCCTTGAAAGGCTATGCGATGGTGGTCACGATCGCGGTGGGGCTGGTTCTGCTCCTCCTTTCCCTGGGCTTTCTGAACAAGCGGGTCATGGAGTACCGCGGGGCTTACCAGACCGCCTACCAGACCCAGGCTCTGGCGCTGGCTCGCGCCGGCCTGGAGGATGCCCGCATCAAGCTTTGCAAGGACGGCAAATTCCCTCCCAACACTTCGGACGACCAGAGGTCCTTCTCTTATACCGAGGAGGTCACGGCCAATGAGGAGTCCTATACGGTCATCCTGGACACGACGCTGAAGGAGTCTCCTTACGCCATCGTCCGGGTGACCAGCATCGGGACTGCCGGCCCGATGGGGGCACCGATCGCGCGACGCAAGATCGTGGCCGAGCTGGACGTGTCTCCCGAGGTGCGCACGGGCCCGCCGGGAGTGGCGAACCCCAACTTCTACCAGTGGGTGAATTGGCAGGATTTCGGGGCGCGCTAAAACCTGCGCCGCTGGCGTGGGTCGCGCAACTTTTGAGCGCGCTTTCAGGCCCTCGTGGCAGGCTGGAGAGGATGGAAACCCGCTTTTTCGCAGAGCGCGGCTGGCGGCTGCCGTGGCAGGACCGCCTGAAGACCGTGTCGGCCCGAGAGGCTTCGGAACGCGTGGAGCGGGGGGACGCAGTGTGGGCCCAGCCGGCCGACGCCGAGGTTCCCCTGCCCGTGGCGTCGCGCGAGCAACTGCGCGTGGCCAGCGGCTCGGAAGCGCCGGCCGATCTGAGCGAATTGGCCAGATCCGGGATTGCCTTCCAGGCCCGAGTGGCGGGCGCTCGAGCCTGCGTGGGCGTCTATGGAGCCTACCTGGCGCTGACGCCTGAATCGGGCGTCGACCAGCTGGCGTTGCTCGACCCGCGCAGCCAGCTGCCCATGGAGGTGCCGCGCGAGGAGTTCGGCAAGGTCAACGCTTACTACGCTCGCGAGAACAAGCTGGAGACCGAAGGCTACACGTTCTGGAACTCCCAGGGACAACGTGTGGCCAGCTACCTGGGCACGCACCTGGGCCGCGAGGAGCCCTGGTTCGAGCTGGGGGGCGAAGAAGCCAAGCTTCGGGCGATGGACGCGCTGCGTGCCGAGGTCTCGCTCGAAACCGCGGTGCGCGCCCTGCCCGAGTATCTGGCCGGAGGTGCGCTGGTGGGTTGCTCCGAGCGCCCCGAAGAGCGCGTCGCGCTGGCCGAGATGGCGCTGAAAAGCCGCCCCGAGCTGCAGGAGATGGCCGCGCGCCTGACGCCAGAAGGCCGAGTGGCGCTCGTGGAAGCCTGTCCCGACGGCAAGCTGCGCGCGTTTGTCCCACCCTCCGCGCAGGACGCGCTGGCCCAGCCATTGCCCGACTGGCAGCGCTCCTTCGTGGACAGCCTTCGGCCGCTGCCGGCGCGCACACAAAAGCTGGCTTTGCAAGAGCTCTCAGCCCAGAGCCCGGATGAGCTCGGTGCCCGGATGGCCGGGGTGAGCAGGGCCGTCCGCGACCAGGGCGATTGGAAGGGGGCCGCTGCCCTGGGTGTGGCCGCTTTGAAAGCGCTGCACGGGATCGAGGCTCCCGCGCTCATCAACCCGGGCAGCACGGTGGCGCTCTGCGAGAGCTATCTCGAGCACCGCGATCCCGCCAAAGCGAGCGAGGCCGTGCGCGGGATGGGCTACGAGAAGTCGTGGAACGACGCCGTCACGGTGGGACGGACCTTTGTTTCGCGGTTGGGCCCGGCCGGCGGGGCAGCGCTCGAGATCCAGAACATGGCCGCCCCGGGCTCGTTCGTGCGCCTTTACGAAGGCGTGCTGAAGGGCCAGAGCCCGGCCGACATCCTGGTCGAGATCCGTGGCTCGGGCTACAACTCGGCCTGGTCGGACGCGCGCGTCGCCGGAAAGGTCTTCGTCGAGGCGACCGATACCCCGACCTGCCGGGCCGCGCGCCAGCTGGGCGACGTCCACAACCCGGGCACGGCGGTCCACACCTACGAGGCGGCCCTGCGCAGCGATGCGGCCACGCTGGAAGACGTGGGGGCGCTGGGGGTGACCCTGAGCAAGACGATTCGGGCCCTGGAGGGCTACGGGAACGCCTGGTGGGATGCGGCCGCCATCGGCAAGGCCTTCTGCGCCGAGCTGGCGCCGAATTCCCGGGCCTGTCGGGCGGCGCTCGGGGTGGAGGACGTCTTCAACCCGGGCTCGATCGTGGCCGTCTACGACGGGGTCCTGTCCTCGCCGCGCAGCGAGGTCGGAGCGCTGGGTCGCCAGCTCAGCCAGACCGTCAGGGACAAGAACTACGCCAGCAACTCCTGGCAGGATGCCGTGAAGGTGGGACGTGCGTTCGTCGCGGAGGTTGGGGATGCGTCCGCCCTGGCGGTCGAGGGTCTCTTCAACCCGGGTTCGTTCGTGATGACCTACGAGGCCGCTCTCGAGAACGCCGGCCAGGACACGGCCCGCGTGGGCGCTGCCGCCGTCAGCGCGGTGATGAGTCGCCCCTACACGAATATCACCCAGGACGGCCTGAAGGTCGCGGAGAGCTATGCCCGCGCCCTCCCTCCCGACGGGGTCGGCAAGCTCCTGACCGACGTCAGCACCGGCTTTCCAGACGCTGCCCGGCTGGTCTTCCTCCGCGAAGCCCTGGATGAACCGGGCGCGGCCACGCCCCAGAAGTGCGCCGAGGTCGTCTTGACGGCCCTGGCCAACGTCCAGCAGGTCGACGCCGACAGCGTCGCCCGCGCCGCCTTGCAGGCCCTGAAGCCCGCGGTCTCCGACCCGGCGATGCAGGGTTACCTGCAAAAGGGCATCGACAGTCGTCAGAACGGGGAACCCGTCCGCATCCTGGACATGCTCGCCCACTTCGAGTATTTCAAGCCCGAGCAAGCCAGCGTGGTCGAGCGCGAAGACTTCGTGCAGATCCTGGGCAGCCGCGTGAAAGTCCGCAAACCCCCACCGACGGTGGGCGACCCGACCGGCGGCGCCGGACAGTAGCCGCGCAAGCCATGGTGAGGATCAGGTCTCTGCGTGATACACGCCTATGAAGGCGCGTCATTCGTGATTGCCACTCCGCCGGAGAGGGCGGCCGGCTCACCCCAGCAATTCGCCCCCCCAGAGTCGCTGCACGAACTCCTCGAGCGGCAAGACGAGAATCTCGCCGTGGGAATCTGTCAGCCGCCGGGGGGTGGGTTCCAGGCAAACGACGACCCTCCGCCGGACTTTGCCATCATCGCTCAGCGCTGATAACCCTTTCACCTCGTGGACGCGGCCCGACTTCACCTCGATAGCGAGCGCCAGGTCATTCACCACGAAGTCGACCTCGAAGCCCGAGGCGGTGCGCCAGTAGCGAATCTCCAACTCGGGGTCGCGATAGGCCTGATAGGCGCGCAGCTCCATCCAGACCAGGTGCTCGAAACTCTTGCCGAACTCGGGAGTGCCCTTCGCCGGTGCTCGGTGCATCAGGTAATTGGCTACGCCGACATCGAAAAGGTAGAACTTGTCGGTCGTGAGCAGGCGCCGATTGGCAGCCTTGCGCCAGGCGGGGACCCGCTCGCCGAGCAAGGTGTCTTCCAGGATCTCGTAATAGTTCGCCACCGCACGTGCCGAGATGCCGACTTCTCGGGCAATGTTCTCGAACTTGATGATTTCTCCGTTGGCGACCGCCACAGACCGGAGAAACTGGCCGAACACCGGGAGATTCCGCGTCAGGGCCTCGGCGGCGATCTCCTCTTTCAGGTAGTCCGCGACATAGGCGCGCAAGTCTTCCCTGGGATCTTGAGAGAGAAAATGGGAGGGAAGCAGTCCGCTCCGCAGCACTGCCTCGACGTTTCGGGCCGCGGACTCCAGCAGAGTAAGCGGGCGCATCTCGCGCCGCCAGGCCCGGCCGCCCAGCAGGTTAGCCTGCCCGCGCTTCAGCTTGCGTGCGCTGCTGCCGGTGAGCAGGAAGCGCGTGTGGCGATTCTCGATCAGCCAGTGCACCTCGTCGAGCAACTCCGGGACCTTTTGGATTTCGTCCAGAACCACCCAATCGGGCTGTTGGTCAGCCAGCCGCTCGCGGAGCAACTGAGGCCGCGTGGAGTAGTCAAAGAACTCCTCGCTGAGGAGGAGATCGATCACCATCGCTTGCGGGAGATTCTCCCTGATCCAGGTCGACTTCCCCGTCTTGCGTGGGCCCCAGAGAAAGACCGATTGGCCCGGCTTGTCGGGCAGGCTCAACAGGCGCCTGATAATCATACAGATCGTGTTCGATTATCAAGACATTCCACCTGTCGATGTCGGATTATCATAGCGCACAAAAACGCGCCCTCAACCATTGGTCCCCCGCTTCAAATTCAAGTGCAGGGGAATGCGCTCGCAGACCTTGCCCAGGACGTCCATCATGCGGTAGGCCTCGGCTTGCTCGCCCGGAATGGGGTCGTCGTGGACGCTTCCGGCGCTGCTGTAAAGTCTGTAGGTCGGGCCTCCCGCGAATTCGAGCACCAGATCGTATCCGTAGGTGTCCCGGTCGCCTTGAACGCCGTTCGAAGAGCCACTCCTGAAAGACACCAGGTCCTGGAGCGGACGAAGGGGCCGGGCTTTGCCCAGCGCGTTGATCAGGCTGACTCCGTCGACGCTCAGAACGAGATCGGCCGAGGGCGGACAGGGCTCTGGCCGCTGGACTGCCACCGGTATGCTCACGGCGCCCGGCCAGAAGTCGGCCCTCTCGAGGCTGGCCAGCATCATGGCGTCCCCGTCTCCGAGCACGGCGCAAGCGTCGTCGAGGATGAAGGCCCGTTTCCACCCGGTGTAGTCTGCGAAGCCAAGTCCCAAGGTCACCGCGAGCTGTTGGCCCGAGGCCAGGGTCTCGGGAAGCGAGTCGAACCGGTAGACCGAGAAGATGGGCCCTCTCTTGACCTTCAGGGCGACGTGAGACTCGATTCCATAGCCCACATCCAGGGCGAGGACCTCCTCCAGATCGCCGAGCCCCCAGGTCCGGGTGGGTCCCGTGAGGATTTTTTGCTCGAAGTCGAGCGCGTAGCCGGGTTCGGGCCGGCGGTGCAGCACCTCGTCGAAAGTGAGCAAAGGCTGGGGGGAGAGCGGCTGCTCCGGTTGAGCCACCCCCATGAGACTCTCCAGCCAGCGACGAAGGCCCATCGGCAGAACTTTCCGCTCCTGACGGAAGCTCCTTTTTGGTCCTCAGGGGTCTTTGTAACACAGGGGGATGGGAGCTTTGGAGCGAATCCCGCAGGAGCCTGTCTGTGGTCCGGAGGAGCGAATGGCCGATCCCCAGCCCCATAGCGGGACCGACGGCGAGGCGGAAGGGAGTCAGCCCTCCCCCCCCACCAGGTCCAGCCTCCCCGCTCTGGGGCCGTTGACGACCCGCAAGATGACCCTGCCCGAGAGCCTGAGGAACCATGCTGCCCAGGACCCCGGCGCGACTCAGCGGATGAAAGTGCCCGGCCCGGAAGTTACCCGAAGGATGCCGAAGTTGAGTGCGCCGGCGGCCCGGCCCTCGCCCGAGCAGGCCAACTTGACGGACCAGGCTCGACAGGCCTTTGCCAGAAAGGTCGTCGGCGGGGAGCCGTCTCCACCGCCTCCCGACCTCAGCACGGCCAGGACAATCCCTGTGGCCACGTCTCTCGGGCAACGATCGTCCCCCCGGCCTTCCCGGCCGACCGAGCCCAGGGTCGGTTTTCTCGTCTCCCGATGGCGCGAGATGCGCGAGCACCTGCCCGGAAATCGAGTCAACGCCGACGATCTGGCGACCTTTACCCGACAGATGGCCACCATGCTCGGAGCCGGCTTGCCTCTGCACAACTGCCTGGACTTCTATGGCCGGAGCGTGGATTCCAAGCTGGGAAAGATCATCAACCAGGTCTGTGACCAGGTCAGCGGCGGGCGGACGCTCTCGAGCTCTCTGAGCGTGTATCCCCGCGTATTTTCCGGGGTCTACATCGGGCTGATTGCGGCCGGTGAGACGACGGGAATCATGTTGCCCATCTTCGAGAAACTGGCCGACCTGTGCGAGCGCAACCAGCGGCTGCAGAAAAAGGTGGTCGCGACGCTGACCTATCCGGTCCTGCTCTTCCTCTTCGCCATCACCATGGTGCTGGGATTTCTCTACTTCATTCTCCCCATGGTCGTGCCCTTGTTCTCCAGTCTCCAGGTCGAGCTGCCGTGGCCCACCAAGATTCTGGTCTGGGTCTCCAGCGTGATCAAGAATCCGCTGGTCATACTCGCGTTTTTCGCCACGCCGATCAGCCTGGTGCTCTTCTTTCCACTCCTCAAGACCTATTACGTCAAGCACCCCGCCAAGCTGCGCAGCCTGTCCAGGTTTCCACTCGAGCTTCCCGTCATCGGCAAGATCATGATGCGCCTCATCTCCGCGCGTCTTCTCTTCTCTCTCGCCACCATGCTGGATGCCGGCTATCCCCTCAGCTCGTGCCTGGACAAAATTGCGGCCGTGGCGGGGAATGCCGAGATCAAGGCGCGCATCCTCAATGCCCGCTTGATGCTGGTCGAAGGAATGACCGCCGCCGAATGCCTGGGAATGAACGACGTTTTTCCTAATGCCGCCATCCAGATGATCCTGGTGGGAGAAGAGACCGCTGACCTCTCCGGCATGGTGCGCCGGGTGGCCTGCATCTACGAGGACGACATCGAGCTGGCGCTCGTCGACCTGGCGTCCTTTCTCGAACCGACCATCATGGTGGGGATGGGCGTCGTGGTTGGATTCGTCGTGGTGGCCGCCATGTTGCCGATGGCCACTCTGATCACGAACCTGTAGCCGACCTAAAAGCCTCCCGCATCGGCGCCTGCATCGGCTCCGGCGTCTGCTCCCGCATCGGCCCCGGCGTCCGCGCCCGCATCGGCGCTGGCATCCGCCGAGGCGTCCGCGCTGGCGTCCGCTGAGGCATCCGCGCTGGCGTCCGCGGCGGCATCCGCGCTGGCATCTGCCGAAGCATCGGCGGCGGCATCGGCCGCGGCGTCGGCCGAGGCATCCGCGGCCGCGTCAGCGGCAGCGTCGGCAGCAGCGGCACCGGCAGCAGCGGCAGCAGCAGCGGCGGCATCGGCAGCGGCGGCATCGGCTGAAGCATCGGCCGAGGCGTCGGCGGAAGCATCCGCCGAGGCGTCCGCGCCCGCGTCGCCTGCGGCCGCGGCGTCGCCCGAGTAGGCATCACCGACGTCGGCGATGTCGTCCTCCTGGTATCCCTGGAGCGTGAAGTCGAGCAGCCCGCCCTGACCCACCCGATAAAGCTTGCGGTCGTAGTGCAGGGAAGCGTTGGTCATGCTGATGGTCTTACACTTGACCGCCCCGAACAGATGACTGTCCGTAACGGTCAGGCTCTGGTTGCGTCCATTGAAAAGGAAGAACACCCGACTGTTGTTCTGAATCGTCAACTGGCTCGAGAATCCGGGCGAGCCATCCCCCACTCCGAAGATCTGGAGATTGCGGGGAAGTCCGTTGTCATTCAGGTTGGAGCTGTCGACGAGGATATCCTTGCCGACGTAGACGAAGGCCGGGTAGGCCCGGGCGGGAACGTGATTGCTCTCCCCTCCTACAGGCGCTGGCGCGGTCAGGTTGACCGTCACCGTCCCCCCCACGATGGAGGCGCTGTCGCGGAAGAAATAGGGGCCTCCGTCCAGGATGAGGGTCCCGCCCGGCTGCACATCCAACGAGACGTAGGGACCGGGAGGCAGAGTCACGGTGGCTCCCGCCGCCACGACCACGGGCGGCCCGCACAGGGCCGGGTTGAATGGGGGGCGCGTGCGCGGCATTCGAAAAATCCCCGAGGCGGCCGCGGGCGGATCGAGCGAGCTCGAGGTCGCGTCCACGACGCAGGCAACGGCCGCCACTCCCAGGGCTCCAAAAGTGGGCCGCCCTTCCACGCGCGAGTTGTTGTCGAGCAGAATGGCGTTCTGGGTGGCATTGGTGCCGATGGAAGAGCGGGGCTTTCCAGGCGCGCCATTGGGACAGGGGCTCGTGCCGCAACCGTCCGCGTCGCCGGGATCGTTATAGATCGGGTAATGCCAGACCATCGAGGCGTCCTGCCAGGAGCCGTTCCAGGAGTCGAGCTTGCTGTTGATGAGATGGACCTGGCCGTTGGCGCACAGCCCGAAATTGTAGAACCGGTCCCCCCGGTAGCCCAGGGTCGCCAGTTTCATCTGATAGACCGTCGCCTGCCGGGCCGACTTTCCGGTGATGATGAGGTAAATCAGTCCGGGCCTGACAGCGGTTCCGTCCTCGGGAACGATGAACGGGTTGCCCAGAGCGCCCGAAAAGTTGTTGTAGAGCTTGAGCTCGTAGCTCGTCTGCGGATCGTCAGGCAGAGGGCCGGAATCGTAGGGGTTCGGGCTCGGAACCCAGTTCGGGCCCTCGCCCGGGCCGGTGCCGCCCAGTTGCTGCAGGGCAAACTGAGCCGCCGTGTGCGCCGCGTAGCGAGCCTTCAGGTCGTAGGCGCCGTTGGTGACGTCGCGGAAGTTGCGACGGCTCATCTGACCCACCGCGGCCGTCAAGAGCACCAGAATGGAGCCGATCATCAAGACGATCACCATGGCTGATCCGCGTGAGTGTCTGATTTCTCTCATGGTCTTGAGCAATCCGGTCACCCCTAGTTTCTAAAGAAGATACTCGTTGAGATTTTGAGCCCATACGAGCGACTGGAATCGTCGGTGAGGCGGGTAAACAGGGTAAGTTGCTGCGGTTGGTGCAGGTCGAGCGGTTTGAGATCGAGCGGATCGCCGCCTTCATTGTCCGGGTCGCCTTCGATCCTTACGACGTCGTGGCCGATGACCCGCTCGGTGCCGGGCATCGATTTGAGCGTGGGGATGTCGATGGGAGCCGGGAGGTTCCAATCGGGCGCTATCGGGCACTGCCGCCGAATCAAGAATCCTCGAGGAGGAGCGCCGCGGTCCTCCCGATAGTAGCCGACGTAGGAAGACCAGAGCAGTCTCCCGACGGCGTCGAAGCTCACTTGCTGGTTCGCGTCGCGCGGGCTGATGAAAATGATGCCTTCGTCCGGCGTGTTCGTGTAGTCCCAGAAACCGCCGGCGGTCGCGTCGCCCGCCTCCCGGTTGAACCAGGCGATCGCCTGGAGAGTCTCGCGCTGCAGGTCGGTCTGGGCCTCGAGCCGCTTGACGTGCTTCACCAGGGTGCTGAACGTGTAGTAAACCATCAGCAAGAACACCGTCAGCAGAGCGCAGGTGACCAGTTGCTCGACGAGGGTCGTGCCCTTCTGCTTCAACTTCCCCAATACAACCCCGTGACCACCAGCACTTCATGTTGGCCGGTATTGTCCACCCAGGAAACGTGCACCTTGACCGTCTTCAAGCCAACGTTGAGGGGATCGTTGTCCACCACGTCAATCCAGTAGTTGTAGACCTCGGTGCGCACCGTGGAGTCAATGGTCTCCTCCATCGTGATGGTGTTGGGAGGAGGGACCGACTGAGCCTGCCAGCCCAGCGCAATCTGCTTCTCCATGACGTCCTGGGCCAGATTGGTGGCGACCAGGGTGTTGCGACCCTTGCCCATCATGCGGTAGTAGGCGCCCCACATTCCCAGGAGGGCGATGCTGATGGTGGCAAAGATCATCAGACCTACCAGGAGGTCCATGAGATTCCCGAACCCTCGTTGGTGCGAGCGCATCACAGACAATTTTAGCACGAGACTACCTCAAAAGCATCTCTAGCGACCTGGTGCATGGACCGACTCGAGCCACCCGGAGCGCTCGAGCTCGTCGTACTTCGCGAGTTGAGCAGGGGACAGCACGCTGGCCATGATATCGCGGTTGACCACCTGACGCTCTTTGGAGCTCAGGCGGCGCAACTCGTCGCTTCGAGCCAGCGAGGCCTTTTTGATCTTCTCTTGCTGCTCGGCCGTCAAGCCGAGCTCGTCGACGAGCCACTTCCGACGCTGCTTGAGCCGGGTTACTTCCTCGGCGCGATTTTGCTCGAGCTTTGCATACTGCTCGGCCGTGAGAATCTTTTTCATCCGAGCTTCGCGATCTTCGCGCTTGACCCGCTTCAGGGCCTGAATCTCGTTGAGCTGCTTCCGGGTCAGGTCGAGGCCGCGCAACATTCGGTCGCGACCGTGGAGATGCGACTCGTATTGTGACCGCGAGCTGGCGTCGTTGGCGGAAGGCGGCGCCTGACTGGCACAGCCCGTCAGCAGCAACGCGGTCAGAGCGACCAGCAGGGGTCGTCCGATCACCGCGGCCTCGCCGAAGGGGACGGGGAGACTCGCGGGGTGAGTTTCAGTCGGGCCTGCACTTCGCGCAACTTCTCGCGCTCGAGCGTCTCGGCCCCGACCCGACCATTGCGCCGGGCGACCGTCGTGGTGGTGAGATTGGGACGAGGTACGGGAGGGAGCGTCGCATCCAGGCTGAGAGTGACAGCGGGGGCCTGAGCGTGCAGAACCGGGCCGCTCTCGAGCTTCAAATCGCGGACACGGAAGGTTACGTAGCCGCGCTTTCGCACCGTGAGCCCGAGCGTGCGGGGCGGTTTGTAAGCGTGAATCTGAAAGCTCTCTTTCCACTTGCCATCGGCATCGGCTACCACGGTGCGCACGACCGGAGTTCCCTCGGGGAAGAGGAAAGCGACCAGGGCTTTCTGACTTGGTGGGCGACCGGAAGCGAGGGCGGGCACGCTCAGGGATCCGCTTACGGTGACCTGATAATCGCGCAGGACAGCCCGGGGCCAGAGCTTCCACGTCAGGCCGCAGGCGAGAGCGAGGAGGACGGCGACCACCGCTATCTGACCTGCCCGGTTGAGGTCCTCCCACCGGGGACGAGAGCGCTCGGGCCCGGCATCCGGGTGAGGGGCCGCTTTCTTGCTCGAAGGCACAACCAGATCCAGCCGCTCGACCTTCAAACCCCGCCTGGCCAGACGACTCTCGACGTCGGCCTGAGAATCTGCCTCGATGCTTCCGGTTCGTGCTGCACCCTGTGGGTCGCGGGCCCGGAACTGGTAGGTTGGCATGGACAGGAAAAATTCGCCTTTCCACCGGGCTCTCCTACCTGTCGGGAACAACTCCGAGGTGTCGCAGGGTGATGATCGCGTTGAGGGCGTGGCCCATGTTGTCGATCCGGATCGTGGCGTCGACCAGAGTGCTGCGCAGGCCTCCGATGGTTCGATCGACCCGAGCGGCGAAGAAGGCCTGGAAGAGATCGTTGTACTGGTGCTGATAGAGGTGCCGCAGTCCCCGCTCGATCGACTCCTGATAACGGCTGGCGCGCGCTTTGTCGCCGCTGGCCCGGGCCAGCTCCAGGGCATAGGCAAGCCCCTCGAGATAGACTCCCGTGGACGAGATGTGAGCCATGACGTCGGGCGGGAGGAACTGGCCCTTCATATCCGGGGCGACCTTCTCGCCATCCCAGATCTGCTGGCCAACCAGCCAGTCGTTCATGTCGAAAACGAATTCTTTGAGCCACGGATCGTGCGTGAGCTTGAAGACTCGACAGGCGGCCTGGGTCTGCCAGGGCACGAAGGCCCCCTTGCGGTCTTTCAGGTGATAGGCACGGTAGTAGCGAAAGCTGGTCATCATTCGCTCCAGGAGCCTGGGGTCGGGTTGCCGCTCGTAACGCGCTGCCCAGAACAGCAGGGCCTCGCCTGGATAGAAATCCTGTCCGGCATTCTTCGTCTTGGGGCGGAGATAGCTCGAGAAAGAGCCATCTGGATGCCACAGGGTCCGGGTGGTCTCGAACAGAGAATCTTCCAGCCGGCGATGGGCCGGCCGCTCGGGACCGTCCGCCATGGCCAGGCCGGCGACGCTGATGGAGCCCAGGCAGATGCTGCCGTCGAGCTCCTCGACCCAGCCCAGCAGGCCGTCCGTGCGGTAGGTGTGGCGCAGAAAGTAAGCGCAGTTGTCGTGGTAGGCTTTGGCCAGGGCGGCATCCTTGGGAGCCGCGCCGGAGGCGCGGGCCAGCGACCAGGTGCCGAGCCAGTTGCGAACCTGAACTTCGCCTTTGGAATCGTCCTGGTTGTTGAGCGGCCGGTAGCCGTAGGGCGAACGCCCGAGGGCGTCGACATGGGCGAGCATCCAGCCCCGGAGACCCTCGGCCAGGCGGCCGAGCTCCTTCTCGGTCAGTTTCTCGGGCGCCAGTTCGTTGGCCCGGTAGAGCTCGACGGCCCGACCGTCCGTGACACTGACCAGAGCCTGATAGCCGCTGATGAGCTGCGCCTGGAGTGGCTTCCTGAGCGTCGCGCGTGGATCCTGGCCCTGACGGGAGAGAAAGACGTTCTTGGTGCGCTCGAAGCTCAGGCCCTGGCTGATCATCCAGGTGGGAGCGAAGCGGTCTGCGCTCGAGCCGTAGGTCAGGGCCAGACCCTGGCGCCCGGCCTCGAGCTTGAGCGAGCCCAGGGTAGCGGGGTCTACCGTAGTGTAGCCGGTGGGGAGAAAGACTTCGACCAGCGTGACCGCGCCCGTGTCGTAGTCCGGCAAATGCTTGGCCAACCTGCCCACGGCGGTCTGCAGATTTTGCTCCCAGGTGGCGCCGGGCTCGGCGCACCAGATATCGCCCAGCAAGACGCCGTCACGCCTGAGGGCCAGGTAGATCGCGCCCTTTTGCTGCGCCAGCAGGCCGTCCCCTCGCCCGGGCAGAGCCACCGGGCTATCCAGAGTGCGCCGAACCGAGTCGCTGAGATAGGCCAGGTCGGACGGGCTCAACCGCTCGGGAAAGGGGCCCTCGGGGAGGGCTTCGGCCGCGTTCTTCTCAGGCAGGCTGCAAACCCAGAGATAGAAGCCGAGGGCCAGAACCTGCCCCAGAAAGAGAAAGGCGATCAGGAGCCGTGTGCGCCCCCGTCTCGGCTTATCGTCCATAGCTCTTTTGGAACAGAAGGAGGCGCTCGACCGGGCCGTAGCCGCGGAATGGCTGGATGGGCCGTTGCATGGCCGTGAGGTTCGCTTCGCGAACAGGGGTACCCTGGAGATTCCAGCTGCGTACGAGAGCATCGCAGAAGAGCTCTTTCTGACGCCTGGACGACCGGTGGGTGTAAATCCGGAAAAAGTACATCCCCCAGCGATAATGGATGAACTCGCGCGTGACCACGGCGGGCCGTTCGTAGGTGAGCGGCCGACGGTGAAAGAGATCGACCTCCCGCCCGTCGGCCAGAACCCCCCGCGCCACTCCCCAGTTGTCCACCACGGGCGGGCTGGGAGCGAACATCAGCCAGTTTTGAGTAAGGCCCAGGCCGGTTCCGAGACGAGTGATGACCCTGGGCACGTGCACGCCGGGCGCGGTGCAGAGATTCAGCACCAGCACCGACCCCAGCGCGAAACTGGCCAGGGAATCCCGCCAGGCGGGCTCAGGGACGGGCTCGGGAGGGAGGGGTGCGGCCGGTACGCCCAGGCGAGTCCACCCCGCCCCCACCCAACGCTCCAGCCGATCGGTCACGGCTTGCACCGGTCCCAGTCTCCAGAATCCCCCTGGAATGAGGCCGAGCAAAGAAACAAGGTTGAAGTAGGGGAAGAATCCGAGCGCCATGAAAATCGCCAGCCCGATCTGAAAGACCGCGATGCTGAGAGCTCCGAGAGCGCGTCCCCAGCCAGGAATCAAGAGCAAGAAGAGAACGCAATACTCCCAGCCGAGAACTCCGAAGGTGAGCGCTCGCTCGACCCCCGGATGAACGGTCAGAAAGTCCCTCAGGGCCTGGCCCGACGGGCACTCGTACTGCCCGGCCGAGACGGCGCACAGAACGGCCGTGCCGTCCGTCCTCCACTCGGGCCCGAACTTTTGGATGCCGGTGAAGAGATAGATGAAGCCACATTGCAGGAGGTAGCCTGCCGCGCCCACGCTGGACGCGGTGTGGGCGCTCCAGCCCGCGGTGGCACGACCCAGGCGGCGGTCGAGGGACCACACGGCGCCGGTCGGCAAGAAAAGGGACCAGAAGATGGCCAGCCGCAGGACGTCATCGCCTTTGTAGCAGATCATCGGGTTGCGCTGCTGCAGCGACTGCAGCAAGACGAACGTCAGGGCCGTAAAGAGGCGGGTCCGATAGCCCAGCAGCATAGCCAGTGCGAAGAAGCCCTGGAGAAGGAAGAGGAGGGCCTGAAACCAGGTTTCTCCCGACGCCATGTGCAGCGAGAAGACGAAGTTGTTGGGAAAGGTCGCCAGCAGGCCGGCCCTGGGCAGCACTCCCTGGTCGCTGTAGTGCGCGGTCAGGCACTGAGCCCGATCGATCAGGTCGACCAGGACCATGACCGCCAACCCTATCCTGAGGGCGGCGAGGGAGCGCACGTCGAGTCCGAAGACCTTCCTCCAGATCACGCAGGCAAGGTTTCCCTGAAGGCCCGGCTCCCACCTCTCCGGTTGCGCAGGGACTGGCGCGCGAGCGACCGAAACCTGAGGCGGTGAAGGAATTGGAGGGCCGGCACGAGGCTCGTCTGGTGGCCGCGTTGCTGCTTCTTTACTTCTTCCTCAGCTGGTATTTCCACTGGCGTCCCGCTTGCTTTACCGACCAGGCCGGTCCGTTGCTCGACCGCATCCCCACCTGGCTCCCCCTGCCGGACAGTCCCCTCAGCCGTCTGGCGACCGGATACCTGACCTACCTGCTCGGATTTCTGGCCCTGGGAGCGGCCCTCTTTGCCATTCTGCCCGGGATGGCCCGGCTCACTCTGCCGGTCCTCGGGATCTTGCTGGCCTGCAAGCTCGCCTTCTGGTCTCTGGATCAGCGTTTGTGGACCGCCGATCATGACCAGCATTTCTTCTGGATTGCCATCTTTCTGGTGGCGTCCAGGCGCGTGGCGATGTTCCGCGCCAGCGTCGCGGCGGCCTGGCTGGCGGCCGCCGCGGCCAGCCTGCGGGCGGGCCTCGACGCGCAATCCCTGGTCTGGCTTTTTCCGACGGCCGTGCTGCCCTGGTTCTGGTTCGCTCCCTGGCGCCCACTGCGCCGCCTGGCGACGGGCCTGTGCGCTCTGATAGCGGCCGTCCTGGTGGTGGCCCGTCCCGCCGATACCCCTTTGCTGCTTTGCCTGGGCACGGCCCTGGTGCATTTCCACCTTCCCGACGACGAGCCCACCGGTGAGCTGCTGCAAGTCTCGCAGCTCCCCGCCTGGTTGCTCCTGGTGGCCCTGGTGGGGGTCGGCTCGAGCGCCCCCGTCCTGCCCCCGCCGGGTCCCCGGCCGGCTGCGCTCTACACGCTGCGGAGCGGCTCCTCCGAGTTTCTCGTCGAGGTTTCGGCAGTGGACGTGCGGGTCAGTGAATCGCAGGACGGGAGGGCGCTAAGAACGCGCGAGCCCCTCCGAGGTCGCCTCAAAGACGGAGACCGGGTGCTTTTCAACTCCAGAGCCGTCACGGCGATTCCGGAGACGATGGCGGGCGAGCTCGCGGTCCATCAAGCCTACGCGCGCTACATCCAGGCCCACGCGCCGGGAGTGCGGGTCGAGCTCCGGCTCGAGTCGCGATGAGGCTCGACTCGTGGCTCCACCCGGAGGAGGTGGAGCAAGACCTGCGCCTGCGGCTCGCCGGAGCCATCCTGCTGTTGTACCATTTTCTGACCTTCTGGTGGTGGCAGGATAATCCGGCCCTTTCGACGCTCGGGAACGAGCTGTTCATCTACTGTCCCCTCTGGCCGTTCGAGCACGCTCGTGGCCTCGTCGTTTTGAACGCAACGGCGACGATGATCCTGATGCGCTCCCTGGGTCTGGCCGCTCTGCTGGCCATTCCCCGCATGTTGCTGGGCAGGGTGAGCAAGGTCTTGCTCCTGATGGTCGGGCTGCTGGTGGTGAAGCTTTACTATTATCTCGGTTGCGAGCTGATCTATGGCAATTACCACCAGATGCACCTGATCTTCTCGGTTTTGTTCTTGTTCGCAGCGCGCAAGCTCTTCTTCATGCGCCTGGGCTTGATCGTGATCTACTGGCTGTCCTTTCTGGTGAAGCTGACGCCCTCGTGGCTCTACGGCGAGTATTTCAACTCCATCCCCCTCAAGCTGCCGTTGCTGCCACACTGGGAGTGGCTCGTGACCGGCGCGAGCATCGCCCTCATCGTGGTGGAAGGACTGAGTCCGCTGGGGTTCTTCGCCCGCAGTCGAGCCCTCCGCATCGCCACCTGGTGGACCTTTCTGGGCTTCCATCTCTACTCCGGATTCGTGGTGGGCTTCTTCTACCCCACGCTCATGCTCTGGATCGTGGCGGTCTTGTTCTTGAATTTCGACGCCCCGATTCAAGACGGTTACCGATTTGGACGTCGCGACCTGCCCGCCTGGCTGCTTCTCACCCTCTTGATGGCCGGGGGAATCTGGCCCTATGTCATCCCGGGGGACGTCCGGACCACCTGCGAGGGACGCTTTCTGGGCATGTGCATGTTCGATGCCAATCGCCAGGTCGAGGCCGAGATCGAGGTGTGGAAAGGGGATCAGCACTATCTCCTCCAGCTTTTCTACAGCTGGCCTCGGCACGAGGTCATCGACTGGGAGATCGTGGCCCGCGTCACCGATCGTCGCACGGGCCGCTCGTCCCTGCTCACGGGACCCTTCCGACCCGGGGAGGGAGAACCGATCATTTTCAACCCTGCGATGTTCCGTTCCGCCTCGCGAATGTTCGGAGATCCCTATCTCTT
>JBDHVW010000110.1:0-25116 GCA_039809865.1 Vulcanimicrobiota bacterium
CGAGTCGTGCGACCATGTTCACCCCTCTCGTGGAACGCGTTGGTCTGCCCCGGGGCGCGTTACGCGAGTCGTGCGATCATGTTCACCCCTCTCGTGGAACGCCCGGGCCGCCCGGAGGCGCGTTACGCGAGTCGTGCGATCATGTTCACCCCTCTCGTGTAACGCACCGCGCGGACGAGGTGGGAGCGAACACTTGCACGTTTCCCGGGGAAACGAACGAAGGTTCGTATCTGCCAGCGAACCACCTGGCGGGGCGAGCCGTCATGCCGGGCATGCTGACCTATCTTCTGTATGCGCTGCTCCCCGCAGCCCTCTGCACCTCGCTTCGCCGACGCCCGGCTCTCGATTCCATCCTGATGGGTCTGGCCTTTGGCTGGCCCGGAGTGGCCATCGTCTGGATGACGCCCCAATGCTGGCGGGTGGAGCTTCCCGCCGAGAGCACCTGGCCCGGATTGGAAAAGGCCATCCGCCGAAAGTCCTGGCTGGATGCTTATCGCTCCTGGGAAACCTCCACCCTCCGGCTGGCTCTTTTCGTGGCCATTTTTGCCGGTCTGGCTGCCCGGTCAGTCGGGTGGATTTACGTCTACCTCATTCCAAGGGGCGGCATCTCTGATCTTGGACTCGCACTGGAGCCACTGGCCCGGGTTTTTCCTTCCGTCTGGCCAAATCTGGCAGGAATTCTGGCGCTCCTCCTCTGGAAGGTCGACTGGCCCTGGCGCGAGCTCGTTCGCCGAGTAGAGATTCTCGGGCTCGAGGAGGAGGCTGTGCTCAAAGTCGGCTTCTGGGTCCAGGTTGTCCCGGCACTGCTCGTTCTGCCACCGGCAGTGTTGACGGGCAACCTCCTTGCTTTCCTGATAATGCAGGGGCGTCTCCACGGATGCATCCTGAACCTGGGATGATCTTCCCCACCCACCGAACCGATCCGGGATGACCTTCGTCATGCCGGGGGAGATGACAGCGACGCCGGAGCCGAATGTGCTCGACCTCGTCCAGCGCGCCCGTAGCGGGGAGCCGGGGGGCATGGAGGAGTTGATCCGGAAGTGCCACCGGCGCATCCATTCGCTGGCGTATCACATGCTCGGCGCCACCGGCGAGCCCGAGGACGCCGGCCAGGAGGCACTCTTGCGCATCGCCGTCCGGCTCAAGGACCTGCGCGAGCCCGAGCGGTTCTGGGCCTGGGCGCTGCGGGTGGCCGGCAACTACTACCGCGACCTGCTGCGCAAACGCAAGCTGGCGGCGGTGCCGCTCGACGACCTCGAGCCGCTTCCGAGCGGCGACGACCCCGCCCGTGACGCCCAACAGAGCGAGCTGCGCGCCCAGGTCGTGGCGGCCCTGCGGCGCCTCAGCCCCGCCTACCGGGTCGCCGTGATGCTGCGCGACCTGGAAGGATTCTCGGTGCAGGAGGTGGCGGAGGCGCTCGACCTGCCCGAGGGCACCGTCAAATCACGATTGTTCGAAGCCCGGCGCCAGCTGCGGCAGTTCTTGGGAGGCCAGATTGACTGACTGCGATACCGTGTTTGACGCCCCGCCCGAGGAGCAGCGGCTCCACCTGGCGCAATGCCCCGCCTGTGCCCGGCTGCAGGCCGCCCTACAACTGGCCGGCGCCCCCGAGCCGGAGCCCCTGAGCCCCGAGTTCTTCGCCCGGATGGACCTGGCGCTCGAACGCCCGGACCCCATTCCCATCTGGGCCCACACCGTGCGCCGGATGCGCCAGGCGCTCACGGTGGCGGCCGCGCTGACCGCCATCATCACGACCGGGTGGGTCGTCAAGGAGATCCCCTCCGCCTCCCAGCTCAGCGACCGGGACGTCCAGCGAATCCTGCACCGAGCGAGCTACCGATGATGCGCAAACTCCTTACACCGCTGTTCACCTGCGGCCTGTCCGGCCTGATGCTGGGCGCCCTCATGCTCTACTGGCTGGTCTCGAGCCACACGCTCGACCTGGCCAACCTCCCGGGAGGCGACCGCGCCTGGGTTCCGTTGCTGGCGCTCTGGACGAGTCGCTTGCAACTGCTGCGCCTGTGCGCGTTCAGCACCGTGCTGGCGCAGATGGCGCTGTGGTTGTGGTTGCTGGAGCGCTCGGGCGTGCTGGCCTGGTTGCTCGCTCTGCGCTTTCGTCGCCTGGAAGCCCACGAGCCCCCGGCGCTCCGCTTCGGACTGATCGCCTTCCTGGCCGGCAGCCTGGCCGGCACCGTCGTGCAGCACCTCGGCCTGGGGCTCGACTCGCTGGCCATCCTGATCAACCTGCGCAGTATCCTGCTCAAGCTGGTGGCCGGAGGTCTGCTCGGCTATGCCGCGTTGGCGACTTTTCGCGGCCCCTCCTGGCGCCTGCGCGTGGCGCGCCCGGCCGCCGCCCTGGGAGCGGGGCTTGGCCTCAGCCTTTTGCCCTGGCAAGACTTCCTGGAGCCGCTCGTGTTCGGGCAGGGCCCGCTTCAGTACGGTCCGTGGGCATATCTGGCCTGGACCTGCGCTTGGCTGGCCCTGATGGGCGCCGCCCTCGGGGTGCTGGCTACTTGGGGTAACGAGTCGGCCAGAAAGTCCGATCTTCCGGTAATCCCGTCGTCGTCGAATAGCTCGTCGCCAGCGTGAAGCTCGCGCCTTCTCGCTGATAGGCGAACTTGCCATCCTTCGTGAGCACGTCGCGAGGCAGCTCCTGCACCGCTTCGGCTCCACCGGCGGGCACCAGTTGCTCGAGAGTGTCCGGATAGCTCCGGTGGTCCAACCGGTAGAGCTCGAGCATGGTCATGAGCTCGAGCGCCCGATCGGAGTCGAGCGTCAGGCGAAACTGGTAATTCGCCTTTTCCAGCGACGGATAGAAGGTCTCCGCAAACAGCGATTTCGCATTCCGGATGCGCTGGTCGTGGTCAGCCATCTGGCCTGGCGGAAAGTCCTCCAGCTTTTCGACGTAGTCACGGTCTTCGAGATACAACTGCTGGATCAGGCGGCGCTCGCGCTGCAGGTAGCCAGGAATGTAACGCAGCCGGGCTATCGCCTGGAAGTCGGGTGTCTGGAAACGGTTCGGATCGTTCATCGCGATATTGAGGAACTGCATCTGGAAGGCGGCAAACTCCTCGTCGAGACGCTCCACCATCAGCCTGGGGTCGAGCGCGCCGGCTCTCACCCCGCTCAGGGCTCGCTCGAGCTGCTCTCGGGTCAGCTTGCCCGACATCACCACCTGCTTGAGGTCCGCGATCGCGATCCGGTGGACGGCCAGGCCGATCATCCCGCTGATCAACGGCCCGCCTTCGCCCCACTTCCCCGACGACTCATAGCTCAACAGAGCGTAGCGCAGCGCTTCCTCGGTGCGGCCCGAGGCCAGCAAGAACTGCACGTAGCCACCCAGGTTCTGATGGATGGAGCGGATCAGCAGGAAATTGGGAAGCTTTGCCTCGGGTCCCAGGTCATACTGGGACGTGAACACGATGTGCGGGCTCTCGAGCAGATCCGCGATCTCGGGCAGGATCGACTCGAACGTATCCCGCGCTGTCACGAAGTCCGGCGTGGGGTGCGCGAGCATTCCGGTGAGGTCGATCGGCTTTCCCTCGACCTGAGGGGAGTAGCTGTTGAAGGCCCGAACTCTGTCGGTCCAGGCCTGACCCGCGGCCTTGTCGTAGAAGAGCTTCTCGTATTTCGCGAAGTGGTTTTGCGCTGGATTCGTTACGAGCTGGTCGCGCTCACGGATGCGCTGGACCGCATCCGCCTCGATCTGGGCGATCCGGGCCGGGTCGCTGACTTTGTAGGTCGAGAACCAGATCTGGAGACCCGCGACCACGGCCAGGACCACCAGCAACAGCACGCCCACCGCCTGGAAGAGTCGTTTCATTGCGAACCCCCCTGGTAGATCGAGATCGCCGTCTCGCCGTAGCGGCGCAGATCGCACCGCGTCAGCCCGCCGCACGTGTCGCCGAAAGCGTCTTTGTGGTGGTGCTCCACCACGACGCGGGCGCCGGGCGCCAGGAGAGGTGCCAGCAAAGCGACCGTCTCCGGTCCGGCTGGCGAGCCGTAAGGCGGGTCGGCCAACACGAGTTCGAACGGGCCCGTCAACTGGGTCAGCGCCCGCGGCAGCCGTCCCACCACGACGCGCCCGTGAGCGCGCAGCTTGAGCGCCAGGGGACGATCCTCCTCGACGAAGGTGCAGTGCGTCGCCCCCTCGGTCAATGCGTCCAGCCCCAAAGAGCCCGTCCCCGCGAACAGGTCCAGCACCCGCGCGCCCGGGTAGACATCGCGCAGAATCGCGCGCAAAGCCTCGCGAATCTTGCCCGTTGTCGGGCGCACGACACCTGCGGGAGTTCCCCCGCGGATTCTCCCGTCTCCCGTCTCTCGTCTCCCGTCTCTTTTCAGTGCACCAGCTCCGTGCTGTCCACGCGCCGCTTGCTCAGGCTGTCGCGCAGGTCGGGATGGCCCGAAAGGTCCGGGTCGCGCGCCAGCAGTTCGCGCACGGCCACCCGCACCAGGTCGAGCAACTCCTGGTCCTTCAACAGGTCGGCCACCTTGAGCTCGGGGAAGCCCGACTGGCGGAAGCCGTAGAAATCGCCCGGGCCGCGGATCTGCAAGTCTTCCTCGGCCACGTCGAAGCCGTCGGCGAGGCGAGCGATGGCGCGCAACCGCCTTTGCCCCTCCTCGGAATTGGCGTCGCCCATGAAGACGCACCGCGAGGCATGCTGGCCGCGGCCCACGCGCCCGCGCAGCTGGTGCAGCTGGGCCAGGCCGAATCGGTTGGCGTCTTGCACCAGCATGAAGGTCGAATTGGGCACGTCCACCCCGACCTCGATCACCGTGGTCGAGATCAAGATCTGGTGCTCGCCGATCCGGAAACGCTCCATGACGGCGTCTTTCTCGGCCGCCTTCATCCGCCCGTGCAAGAGCCCCACCGAGAACTCGGGAAACACCTCGCGCTGCACCACCGAGGCCTCCTCGACCGCCGAGGTGGCATCGAGGTTCTCGCTCTCCTCGACCAGGGGGCAGATGATGTAGGCCTGCCGTCCGGCTCGAATCTGACCGCGGATCTCCTCGTAGACGCGGCGCCGCTCGCTGAACGGTACCGACTCAGAGAGGATGGGCTGGCGCCCGGGCGGGAGCTCGTCCAACCGCGACACCTCGAGGTCTCCGTAGAGCGTCAGAGCCAGCGTGCGCGGGATGGGCGTGGCCGTCATGACCAGCAGGTCGGGATTGAGGCCCTTCTGCTTGAGCACGGTGCGTTGCATCACCCCGAACTTGTGCTGCTCGTCCACCACCACCATGCCCAGTCTGGCGAAGTCGACGGTCTCCTGGATCAGGGCGTGCGTGCCCACCACGATGTCCAGCGTATGCTCGCGCAGCGCCTCGCACACGGACAGCTTCTCTTTCTTTTTCATACTGCCCGAGAGGCGCCCCACCTGGATGCCGGCCGGTCCCATCAGCTCCACGAACTTGCGGTAATGCTGGTCGGCCAGAATTTCGGTCGGGGCCATGATAGCTGCCTGGTAGCCGTTTTTTACCGCCACCCAGGCGGCGAAGGCGGCTACCGCCGTCTTGCCCGAGCCCACATCGCCCTGCAATAGGCGGTTCATGGGCGTGTCTCGCTGCAGATCGTCCCAGATCTCGCGCATCGTGCGCGCCTGCGCACCCGTGGGCGCGAACGGCAGCAGTTTTTCGAACTCGGCCAGGTCGCCCTGGGTGTAGAACGTCTGGCGCGGGTCGCGCTCGCGCTCCTGACGCTGCATGCCGACATCCAGCTGGAGCATGAACAGCTCCTCGAACGCCAGCCGCAGGCGGGCTCGCTCGCGCGCGTCATAGTTGCTGGGCCAGTGGTATTCCGTGACGGCCTCGGCTCTGGGCATGAACCCGTGCCGAGAGACGGTCTGCGACGGCAGCAGCTCGGGCAAGAGCCGCGAGTAGGTGGGCACGATGCGCCACTGCTGCTGGCGCCACCACTTCTGGGTCAGGTTGCTGGTCGAAGGGTAGACCGGGACGATGCGGCCCGAATGGATGCGCTCCGCTCCGGTCTCGATTTCGGGCGCGTTGATCTGGGTTTCGTGAAAGCGCCTCTCCACCTTGCCCGTGGCCGTCAGCTTCTGCCCGGGGATGAGCTGCTTGGCCACGTAGGGCTGGTTGAACCACACCAACTGCAGGTTGCCCGTGCTGTCGCTGAGGGTGGCCTGGACGATCCGCATGCCGGGCCGCGGCGTCTTGCTCTGGATGTTGCCGATCTTGCCTTCCACCGTCTCCACCACGCCGTCGCGGGCCTGGGAGATCGGGCGGAGCTGGGTGCGGTCCTCCCAGCGGCGCGGGTAGTGGGTGAGCAGGTCCTCCACCGTCCAGATGCCGAGCTTGACCAGCCGCTTGGCCAGGGGGGGACCGATGCCCTTGACGTAGTCGACCTTGGAGTCGAGGCGGAGCTGGGCTTTGCCCGCCTTCGGCCCTTCGGCCTGCTCGGATGGCTGGCCGCGAGGCGCCTCGCCCGCCAGACGTCCGAGCGCCTGACCCACCTCGACCAGGGTGTGCTGGCGCTCGCCCGCGGCCATCGAGGCGTAGCCCCTGGCCAGGGGCCGGATCGCTCCCAGCAAGCGCCGCGCCTCGGCCGCCGGCAGCTTCTCGACCTCCAGCGACCAGAGCGAGAGGAGCCGATCGACGCCTCGCCGGTCGCGCAGGCCGTCCTTGTATTCCTCGCGCAGCACCCGCACCAGGCGGCTGGCCAGAACCCGGGCGGGCTCGCTGAGCTCGGTGGCGGTCAGGCTCAAACCTGCACCTGCTCGGAGAGGCTGGCCGCAATGCGGTCGACCACCTGGCCGGCCACCGCCTTCTCGGCCACTTTGATGCCGTTCTCGACCGTGTCGCGCGTGGCCCGTCCGTGGCACTTCACCACGACGCCTCGCAGCCCCAGCAGCACTGCGCCCCCGTGCTCGGAGTGGCTGACGTCCTTGCGCAGCTGCCGCAGGGCCGGCTTGAGCAACAGGCCGCCGATCTTGGAGACCGCCGTCGAGCGGGCAGCCTGCTTGACCCGCGCCATCAGCCACTCGGCCACCGCCTCGCTGGTCTTGAGCATCATGTTGCCCACGAAGCCGTCGCACACGCCCACGTCGACATCGCCGGCAAAGAAGCCCATGGGCTCGATATTGCCGACGAAATTGAGCTTGGGCTGGTGGCTCAGGAGCTCGAAGGTCGCCTGCACCAGCGCATTGCCCTTGCCTTCCTCTTGCCCGATGTTCAAGAGCCCCACCCGCGGGTTGGCGCGCCCGAACACCTTCTGGGCATAGATCGAGCCCATCATGGCGAACTGGAGCAGATACTCCGGCTTGCAATCGGCGTTGGCCCCCATGTCCAGGCACAGGGAGGGCTGCGGCCGGGTCGGGAAGACCGCCGTGAGGGCGGGGCGCTTGATACCGGGCAGACGCCCGACCTCGAGCAGCGCGACCTGGTGCAGGGCGGCCGTGTTGCCGGCGCTGACCATCGCTTGCGCCTGACCCTCCTTCACCATGCGCGCCGCCACGACCATGGACGCGTTCTTGCGGTGGCGCAGCGCGGTGCCCACCTGCTCGTCCATGCCGATGACCTCGTCGGTGTGGACGATCTCGAACTTGTGGCGCGTCTCCGCCTTACCCAGGATCGTCTGAATCTGCTTCTGGTTGCCGACCAGACAGATCTCGGCCTTGGCCCAACGCGCCGCGCGCATGGCACCCAGCACGATCTCTTCGGGGGCGTTGTCGCCCCCCATCGCATCCAGAACGATCTTCAAGCCCAGCTCCAGGTCATGACAAGGTCGCAGTATTCCCACGAGGAGCCAGGATTTCCCGCTCACAGATAGCCGAGTTCTTTGAGGCTGACGTAACAGTCGCGGCCAACGATCAGGTGATCCGTGAGCTCGAGGCCCAGGATGTCCCCCGCCTGGCGCAATCGCCGGGTGAGAGCCAGGTCCTCGGCCGACGGCTCGGGATCTCCGGAAGGATGGTTGTGAGCCACCAGCACAGCGTAGACGTTGCGCGCGATGGCGGGTTGGTAGACCTCGCGCGGGTGCACGAGGGAGGCGGTCAGGGTGCCGATGGAGATGGTCTCCACCGCCACCAGGCGGCGGCGCGAGTCGAGATAGAGCGCGCGGAAATGCTCTTTCTTGAGCTCGGCCATGTCGTAGAGCAATCGATAGGCTTCGTCGGGGGTGCCGACCAGAGGGCCGGACGGGCGGCGCAGGCGCCGGCCCAGCTCCAGGGCCGCCACCACCACCGAGGCGCGCGCCGGACCCATGCCGGGCAAGGTCTGCAGCGACTCCAGGGTGAGGCTGCAGAGGTCTTGCTCGACCAGCTCGCGGGGAAGCTCGGAGCGGGTGGTGCCGAGGAGAAGCGCCACCAGCTCCCAGTCTTCCAACCGGGAAGCCCCCAGCTGGGCCAGACGCTCGCGCGGAGGCAGAGACAAGTCGGGATAGGGGAGAGGAGGGGGATAAAGGATCGCCACGGTTTCCTCCGGGCGTCGAATCAATGGCGGCCTGTGCGCCATGAGTAAACTACTCCATGGCGTGAGGATTTGTCAACGATTTCTTGAGAAATCTTCCCGATTCATGCATGAATGCATGCATGGAGGGGAGGGCACCGGGAGGGGTGAATGCGCCCCCCGCTATGGGTATTTACACGATTCAACCCCCGGTGAACGAACCGGTCCGCGACTACGCCCCCCTCAACAGCTACCGCGCCAGCCTCAAGGCGCAGCTCGACCGCATGGCCAAAGAGGAGGTGGACGTCCCGCTCTTCATCGGCGACCAGGAAGTGCGCACGGGCAATACGGCCGACATCACGATGCCCCACAAGCACGGCCACAAGCTGGGAGTCTACCACAAAGGCAAGGCCGAGCACGTCCAGCAGGCGATCGCCGCCGCCATGAAGGCCGCTCCGGCCTGGGCCGAGACCCCGTTCGAAGATCGCGCGGCCATCTTCCTCAAAGCCGCCGAGATGCTGGCCGGCTCCTACCGCGACGTGCTCAACGGCGCCACCATGCTGGGCCAGAGCAAGACCGCCTACCAGGCCGAGATCGACTCGGCCTGCGAGCTGATCGACTTCCTGCGCTTCAACGTCTTCTTCTGCCACCAGATCTACCAGCAGCAGCCGATCAGCGGCCCGGGCGTCTGGAATCGCACCGACTATCGCCCCCTGGAAGGCTACGTCTTCGCCGTCACGCCCTTCAACTTCACCGCCATCGGGGGCAACTTGCCGACGGCACCGGCCCTGATGGGCAACGTGGTGCTCTGGAAGCCCGCCTCTTCGGCGCTTTACTCGGCCTACTACATCATGCGCCTGCTCCAGAAGGCCGGGCTGCCCCCCGGAGTCATCAACATGGTGGCCGGCTCGGGCGGCGAGGTGGGTGACCCGGCCGTGGCCGACGCCAACCTGGCCGGTCTGCATTTCACCGGCTCCACCGAGGTCTTCCAGGACATGTGGGCCGGAATCGGCAACAACATCAAGAAATACCGCACCTACCCCCGCATCGTGGGTGAGACGGGTGGCAAGGACTTCATCCTGGCCCATCCCTCGGCCGACGCCGCGCCGCTGTCCACCGCTCTCATCCGCGGCGCCTTCGAGTATCAGGGTCAGAAGTGCTCCGCCGCGAGCCGGGCCTACATCCCGTCCAATCTGTGGCCGGACGTGAAGGCCAACCTCCTGAGCGAGGTGGACAACATCAAGCAGGGCGACGTGCGCGACTTCCGCAACTTCATGGGCGCGGTCATCGACAAGAACGCCTTCCGCCGCATCACCGGCTACATCCAGCACGCCACCGACTCGGCCGAAGCCACCATCCTGGCGGGCGGCACCTCGGACGACTCGGAAGGCTGGTTCATCCGCCCCACGGTCGTGCAAGTCGACTCGCCGCGCGAGCGGCTGATGGAGGAAGAGATCTTCGGCCCTGTCCTCACGCTCTACGTCTACGACGAGAACAAGTGGGACGAGATCGTGGACGTTTGCGACTCCACCTCGCCCTACGCGCTCACGGGCGCCATCTGGTCGCAGGACCGCAGCGTCATCAACGAGGCTTCCCGCCGACTCCGCAACGCGGCCGGCAACTTCTACATCAACGACAAGCCCACCGGCGCGGTGGTGGGGCAGCAGCCGTTCGGCGGCGCCCGGGGCTCGGGCACCAACGACAAGGCCGGCAGCGCGCTCAACCTGTTGCGCTGGACGAGCCCGCGCTCCATCAAGGAGACGTTCGAGCCTCCGACCGACTACCGCTATCCGTTCATGGAAGAAGCCTGACGCTCAGACTGAACGGATCCCCGATCAGCCAGCGCCAGGAGCCGTCCGGTTGCCGCCGACCTCCAGCGCGGGCATCGTCTGACCGTCGCGGGTCCAGTCGGTGTGCATGAGGGCGATGCCGTCGGTTTCGACCAGGCGGAACGTGCGAAAGGTCATCTGCGGACGCGTCGCCATGAGTTGCGCGAGTACTTCGCCCAGCGCGCGGGTCGAGCGGCCCTTTTCGTCGACAAAGACCGCCTCGGGGTCGTAGAGCTCCATTACGGAGTCGACGTCCCCGGCGGCCACGCGTTTCTGAAAGAGGCGCGAGATATCCTCGGGAGTCTTGGCGTTCACCCTCTAAGCCTGGCACAGATCCCGGGTCCGGGGCCAGGTACGCGCGTCAGGCGAGGGCGGGCTGCTGCTGAGTGCGTCCCTCGGGTTTGTAGTGCGGGCTCACGGCCAGGAACGCGCCTTCGGGAGTCAGATCGGGCTGGGCCCGCATCAGGTCGAGCCCTTCGGTGAAGAGACCCAGACGGTCTTGCTTGCCGCCCGGAGCCTGAGCGCCCGAGAGCGTCAGGGTCTGTTGCGGTCGGGGACGCGGCATGGCCGCTTGCGCCTGGGCCTGCACCGAGGAAGAGCCGGTGGCGTCTTGACGCGGGGTCATCCGCTTGTTGCCCAGCATGTCCGCCAGACCGGTTACATCGCCGATGCTCCGACCTGGCTGGTCGACCAGCAGGCTGGTCGCCTGCTCGAAAGCGTTGCCCACGCGCGCCGGGTTGTGCTCCCCGTCCTTGCGGCCCAGCCCGGCGACGCTGTCGAGCAGGCCGTTGACCTCTTTGGGGTTGACGTCAGGACGGGCCGAAAGGAGGCGCGTGCCATTCTGGAACGCCCGCAGGCTGGCCCGCGGCTCGCCCAGCGTGCGCACCATTCCGTCCATCATCCCGTTCATGTTCTCGGGTCGCAGGTCGCCCCGTTTGGCCAGCGTGGGAACGGCGCTCTGGTAGGCCTCGGCCGCCATCATCGGATCGCCGAGGGCAGCCTGGAAACCGTTGCCCATGCGGCTGAGCTCGCCCGGCTTGAGGTCCTGTCGCCGCTCGAGCGCATCGCGGGAGGACTTGTCGCGCAGCGACGGTTGCAGCTCCACGCGCCCATCGGGCCGAGGCGCGAAGGCGTCGGAAACGCTCATGTCCTTGCGCCGTCCCAGGAACTCTACCAGCGGCTTGCCCTGGGACGGCTCGCTGTCGAAAATCTCCCACATCCTGGTGGCATCGTCGATCGACATGTCGGGACGCGCCGCGCCCAGCTCAGCCATCAACGGAGCCTGCTCCCCGTACATCCGGGTGCGCTCCTTGTCGTCGAGCTGCGACAGCGATTGCTTGTGGGTCAACGGATCGTTCGGGTCGAGCTGACCGCTGGCGAAGTGCAACTGCAGCAACCGTCCCGAAACGGGCGCGGGTCTGTGGTTGTCCTGCAGCCCCGCCAGGAGACCGCCCAGGTCGCCCTCGGCCGGTCGCTCCTTCACGTCCAGCGACAACTGCGTCTGATCGAACGTATTCGCGTTCTGAGCCCTGGGCTTGAACAGCGGCGCGGACACGTTCTGGTTCGACAGCGGAAAGGCACCGACGGAAGGAGTTTGCATACTCCTATTATGCGGTTGACAAATTGTTACTGTAAGTCGATTTCTGTTACAGTTCGGTGAACAGTTTCAGCGCCCGGCGGCGTCTTCTCCCCGTAAAACCGTGCAAGTGCTCCCCAGGCGGGCCACCAGCGAGCCCTTCTCGTCGGTAACGTCGCATTCGAGATAGCCCAGCGATCGGTTGCGCTTGACCATGCGAGCCTCGGCGCGCAATTTGGAGGTCCAGATCGGCTTGAAAAAGTTGATTTTCAGCTCCAGCGTGGTGAAGCTCTCGCCGGGACCCAGCGTGCTGGCCATCGCAAAGCCCATGGCGGCGTCGCCGATATCGCACAGCACCCCGCCGTGCAACGTGCCCATCGGATTGGCGTGGCGCTCTTCGGCCTGCATCTCGAAGACCGCCTTGCCGGGTCCGGCTTCCACGAGCGTAAAGCCGATCAAGCGGGCGATGGGGGGCGCGGCAACCTCTCCCCGGATCAGGGCTTGCATCTTGTCCTCCCAGGAAAGGGTTCTATTCACGGCGGTCCTCCAGATTCAGCGATTCTTTCGCGAACTTGCGGCAACTCGCCAGCATCTCGTCCGAGAGCGGATCGTCCGGACCCAGCGCCCGCGCCAGGCTGAGACCTCCGAAGAGCAGCGCCACCAGCGCGAGGGCCTGGGAGCGCTCGGGCAGCTCGGCCGCGAGGGACTCGACGTAGCGCTCCAACTCGTGCGAGAACGCCTCGCGAATGGCGGGCTGGCCGTCACGCGTGACATCGGCGACGGTGGCCGGCATGGGGCAACGCGGTTGGTCGCGGTGCGAGCGGGACAGATAGTTGCGGATCAGCGTCAGCACAGGCTCGGGACCGCTGAGCAACTTCTCCCAAGTCTCGCGCGCCGAGCGGCGCAAGGTCTCCTCGAAAAGCGCTTCCTTGGAGTCGAAGTGGGCGTAGAATCCGCCCACGGTCAGACCCGCGCCGCCCATGACCTCTTGCACGGAGGAGCCGGCCAGGCCCCTCTCGCGCAGCAGGCGAGCCGCCGACTCGAGGATCGCCTCGCGCGTCAGCGCCTTCTTTTCCTCACGGGTCGGTTTCATATGACGAGTGTAATATTTTGGACGTACTATGTCAAGAGCGAGCGGCCGTGCAGAGAGCCAGGTCCGGGTTCATCTGGCCCGCGCCCGCCTGGGAGGGGTCGCCCGCCACGGGCGAGGCGGTGTCTTTGAGGATGTCCTCCGTCTCCTGAGCCGACAGATAGGGGTTCTGGCGCCGCATGAGGGCCATTCGGGCCGCCACCTGGGGGGCTGAGAACGAGGTGCCGTTCACGTGGTCCACCTTGCCGTCGGCCGTGGTCAGCACGTCCTGGCCCCGGGCCGCGATCTCGGCGTTGGGAGCGCTGAAGCTGGTGGGACCGGTGCCGTTGCGATTGAGGGCCCCGACCGAGGTCGTGTGCTCGTTCTCCAGGACGCTGGTGAAGTAGTCGGGAGGAACCTCCACGCCCAGGCGGCGCAGCGCCGTGGCTTCCTCGCCGTTGTTGCCGGCGGCCACCACGTGGTTGATGCCCCGGTCGGCGGCTTCCTCCGAGAGCGCCTGATAACGCTCTTTCTCGGCGCGCACACGGGGGCTGTTCTGCTCCACGTTGCGCACCCGGTTGGCCAGCGCCTGAACGAACTGCTGCTTGCTGCAGTCCTCCGGCAGCCCCAACTCCTGGATGAGACGCGACCGCACCTGAGGGTCCTGGCCGGCCACGCTCAGCAGGTGATGCGTGACGTCAGCCGAGGACATGCTCTGCGACTGGTTGATCACCCGCACCTGCGAGTTGGGGTCGTCGAGGATCTGCTCCATGTTGTTCGAGGTCGCGTTCAGAAGCCCGGTGAAACTGTTCTCGATGCAACTGTTGAGCGCGTTGTGGAACTGGCGGGGGTTCTGCGCGTCGGCGAGGGGGCGCAGCGAAGTTCCTTCCTCGGCGTTGTGGAAGCGCTGGATATCCTGGTCGCTTAGCCCCTGCTGCATCATCACGTTCTCGACCTGCTCGCCGTGCGTGGTCCGGTTGGCGGTGTCGCGAAAGTTGTCGAAAACCGCCACGGTGGCGCCTGGCTGGTAGCGCTCGGCCAGGCCGGAGTGCTGCGGGGGAGGGGGCTGCGGTGGACCCCACGGCTGCGGAAACTGAGGATAGTGGCCCTGCATCGGCTGCTGGCCGCCCGTCATCAGGCCCAGCATGAAGAGCGCCGAGCCCGGGTCCATCCCGCCCATCATGAACATCTGCATGAACATCTGCATCTGCTGCATCTGCGCGAACGGCGAGCCGCCCATCATCTGATAACCCTGGCACCCGCAGCTCTGATAGGTGTTGTGGTGATAGTCGCCCCAGCGGCCCATGGGCGCGCTGCACTCATAAGCATCCGAGAAGTTTGGCGTCGGCCCGGTGGGACGATAGGGCCGTGGGGACGGGGCTGCGACAGGCAACCAATAGCCGAATTGACCTTGATTTACGTTCAAGGACGTGTTCATGGGAGAGCCTCCTATTGGGGAATGGAGGAAGTGAGATGGGGGCAATACCGAGCGCCTGCGTTTCTTGGCCGGAATCAGGCGCTCCCTCTCACAAGCATGATAGCAAATGTGCCAGCGAAAGTTGTTAGAACGGGGTAAAGGTTGTTAACTCTGTGTTTCAGCTTTGCGTCGGTCGGAACACACCGAAGCAGGACGTGTAGCCGTGAAGGTAGGTGGTGCCGCCCACCGGGCCGATCTCGCCGTTGCCGAAAAAGCCCGTCACCGGCACGTCGCCCACCCGCCGCCGGAACATCTTGCTGTCGTGGTCGGGCTCGCCGTACAGGTAGTCCCCTCGTCCCAGGCAAGAAAAGAGCAGGGCTCCCTCGGCCTCGTGGGCGGGGTGATCGGCGCAGAAGCGGTCCAGGAGCTCGGTCAGATCCTCGGCGGATGTGTCGCGATCGCGCAGATGGAACTGCACGGTCTGGCCCACGCGGGGCACCGTGCCGAGCACCAGGTTGCCCTTCTTGTGGTCGATCCCGATGAGATTGCGGATCAGGAAGTCGCCCCGCCGGCAATTTTGCTTGAACGGGTCCATCTGGATGCCCAGGAACAGCGAGTGGCCCGCCAGCTGGCGATCGCGCGCCGGGAGCTGAGAGACGAGCTGGCGCAGCACCTCCAGGGGAGGCGTGCGGTCGAGCTGCGTGACGTGGTTCTTCTCGGCCCCGGTCACCACCATCGGATGGCCCACGGGGCGGCATCCCTGGGCCACCACGGTATCCATCTCGAGCGGGCCGCTCAGGGCCACGCCCACCAGTCCGGTGCGGATCAGGAAGTTGTCGCACAAGAGCGCATTGCCCCCGGGGAAGGCGGCGTCGCTGGCCAGGCCCCCTACTTTCGGCCGGCCGGGGTAGGCGAAATCGAGCCCCAGGGCGGCCTCTTCCATCGGGAAGCTGAAGGGATCGGCCAGCAGGATGAAATTGGGATGGTCGGCCGGATCCACGCGCAGCCATTTCTGCCATTGCTCCGGGGGGCCGTCCAGGTCGGGCACGTCGGTGCCCTGGAGCTGGAACGTCTGAATCTTCACGCCGGGCAGCCAGCCGGCCATGATGCTCACGGCCGGGGCGTGCTCGACCTCGCGCCCGAGCCCGATGATGCCGCCCCCCGAGCAGCCGATCAGATGGCCCACGTCGAGATTGCGCACGAGGTGGGCCGGGGTTTCGCTGAACTGGGCCCGGTGGGTCGAGCTGACGAACACGATGGCGAGGTCCGGGCGGCCAGCCGGATCTTCGAGCTGCTCGACGCACTCCTCGATAGCCCGGGCGAGACTCGTGGCCTCGGACAGGCTGGATCGCCACCTCATTCCCCAGAAGAATAGCCTGAAAAGGCTGGATTTTCAACCTGCGGCGCGAATTCGAGCAGGTGGAGATCAGCCGGACCGAGGTAGGAAACGTCCTCACGCGCAGCAGCGGATTCCTGCGCACGGTCTCGTCGCACTCGCTGCAACCCTACCGGGGATGCCCGCTGGGCAGCTCGCTCTGCGGGCAGGCCTGCTACGTCCAGCACAGCCCGTGGGTCACCCGGGGACGCCCCTGGGGGAGTTTCCTCGAGGTGCGCGAGAATGCCGCCGAGAGCTATCTGCGGAATGTCTGCCGCGAACGCGCCTGGGCCCGCAACCGGGGCGAGTTTGCTATTTTCATGGCTTCGGCCACGGAGCCGTTTCCGGTCGCCGAGCGCCGATTCGGGGTCACCCGGCGCGTGCTGGAGGCCATGATCGAGGACCCGCCGGATCTGCTGATCGTGCAGACCCACTCGGCCGAGGTGGAGCGTTATGCTGGCCTGCTGCAACGGATTCCCCGCGTGCGCGTGCATCTCTCCATCGAGACGGATCGCGAGCGCCTGCCCGGCTTGCCGCCGCCGGCCTCGCCCGTCGAGCGGCGTTTCGCCGCGGCCAGGAGTCTCAAGGAGCAGGGCCTGCAGGTCGTCATCACGGTCAGCCCCCTGCTGCCGATCGAGCATCCCCGCGCCTTCTTCGAGCGCATCGCGGAGTCGGCTCACGCCGTCGTGCTGGACCACTACATCGGGGGAGACGGCACCCCCGACGGGCGGCGCACCTCTCAGACCCCCGTCCCGGAGGCCATGCGGGCTCTGGAGCCAGATTCGGTGACGCTGGCCTACCGCGATCGCATGGCGGCCCTGGCGCGCGCGGTCATGCCCGGCCGGGTCGGCGTGAACATCGATGGCTTCGCCGCGCGCTATGCCTGATTGCCATCGAAATCTTGTTCTGCTGTTGAAATGCGATCGAAATTCCCAGGGACCGGGGGTCCCTTCCGGCGAATCATCGATCCATGTGGGATGAGTTCGGTCGCCTGGCCCGGCTCCCCGCTCAGAGCCTCCTCTGGGAGAAAGGCGATCCCAGCACTGACGTGGTGCTGCTCGTGGAGGGCGAGCTGGACGTTCTGCAGCAGTCCCTGGATGGTGAGGTAGCGGTGGTGCGCACCATGCACGCGGGCGAGATTCTGGGCGAGATGTCGGCGCTCGACGGCGGCCGGCATTCGGCTACCGTGCGCGCCCGCGTGCCCTGCCAGTTGCGGCGCATTCCCACGCCCGAGTTCCGGCACGCGCTGGAGGGTCGGCTCGACCTCGTGCACGACTTGCTGGCGCGGCAGAACGAGCGCGTGCGCTGGCTCACCCGTCAGGTCGCGGTCCTGGGCTTCGAGAGCGTCGCCCAGCGCATCGCTCGCCTGATCGCCCGCGACTTGCCGGCGGCCGACGGCCCGCTCAAGCTCACCCACAAAGACCTCGCCGAGCGCGTTGCGGCGACGCGCGAGAGCGTCACCAAGGCGCTTGGCCTGCTGGCTCGCCAGGGCTTCTTGGAGCTGGGACGCGGCTCCGTCACAGTGCTCGATCGAGCCGGGCTCGAGGCCCTCGCGGGGGAGGACCTGTGATCCGCCGCCGCCTCGCACTGTTGCTCTCGGCGGTGGGCAGCCCGTTCGTGGTGCTGCCTCTGTTCTGGATCGTGCTCGTAGCCGAGTGTACCGAGACCAGCCGGGCTTTCTGGTTCTGGTGCATCGTCAGCATCGGTCTGACGGTCGCCGTGCCGGCGATCTACGTTCTGATCCGCGTCTACCTGGGAGAGCTCACCGACGTCCATGTGCGCCTGCGCGAGCAACGCGAGGGACCGTTTCGGGTGGCCCTGTTTGCCGCCCTGGCCCTGTTGGCGACCATGTGGGTCTTCCGCGCGCCCCAACCGCTCATCCCCGTCACGCTCAACATGATCTTGAACGGCGTCCTGTTCGCCTCCATCTCGCGCAGTTGGAAGATCAGCCTGCACACGGGCATGTTGAGCTCGTGCCTCACCTCGGGCGTGATGTTGCTCGGCTGGCCGCCCAGCGTCCACATGCTGGTTCCGCCTCTGGTCTGGGCCCGCGCGGAGCGGGGCCGGCACCTGCCCTCGCAGGGGATGGCCGGATGGCTGCTGGGCTCGCTCAGCACCGCGCTGATCTTGCGCGGGCTCTTGGGGCTCTAAGCCCGGGCCTTCAGCGCCTCGAGATCGTGCTTGGCAAACGGATGGTCCGGGGCCAGGCTCAACGCCTTCTGCAGGCTCGCCACGGCGCCCTCGCTCTGCCCTTTCTGGGCCAGGATGTTACCCCGCAGGTAGTGGGCGTTGGCATTATTGTCGTCCAGGCTCATGGCCAGGTCGAGCTGCTGTAACGCCAGGTCCAGATATGGACCGCCCAGCTGGGCGTAAAGGTTGGCCAGCATGACCCAGCCATCGATATTCTGGTAATTCTCTTGCAGGCACTTCTGGATGTAGCTTGCGGCCTGCTCGATGTAGCCGGCGGCTCCGTAAATCTCGGCCAGCATCTGCCACGATTCGGCATCGCGACCGTCGTTGGAGATGGCCTGCTCGAGCTCGATCACGGCATCTTTGATCTGCCCGTCCTCGTAATGGCGGCGGGCGCGGCCGCGGTGCAGCTCGGCCATCTGACGCGGGTCCATCCCCGTCACTTGTCTGGGATCCATAGCCCGCCGTTTCGACGCCCCCCGCGCCCGGGTCCTTCAGCGCAGCAATATCTTGTGGACGCAACGGTTGGCCGTGTCGGTCACGTAGAGCACCCCGTCCGACCCGAAGAAGGCGCCCCCGAAATCCGGGGCGACCTGGGCTCCCGCCGCGCCACGGCTGTGACTGAGCTGCAAAACCTTGAAGATCTTCATGTCCGAATCAAGGTAGACCAGCTGCCCGGCGGTAGGGATGATCAGTCCACCCTTGTACACCACGAGGTCCTCCTCGGGCTTGAGAAAGATGCCCGTGGCCACCCCCTTGCTCAGGGTAAAGGCCGGATCCTTGCCGCCCACCGCGCCGATTCGAATGCCCTTGGCGTCGAAATGCTCCAGCGTCGGACGCACCTCGGAGTCGGAACGATAGAGGTAGAAATCGCCCGCCGGCTGGACCGCCAGTTTGACCACCGCGCCGGCACCGATGGGACCGAGGTCCTTCTGGCCCAGCAGCTTGCCGTCGGCGTCGCGCCGCTGGATATAGAGCTGACCCCGCCGCCCCGGCGGCGCCACCAGCATCAGCAGCTGACCCCGTCCGTCGCAGCGAACCGAGAGGGGCTCGGCCCGCGCCGGCCCGTCGCGAATTCCGATGTTGACGGGCTCCAGCCACCCTTGCGAGGGGCTCCAGCGGTGCAGGCGCGTCCCGCCGGCTTCGGCCACCCAGACCGTGCCGTTGGGAGAGAGGGCCAGGTCGGTCGGGTTGACCAGTTTGTCCGGAGAGAATCCGCCCGGCGTGTAGCTGGCGCGATTCAAGAGCTTACCGCCGGGCGAGCGCAGCATCAGCGCCTCGGCCTGGTTGTCCCACGAATAGAGACGGCCCTGGGTATCCAGCCCGTAACCGGCGGGCGAGGTGGGCGGGGTGAAATCGGTCTCGTCCTCGAGCTCGCCCTGAGGATCGTATTTGGCCATGTGGCCGCCGGCGTAATAGACGTACATCGACCCGTCGCCCGCCAGCGACATCGCCTCGGGCTGCGACTGGTTCTGGGGAGCGCGTCCCTCGGCCAGCAGGCTGCCTTTGAGGTCGAACTTGCGCACCCAGTCCGGGCCGGCCGCGGCCAGGCGGTCCTCGCGGTTGATCGTGAAAGCTTTGGCGCCCGGCAGGGTGTAGCGCTTGCTGCCCTGGCGGTTGTAAACCACCAGTCCGGCGTCGGTCAGCGCGTAGAGGTTGTGATTGCGGTCCAGGGCCATCTTGCGCACGCGGCCCAGATTGGGAAAGCTGCCTTTGGCGGTGAACGCGCCGCTGGTGGAGTAGATGTAGAGCCGGCGCGGGTTCTTGGAGTTGTCCAGCACGTAATAACGCTCGTTCTCGCGGGCGATGATGGCATCGTCGGAGACCGGGTCGGGGGCGCCTTTCAAGCGCAGAGCCTGCAGACCGCTGCCGGAGGGCGAAAGCACCCAGGTGGCGCCTTCCGGGCCATCCTGACTGGCGAGAAGAGAGGGCGCGGCGCCCGGTCCCGTCCACAGATTGACGACTCGAAAGCGGGTCGGGACCTTGGAATCGGGCTCGCCGGTGTCCAGGGACATCACCGTATTGCCATTGGCGTCCAGCACCTCGGCGCCGCCCTCGCGGCCATAGAGGAGAAAGACGCGGCGGGCCTCGTCCACCACCACGTCGGTGGGGGTGGCCGTGCCCAGCGTCCCGCCGGGCACGATATCGGTCTTACAGGGCACTTTCTGAGCCAGCGCGGGCAGGCCCAGCAAGAGCACCAGCAGGATCAGCCGAGCCATCGGGAGGCCTCGCGGGCGTGGTAGGTGAGAATGAGGTCGGCCCCGGCGCGCTTCATGCCGATCAGAGCCTCGAGCGTCACGGCGCGCTCGTCGATCCAGCCCTTCTCGGCGGCGGCCTTGACCATGGCATATTCGCCGCTGACGTTGTAAGCAGCGATGGGGTGCTGGAACGTGTTGCGCAGATCGCGGATCAGGTCGAGGTAGGCCAGGGCCGGCTTGACCATCAGGATATCGGCCCCCTCGGCCGCGTCCAGCTCGGCTTCGCGCAACGCCTCGCGGCGGTTGGGCGGATCCATCTGGTAGCTCTTGCGGTCGCCCTGCGAGGGCGCGGAATGGGCGGCCTCGCGAAACGGGCCGTAGAAGGCGCTGGCGAACTTCACGCTGTAGGCCATGATGGCCACATGGCTAAAGCCCTCGTCGTCCAGGCGTTGCCGGATGGCGGCCACGCGACCGTCCATCATGTCGCTGGGCGCCACCACGTCGGCTCCCGCGATGGCGTGCGAGAGGGCGGTCTCGGCCAGCAGGTCGAGGGTGGGATCGTTCTCCACACCGTGCACTCCGAGCACGCCGCAATGGCCGTGGTCGGTGTACTGGCAAAGGCAGACGTCGGTCATCACGACCATGCCCGGCACCTCGCGCTTGAGCGCCCGCACCGCCTCCTGGACCGGGCTGTTAAGAGCGCTCTTGCCGAGGGGATCCTTGTGGTCGGGCAGCCCGAAGACGATGAGCGAGCGGATGCCCTCCGCGTGGGCCTCTTGCGCCTCTTTGACCACCTGGTCGACGGACAGGTGGAATTGACCGGGCAGGGGCAGGATAGGCTCGCGCACATTCTCGCCGGAAACGGCGAACAGGGGCAGGATGAAGTCGGTGGGGGCGAGATGGGTCTCGCGCACCAGGGCGCGCAACTCGGGAGTGCGGCGGAGTCGTCGGAGCCGGACTTCGGGATAATTCATAGCGACGACAGGAGCGGATGGAATTTCATGGCGGCGTGTTCTGGAACGCCTCCTGGAGAGCCTGCAACAGGCCAGGAATGGTGTGCTCGCTGGCGCTGGCCAGCACCGGGAAGCCCAGCTCGCGGGCCGTCCCGGCCGTAATCGGCCCGATGACCACGGCCGGGAAATCGCCGGGGGGGCGACCCTTCAGCAGCCCGTGGAAGCCCTTGACCGTGGAGGAGCTGGTGAACGTAACCGCGTCGACCTTGAGCGCCAGCACCTCGGGATTGAGCGACGTCTCGGAAACGGTGCGGTAAGCGGGAACGACGTCGACGGAAGCCCCGCGGTTGCGCAGCGTCTCGGGCAGCACCTCGCGGGCCTCGGCGGCGCGCGGCAGGAGGATGCGCTGACCTTCGACCGGGTAGGGGCGCAGAGCTTCCAGCAGGCCCTCGGCGAGGAAGCGCTCCTGGGGCAGGACCTGACAGACGACGCCGTCGGGCAGGGCCCCGGCCGTGGCCGGCCCGATGCAGCCAATCCTGGCTCGCGGCGGCGGACCGGGCTGGTCGAAGAAGGCCTGCACGCCCTGCGGGCTGGTAAACAGGATCCAGTCGTACTCCGCAATGCGCGCGGCGCGCAGGCGCTCGGGCTCCTCCGGCGGCAGATAGCGGATCGTGGGGCAGAAGACCACCGTGGCCCCCAGCTCCTCGAGCCGCCGACCGAGCTCGTCGGCTTTCTCGCGGGCCCGGGTGACGACGATGCGCTTGCCTTTCACCCGAGCCGCTCCCGCAGCTGACGGGCCAGACCGCGTCCCAGAGCCTCCGGGTCGGGGCCGGTCACCCGCGAGCGCTCCAGACGTCCACTCTCGTCGCCCAGCATTCCCTCGAGAACCACCTGATCGCCCTCGACCAGGGCCAGGCAGCCCGCCGGCAGGCTGCAGTTGCCCTCCAATTCGGCCAGAAAGGCGCGCTCCGCCAGCATGCCGATGCGGCTTCGAGGATCGTCCAAAGCGGCCAGCAGCCTGCGGGTCTCAGCGTCGGAGCCCCGGATCTCGAGGCCCAGAATTCCCTGTCCGGGAGCGGGCAGACAGTCTTCCGAGCGCAGCGGGTGCACTTCCTCGGGGGAGAGCCCGCAGGCTTCCAAACCGAGCCGGCTCAGTCCGGCGGCGGCCAGCACGATGGCGGAGAACTCTCCCCGCCGCCACTTGGCGCAGCGGGTGGGCAGATTGCCCCGAATGCCGACAAACTCGAGATCGGGGCGAACCGCTCGCAACTGCGCCACCCGTCGTGCCGAGCCCGTCCCCACCACGGAGCCCGCGCTCAGGCTCTCGAGCGAGGAGCCGATCAGCACGTCGCGAGGGTCGGCGCGAGGCGGCACCGCGGCCAGCGCCAGCCCCTCGGGCAGGGTGGTGGGAAGATCCTTCAGGGAGTGCACCGCGAAGTCGATCGTTCCGTCCAGCAAAGCCTGCTCGATCTCCTTGGTGAAGGCGCCTTTGCCGCCCAGGCTCTGCAAAGGCACGTCCGCCTTCTGATCGCCGGTGGTCTTGATGATGACCTCGGTCACCGTCAGGCCCGGGTGCAACGCTTCCAGCGAGCGCGCGACCATCCGCGATTGCGCCAGGGCCAGCTCACTGCCGCGCGTGCCCATTCTCATCAGAACCCCGCGATGACCCCGTTTTTGAAAAGGTCGTACCACACTTCCAGCTCGTCCTCCTGGTAGATTCGCAACAGGCCGAGCACCTCGCGGGTGAACTCGACGTATCCCGACTCGCCGGCCGTGATGATGTGCTTGTGCCGCACCGCGGGGGCGTCGACGTAGTAGTCATCCTCGGAATAGGCCGGGACCTGCTCGGCCAGGTAGTCCAGGCTGTTGGAGGTGTGGCGCACCCCTTTGAGCAGCCCCGCGCGTCCCAGGGCCAGCGTGGCTCCGCTGATGGCGGCCAGCGGAACGTGGCGGTGCCTCAGGTCTTGCAGCACTTTCTCGAGGGCGTCGTCCTGGGGCTGCTCCTCCCAGCGATCGCCTCCCGGCAACATCAGCATCACGGCGCGCTCGGGGTCGAGCTCGGCCAGCGTGAGCTGGGGGATGATCGTCAGCCCGCCCATCGAGCGCAGCGTGCCATCTCCGAGCCCCACGGTGACCAGCTCGAAACCCGCGTGCTTGCGGATCTCACAGGCGGCCAGCGCCGGCTCCCAGTCAGCATAGCCCTCGAACAATAGCAGGTAGACGATATCGCGCATCGCGGTCAGCGCAGTTTCCCCAACCCCTCTTCAGGAGCCTGCTGGCGCGGAAAGTCTGCTCTAGAACCGGTGGAACCGACCCGGGATCAAGAAGCTGACCAGCACGAGCGCCGAGGCCACCAGCAGCAGCATGTTCACGCGCCGGCCCTGCCAGCCGCCCACCAGGCGCAGGTGCACGTAGACCAGGTAGACGATGATCGTCAGCACCACGCTCTGGTTCTTGGGATCGCTGAGGCTGAAGACCCAGTTGGTCATCGAGATGCCCGTGGTCAGCCCCAGGATCATCAGCGGAAAACCGACCAGGATCAGGCGATAGGCAGCGCGGTCCAGCGCGTCCAGCGAAGGCATCAGGCGGAACATCCCGCCCAGCTTCTTGGCCTTCAAAAGGCGCGCCTGGACGAAGTAGAGCACGGCGCAGAACGCGGCCAGGACGAAGGCGCCGTAACCCAGCATGTAGGATCCGACGTGCAGGTAGAACCAGAAGCTGTGGCGTGGATCCAGGCTGATCGGATCGGAGGAGAGCACCAGCAGCGAGAACACCGTCATGGCAAAGGCGGCCGGCGCGGCCACGGCGCCCAGGACCTCCATCTTCCAGACGCGGCCCAGGATGAGGTAGAGCCCCACCACCACCCAGGCCAGCGAGCCCAGGCTCTCCGCCATCCCGTTGAGGGGGATGTGGCCAAGCGAGAAGGCCACCAGCAGCAGCGCCAACGTGTGCAGGCCAAAAGCGGCCCACAGCAGGTTGCGCCAGACGTGCCAGTCTTGCTCCTGCTTGCGAAAGAGATTCCACTGGAAGCCCACCGAAGCGCCCAGATAGCCCAGCGCGGCGCCGCCCAGGGCGGCTAGTCCGTTGGTCATTCCTCCAGCTCCTCGAGGTCGTCGCGGGTGAGGCCGAGCAGCTCCAGGGTGAGCTTGAGCTGCTCGGGGTCGACGCCTGCGCCCGACAGCTGGCGAAGGCGCATGGTCGGGGCGTGCAGCAGCTTGTTGAGCAGCCCGCGCGAGAACGCATCCATCCGCTCGGCCTCGGCCGGGGTGAGCTTGCGCGCGTGCCGCTCCAGCTCGGCCAGGCGAATCTCCTCGAAGGAGTCGCGCAGCGTCTTGATGGCGCCGCTGGCTTTGCGGGTGTCCAGGTCGGAGAGAAAGCCCTGCGTCTCGGTCCGGACGATCTCCAGCACTTTCTGGACCTCTTTGTGACGCTGGGCCAGGTTCTGGCCCACGACCTCCTGCAGGTCGTCGATGTTGTAGAGATAGACATTGTCCACCGAGGCGCACTCGGGGTCGAAGTCGCGCGGCATGGCGATGTCGACCAGGAAGACCGGGCGGTAGCGCCGGGCGCGCATCACCTTTTGCAGGCGCTCGCGGGTGATCACGTAGTGGGGCGCGCCGGTGGAGGCGATCAGGATGTCCACCTCTTCGAGCCCCTTGTCGAGCTGGTCGAACGGCACGGCTTGTCCGCCGCACTGGGCCGCCAGCTCCTCGGCGCGCGTCAGGGTGCGGTTGGCGATGGTAATCTGACGCACCCCGGCATCGGTCAGCAGCTTGAGGCTCAGCTCGGACATCTCGCCCGCGCCCAGCAGCATGAGGCGGCGTCCGGACAGGTCGCCGAAGATCTTCTTGGCCAGCTCGACCGCGGCGGCGGCTACCGAGGAGGCGCCCTGACAGATGCGCGTCTGGCTGCGGGCCCGCTTGCCGACGCGGACGGCCCAGGGGAAGAGGCGATCGAGCATCGGCCCGGTGGCGGCGGCCAGGCGCGCCGACTCATAGGCGTTCCGCACCTGGCCCAGGATCTGGTTCTCGCCAGCACCAGCGAGTCGAGCCCGCTGGAGACCGAGAAGAGGTGCTCGATGGCCTCGCGTCCCTCGTAGCGGTAGAGGT
>JBDHVW010000111.1:0-23759 GCA_039809865.1 Vulcanimicrobiota bacterium
ACATCACCTACGTCACCAATCACTCGGAAGGCTTCGACTTCCTGCGCGACTCGATGGCGCGCGATCCCGAGGCCCGTGTGCAGCGCGCCCCCAACTTCGCCCTGGTGGACGAGGTGGACGCGATCCTCATCGACGAGGCGCGCACGCCGCTGATCCTCTCCTCGATGGCCGAGGCGGCCGGGGACGAGCATCGCACGTTCGATATCATCGTGAAGGCGCTCAAGCCCGGCCACGACTACAAGTCCAATCACAAGGACCACTACGCCTACCTGACCGAGGACGGTCTGAAAATGGTGGAGACGATGCTGGCCGCGGTCGAGGCCGGCAACAAGGAAGGCGAGGCGGCCATGAAGCTGCACGCGCAGCTCCCCGGCACGCCCCTGGCCGAGGTCCAGGCCGCCACCAAGGCCTACGACGACGCCCATAAGGCGACCCTCGCAATCAACCGGGTCATCGCGGCCGAGCTCGCCATGCGCAACGCCAGCACCGACGAGGAGAAGGCCGCCGCCAAAGAGCAACTGGACACGGCCCGCACCGGCTCGGTTCCGACCTACGACCTGTATTCCAAGAAAAACGTGGGTCGCGTCTTCTTTCTGCAGAACGCGCTCAACGCCAACACTCTCTTCGAGAAGGACAAGGACTACCTGGCGGCTGACGACAAGGTCGAGATCGTCGACATGTTCAAGGGCCGTACGATGGAGGGCCGTCGCTACACGAACGGGCTCCACCAGGCGCTGGAGGCCAAGGAGGGCGTCACCATCCAGCCCTACCAGCGCACGCTGGCTCAGATCACCTATCCGGACCTGTTCCGCCGGTTCCCGCACCTGGCGGGCATGAGCGGCACGGCCATGTCGGCGGCCGCCGAGTTCAACGAGGCTTACAACCTGGACGTGGTGGCCATTCCCACGAATAAGCCCAAGGCGCTCGAGACTGACAACGACATCGTGTTCCGCACGGCCAAGGAGAAGTTCGAGTTCGTCGCCGACAAGATCGCCGAGTTCTACAAGGAAGGAAAGCCCGTGCTGGTGGGCACGCGCTCCATCCCGGCCAACAAATACCTGTCCTTCCTGCTCAAGGTGCGCGGCATCCACCACCAGGTTCTCAACGCCCAGAGCGTGCACGAGAACACCGACGAGGAAGCCCAGATCCTGGCCGATGCCGGTCGCTCGGGCATGGTCACCATCGCGACCAACATGGCCGGCCGCGGGGTGGACATCAAGCCCGACCTGATGAATTACAAGCAGATGGCGGTTTCCGCCGACATCGCCTCGCGCAATGGGAAAGCCGTGGTGGTGGATGTCAGCACGCCCAAGGAGGCCGAGCAGGTCTCCGCCTGGCTCGACAGCGGCTCTTGCAAGTATGTCATCCTGCCCGAAGGCCAGCCCACGCCCAAGCTGGTCCACGGTCAGACGCTGATCCGCATCAATCCGGCCGCCGGGGACCATCTGGGGAAGGACAAGCACGAGATCCTTGCCGACAAGATTAATTTCAAAAAGCTGGCCGAGGCGGCCAAGACTTCTCTGGACGAGGGCAAGTTGGGCGTCTACGTGGATGTGGACACGGATGAGGAGGCGCATGACTTCGCCACCTACCTCGACAAGCTCGGTGTGAAGTCGCGGCGGGTCGAGGGCGATGCGTCGCCGATCCCCAATCCAGGCGAAGTCACCATCCGCTATGGCGCCACCCGGCCGCCGGCCGTCAACGACGCCACGGTCGAGCATCTCGACGGGCGCAGCGACAAGTACCAGACCGGGGGTCTGCACCTCATCATGACGGAGCGTCACGAGGCCGAGCGCATCGACCTGCAGCTCGAGGGGCGTCCCGCCCGTCAGGGCCAGCCCGGCTACCGCCTGGCGGTCCTGTCGATCGAGGACGAGCTGCTCAAGTATTTCGGCGGCGACAAGCTGGCCCAGTTCTTTGACGCGATGGGCGTTCCCGAGGGCAAGGGCGTCAGCGATCCGCGCATTGACGACCTGGTCAAGCGGGCGCAGGGCGCCGTCGAGAGCAAATACTACGAGATCCGCAAGGACACCACCAAGTATGGTGCCGTCGGCAACAAGCAGCGCGAGGTGTTCACCGAGTTCCGGGACGCGCTGGTCGAGCGCGAGGCCGATACGGACGCGCTGGCTCGCGAATGGATCCCGGCCTCGGTCGCCTACGAGGCGTTCGCGCTCGAGGCCGAGCGCCAGCGTGACGAGAAGGACGAGACCGCGCTCGAATGGGTCGGCCTGCCGAAGACTTTGAATGGCGCGCAGCTCCAGAAATCCCTGGACGAGCTCAGCAAGAAGTATGGCTTCCCGATCACGGCCGAGATGCCCGACGGGTGGTTCCATAAGAAGAAAAAGATCTCGCTGGAGCAACTCGAGGAAGCCATCCGTCCGCAGCTGATGAAGGTCTACGACGAGGCCGCGAAGGACATTCCCAAGGACGAGCTGGCGCGCGCCCAGCGCAAGGTCATCCTGGACGTGGCCGACAACGCTTGGATGAACCACCTCGAGAACATGGAAGGCCTGCGCAACGGCGTGGGCATGGAAGCGATGGCCCAGAAAGACCCCTGGATCGAGTATCAGCTTCGCGCCTTCGATCTCTTCAAGGACATGATGGCGTCGATCCACCACGAGGCCGGCGCCGAGATCCTGACCGAGATGCGCACGGAGGCCGCCAACAAGGTGGTGGCGGCCACGGAGCAGCTGGCGCCGCTCGTCCCGGCCAAGCCTGGAGAGCCGACTAACTCCTGAGGTCGAGGAGATTAGGGCGATTGTTTTGGGGATTTGGGGGATTCTGGAACAATCGGCGGGCCGTAAATTTTATTAAAATGAGAGTACCTTACGGTTGCCTCAAGATTTGCCAGTTCTTCTGGATTGCTGGCGACCAGGAGTGTTTTTTCATCCCGCATGACCTTCCATTGCTCCGGGCTTACGACTCGCCCTAACGCGACCCGCCACGGGACAGGATCCGACTCGTGCCAGGTTACCGAGCCCGTCAATTTCCGTCCCAGGAAGAGTAGTTCCATCTTCCCCTCCCGAGCGGAGATCGCAAGGACGGAAACGAGTTTGGTCCCGTCAAAGTGCACTTCCACCTGCCCATCGCAGGGGTCGGTCTCACGCCTGGCGAGAAAAGGCGCAGTCAGGGCGCAGGCGACCAGGGCCGCGAGGATCCAACGCACCGACTAGGGGCTCTTGCTGGCGGGGGTGGCTTCGCGGAAGCTGTTGACGACTTGCTCGAGTTCCCCGCGGTTGCTGTCCCAGCGGGAGCTGAGGGTCCAGGCGAGGACCTGGCAGAAGCTGTCTTTTGGTTTCGATCGAGGTGTGGATGAAGACGACATTGATGTTGTCAGAGCTGCTACTCTTGGCCCTCCCCTCCTTGAACCCCTGAATAAAAGCCCCACAACCGTAGAGCTGGGCCACCAGGACCAGAAGGAAAGACACGCGCAGCAATCTCATGCGTTGGGAATTTGGACTTAGTGGCGGTCAGCCCTGTGTCTGGGGGGTCGACAGTTAACAGTCAACAGTCGACAGTAAGGCCTCACGGGCGAGGTGGAACGTCCAGATTAGGAAGCTCTGCCTGGAGCGCTTCAACGTCTTTCTTGGGCCCAATAGCGTAGAAGCCATTCTTGCCGGGAAGAGGGACGAATTTTACTGTGAGATAACGGTCTTGTAGAGACTCCACGACCAGTCGTGGGTCGGCGCGCTGGAGAACGCACTCTCGGCGCACAGTATCTGGCCCATAAATACAACATCCAATTTTACGTCCTTCAAAGCGCGATACAACCTCGTTCAGCGAATCTGATTTTGCAACGACTAGAGTCCTACTGTCCGTTAGCTCCTTCCAGTCGTAGCCTCGCCCCTCAAGAACCCGAGTCATTGCGCCGGACCAAGCTATCGGAGACGTTTCGTGCCAACTAACTGTTCCTAAGACGTCGGGCGCTATAAAGACGTTTCGGTTGCCAGATTTGGCGATTTGCTTGAGAACATATACGAGATCGGCTTTCTCGAAGTCCGGCACAAGCTCACCTGTGTCAGGTTTTGCTTGCTTGGTCAAGAGTCCAGTCAGCGAGCAAGCCAAAATGGTTAAGACGATCCAGCGCATCCTGTCAATTTCTCCGCCGAACTCTCCCTACCATCCCCATTTTTCCAGAGCATGAGTTCAGATCGTGCTTCCCAGGCATGGCACTCTGGACTGCCATTTCCTTTTTTACACCGCCCACGGGGCTCGTGCGCCGCCGCACAGGCGCTCACTCCAGGTGCGCTACCAACACGGCGTGATCGACCCGCAGAGCCTGTCCCTCGTAGTGCGTGTCCTTTAAAATCGCTCGCATCTGGTCGGCCGGCACCGAAGCCACGAGCCCCGTCACGACGCCGTTGTGCTGCCACGACGCTACCTGATAGGTCTTCCCGTCGTGCTGAACGGCGTCGATGCGCGCATCCGAAGGCGAAGAGGGCAGTTGCTTCGTCCAGGCGTCCTGAGTGGCGAAATACATGCTGAGTTGCACGTCGCCCGGGCGCTTGAAGAACATGTGGGCCGAGGCCACGGCGCCCTTCACGGGACAGGGCTTGAGGTTCTGGAACGTGGTCGAGGCGACCGCCGGCACTCCGGGCTGCGTGCCCTTCAGGAAGCCCTTCAAGGTGCCGTTCACGTCGGGAACCTCGGCGGGGGGGCCGGTCTCGGCCATCCAACACATCGTGTGGTCGTTGACCATGGCGACCGACCAGTCGGAAGGGGCCCCCGAGCCGCGGGGGAAGAGCATCAGTGCTCCCGCGAGCAACAGCATCAGGCAGGCCGCCGCCAGGGCCGGGCGCACCCAGGGTTGGCGCATCGCGCGTTGATACGGGCTGACCTTGAACTCGCGCTGAATGCGCCGTCGCAGGAGCTCGGGCGTCACCACCGGCGGGGCGGAGGCCTTCACCAGTCCCTGCATGTGGCGGGCCACCTCGACCCGGCCAAAGCAATCCGAGCATTCCCGCAGGTGATTCTGTAAGTCTGTCAGCTGGTCGCCCGCAACCTCGCCGTCCACGAAGTCTTCGAGCAAGGGTCGAAAGCGCGTGCAGTCCCGTGTGTCCGTCATCGTCCCTCGGTTCTCAATTCTCGCGCCGCTCCAGTCGTCGCTGAATGTCTGTGTGTTGTGCGGCTTATAACCATGGCGGACTCAGATCGGTTCCCGTTTCGCGGAAGTTTTTTTAGGCGTCTCCAGCTCTAGCAAATTTGGCAGCGGTTGGCAAGGATCCACGACCAGGCTGGTCTCGTGCTTGTAGATCGCCTTCCCGGGCGGCGAGGCCGCGGGTTTCTTGACGAACTTGACCAGCGTGAAGTCGACCTCGACCTTGGACGAATCGCCCGCCTTCGAGTGCCGGGCCGCCAGCACCGCCGCCGCCAGCACCGCTTCTTGCGAGGGCGGGCGCCCCGCCGTGCGCACCACCACGTGCGCCCCGGGAATGTTGCGGGCGTGAAACCAGAGGTCCTCGCGCGAGGCGAGCTTGTGCGTCAACCGGTCGTTCTGCACGGGGTTGCGCCCGACCCACAGCTCGAAGCCGTCCACCTGGTAGCGCCGCAAACCCACCATGGGCCGCTCCGCGCGGGGCTTCCTGGGCACCGGGCGCGGCTCGAGCTCGGCCAGCTCCTCGGCCGTGACGGCGCCCTCCACCGCCAACCTCATCTCCGCGTAGTAATCGCGCTCCGCTGAAGCCTTCTCGACCTGGGCGGCGATCAACGGACGCGCCCGTACCAGCTTGCGATAACGGCGGAACAGCTTCTGCGCGTTCTCGCTGCCCGAAAGACGAGCGTCCAGCGGCACCTCGACGCGAGAGGACTCATCGAACTCCAGCAGGCTCACCTTTGCGGCGCGCGGCGGCACCTGGTCCAGGCGCGCCAGCAGCAATTGGCCCCAGTGCTGATACTGCTCGGCCTTCTCGGTCTCGGCCAGATCGCGCGAGAGCTCGCCCAGTCGGCGCTCCACCCGGGTCAGGCCCTTCTGCACCTTGCGCAAGGCGTTGGCGCGCAGCTGCTCCAGGCCGGGCGCCTGCGACGACAGGGACCAGGCCGCCTCGGCCGCCTGCTGCATCGTGGCAAAAGGCTCTCCCTCACCCAGGAAGTTCAGCTGGCCGTCGGCGGTCACGGCCGGACGGAAGCGGCCCGACCGGTAGTCATCCCAGAACCCATCCCAGTTCTGCAAAGAAAGCCGGCGCGCATAGAAAGGCGACAGGCCGAACACGGCCTGCTCCAGCTTTTGACCCGGCTCGAGCAAGGTCGCCAGCTCGGCGGACGAAAGCGAGTCGGCCCGAGGCCGCGAGGGGGGGTCCAGGGCTGGCCCCACCTTCCGATGCCCCCCCAACACGCGCCGATTCGCGTCCTGCAGCGTCAGGTTCGTGTCGCGCGCGCCAATGTCCAGCACCAGCCAGAGCTCGGGCTTCTCCTGATGAGCCGGGAAATGGATCTCCACCCGGCGCTCCAGGCCGGGCTGCCCGATCGAGCCGATGCGGCGCCCCTCCAGATGCTTGCGCAGAAGCATCGTGAACCCGGACGGGATGCGCGCCCCCGGCGTGGGCTGCTCCACCAGGTGCAGGCGGCTCTCCTCGGCGCGCAGGCAGATCAAAAGGCGCAGCGTCTGCCCGGGGCGGCGCAGCGCCACCAGGTAATCCTCTTCGGTAAGCTGGCTGATCTTCTGCGGGGCGGCCTGGTCCAGCAGGCCGCTCAACTCCCGAACCAGGGCGCCCAGGTTGAGCGAATCGAGCTTCACCTGGCGCGCGTTCCACGGAACCAGAAGCAAACCTGCGTTCGGTAGGAATCTCGCCCGCAACGCAAGAAGCCGCCTGCGTTCCAGAGAAACCACCCGCAGAGCCAGAAGCATTCTGTGGATTGAATCGGGTTCACCGGGAAGGAGCTGCCAGGTTGAAAGGGCTGTTGTTGGTCGTGTCGGGCCCCTCCGGAGTGGGCAAGGGCACCGTTCTCAAGCGGTTGCTCCAGCGCCGCAACGACTGCGTATTCTCCATCTCGGCCACCACGCGCGAGCCCCGTCCCCAGGAAAAGAACGGCGTGGACTATTTCTTCCTCAAGCAGCTCGAGTTCGAGCAGTGGGTGGAGGAGAACAAGTTCCTGGAATGGTCCGAGGTGTTCGACCATTTCTACGGCACGCCCCGCGATTTCGTCGAGAAGCAGCTCAACGACGGGAAGAATGTCGTGCTGGACATCGACGTACAGGGCGGTCTCCAGGTGATGAGCCGCGCCCCCCAGGCGGTGTTCGTCTTCCTGGCCCCGCCCGATCTGCCCACTCTGCGCGAGCGGCTGGTCTCGCGGGGCACCGAGACCCCCGAGCAGGTCTCCAAGCGGCTTCTCACGGCCCGCACCGAGCTGGCCAAGATCCGCCAGTATTCCTACCGGGTCGTCAACGACAAGGTCGAAGAGGCGGTGGCGCAGCTCGAGTCGATCCTGATCGCCGAGCTCTGCCGCACTTCCCGGGTGGAGCGCTTCCCCTGGGAAGAAACCACGAGTGAGGAAGTTCCCGCGTGAGCAAAAAGCTTGTCTGGATCGGGGTCATTCTGGTCCTGCTCGGAGTGCTGGCGGTTGGCGTCGTGGTGCTCACCCAGGGCGACGGCCCGCCCAACTTCAACGCCTCCCAGGGCAAGAAGGGCACCGAGATCGGCCAGTTCGCCAAGCCCTGCGGAGTGGCGGTCGACCCCAGCGGGAACTTCTACGTGATGGACACCGGCAACGGCCGGGTCCAGCGCTTTACTCCCGAGGGCAAGCCCATCTTCGTGTTCGGCACGGTGGGCTCGGACGACGTGCAATTCCACGAGGCGCTGCGCGTGGCGGTGGATCGCGACTCCAACCTCTGGGTGGCGGACACCGGCAACCATCGCCTGCAAAAGTTTCGCATCACCGCCAACGGCGCCAAGTTCATCAGCCAGGTGGGCCAACTGGGCAACCGGGCCGGCGAGTTCAGCCATCCGGTGGGCATCGCCTTCGACGGCAAGGGCAACATGTGGGTGGCCGACGCGGGCAACAACCGCATCCAGAAGTTCGGTCCCGACGGCAGCGTGCTGCTGATCATCGGCGAGGAAGGCACCGACCTGGGCAAGTTCCGCGAACCGTGGGGCGTGGCGTGCGACAACCAGGGCAACCTGATCGTGGCCGATACCGGCAACAGCCGCATCCAGCGCTTCACCCCCGACGGGCAGCTCCTCAACGCCTGGGGGCTGCACGGCAAGAAGAAGAAAGAGGATATGGACCACCCGACCGACGTGCTGGTCGACCTCGACGGCAACATCATCGTGGTCGATACGGGCAACGACCGGATGCAGAAGTGGTCTCCCCAGGGCACGTTCATGTTCGCCTGGGGCAAGAAGGGCGAGTTGGGCGGGCAGTTCAACAGCCCGCAGCAGGTCGCGCAGGGTCCCGATGGCACGTTCTACGTGGCCGATTCCAACAACAATCGCGTGCTCACGTTCAAGCCGCGCAGCGTCAACCCGTTCGACAGCAACCAGGAGGTGAAGGTGCCCGGCCGTCCCATGCCGGCTCCCACCGCGACCTCGACGGACGTGCGCGTGGAGCCGGGCGGCGCCACGCCTGGCTCCTCCCTGCAAGAGAGCCCCGTTCCGGAGGCCTCGCCGAGTGGGGAGATGTCGCCGGCTCCCGAGGCGAGCCCCACCACCGACAGCCCGGACAGCCCGCTGGGCGAGCCCAGCCCGGACGAGCCCACCAAGCTATGAGACACCTGCTCGCTCTGCTCGTCGTGCTCGGCCTCCTGACCGGGTGCTCCCAGACCCCCGGCCCCCAGAAAACGGATGCCCCGCCCCCGCGTGACCAGGCCAACACCCTGGTGGTCGGCAAGCCGGACGATCCGAAGGGCCTCGATCCGGCCGACGTGTCCGACGCGGAGTCGAGCCAGATCACGGCCAACATCTTCGATACGCTGCTGCGCTTCAAGAGCGGCTCGGCCGACGTCGAGCCGTCGCTGGCCACCGAGTGGAAGGCCTCCGACGACGGCAAGACCTGGACGCTCAAGCTGCGCCAAGGAGTCAAGTTCCACGACGGCACGCCCTTCAACGCACAGGCGGTGGTGGACAACTTCGAGCGCCAGTACGTGCCCAACCACCCGCTGCGCTACCCGGGCGCCACGTTCAGCTACTGGAGCGACGTTTGGGGCGGAAAGGTCAGCAAGATCGAGGCGGTGGGGGAGGACACCCTGGTGTTCCACCTCAAGGAGCCCGTGGCGCCGTTCCTGAGCAACCTGGCCATGCCGTTCTTCGGCATCGCCTCGCCCACGGCGCTCAAGAAGGCCGGGCGCGACGCTTTCAAGCAGCCGGTCGGCACGGGACCGTTCAAATTCGTGGAGTGGGTGCCCAAGGACCACCTCACGCTGGCCGCCAATCCCGATTACTGGGACGGCAAACCGCCGCTGGACAAAGTCACGTTCAAGCCCATCCCCGAGAGCACCAACCGCCAGCTTCAGCTCGAGCGCGGCGCGGTGCAGGCCATCACCAACGTGCAGCTCGAGAACGTCGAGGACCTGCGCCAGAACCCGGCCGTCAAGCTGGTGGAGCAGCCGGGCCTCAACCTGGGCTACCTCAGCTTCAACACGCAGAAGAAGCCGTTGGACGACAAACGTGTCCGGCAGGCCCTCTGCATGGCCGTCAATCGTCAGCAGATCGCGGACGAGCTCTACCACGGTCTGGCCAGGGTGGCCGATTCGCCCATTCCGCCCGGCATCTGGGGGCGGGTGGACCTGCCCTACGAGTACAACCCCGAGAAGGCCAAAAAGCTGCTCGCGGAAGCCGGCCTCGCGGACGGCGTGAAGATCGAGATCTCCTATATGAGCGTGCCGCGCACCTATTTCCCCGAGCCCAAGGTGATCGCCGAAGTGCTGCAGGCGCAGCTGGCCGAGGTGGGCATCGAGGCCGACCTGAAGGCGCGCGAGTGGTCGAGCTACCTGGACGCGCTGGGCCAGGGCGAGCACCAGGTGGGATTGTCGGGCTGGATCGCGGATAACGGCGATCCGGACAACTTCCTCTACACGTTGTTCGACGGCGCCAACGTCGACACCAAACGCGGCGGCTCCAACGTCTGCATGTTCGCCAACGCCCGACTCGACAAGCTGCTGACCGACGCCCAGAAGCTGACCGACCAGGACCAGCGCACCAAGCTCTACGAGCAGGCCCAGCACATCCTGCACGACGAGGCCCCCTGTCTGCCGATGGTCTACGTCTCGCAGGTGGGCGCCTGCCATCCCGACCTGGACGGGTTCGAGATGCACCCCACCGGCACGATGCAGCTGCGAAAGGCGCACTGGAAGACGAAGTGAAACGGTTCCTGGCCCGCCGCCTGCTGGAGTTGATCCCAGTGGTGGTGGGAATCACGCTGCTGACCTTCATGCTGATCCACCTGATCCCGGGCGATCCGGTGAAGGTCATGCTGGGCGAGCGCGCCAGCCCCGACCAGGTGGACGCCCTGCGCAAGCAGCTCGGGCTGGACCGCTCGCTGCCCGAGCAGTACGTGCAGTACTGCGTCCATGCCGCCCAGGGCGACCTGGGGCAGAGCATCCTGCGCCACACTCCCGTCACCGAGGAGCTGGCCCGCGCCTTTCCGGCCACCATCGAGCTCACGCTGGGAGCGCTGTTGATCGCCACCGTCTTCGGCATCCCCCTGGGGATGGCGGCCGCGGTGAAAAGAGGCAGCTGGTGGGATGCGCTCTGCACCACCATCTCGCTGGGCGGTATCTCCATGCCCGTGTTCTGGCTGGGCCTGATGCTGGTGCTGCTGTTTCCGTATTACCTCGGCATGTTCTACTTCTCGGGGCGCACCAGTCTCGAATTTCCCCACCCGACGGGCTTCTACACGATCGATGCGCTGCTGAGCGGCAACCCGGCCAACCTGATCGACGTCCTCGGACATCTGGTGCTGCCCTGCGCCACCCTGAGCACCATCCCGCTGGCGATGATCGCGCGCATGACGCGCTCCTCGATGCTGGAGGTTCTGTCGCAAGATTACATCCGCACGGCGCGCGCCAAAGGTCTGACCGAGAGCCAGGTGCTCTGGGGCCACGCGCTGCCCAACGCTCTCATTCCCATCGTGACGGCCATCGGGCTGCAGTTCGGTTACCTTCTGGGCGGCGCGGTGATGACCGAGACGGTGTTCGCGTTCGACGGCGTGGGCCGCCTGGTGGTGGAGTCGGTCAAGTTGCGCGATTACCCGTTGGTGCAGGGCTCGGTGCTGGCGGTGGCACTGGCCGTGTCGCTCGTCAATGTCCTGGTGGACCTGCTCTACGGCTGGCTGGATCCGCGGGTGCGCTATGGGTGAGTCGCCGATCCGCGTCGTCTGGCGGCGCCTGCTCAAGAACCGCCCCTTCCGCCTGGGCCTCGCGCTGCTGATCATGCTGGTGCTGGCCGCCCTGCTGGCGGACGTGCTGGCGCCCTACAGCTACAAGCACCAGAGCCTGTCGCAGCGCTTCCTGCCCCCCTTTACCGGCAACCACTACCTGGGCACCGACAACCTGGGCCGCGACCTGTTCAGCCGGCTGCTTTATGGCGCCCGCATCTCGCTGGCCGTGGGCCTGCTGAGCGTCTCCATCTCGCTGTTCGTCGGCGGCCTTCTGGGCGCGCTGGCGGGCTACGCGGGCGGCTGGACGGACAGCGTCATCTCGCGACTGTTCGACCTGATGCTGGCGTTCCCGAGCATCCTCCTGGCGATCGCCATCGTGAGCGTGCTGGGGGAGGGGCTGGGGAACGTCATGTTGGCGGTCGGTGTCGTCGGCGTGCCCATTTTTGGCCGCCAGGCGCGCGCCTCGGTGCTGACCACCCGCGAGCTCGATTACGTGGCCGCGGCCCGCTCGCTGGGCGCGGGGCCCGTGCGCATTCTGTTCGTGCACGTACTGCCCAACTGCCTCAACCCGCTCCTCGTGCTGGCGGCTCTGGGCGTGGGCACGGCGGTGCTGGATACGGCCGGATTGTCCTTCCTGGGTCTGGGCGCGAAGGCCCCTTTCCCCGAGTGGGGAACGATCCTGGCCGACACTTACCAATATTACAAGCGAGCGCCCTGGATGGTGGCTTTCCCCGGACTGTCCATCATGGCCATGGTGCTCGGTTGCAATCTCCTTGGCGACGGGCTGCGAGATGTTCTCGACCCGCGTTTGGCTGAAAGGGGCTAGCCGGGGGGCGGCGAGCCTCCCAGGAAAGTTTACGAATACGGAGAGGAATCGGTTATGCTGAAACGTTGTCTTCTGGTCATCGGGTTGGGAGTCGGTCTATTCGGATGCAGTGCGAGCGCTGGCGGGGATCAGCCCACCAGCACGCCCACGGCCACGCAATCCACAGCGGCGTCGACCGAGACGCCGACACCCGAGGAATCTCCGTCGGCCTCAGCCTCGCCCTCGGGGGAAGCCAGTCCGGCCGAGGATGGCAAGTACCACGGCCTGGTGCCGTTCCCCGACTCGGACGCCCCCGAGATCACCGAGGTGGTGCCCCTCCTGATGAAGACCGACGTGGGCGACGTCAGCATCGAGGTCTATCCCCAGGCCGCGCCCAACAGCGCCAAGCGCTTCCTGGGACTGGTCGAAAAGGGCTTCTACAACGATACTCCGCTCTTTCGCGTGGTGCCGGGATTCGTCGTGCAGTTTGGCGTGAACTGGCGCAAGCCCCATAAGGCCGAGAAGGAGACCACCTTCAAGGAAGACCAGACGAAGTTCGAGCTGGAGAAAGGCACGCTGTGCTTCGCCAAGACCCAGCAGCCCGACAGCGCGTCCACCCAGGTGTTCATCAACTACGCCAACAACTCCGACAGCCTGCGTCCGATGAACTTCACCGTCTTCGGGCGCGTGACCAAAGGCATGGACGTGGTGGAGAAGTTCAAGGACGCCTCGGGCGGCAGCCCGATGGGCCTCGATCAGACCGCGCTCTGGGAAGACGGCGGGAACTACCTCAAGAGCCTGCCGGTGCAGCCCGACAAGATCGTCAAGCTCGAGGTCGTCAAACCGAAGAAGTGACGCTGCTCCTCCTGCTCCTGGGGATGCTCCTCACCGCGCCGCCTTCTCCCGAGAAGGAGGTGGCGGCGCGGCTGCGCAGCGACCTGGAGAAGCTCGGAGTGGAGCGAAACTACGTCGAGATCGGCAAGCTCAACGAATCGGCCAACTGGATCGAGGCCGAGCTGGTGAAAGCCGGCTACAAGGTCGATCGCCAGACCTACGAGCTGGGCAAGACGAAGTTCGTCAACCTCGAGACGCGCACCCCGGCCGGCCAGCCCACGCTGGTCGTGGGGGCGCACTACGACTCGGTCCTGGGGGCGCCCGGGGCCAACGACAATGGCTCAGGGGTGGTCGCCGCGCTGGAGCTGGCGCGGCGCATCAAGAAGCCCAGGCACCCGGTGCGCTTCGTCTTTTTCACCAACGAGGAGCCGCCGTTCTTCCACCAGGATTCCATGGGCAGCCTGCGCTACGCGCGGCTCTGCAAGAAGCGCGGCGACAAGATCCTGGCGATGCTCAGCCTGGAGACGCTCGGCTACTACTCCGACGAGCCCGGCTCACAGACGTTTCCCGACCCGCGCATGAAAGCTCGCTTCGGCGACCGGGGTAACTTCATGGCCATCGTGGGCGACGAAAAGTCCGCCGACCTGGTGGCCGATGTGCAGGCCCGCTGGAAGGCCAGAGGGAAGTTTCCCGCCCAGGCCCTGACGGCCCCGGCCAGCGTCCAGGGTATCGGCTGGTCGGACCACTGGTCGTTCTGGCAGGAAGGCTATCCCGCTGTCATGCTCACCGATACCGCGCCCTATCGCTATCCTTACTACCACACCAGGGCGGACACCCCCGACAAGGTCGACTACGCCTCGCTGGCGCGCGTCGTCTTGCAGCTCCAGGCGGTGCTGGAGACGTGGTGAAGCTCGGGCCCGCCAGCTCGCCGTTGTGGATGGTCTCGCGCGAGAACGCCCTGACGGCGCTCGTGGATTATCTGACCGCCCGCAAGGACGAGCTGGCCACACCGGGGCGGCACCGGCTGCAATTCTCCACGGCCGACCTCGAGGCGGCCCGGGATGCCTTCGGGGCGATGATCCGTCGCGGCGAGGAGCGGTTGCACCGCCTCTGTGAGCTGCTGAGCGAGCAATTTCTGGGCGACTACGACCTGCAGTGCGTGGTGGTCGGCGAGGTGCCCGACTCGGGCGAGCGCTTCACGGTGACGCGCAACATCACCAACCAGGCGCTCTACTCGCTGACCGACCTCGACCTGGGCACGCGCGAGCTGCAGCGCCTGCAGGTTCGCAGCGGCGACCGCTGGAGCCACCCCTCGCTGGTGGCCAACTTCGTGGAGTATCTCCCCACCCGCGCCAACACGCACTCGGTGCACAAGTTCTTGAGCCGCATCAAGGCTGAAGAAGAGATCTGGAACAAGGTCGTGGACGAGATCTTCCACCTGGACGCGCTGGTGCGCCGCGACAAAGCGTTGCGCCACTTGAGCCGCTACGTGAAGGACGTCTTTGGCTTGAAGGCCGTCGTCTCGGACGGGCACAAGCACGCGCGCGACCTGCAGAAGAGCCTGCGGGCCCTGTCCCTGGACCCGTCGGTGCTGCAGCGGCACAACGTGCCGGTGGGGGAGACCGCTCTGGAGTTCATCGAGGTCAAGGACTACCTGCGCGAGGGCAAGCGCACGGGCTGGGCCGCCCTGAAGTCGGTCGTCTCCTGGTGGGACTGCCTCTTCGAGATCCAGATCCAGACCCTGGGCAGCTACCACCGCGAGCGCGAGCGCCTGACCCGCGAGTCGCACACCAGCTTCAAGGCCAACCGCGAGGGCCTGCGCAACCAGATCGCTCAGGAGATCCCCCTGTTCGGATTCTACCGCGACCTGCTGCGGTGGCTCTTTCGGCGGCCCGATGAGCCGGCGCCTTCGTTTCCCGGCGTGGAGATCGTCGTCGAGGCCTAGCCTCGCACCACCCGGTAGATCAGGCACCCCAGGGGCACGAGGGCCAGCGCGCCCGCCACGGGGTGCACGCCCAGCGCCCAGGTCGCCGCTCGGTAGTAACCGTAACCCGCCAACCCCAGCAAAGTCGCCGTCTCCGTGTGCGTGCGCGCGATGTGGCCGATTCGCCCGTAAATCCTGGCGTCCAGGCCGCTGTCCAGGGACGGCACGCAGGCGTGCTTGTAGGCGTGCGTGAAGGCGTCGACGTTCTGGCCCGCCCGGTCGGCGAAAAAGTCGAGATCACGGGCCTTCTTGCCCAACATGCCCGTCGCGAAGAACGCCCCTTCCTCGAAACGCGCATACGCCTGGGTCTCCATCGGCTCCACCACTTTCGCAAAGGCCGCCTGTCGCGCGCTGTCGTCGAGTGTCACCAGCGCCTGTCGCAGCTCGGATGGCGTTGGTTGTCGCCCGTTTGTCGCAACAAGTCGTTCTCTGACTTCGGTGGAAAGGCCGGCCACGGCCCCGATGCACGACTGCAAGGCGTGGGTCATCTCGTGCAGAGCGGAGGGTCCGCCCTGGTCATAGATTTCGAGGGAGGGAAACTTGCCCCAGACGGTGCGCGGAGCGCCCGAATGATAGGCGACCTGCACCCCGTAGCGCGCCGCTGTACCGGCGAATTTGCGCTGAAACGAGCGCAGCTTGGCGTCGTCGAAACCGTCCTTGAGGTCGGCCAGAATGCCCTTCAGCTCGCCGCGCAGGTCGTCGAGCGTGAGGGAGTCGCCCGGCACGCCGCCCACCAGCGGAGACCCGGGAGCAGGGGGAGGGGCGATCGTGGCGCGCTCGACCATGGCCAATGGATGGATGCCGAAATCGCGCCAGACCTCCTTGACGCCCAGTGTGGGCGCGGGCCGGAACGAAAGCCGGGCGGGGCGATAGACGGCGGCGCTGACCTGCATGACAGACTGCACCGTACTACGAAGTGGCCCCCGAACAGGTGACCGGAGGGTGAACTTCCTACCAGACGACAGCTCGCGTCATTTTGCAGCCAGATCCTTCCGGGCGGGCAGCGGCAGCCACAGCGTGAACGTAGTGCCGGACGAGCCGGTGACGAACGTGAGACTTCCCCCGGCACGCTCGGCGATCTCGCGGCTGACCGGCAGCCCCAGACCGGTGCCCCGACCCGCCGGCCGGGTCGTGAAGAAGGGCTCGAAAGCGCGCCGTGCCACCTCGTCCGACATCCCTGGCCCCCCGTCGCGAACTTGCACGGACAGCCCGTCTCCGGCCACCGACGACACGACCTCGATGGGGACACCGGGAGCCACGTCGCGCGCGTTGAGCAACAGGTTGCTCAGCACCTGCTGCATCTCCGAGGCGTTCCCCACCAGGTCCGGCAACCCGCTCGCCAGCCTGCGCGTGACGGGCCCTCGCAGCTGGCCGCCCAGCAGCTCCAGCGTGTCCTCGACGAGCTGGTTGAGGTTGTAGCGCTGCTCGCCCGTGGCGGCGTCGCGAGCATAGTAGAGCAGCTTGGCGATGATGTCGCGACAGCGCTCGCCGGCGCTCTCGGCCGTCGCCAGACGCGCGTCCAGCTTGTCCGGGTCGTCCAGGCAGGCCAGGGCCATCTCGATGCCGACCAGCACCGAACAAAGGGGGGTATTGAGCTCGTGCGCCACTCCCGCGGCCAGTTGCCCGACCGTGGCCAGCTTGGAGGTCTCCACCACCTGGGCCTGGGCGCTTACCGCCGTCTGGTGCAACGAGGCGTTCTCCAGGGCCACCGTGGCGCGCTCGGCGATGAGTTGCAGCACGTCCAGTTGCTCGCGCGCGAAGGGGCCGCCGCACAGCACCAGGACTCCCATCACCTGGCCCTCCCAGATCAGCGGACAGGCCATGAACCGTCCCAGCGCGGGCCCCCGAAACGTGGCCGGATCGTCCACCAGCAGGGGGGCACGATTGGCGGCCAGCAAACTCGCGAGCTCGCCGCAGGCGGCCCGGCGCTCCTGGGTCCAGTAGCCCGCTGGCCAGCCGTGACGAACTTTGCCCGGAGCCAGGACGGCGCCCGCCTCGTGAGGCAGCGTGGCGAACAGGAGCTCTTCCAGACGCCCTGGCAGGGTCTCCAGCGACAGGTCAGCCGCCAGGCGGCGGGCGCCCTCGAGCAGAAACGCCAGACGGCGCCCGCGCACCTCCAACCGGGTCGCCTCGGCGGCGTGCTGCTCCAGGGCCAGCTGGCGCGTCTCGAAACGCGAGGCGGACTGGAGGCCGAGACCGCCCGCTCCCGCAATCAGCACCAGGAACTCGCGCTCGAGCTCGCTGAAGGGCGGCCCCATCCGCCCGGCATAAAGCGCTCCCTGATCGGCCAGCGGCAGCGCCACCGCCACGCGCTCGCCGCCAAACAGGCGTGAGGCCTGACCGGCCACCACCTGACCGCTCTCCAGGCACCGCTGGACGAGGGGCTCACCCGTGCGCGCCAGCGCTTCCCCCGCCAGAGCCTCGGCGTGGGGCGAGTGCCACCCGACCGGCAATCCCTCTCGAAAGATCGCCACCGATTCTACCGGTACGAGCTCGCGCACCGCCTTCAGCAGGAGCTGCACCACCTGTGCCACGGACTGGCTCTCTCCGAGCGTGCGCGCCAGTTCTTCGAGCAGACGGCGCTCCTGGGTGGCGCGGGCCAGGTTCTGGCTTCCCTGCGCCAGGGCCCGACTCGAGTCCCGCAGCTCCCGCTCGGCGCGGTCGGCTGGCATGGACCGCGGCATCCAGGCCTGCAGCCCCGCCAGGGTGACCCCCGCCAGGTAGGCCAGAGGAGGCGCCAGGAGGCCGGTGGCGGCCCCCAGACAGGCCGCGGTGGCCTCCAGCGGCTCGGGGCGACTCAGGGCCAGAAAGGCGGCCAGAGCGGCCACCAGGGGCCAGGGAGCGCCCAGGGGTAGAGTGGCCAGGGCCAGCGACGCGGCCCCCGGCAGGAGGTCGCGCAGGGACCAGCGGGCGGCGCAGATGCTCAGCAGCAGGATCGCCGCGGGAGCGACCCCGGCGCCGCAGGCCGCCAGCACGAAGCCAAACGCCACGCTACGGGCCGGGTTGAGGCGCGCGACGGCGATTCCTCCCAGTCCCAGCAGGGCCAGCCAGGGGGTCGGGGTCACGGGTCCCGCCCGCACCAGCGCCACCGCCAAAAGAGTCACGGCCAGCACGAGTCTCACGTCCCGAAGCGATTCCTCGCGGGGGGAAGGCAGCCCTGTCGCGCCGAACCGCGGGCAGCGTGGCGCAGACGCTGATGGTCCTGGAAGACGACGACGATCTCCGCAGCCTCCTGGTGCAATTCCTGGGGGACCAACCCGGCTATGAGGTCGTGGAGGCCCGCTCCGGCCCCGAGGCGATCGCGCTGGCCACCCGCAAGAGCCTGGATCTCCTGGTCACCGACGTGCGCATGGACGGAATGGATGGCCTCGAGTGCCTGGCGGCCGTGCGCCAGATTCAGCCGCGTCTGAAGTGCATCGTCATCACCGGCTACGCCTCCGAGGAGGCTCCTTCGCGCGCCGTGCAGCTGCGCGCCGACGACTACGTCTACAAGCCGTTCAAGATGCGCGACCTCTGGCAGTCGGTCAGAAGGGTGGTGGGCGCCGGCTCCGAGCGCGAAGGCTACTTCGGGCTGCTCAAGCGCTTCTGGTCCCAGCCCGCGCCGCAACGCAGCGAGGAAGAGCTGCGCGACCTGGCTTTTCAGAGCTTTTTCGTGGGCGTGCGCTCGCGCAAGCTCAATCGCGACGAAGCCCTGTCGGTCTGGGACGAGCTCGAGCGCTTGCAGGGCCAGGAGCCGGGCGGCTACCAGCGTCTGATCGATCGCATCGCGGCTCTGTCCAGCAGCCGGATGTTCGTTCCTCGCCCGGTTGGCACGGGGGTCGACCCGGATACGTTCGGGCGTTTCTACAACCGCGTGCGCGAGGCGGCCATCTCGCCCGAGCAGGTGCGCATCGCTCCCCAGCTCCGCTGCCTGCCGCTGGAGAACCGTCAGGCCGCGCCCGTCCTCAACGAGCTCTACGCGACGGTCTGGGGCTAGCCCGGGGGCAAACGCAGGACGAAGCGGGCTCCGGAGCCGCTGGAGACCTCCAACTTGCCGCCGTAGCGAGCCGCGATCTCGCGGCTGACCGACAGCCCCAGACCCAGCCCCTGTCCGAGGGGGCGGGTCGTGAAAAACGGCTCGAAAATGCGCTCCAGGACGGCCGGCTCGATTCCGGGGCCCTGGTCCTCGACCGTGAGGCCGCCGGCTCCGGTGGTCACACGAACCCCGCGTCCGGTCGCGTGCTCGTCCAACACTGCCTGACGGGCATTGAGCAGCAAGTTGGTAACGATCTGCTGGAGCTCGTTGGCGTTGCCCCGGACCGGAGCCGGCTCCAGTCGGGCCTCCAGGCGCACACCGTCCAGCGCCAATTGACGTCCCAGCAGGTCGAGCGCGGCCCGGGCCACATCGGCCAGATCGCAGGTCTCGTCGCGCGAATCGCTGCCGCGGGCGTAGTAGAGCAGCTTCCCGATGATGTCACGGCACCGATTCCCGTTGCTCTCGGCCAGGGTCAGATGGGCCTCGACCTTGGGACGGTTGGCCGGATTGAGACGCGCCATCTCGACCGCCACCAGGGCCGAGCAGAGGGGCGTGTTCAGCTCGTGGGCCACGCCGGCCGCCAGCTGGCCCACGGCGGCCAGCTTCGAAGATTGCACCAGCTGCGCCTGGGCGCGCAGCGCGTCCTGGTGCAGAGAAGCATTTTGCAGCGCGGTCTCGGCCTGCAGGGCGATCAGCTCGAGCACGGTCTGCTGGTCGGGGTTGAGGTCGGCGTCGAGGGTCAGCAAGGCGTCTCCCGGGAGCGGCTCGGCTCCCCAGGTGTGGGTGATGGCCGGGTGGCGCAGGGCACCGGCCCGGTGGGGGAGGGTTCGGGTCAGCAGCGCCTGCAGCCGGGCCGCGATTTCGGCGGGGGAGAGCCCGTGGGAGAGCTCGCCTTCCAGCAGGAACGCCAGTCGCTGCGCCCACTCCGCGGCCCGAGCGTGGGCGCGCGCCTGCAAGCCCAGGGCCTCGATCTGGCCCTGGAAGCGCTCCTCGTTGCGCAGCGCGAGGTGAGCGACCTGTTGCAGAGCCGGCGTATCGAGCTGAAGGTCGGATAGCGTGGCGCGCACGTCCGAGCTGGCCGCGGTGCGCACCAGCAGGTCTTGCAGGCGCGCTCGCTCGCGCTGCTGCTCCTCGGCGGTAGCGTGGGCGCCCTCGACCAGGTTGCGAGCCCCGGCCAGAGCGCTCTTGCGGTCGGGCCGCTGGTCGGGCTCGCGCACCCAGAAGAGCGCCGGAACCAGGGCCAGGGCCGCGGGTGTGGCCATCAGGACTCCCAGGATGGCGGTCAGCAGCGCCAGCGGGCGCGGGCGTGCCAGGAGGTATCCGGCCACCCCCGCGATGGGCCCGCCCAGCCCCGCGGCGCCGATGCCGAGCAGGCCGGGGCAGAGCTCCTCCAGGGCCGTGGAGGAGCCCCGGATTGGGAGGCGCAGCAGCACGGCCAGGATAAGGACGGCGGCCGCTGTCGCGGGCCCGGACGTCAGCGCCAGAGCCAGGGCGGGGGCAAAGGCCGTGCGGAAGTTGCCCAGCTCGAGAGCCAGCGTGAGCAGGCCGAAGAGAGCGGCCTCCGGGGTCGGCACCGGCATCGTCGCACGCGGCAGGATTGCCAGCAGGCCGGCCAGCGCGCCCACGGCCCGGGCCAGAGTGGCGCTGCTGACCTTCACGCGAAGTGGTTCACGACCTCGAGGATGGGCATCAGCGTGGCCAGCGTCAGAAAGCCGGTGAGAATGCCCCCGAAGCCCAACAAGATGGGCTCGGCCAGGCGCGTCAGGGTGGTCAGGGCCAGCTCGACGTCCTCCTCGTAAGCACGCGACAGATTGGCCATCGTGGCGTCCAGTTTGCCGGTCTCGAGGCCCAGGCTGATCATGGCCGGCACCAGCGGGGGGAAGACCCGCTCTTGTTGCAGCGCCTCGGCCAGATCCACGCCGGCCCGAAAGCGCAGCACGGCCTCGTCGAAACGTCTGGCGATCGCCTCGTTGGTGCAAACCTCGCGGGACATCTCCAGGGCCTGCGCCGCGGGCACGCCCACCTGAACAGCGGCGGCCAGCACGTAAAGCATCCGCGCGCTCACAGTCTTCTCGATCACCGGGCCGAGCACCGGCATGGCCAGCGACCAGGAGTGCACCGCGTAGCGTACGCTGCGATTGGCACTGTAGAGCAGATAGCTCCAGGTCGCGATCAGCGCAAGCCCGCCCAGGATGGCGAGCAGCATCCAGGGGGTGCGCAGCACCCTGGACACGCCGACGAGCACTCGGGTCGGCCAGGGCAGGTCGCCGCCGAGCATGCTGAAAAGGCCGCTGTCGCCCGGCCCCAGCACCAGCACGAACAACGCCGCCACGACCAGGATGGCCACGAAGAGCACGCAGGGATAGGTCAGGGCGGCCTTCAGCGCTCGACTTTGCCGCTGCTCCGCCTCGGTCAGGTCGGCCAGCTTCGAGATGGCCTCGTTCAAGGTGCCGGTCTGCTCGCCCAGCAGCACGAGCCCGATGCTGACCCGACTGAACACGCCCGCCTGCGCCATGGCGTGGCTCAGTCCGCGCCCGGACTGAATCGTCTTGACCATGGTGTCAAGCACGGTCCGAAGGGGTTTGGAGTCTTCGGACTCGGCCAGGAACTCCAGGGACCGGTGCACGGTCACGCCCGCGGCCAGCATGCTGGCGAAGCGGCGGTAAAAGATGACCAGGGAGGCGGATTTGACCTTGAGGCGAGTCGGCTGCGGGACGGGTGTGCCGCTCAGCTCCAGCAGCGCGGGGAACCTGGCCAGCAACGTCCGTCTGGCCTCGGCCTCGGTCAGCGCCTCGAGGTACCCCTCGGTGGTCTGTCCACGGGCGTCTTTGGCGCGATAGTGGTAGCGATTGCGGCCCTGGACCTTCGCTTTGAGGGAGGGCTCGGGCTGCCGGGGGGGCGCCGGCGCTCGGGTCACGGGCGACTCTTTTGGGGGTGGGGGTGGGGGCGGGGGAGGAGGCGGCGGCGGCGCCGGGCGATTCTTGCGCAGATTCAAGACCGCCTGCCGGATCTGCTCCTCGGTCAGGTCCCCAAAGGACTCCCGCATCGAGTTGATGGCCTGAATCTCGCCGGGAGTTAGCTCGTCCTGCATGCCTGACGATCCGTTTCGCCACGGAGCGAGAATTTTCCGGCTCCCCGGCGTTTCGAGCGAACTCGAAACGTGGCCGGCTCCACGCCAAAAACCGCCAAAACCTCCCCACCACTCGTCCTGCCGCAACTCCCCCATCGATTCAAGCAGGATTGGCGCAGACTGACGCAAGCTGTCGCTTTCAGCACTGGACCCCTGTCGCGACATCCAGCGCCAAAAGACGCCCTTCGGCGGTGCCGAAAATGAGGGAGGTGCCTGGCAGCAGGAAGCTACTTGAATCTGAAGGTGCTGGCCGAGGCGACCTGCGCCCGGACGAGGTCCGCGTCGCCAGCCTGGCCGGTTTCCGCCTGGTGATCGCCCCGCGCGCCAACCTGGAACGGTTTGAGGGAAGCACGATCTTTAACCCATTGCCTTAACTCCAAAAAAATAGCGTAGATTTTTGGAGTATGTTCCACAGGCTCGTCGAGCCGGTTCCCACGCAGAGTTTCTTTCTGTTTGGTGCCCGTGGAACTGGCAAATCGACTTTCCTCAGCCGCGATTTTCCAGAGGCCGAGGCCTACTGCTTTTCCCAGGACCCGGCCCGTCAGCGCGTCGAGCACGTCACGGCGTTACCCTGGCAGGATGGCTTAACGGCGCTGTTCTCCTGAACCTCAGGGCCATGATCGCCAAACCTTTCTTTGGCGATCATGGATGCGCTATTAGAGAAGGGGCTGTCCGGGGACCAACCCCCGCAGAAACTCTTCTGCCGGCAAGCATGGAACCTCGGCCACGACCAGGCGCTCACGGCCACCGTGCAGCAGAATCGGACTCGCCTCTGGATAGTCCTCGCAAAAGGCCTTCAGACCGGATAGATCGCCGGTCTGCACCCGGCCGCTGGTCTTGACCTCGAGCGCCCAGAATCCGGAGGGTCCGTAGACCACGAAATCGACCTCGTTGCCGGCCCGGGTTCGCCAGTAACTCAGGACCGACCGGCCGTCACCCAGATCGATCCAGGCGCGCAGATGCTGGGCCACCAGACCCTCCAGTGCCGCCCCGCTGACCTCGCGGTCCGAATCCAAAGGTCCGCGGGGCCGGAGGCTCTGGAAGAGTCCGGCATCGAACCAGTAGAATTTGGGGTGCGCCGCCATCTGGCGGCGGGCCCGGCGCGTGAACACGGGCAGCCGAAAGCTCAGCAGCAAGTCCTCCAGGATGTCGACATAGCCCTCGACGGTCTTGCGGCTGACTTCACACTCGCGGGCCACCTCGGACAGGTTCAAAACGGACGCGTGGGAAAGCGTGATCGCTTCCAGGAAACGCGAAAAACCCCCGATGCTGCGCACCAGACCCTCTTGCTGGACTTCCTCGCGAACGTACAGGCCGGCGTAACTGTCCAGGACCCGGCGCGGATTGCGACTCTCGACCACCAGCGGAATCATGCCCGAAGCAAGGGCGTCTTCGAGGCGGAATCGTTCACCCAACTCCGCCGCCATGAAGGCGTGCATCCGACACAGCAGCGCGCGACCGGCCAGCATATCCACGCCGGTTCGCTTCAGCTTGCGAGCACTGGAGCCGGTCAGCGCGAAGCGAAGCTTCTTGTGACGCTCCAACAGGCTGTGCACGACGGTCAGCACCTCGGGCACGCGCTGAACTTCGTCCAGAACCACGGTTCCACGCCCCCCCAGACTGGCCACCAGCTCGGCCAGGCGCTCGGGGCGGGCCTCCAGGGGCCGGGCCACCGCCGGGT
>JBDHVW010000112.1:0-22993 GCA_039809865.1 Vulcanimicrobiota bacterium
GATTCCGGCTCCCATGGTCCCCGCTCCCAGCACGACGGCTGTCTTCATACACGCTCCCGCAGTCTGTCCAGCGCCGGATCGGCCGGCCACGGCTTGCGAGGACCTTCCTCGGCGCAGGACATCAGTATTTCACATCGCTCGACCCAGAAACCGAGCCTCTCCGCCCGCTCGAGCTCGGGGGTGCTCCAGGCCGGCAGGCGCCACGCCAGGCAGCTCAGGCCGCGCTTGTAGGCCATCCGCGCCGCCTCGTCGACCAGCGCCGCGAGCGCTTCGGCGGCGCGCGCCGCCAGCTCGAGCAACTCGGCCTGAGCCTGACCGGTGGCGTCCTCGGTGGCCGCCAGGTCGACCAGGGCGAACCCCTCGCGCTCGCCGACCACCAGCAGCTTGAGATCAGGCTGGAGCCGGATCGTCTCGAGGTAAGCCAGGCGCTCGCGGGTCGCCTTGACGGCATCCCCGTCCCGATAGGGAGAGCTCTGCGCGCATTGAGCCGCAAGCTCGCGAATCCAGGCGAGGTCACCCAGGCGGGCGCGTCCGACCAGCATGGGAACCCGGCTTCAACAGGAATACCCCGGGCACCCTTTGAACCTGCGAGCGTAGCCCACAAGAAACGAGGAACGCATCGATGATTCGCCTGGTGGATCGGCTCAACGGCGAGGTTCTGGGGGACATCTCCGCGGACGATATGGAGGTCCTTCACAAGGCCCTGACCGAGGAGGACGAGTCCGATGCTGACTACTACCTCAATCCCGAGACGCTGACCCTGCTGGCGGAAGCCGGCATGACGCAGCCGGCGCTCGACATCCTGCACAAAGCGCTCAACGAGCGCGACGAGGTGGACATCGGCTGGGAGCCGGTCGCCACCGAGCGCGCGGCGCGGGTCTTCGGCAAGATCGTCTCCGAGACGGGCGAGGTCCTGGGCGGCCTCCTGGTCGACCTGGCCGACTCCGACGAAGAGGTGGAGGACGCCCTGAGCTGGACTTTCAGCCGGGGGGACGGCACCTTCGAGATCGCGCTCGACAGCGACGACCTGGCCGCGGCCAAGGATTCGACGCTGGTGCTGACGCTGAGCGCGCTGGGCGACGATTGGCTGAGCGAGTACGAGCTGAAGTTCGCCGAGTCCACCGAGGTCGACCTGGGCGAGATCCAGGTTCCCATCTTCCACGGCAAGGTCATCTCCGACACCGAAAAGACGCCGCTCGGCGGCATCGCCGTCCAGGTGACGTTCCTGGCCGACGAGGGGGCCATGGAGTGGTTCGGCACCTGGGTCACCTCGCGTCCCGACGGCACGTTCAGCTTCCCCTACCGCCGGCCCGACGAGAGCGTTCCGGTCAACCAGTCGATGCTCCTCGAGCTGCTGGGCCCGGGCGGGGAGCCGTTGACCGACACCGAGATCGAAAACCCGATGGACCTCAAGACCAGCGATCTGGGCGAGATCGAGTGCCCCGATCCGATGGCCGAGGCCGAAGGCGAGACCGACGAAGAGGACGAGTCCGACGAGGACGACGTCGAGGACTCGGTGGCTCTGGACCCGGTCATCCCTGGAGTGCCGCAGCGGCCGCTGGAGTAATCCTCCCTGCGGGGGTGTGGTATACTCCACGCGCATCATGAAGGAGCGCGCGGATAAGCTGTTGGTGGCGCAGGGGCTGGCTCCCAGCCGGGAGAGGGCTCAGGCGCTCATTCTGGCCGGCACGGTCTACCTCAAAGGGCTGCGCATCGACAAGCCTGGCCAGACCCTGGCCGAGGGGGCCGAGCTCGAGGTCCGCGGTCACGACCATCCCTACGCCAGCCGAGGCGGCCTCAAGCTCGAGAAGGCGCTGGACAGCTTCTCGATCGACGTTACCGACGCCGTCGCCCTGGACGTGGGAGCCTCCACCGGAGGATTCACCGACTGCCTGCTTCAGCGCGGCGCCCGCAAGGTCTACGCCGTCGACGTGGGCAAAGGGCAGCTCGATTGGAAGCTCCGCCAGGACTCGCGGGTCGTCACCCTGGAGCAGCTGAACGCCCGCTATCTGGCCGAGGAGCACGTCCCCGAGCCGGTGGACTTCGCCTGCGTGGACGTGAGCTTCATCTCGCTCGAGCTGGTTCTGCCGGCGATCGCCCGGCGGCTCGCCCCCGACGCGCGCCTGGTCACGTTGATCAAGCCCCAGTTCGAGGCCGGCAAGGGCGAGGTGGGGAAGGGGGGCGTGGTCAAAGACCCCGCCACGCACGAACGTGTGCTCCAGAAAGTGTTGGAGAGCGCGCTCGGCCTCGAGCTCGACCTGATCGGCCTCACGTGGTCTCCCGTCCGCGGACCGGCCGGAAATATTGAATTTCTAGCAGGGTTTGTCAGCCGTGCAGCTAAAGAACCCCCGCAGTCGGGCCAGGTCTTGGACTGCGTGCAGCAGGCCCACGCCTGTTTCAGTAAGGGCTGATTCGCGGTGAGTAAGGAATTCAACATCGGACTGCTGGTCATGGTGCTCCTGACCGTCTTCACGGTCGTCGGTCTCCAGAATCAGACCAAGCGTCCCGACCCGTTCAGCCCCCGTTATCACCTGCTGTTCAAAGCGGTCAGCCTGCGCCCCGGCGATCGCGTCACCGTGGCCGGCGTCGACGCCGGGTTCGTGGAGAAGATCGACTTCACCACCAAAGCCGAGAAGGAGAAATACCGCACCGAGGACTTCGATCCGCAGGTGAAGGTCACCATCCTGCTCGAGGCCAAGATCGTGGTGCGCGAGGGCGCCAAATACCAGCAGAGATCCAACTTGAAGGGCTATCGCTGGGTCGAGATCATGCCCCCGTTGGAGGGCCCACAGCTCGACAGCCAGACCATCCTCTCGGGAGAGCTCCCCTCGGCCACCGAGGACCAGCTGACCAAGACCCTGAGCACCTTCCGCCGCCTGTCGGCCGAAACGAAAGAGCTGCAGCAGATGGCCGAGGACGGCGAGTTCCGCCGCAAAGTCAAGGACACGGCCTCCAACATGCGCTTCTATTCGCGCGAGTTTGCTCGCGTGAGCCAGAACTCGCGCGCCAACCTGGCCGCGATGGACCGCTCGCTGGCCGAGCAAGAGGCGAAGATCAAGCAGCAACTCACGCGGGTGGACGACATGGTCACCCGCATGCAAGAGAAGCTGGTCACCATGACCCCCCAGATGACCGAGACCATCGACGGCTACCGCGCCCGGCTGAAGAGCTCGCAGGCTCAGCTGCGCGACCTCATCGCGGTTTCACTCAAGTATTCCGAAGAGTATGAGAAGCTGGTGGACAGCATCAGCGAGCAGTACAAGAAAACCGTCGTCCCCGAAGAGATCATCGCAACTGTCCACGAATACGCCCGCAAGCTGGAAGACATGGCTCTGCTGGCCGAAGATATGCACACCCTCAGCTCCGATCCCCAGGTCCAGGCCGATCTGAAGAAGATGATCACCAACCTGAAGGAAAAATCGGAGAAACTGAAGGCCGACGTGCAGCGCTGGCAGCAAATGATCGACGACGTCGGGCTCTGATTTGACCTCCGAGGGCTGGAAGCTGGCCCGGCCGTCGCTGACCGTCCGCTTTCTGCAGGCCGTCATGGGTTTTTGCTACCGGGCGCCCTGGACCGTGCTGATCGTTTCCGCCCTGCTGGCCGTCGGCAGTATCGTCTACGCCTACTTCTGCCTCGAGTTCGCCACCGACCGCTCGGCGCTCGTCAACCAGAACGAGAAGTATCTGACCCTGTTCAAGGAGTTCCGCAAGGAGTTCCCCGCGACCGAAGACATCGTCGTGGTCGTCGAGGGAGGTACGAAGGAGCAGCGGCAGACCTTCGTGGACGAGGCGGTCAGCCGCCTGGAGGCCGAGCCCAGGCTGTTTCAGGACGTTTTCGGCAAGTTCGACCTGCCCTTCATCCGCTCGCACGCCCTGTTCTACTTCGACCTGCCCGGCCTCAAGAAGCTGGTCAACGAGCTCGAGGAGGCCCAGCCCCTGCTCAAGGCGCTGGGGTCCCAGGGCGGTCTGGCGGGCCTGATGGAGCGCTTCAGCTCGCGCCAGGAGGCCGGGCCCCAGAAGCTGGCCCGGATGCTCCCGTTCCTCAACGAGGTGATGAACCTCTTGCTCGAGAGCCTCCAGACGCGAGGGCGCTACAGCTACCGCTCGCCCTGGGAGAGCGTCTTCTTTGGGGACGTGCCAGCCGACGCTCCGCCCGAGCTGAGCTCGGCTGGCAAGACCACCATCTACAACACCATTGCCAATGGCGAGACGCACCTCTTGATGGTGCGCGTGCGCGACGGCGCCGATGCCGAGACCAGCGTCAAGCGGCTGCGGGTGTTGATGCGCGAGGTGGCGCGCAGCGTGCCGGGGGTGCACACCTCGATCACCGGCGAGGTGGTGCTGGAGATCGACGAGATGAACTCGTCGATGAACGACGCCGGCTGGGCCACCGTGGTCTCGCTGCTGGTGGTGGCCTTCATCTACATCTATGCCTTTCGCGAGCTGATCCGTCCGCTCATGGTCGTGGTCGTGCTGGTGGTCAGCCTGGCCTGGACTATCGGCTACACCACCCTGGCCATCGGCCACCTCAACCTGCTCACGGTGACGTTCGGAACCATCCTGGTGGGCCTGGGGGTCGATTTCGGCGTCAATTTCTTGCTGCGGTACTCCGAGGAGCGCCTGGAGGGCCTGGCGCCGCTGGAGGCGATGCTGGCCACCATGCAGGGCACCGGGGTCGAGAACCTGACCGGCGCCGTCAGCACCGCGGTCGCGTTCTATGCGCTCAAGTTCATGGACTTCACCGGCGTGGCCGAGCTGGGCGAGATCTCGGGCGTGGGCGTCATGCTCTGCTTCGTGGGCATGGTGACGATGCTGCCGGCGATGGTCTTCCTGAACGAGCGCTACGATCCCACTCCCCCTCGTCCGCTGGTCAACCCCGAAGGTCCGGCGGCCCGGTTCGAGAGTTTCTTGCTGCGCCATCCGTGGTGGGTGCTGCTGCCGGCGCTCGTGTTCAGCGTGCTGTGCGTCTTCCGGCTGTATGAGGTGCACTTCGACTACAACCTGCTCAACATGCAGTCGCAACAGCTCGAGTCGGTCAAGACCGAGCTCCACCTGGTCAAGAGCTCGGAGCACTCGGTCATCTTTGCCATCGCCACGGCCGACAACATCCAGGAGGCCGCCCGCCTGACCGAAGCCTACAAGAAGCTGGCCACGGTCAGCTCGGTGGAGTCGTTCCTGCCCCTCTTGCCCAGCGACTACGAGGAGAAGGTGCCTCTGGTGCACCGGGTGGAGGAGCTGATGAGCGGCATCGGTCTGCCCAGCGTCCCCTCCGAGCCTCCCGGCGCCAAGAGCCTGACCGGAATGGCCGACGGCTTCCTCGAGCTCGAGGCGGCCTTCAACGCCGCCTACCCGGGGCTGATGCGCGACTCCGACCCGAAGGTGCGCCAGCAGGCGGCGCAGTTCCGCAACGTGCTCGACCGCCTCTTCAACACGCTGGAGAAGATGGGCCCGGGGCCCATCATGGACGGCCTGACCACCTTCCAGGTCGACTTCTTCAGCGATCTGCGCGAGATGGTCAAGTTCCTCAAGGATCAGCGCGCCGAGCCTCCCATCCGCCTGGAAGATCTGCCCGAGCAGCTCAAGCTCCGGGGTCTGGGCCTTTCCGGCAAGATCATGCTGCGGATCTACCCGCGCTTCAACCTGTGGGAACGCGAGCCGCTGAGCCGCTTCGTGACCGAGGTGACGCGCGTGGACGACCACACGCTGGGCACGCCGGTGATGATGTACTACCACACCGAGGCGATGCGGCAGGCCTACGAGGTTTCGGGCTACTACGCCTTCGCCGTGATCTGCGTCATCTTGCTCATCCACTTCCGTTCGGTGGGCGACACCCTGCTGGCGTTGCTGCCGAAAGTGATGGGGATCCTCTGGATGCTGGGAATCATGGTGTACTACAAGGTCGCCTTCAACCCGGCCAACTTCATGGCGCTGCCCCTGGTGCTCGGCATCGGGCTGGTCTTTGGCGTGCATGTGCTGCAGCGGGCCCGCGAGGAATCGAGCAACGAGCTCTTTACCCGCTCCACGGGCACGGCCATCGTGCTGGACGCCCTGACCAACGTGGCCGGCTTTGGCGCCCTGATGGCCGCGCACCACCAGGGCATCGCCAGCCTCGGGTTCGTGATGACGGTGGGGACGCTGACCAACATGGTGACGTCCCTCGTCGTCCTGCCCGCGGTTCTCCAGCTGCTGAAGAAGAAGAAGGTCGGGGGGCCTGACGCCCCGCGGACTTCGCACGACGACCTGACGTTCTAGGCCCAAAGAAAAAGGCCGACCCCCCGCGAGGGGCCGGCCTTTCTCGGAGCGTCCCGCCTAGGCGGCCAGGTCGGCCTTCAGGGCGGTGGACTGAACCGGGTCGGACATCCGGCGCAGCGACTCGTTCCACAGGAAGGAGCTCAGCGAGGCCAGGAAGACCAGCGCCGCCATTCCGAAGACGATCGCCTCGGGGCCGGTGACGGTGGACATCGGGAAGGCCCGCGTGAGCGGGGTGTGGCTCTCGGTCAGCGAGGGCATGAACGTCAGGATCGCGGTGACCGGCGAGGCCACCTTGGGGGCGAGCAGCAGCGAGAAGGAGATTCCCGCCAGCGACATCGCCTGACCGCGACGATTCAGGCCCAGGCTGCCCAGCGCGGCCAGCAAGGCCAGGCCGGCCAGCAGTCCGCCCACGAAGCCGTTGAGGAACGGGGCCAGCAGGAAGCCGGACACCACGCACAGCAGCGCCTTTCCGTGGGCCTGGTGGGAGGTCTGGCTGGTGGCCGAAGCCCACAGCCCGATGCAACCCGCCGTCACCATCACGGCCAGCGCGTAGAGGTAGAGCGCGCCCATCTCGGGCAGCGTCAGGTTGCCGGTCATCACGAAGAAGCCCAGCACGGGGAAGGCGAGCGTCATCTGGAAGGCCATGATGAGCAGCGATCCGGCCAGCTTGCCGGCCAGGGCGCGGTCGGGCTGGATACCGGTCAGAGCCAGGTCTTCCCAGGTCTTGCGGTCGCGCTCGCCGGTGACGGCGGCGGCGAGGAAGCCCGAGCAGCGGATGCCGAGGTAGAGGAGCAGCAGCACCACGGTGCCGGCCAGTCCGACCGACATCGAGGCCTTGTTGAGCCGGTCCGCCGAGTCGGCGTCGAGCTGGTTGTCGGGACCCTGGCTGCCATCGGCGTCGCTCAGACCGTACATCTGGGCGGTGGTGTCATCCACGGGCGTCATGGCCATCGGCTGGGGATCGTTGGCCTGGAAATAACCGGGGTGGTTCGTGCCATAGTCGACCACGACCATCTCGTGGCGCGGCAGCGGAACCTGCAGGGCGTAGTAGAGGTAGAGACGCGAGCAGAAGTTGCCGGTGTGACCCTTCATCACCAGGCACGTGCCGTCGCGCGCCTCGAGGCGCACGTTGCGACCACCGAGGTCGATGGGCTGCGTGCCCGTCTCGACCGGGTTGGAGATGCGCGGCGTCACATCGTGCGAAACCTGGAGCTGGCTGTAGCCGGGAGCGTCCATCGCATTCTGCACGGCGTCTTTCATCGCCCAGCTCTTGGCGTAGAAGAACGGGGCCAGGAAGAGCACCACGAACACGGCGTAGCCCGGCCAGCGGCCGGCGCCGGCGCGGAACTGGGCCGTCATCTCGCGCAGGAAAGCGGGGTTGGAGCGAAGCGCGGGGATCTTGCTCTGGAGCCACTTCGGGCCCCAGCCGCGGCGGTAGATCGGGTGCACCACGCGGTCGGTGAGCGACGCGCCGTGCTGCAGGCCGTTATCGAAGCGGCGGGAGGCCAGCTTGAAGAGCAGCAGGCCGGCCAGCGCCATCGCCACGGGGCTCAGGAAGGGCAGCCACACGGCCGTGCCGTGGGAGGCCTCGGGCACCAGGATGCCCACCAGGGCGCTCAGCGGGTTGAGGAACGAGAAGGCGGCGACCGCCTTTTCCTGCACCAGCACGGCGCCCAACACCAGGTCGAAGACCGGGGTGATGAGCAGCCACACGCCGCGCAGGGTCCAGCCGGCGACCACGGCCCGGGAGGTCGTGTCGCAAAGGCTCGAGATGGCCAGGGCCATCGTGGCCGACAGGAAACCGCCCGTGGCGGCGACCGCCAGCACCTCGAGCCCGCCCGGCAGGCCCTCGGGAGAGAGGGCGCCGCACGCCAGCACGGTGGGCCCGAAGGCCAACAGCAGGCGTCCCAGCAGCCGCATCTCCGGCCACAGCTTGGCGGCGGCGATCTGGCTCGCCGTCAGCTGGGTCAGCCGCAGGCTGTCCAGCGTTTTCTTCTCCCGCTCGATCGTCAGGGCGCCGAAGGCGGTGCTTCCGACCAGCAGCGCGGCTCCCAGCACCATGGCGATGCTGGCGAAGCCAAACATTGTGCAGCTGCAAACTCCCAGTGCCAGCGGCAGGAACACCAGCGCCGCAAACAGCAGCGCATACAGTGCCAGACGCGGACCCCAGGCGAGCGCGGCGGGGGTTCGGTCCTTGGCCAGAGCCAGGGAATTTCCGAGTAGAGTCCTCACGTCGCGACCTCCCATCCTTTCCCAGCCTTGGTAACGTTCAAGTAAGCCGATTCGAGGGTGGCTTCATCCTCGCTGAAACTGTGCAGGGGGAACCCCTGCGAAACCAGGTCGCGCAGGAGTGCGGCCAGATCCTCTTCTTGGGCTTCTTCGTAGCGAAAAACCACAGCTTCATTATCCCATCGTAAACCCTGGATACCGGTTCTACGCTGGAGAAACTCGAACAGTTCATCTTGCTTGCCACAGGTGCGCACCCGCAAGCGGCGGGCTCCGCGCTCCTGGATCAACTGCTGGGTTTGCTCGACGCAGACCAGGCTGCCTTTGCTGACAACACCGATTCTGTCGCACATATCGGCCAGATCTTCCAACACGTGGGAGCTGATCAGGACGGTGGCGCCGGAACGTTGCAGCTGTCGCAAGATCTCGCGCAGCTCGAGACGGGCCAGGGGATCGAGGCCGGAAGCCGGCTCGTCCAGCAGGAGCAGTCGGGGTTTGTGCAGGATGGCGCGCCCCAGGCCCAGGCGCTGCTTCATGCCGCGCGAGAGGCCATCGACCGGCTGCTCGGCCAGGTGCTCGATGCCGACCTGTTTCATGGTCTCGTCCACGGTGTAGTCGATGACCTGCTCGCCGATGTTGGACGCGCGCGCAAAGAACTCGAGATACTCGCGCACCAGCATGTCGTCGTAGACGCCCAGCACGTCGGGCATGAAGCCGATGACCGCACGCACCTCGCGCACGCTCTTGAGGCTGAGATTGCAGATGGTGGCGTCGCCCTCGTCGGGGGGCGTCAAGGTGGCCAGGATGCGCAGCAGCGTGGTTTTGCCGGCCCCGTTAGGACCGACCAGGCCGAAGATCTCGCCCGCGTAGAGCGTAAACGAGACATCTTTGAGGGCCAGAGTGCCGAGATAGCTCTTGGTGAGCCCGTTGGCCTGAACGAGCGGCGTCCCGGTTGGCTTTTGGACGCCTGGCTCGAGGGCTGTAAGGGACTCGGGAGATGGCATCCTTGTAAAATTCGCAGGAGTCCTGCGGGTCCCTGCTTAGGAAAAGTAGGGAGATGGGAGATGGGAGATGGGAGTGGTGCCCAATTGAGGCTTACTCCCTGCTCCCTACTCCCTACAGCGAGCTTACCGGTAGTAATACGGCGGGGCGCCCACCATCGCGGCCGACATCGTGCCCGGCGGGGCCGGGTAAGCGGTGGTCGCGGTGGGGTAGGCTCCCGGAGCCGCGGGGAACGTGTTGAACGTGCCCGTCATCGGCATTCCGGGGGCGCCGGGCATGCCGGGCTGCATACCGGGCTGCACGCCCGGCTGCAGCATTCCCGGCTGGCCCGGCATCGAGACTTGCATCCCGAGCTGGGGCTGGCCGAGGCCGGGGGCCATCGGTGGAGCCATCGGCGTCATCGGCATCGGCATCATGCCGCCGCCATAGGGGTTGAACGTCGAGCGCCACATGTTGGACATGTTCGTCTGACGCATCTGCTCGTTGGTGCGGACCTCTTCCTGGGCTTTGGTCCAATCCTCGCTCACCGTCTGGGCCAGTTGGGCCCGCGCGGCGACGCGGTTTTGCCGATCCAGCGCCATCTCGGCGAAGACGCCCCGAAGTTCGTCGTCGTCGGTGTCGATGCTCGGGCTCAGGGTGGTGGTGTCTTGGGGTTGGAGCAGCGTCGGCTGCACCAGTTCAACCAGGCTGTTGACGGCGGGGGCGGCCACGGCGGCCATGCTGCGCAGGTTGGGAAGGGTTACGGGGGCCGGTTCGTCGTCGAACTGGGGCACCCACCCCTCGTGATCCTGCGCGGCGCGCGTCGGGTAGCTCCCGGGGTTGAAGGCCGTATGTGTCATCTGTATGGCCATTGGGTTTCTCCAGGTGGTACGTTTCGAAATCGCTGCAGAACAGCAACCTCTGTTCACCTGAAAGAAGTCTTAAACTTTTCACCCTGAAAAAATCCTGAAAAATGTTTGGGTTACACTTAGTCGGAAAAAGTCGTGGAATGGCTTACCGTATTGCTTTGTGCGTGTTTTAGAACAAGTGTTCGTATTTGCCCTGCCCGAGCGGCAACATGACGGCAACAATCAGAGCCTGGCAACCCACTGGCCGATGTACTGCAGCACCGCCGGGTCCACGTAGTTCTCTTCCTCGTATTCCTGCGGGGTTGCCTTGCCCTGTCCGGGGGCAAAGATGTGGTTCAGGTTGGGAAACAGCTTACCGCTGGCGTTGGGGCGGTCCTTGAGGGCCTCCAGCCAGAGGCGGAGGTCCTCCGGCGTGCCCTGATAGTCACGCCCGCCCTGCAGAACCAGGATCTTGCACTTCAACGCGCGGGCGGTCTCGAGCTCTTTCGCCTCCAGGGCGGCCACCTCGCGCCAGTAGTAGGCCGGGGCGCCCAGGATGCTCTTGTCGTCGTCGGGCAGGGTGGGGAGCTTGCGGATCGAGGCCACGATGGCGTCGGTGGGCTCCTTGGCCTCGGGGCCATTGATGGAGGCGAGATAGCTCAGTTGCTCGATCAGGGCCACGTCGAAGGGGCGGCAGGGGCCGGCCATCAAGATCAGCCCGGTGAGCTTCCCATCCCGGCGGGCGATCTCGGGCCCGCACATCGCACCCAGGCTGTGCCCCAGCAGCACGATCGGCTTGCCCTTCAGCTCCGGGCGGGCCCGCAGCATGCCCAGGGCGGTCAGGGCGTCCTCCAGGACCTCGTCGTACAGGGTGACCTTGCCCAGCGCCATCATCATCCCGGCGGCTTTGGTGCGCTTGTCGTAGCGCAGCGTGACAACTCCCTGAGCCGCGAGCCCCCGGGCCAGGTCGCGGAACATCCTGGTGGGGCCAATCTTCTCGTCCATGTCGTTGGGCCCCGAGCCGTGCACCAGCACGATGCCGCCCCTGATCGGCCCGCTGGCGGGGAAGGTGAGCAGTCCCGGAAGTTTCCAGGCGCCCACCTTGATCTTCTCCTCGCGCACTTTGGTCTGCAGATACGGGGGAGGCCGGTTGGCCACGAAGGGGACCCAGAAGTAGCCCGTGACCTGGCCCTGGCTGGTCAGGACCACCTTCAGCTGGGTGCGGTAGCGCGCGAACACGGTGGGAATCAGCACCACGTGGTATTTGTCCACCACCGACAGCGTGGGCGCCCCGAACTTCTGGAAGGCGCCCCGAGCCTGCACCATCGACTCCCACGACTGCTTGACCTTGGCCTCCGAGACCAGGGCGGACATGGGAGCGTCGAACATCTGGCGCGCCTCGGCGTAGTGCCCCGTCTGGAGCAGAACGGCGAACTTCTGGGCCAGGGCGGGGTAATCGGGCTGCTGCCCCAGCGCCGGAGCGACCAGCAGCAACCAGACGAGGAGGCGCCTCACTCGAGGCCGGAAAGAGCTCGAACCACCACTCCGGCGCAGGCCAGCCCAAAGGCGCCCGTCACGAAACTGGCGGTGCCGTAGATGACGTTGCGCTCCTCGCAGGAATGGAACTCGTTCTTTCCCCCCGGACAGACGCATTTGAAGCCCTGCCCCCTGTCATAGTGAAGCTCGCGCGGCTCGGCCGGCGTCTCGGTCGAGAAGACCGCCGGGATGCCGAAATCGCCCTTCATCGGAAAGCCATACTGGTGGCGCAAGATCTTGCGCACGGAGGAGGCCAGTGGATCCACGCGGGTGCGGGCCAGGTCGGCGTGCATGATTCTGGTGGGGTCCATGCGGCCCGAGGCCCCCGTGGAGCTGACCACGCGGATGCCCAGCTCGCGGCAGCGCGCCAGCAGGTGACACTTGGCGGTGACATTGTCGATGGCGTCCACCACGAAGTCGGGATGGTCCTCCAGCAGGCGCTCGGACGTCTTGTCGTTGTAGAAGAGGCGCACCGGCTCCATCTTGCTCTGGGGGTTGATCCGCTGCAGGCGCTCGGCCAGAATGTCGGCCTTGGGCTTGCCCACGTTGCCCTGCATGGCCTGGAGCTGGCGGTTGGAGTTGGTGACGCAGACCAGGTCAAAATCGATCAGCTTGAGCGTGCCCACGCCGCTGCGCGCCAGCGACTCGGCCGCGAAGCTGCCCACGCCGCCCAACCCGATCACGGCCACGCGCGCGTTGAACAACTTCGCCATCCCGTCGTCGCCCACCAGGCGACCCATCCGGTCGAAACGCCGGTGCAGCTTGTATTCGTCTTCTACTTCGACATCGATGGCCATGCCCGCGGATTCTGGCGGCCTAGGCCGGTTTCCTCTCCAGGACCGTGCCCATCTCGCGCCGCATCGCGAGATAGGCGTCCGTCCAGACGTTGTCCGCGTCGCGGATCAGGAAGGGCTCCGGGTCGTGCCGCTCGCCCTGGAAGGCGCAGGTGAAGAGCGCGAGGAGAGGCGGCTTCTGGGGCCGAGGCCGCACCTCCTGACGGCTCAGGAGGAGCATCCCGGCCGAGGTGATGGCCAGCTCGGGGCGCGGGTCCCCGGCCGCGTGCACGAAGACGAAGCGCCCGTCGGGCTCCAGGTGGCGCGCGGCCGCCCGGCAGTAGTCAAAGACGTCTCCGTGCAGCTCCATCCGGGCGGCGGCGCGCTGGGGATGAGGCGACTGCAGGGCGGTTCCCGGGGGGAAATAGGGCGGGCTCCCCGTGATCAGCTCGAACTTGCGGTGCAGGTCGAGTTGACGCAGGTCTTGATGGTGCAGGTCGGCCTGAATGCCGTTGTGAGCCGCGGTCTTGCGGGCCAGCGCCAGGCTGCGCTCCTGCACCTCCACGCCCGTCAGGCGCTCGAGCCCGAGTCGCCACAGGGTCAGAAAGCCCACCGAGCCGATGCCGCATCCGAGATCGAGCAGGCTTCGGGCGTCGGGTCGGGCCCGGGCGGCCTTCCAGGCCGTCAGGACGTCGTCCGCCGAGAAACGGTGGCCATACTTGAGCTGGTAGATCCTCCAGTCGCCGGCCAGGTGGTCGAGGGTCTCCGGTTCTTGCTCCGACACGCCGGGCGGCTTCGAGCAGAGATTTTTCAGACCTTCGGGGTAGTCTACGATCACATCAACGTGGGAGGTCACCTTCGAATGTCCATCGCAATTCCGAGCTGGGCCCAGGCCGACGTCAGCAGCATTCGCGCCAATAAATCCCTGGGGCAGGGAGCCAACCGCCAGGCCCTGGATGCCGCTTCGGCCAGCCAGATGGACCAGGTCTTCTCGGGCCAGATGGATCAGCTCAAGGTGATCGACGAGACGCCGCAGGACGGCGCTCCCAACCAGCCGGGCGTGGTTAAACTCCCGATGCCCGACATGGGCCTTCCGATCAAGATCGACCCGCCCACCGTGACCTACGAGGGCGACAAGAACAACGGCAGCTCGATCACCGAGATGAACCAGATGGGCATGCAGATGTGCACCGTCACCGACTATTCACCCCAGTCCGTGGACACCATCATCGTGCTGGGCGGCCCGATGGCCGGCACCCAGCTCGTTCACGTCGACCGCGTCAACCCCGGCAACAGCTACGTCGAGAGCAAAGGCGAGGTCTGGAACATGATGGGCGCCGCGATGAACCAGATCGGCAAAGGCGGCGGACTCGGGCTCCCCGGTTTCGGATAGAACCGCAGTTGGCAGTTGCCGGCGCAAATGAAAAGGGCGACCTCTTGCGAGGCCGCCCTTTCTTGTGCCCGCGTCGGAGCTACATGGAGTTGGAAGAGCCCTGGTACTGGGCGTCACCAAATGCCAGCATCAGGAACACGATGGGAGCGAAGAAAATGGCCAGGACACCCCACATGGTATCCTTGCCGAAGACCAGCGGCACCTTGAAGCAAGCGTAGAGCGCAAACAGCGTGCCGATAAACGGTACGAACATGATCAACATGTAGTAGCCGGGGAAGCCGATGATCTCCATCAGCACCCACGAGTTGTACAATGGAATAATCGCGGCCCAGCCGGGCTTACCAGCCTTCTCGAACAGCTTCCACATCCCAATGATGCAGAACACTGCGACCAGAAGGCCGAAGAGCCCGATCATCATGCCTATGCCACCGGCGATTAATCCGCCACCATTACCGTCATCCATTGACCCATGCCTCCTCTAACTGAGAGTTTTGCGTAGTTCCGCGGAGCGTCGAGTTCCCCTTTAAGCGCCCTCCATCGCTGCATTCTGTTCCAGAACCAGCTGTTGCTTCCCCAGAAGGGACATCAGGACTCCGTAGAGCCCCATGCCCAGCAGGAAACCGACCAACCACGAAAACGAGTAGATCTTGGCGAAGAGCTGATCGTCGGGGATCTTGTCCAACGCCATCAGGAAGCCCGGGATGTTGGGCAGGGCCGCCAGCACGAGCGCGACGACCGCGCACCAGTTCCAGCCGCTGCCGTAGCTGTACATTCCGTTGTGCAGGTAAAGCTGGCGCACCGTCAGGTGTTTTTTGCGCAGCAGCCAGAAGTCGCAGATCATGATGCCCGCGATGGGGCCGAGCACGATGGAGTAGCCGTTCAGCCACACGAAGATGTAGCTCTGCGTGTTGGCCAGCAGGTACCACGGGCACATCAGGATGCCGATGATGCCCGTGATGGTGCCCCCGATGCGGAAGTTGATCTTGCTCGGCATCAGGTTGGCGAAGTCGAAGGCGGGGGAGACGACGTTGGCGGCCACGTTGACCGAGAGCGTGGCCACCGCGATGCTGATCAGCGAGATGAGCACCACGATGGGGTGCCCGAACTCGGGCAGCGCCAGCAGCTCGAGCGGGTCGGCGATGGCCTTGCCGTAGACCACCGTGGTGGCGGCCGTGATCAGGACGCCCATCGTCGAGAAGACGGTCATCGTGGGCGGGAGCCCGACGACCTGACCGATGATCTGCGACTTCTGATCCTTGGCGTAGCGGGTGAAGTCGGGCATGTTGAGGGCCATGGTGGCCCAGAACCCGATAAGCCCCATCAGGTAGCCCGGCAGCACGTTGAGAAACTCCCCCGTGCTCTTGAAGCTGCCGTGGCTGGCCAGGACCGGCGCCAGGCCACCCGCCCGGTGGATCATGTAGCCCAGCAGGATCATCGTGACCACGAGCACCGCGGGGGCCGCCCAGCCCTCGAACCAGCGCACCATGTCCATGCCCTTCCAGATCAGCCAGATGTTCAGGGCCCAGAAAATCATGAAGCAGACGCCGATCATCCAGGGCATCTCCTTCATGCCTGGCCAGACCGAGGCCAACAAGTTGTACAGCGCTTCGCCGCCGATCCAGGTCTGGATGCCGAACCACCCGCAGGCCACCAGGGCGCGCAGGATGGCGGGCAGGTTGGCGCCTTGGGTGCCGAACGAGGCCCGGCAGATGACCGGGAACGGCAACCCGTAGCGCGTTCCGATGTAAGAGATGAGCAGCATCGGCAAGAGCACGATGGTGTTGGCCAGCATGATGGTGATCACCGCCTGCTGCCAGCTGAAACCCTCATCCACCAGCCCTGAGGCCATCTTGTAGGTGGGGATGCAATGGGCCATGCCGATCCAGAGCGCCGCGTAGTTGTAAGTCGACCAGGTGCGCTGGGCCGGGGTGGTGGGGGCGAGATCCTCGTTGTGCAGAGAATCGTGAACCAGTGCTTCGTCGAGCACGCCGGCTTCTGGAGAGTCGGACATCTTGAATACCATTCTACATTCCCCGGAGGGATCCTGGCAGAAGCCTGGTATAGTTCGAACGATGTTTCCCAAGAACGTCGCGGCGCTGTTCGAGGAGATCCGCAAGGGCTCGCCTTTCCCCTTTGCCTGGCTGGGCACGGGTCAGGGCCGCGTGCGCTCGGTGCGCGTGTCGGCCTTCAATCTCCAGCAAGAGCGCTGGTATGTCTGCACCCATCGTCGTCATGCCAAGGTGGATCAGATCCGGGAGTCTCCTCGTGGAGAGTTGTGCCTGGTGGAGTTGAGTGGCCCGCTGCAACTGCGACTTCGCTCCACTCTGGGCTGGGTCGGCGCTGACCGCGAGGCGATGCGTGAGAGCCTTTGGCGCAAGCAACCCGGTCAGGACCGCTGGCGCTTCTACGGCGCCGAGCCCACCCTGCAGATCCCGGTGAACGACTTCATGGTGCTCGAAGGCATCGTGCACGAGATCGATTTCCTGGACCTGCGCCCCGAGTATCCGATTCGCCGCGGGTATTTCAAACGGGGCGAGGATTGGATAGAGGAAGAGCGGATTCTGTAGCGTGGGGAGTCGAGGTCAGCCTGGGGAGTGAAGGTCGGCCGTCAGGCTTAGTCGTTCACTCCCGGCGGGGTCGTAGCAGCCGGCCCCCGGCGGGCCAGCAGCCAGAGGAACGTCAGGTTGACGAAGCCCAGCAGGTAGAGCGGTAAGAGAGTGCCCTGGTTCATCGGGGCGGGAGCGGCCGGGGCCGGGGGGACCGGCGTCGCGGGCGTCGCTCCAGGAGTCGGCGTGGCGGCCACCTGGTCGGGCGACACGATGCGGAACTGGATCGAGATCTGCGAGCGGTTGTTGTAGTCCTGGTAACTCGTCATGGAGGACTGGTAGCTCTGGATGCGCTCGCGGATGAGCTGCTGCAACTCGGTGCGGGCCATCGCCTGCTCCGCGGGGGTCAGGTTGGCGGACGCCAGCGTGCGGTCGAGCGAAACCGTCGAGAGGGCCTCGTAGATGCGGACGCGATTGGCGGCATCGCGGTAGGAGCTGGTGTAATCCGAGCTGGACATGTTCTGGTTCTCGATCTTGCCGAGCTTGGGCAGCTCTTGCATGATGGCGTTCAGCTCGGAAGGCGGGCACTGCAGGCTGGCGCTCGCGCTGGTGCTGGAGGAATCGATGCTGAAGCTCTGCACCGTGCCGTGATGACGCTCCATCAAGCCGTTGACACGCCCCGAGAGCTCCTCGGGGTTGCTCACCACCAGGGTGGCGTTGAAGCTGGTCTGGCGCACCTCGCGCGGACCGTCCGGCCTGGCGAGCGCCGGCCCCCACACGCTCATCAACAGCATTCCCGCTAGCACGGCACGTTTCATGGTGGCGCCCTCCCGTCCCAATCTGGATAGTTGGACCTGTCGCCGGAACTTCGCAGCTTATTCCCAAACGTCCTCGAAAGGAACCGAATCGCTCCCAAGGAAGCGCTAACAATGAAGATCCTTGCCGTGGTCAACCCGATGGCCGGTTATCGCAGCTGGACGCCTTTTCTCGGCCCCTCGCCCGCCCAGGTCATCCAGCGCACCTTCCACGCCATGGGAGTACCGTGCGACGTGCACCTGACCCGCGGCTCGGGCGACGGTTTTCAGGCCGCCCGGCGCGGCGTGGCCGAGGGTTACGACACCATCGTGGCGGCCGGAGGCGACGGCACCATCAACGAGGTGGTGAACGGCGTGGCCAAGACCGGAACCGCGCTGGGCGTCATCCCCATCGGCACCGAGAACGTGTTTGCCAAGGAGATGAAGATCCCGCTGCACGTGGAGGGGGCCTGCAAGCACATCGTGGCCAGCCCCCCACGCATCTTCGATCTGGGACAGATCGACGACCGGTTCTTCCTCTGCTTTGCCGGCATCGGACTGGACGCGCAGGTGGTCTCGGAGGTCAAGCAAGAGGAGAAGTCGTTGCTGGGCGGGCTGAGTTACGTGCTGACCGGCCTCCGGCTGGCGATGAAATACCGCCGGGTGGACATGAACGCCCACATCTTGCTGGACGGGAAGCCGATGGATCCCCGGTTCTGGCTGATCCTGGTGGGAAACATCGCCTCCTACGGGTGGAAGGTGCGTCTGACCCCTCTGGCCGAGCCCGACGACGGATTGCTGGACGTGTGCATCTTTCCCCACGAGAACGTGGTGGGCATCCTGCGGCACCTGCTGGGAGCCGTGCTGGGCGTGCACATTCGCTTCCCCGAAATCGCCTACCACAAGTTCAAGGAGATGTACATCGAGACGGATCCCCCGGTGAAGATCCAGATCGATGGCAAGGCGGCGGGAACCACGCCCTGCACTCTGCGGGTGGCGCCGGGCGCCTTGGTGGCGCGCTTCTAGACGCTCATCAGCAGCTCGAGCTCGCGAGCCGCGTGCTTGCGCCGGCGCTCGCGCCGCCTCTCACCGCGATTGAGCCTCTTGCGCGGTTGGACGGCGACGCCCAGGCGGCCCAGCAGCTCTTCGGCCGCGCGGCGGCCCGATTCGGCGCCGCCCTCCATATAGCCAAAGTAGTCGACGCTGGTGTGCTCGCCCGCGAAGAAGAAGTTGCCCTCGATATCGTCGGGAGCTCCCAGGAGGGTCGTGATCTGGCCCGGTCCGTAGGTGGAGTAGCTGGCCAGGGTAAAGGGAAAGGTCGGCCACACGAAGCGGCGGGCCACCCCGGTAAACTGCGCGTTGGCGCCCGGGAAGATCCCTTCGACCTCGGGCAGGAAGCCGAGCGCGCGGCTCTCGGGGGTGCCCTGCTCGATCTCCACGCCCTTCGGGCCGCCCAGGTAGTTGGTGAGGCTCCCGGCGGTGCCGACCTGCAATTGCGTCGAGTCCCAGCCCGACTGGTTGGGACGGTCGGTAAAGAACAGCCCGGTGGCGCCGAGATTGCGCCAGTAGCGGGTCTGGAAGCCCATGATGAGCTTGGAGTTGGTGCCGTAAGCGGTGGTCTGGATGGCGGTGCGCACCCGGTCGGGGAGGGTGACGTCGAGCTCGAGCGACCGCAGCACCGTGAACGGAATGGTGCAGATGACGTAGTCGGCCGTCACCTCGACCGTGCCGCCGGGGGCGTCGAAGGTGAGCGTGAAGCCGCCGTCGACCTCGCGCACCGACAGGAGCTTGTGGCCGGTGTTGACGGGGGCCGTCCCCGACAGACTGGCGGCGATCGCCTGGGGAAGTCGCTCGTTGCCCCCCTCGATTTTGAAGCGCTGGTCGCTCTCGCCGAAGATGGCCAGCGTCCCGCTCGAGGTGTCCGGATCGATGCGGGCGAGGAAGTTCAGAGCCGACTGCTGCGACGGCGGCAGTCCGTTCTCGGTCTCGAAGGCCACGTCCAGGATCGTGCGGATCGTGCCGGTGGCGCCGATCTGATCGAAGTATTCGGCCATGGAGGTGTTGTCGAGCCCGACGGCTGTCGCGTCCTGAGTCGTAAAATCGATCGTGTCGGGGAGGGAGTCCTGGTCGGCGGTGATCTGGTCTGCCAGCGGCTGGAACAGCGCGATGACCTCGGCTTCGCTCAGATTGACGCCCCCGAAGTTCCAGGTGGTCGGCACCAGGTCGAGCTCGCTGGCCGACAGCACGTCGAGGAGCGGGAGCCCGAACTCGCCGACCAGCGACAACATCTCCTCATGGCCGCTGTCGATGAACTCTCCACCCAGCTCGGTGGAGATGCCGGGCCCGAAGACGTCGGTGACGGTGAACATGCGCCCGCCCACCCGGTTCTGGGCCTCGTAGACCGTGGAGCTGAAGCCAGCCTTGCTCAGCACCAGAGCGGCGTTCAGGCCCGCGATTCCGGCGCCGATGATGGCGATCGAGGGTTGCGCTCCGTCGGGCTGGGCCTCGCCCTCCTTCGAGAACTGCACGTCGCTGCCCGCGCAGCCTTGCGCGAACGGGCCGGCGGCGAGCAGCGCGGCCCCGGCCATCAGGAAGTTGCGGCGCGAGAGGCGGAGCTGGCGCTCGCGGGCGAGCAACTCCTCGACGGGAGGAGCCCCTGGCTCGTTGGCCAGCTGGGCCAGGTGGAAGAAGCGACGAACTTGTTTCATCAGCGGAGTGCGTGCCATGCGGTCGCTGGTTCGTAAGAGGCGAGGAAAGGCCTGCTGAGTCTGTTACCAGCCTTAGAGCAAGTCGCCGCGCGCGTGGCTCAGACGGGCCCGGGCCCGCAAATACTCGTAGAACGCGGCCAGGCGGTCGATGCGGGCTGACAGAAAGGCTTGCTGCGACTCGCTGACCTGCAGCAGGGGCGCGACCCCCGCGCGATACTGACCCTGGGCCATCTCCATCGCCTCGCGGGCCTGGTCCACCTGGACCTGCGCGGAGCGATAGGCCTCGGTGGCCGTCTCCAGGCCCGCGTAAGCCTGGCGCACCTCGAGCTCGACGCCCTCCTGGCTGTCGGTCAACAGCGCCTCGGCCTCGCGCACGCGGGCCTCGCTCTGGGTGACCAGGTGCGCTTTGCGATTGCCCTCCAGAATCGGCCAGCGCAACTCGAGCGCGAAGCGCCAGCCGGTGCTGCCCACGGGCAGGAAGGCGTTCTCGTTGTAATCCACCGAGTTGACGTCGGCCGTGGCGTAGACCGCGGGCGCGTTGTCCTTCAGCGCCGCCTCCAGGCCGTGGCGGGCCGACTCGAGCTCGAATTGCCGCCCCACCACCTCGGGACGCTGCGCGCGCGCCTGGGCCACGCTGGCGGCCAGGTCGCCCCCCACCGCGGTCGGCTCGGGCGGGTCCTGCAGCACCAGCGGGGTGCTCTGGGGCAGGCCCAACAGACGATTCAAAGCCGCCTGGGTATTGTTCACGGCCAGCCGCGCGCGGGTGCGCTCGAGCACCGAGCGCGAGACGGGCACGCGCGCATAGACGGTGTCCGCGCGCGGGGCGCTGCCCGCGTTGAAGCGGGCCTCGGCGGCCGCCAGCTGGGTCTGGGAGAGCTCCACCGCCTCCACCTGGACCTGCTCGCGGGCGCGCGCCTCGAGGGCGTCGAGATAGGCCAGGCGGGCGTTCAGGGCGATCTGGTTGGAGGAGGCCACCAGCGACTGCGAGCTCACGTCGCTCGTGGCACGCGCCTGCTCGATCTGCGCGCGAATCTTGCCCGAGTCCCACAGCAGCTGTCGGAACAACAGGTCGACCTGGCCCGAGGTGAAGTCGACCTCCTCGGGTTGGAACGTGGTCGTGGGCAGGTTGGGGAAATTGGCCACCACCGGCGGGCCGGCGGCCTGGCGCACGCGCGCGAGCGAGCCGCTGGCCGTCAGCTGGGGGCGAGCCGGCGAGGCCACGATCTCCACCTGCTCGCGGGCCTGCTCGACCCGCGCCAGGGCTGCTTTCAGAGTGGGGTTCTGGGCCACCGCGATGCGGGCGGCGTCGTCCAATGTCAGAGCCAGCGGGGCCTGCTCGGCCCTCGCCAGGGAGACCAGGAGCAGACAGAGCACCAGGTATCTCAAAGCGCAGCCCAGATTAGGCACGTGCAGGGCCCGGACCTCCCCGAGAGGAATCCGCCGGCCCATGCGCACCCTCGTCGTCGTTCTGCTGTTGCTCGCCCTCTTGATCCCGGTCGGAGCCCGGCCTTCGGTCATCGTGACCTATCCCAACGGAACTCGGGAAACTTACGACCGCCGCATTCAGGGCCTGGACGCCTTCTTGCGCTTCCTGATCGGCACCGAGGACGGCCGCGTCAGCCTGGTGGCCGACGGGAAGGAGATGGTGGCGGTCAAGACCGGCGACGACGTCGAGTTCACCTACGAGGGGCAGACCGAGAAGACGACCGGCAAAGCCATTGTGGACCGGTTTCGGCGCTCGGCCATCCAGCATGTGTGCACGGAGAATCTGAGCGCTCTCCAGGCGGCTTTACAGAAATACCGCGCGAGCGAGGGACACTATCCCCTGTCCTTGTCCGCACTGGTGCCGGACTACATCCAGGCCATCCCGGCCTGTCCCAAGGCGAAGAAGGACACCTACTCGGCCGGCTACGAGGCCATGACGAACCCGGACGCCTACACCGTCACGTGCGGCGCCGACCACAACCAGGTCAAGAGTCCCTAGAAACCCTCGATCCGGGGCAGCCGCTCCAGGTCCACCCGAGGCTCCTTCTCGCGCACCACTGGCACCGTGATCTGCAGCACGCCGTTGCGGAGCTGCGAGGTCATGCGGGTGGGGTCGACCTCGGCCGGGAGATCCAGCGAGCGCGAGAAGTTGCCGTTGCGCTCGCCATGCAGGTTGAGCCGGGTGCGACTGAGGTGCAGGTAGAGGTCGCTGAGCTCGAGACCGGGGAGTGAGGCTTCCACCACCAGGTTTCCCTGGTCGAAGTGGACGTTCAGGTTGGGATGGATATTGCGCTCGGCCCGTCCGAGTGGAAACCGGACCGCGTGGTAGCTATCGGTAGGAGTTGGCATTGGGCTAACCCTCCTTATTTAAAGCCCTTCTGATACGTCCTTCGCTTTCCTGCCCAACTTCTTGCTCAAGACCAGGCGAATTTCGCCGCCCACCCAGACCGTGCCGATGATGTCGAACCCGTGCATGATCGAGAGCAGCAACATGCCTCGAAAACGGTTGCGCGTGTGGCAGCGCACCTCGCGATAGCCGGCCTTCTCCAGCAGGCGGTGCTGGCGGTGCATCAGGGCCGAGGCGATGCCCCGGCGGCGGAACTCGGGCTCGACGCCCCCGAGCCAGCTGTAAAATCGCCCCGGTCGCTCCTCGTAGCCGAATTTGTAGCCGACCACGCGGTCTCCCTCGACGGCCACCAGCAACAGAGGCTTCCTGCCGCGCAGACGCTCCACCAGACGCCGACGGCTCAGCCGACCGAGCAAGCGACGGTGCAGCGCCAGCGCCTGAGCCAGATAGAGGGGCCGGTTCTCAGCGTTCAGCTTCAGGATTTGCATCGTAGGAGCTCCTCAGCTTGCGGGCGAGCTTCGTCAAGAAGGCCATCTCTTGCTCGTCGGTGATGTCCCAGCGAGCCCGGTTGAGCTCGCAGAAGAGGTGGGCGGTCAGCAGCGTG
>JBDHVW010000113.1:0-22524 GCA_039809865.1 Vulcanimicrobiota bacterium
CCGATAATCGCCTCTGTCAAAGGTTCCAGAAGTACCCCTCCGTGCGCTCCGTGTGCTCCGTGGTTTTTCTCCTCCACCGGCATGGCCAAGTCCCCCTCTGCAGAATCGCGCTCGGCAATGCGACGGCGATAGAGAATATCCTTCAATTATGCACAGGAGGCGGCAGTCGAATGTCAACACGCTCTAGCTCCGGGCCAAAGTCACGTAGACGCCGGCCAGCGCGCCGACCAGGGCCATCGCGCCCATGATCTCCATCCCGCTGAGCCAGCCGCCGGCGTAGGCGCCCGCCACCATTCCGGCCACGCCTGCCACCATCGTGGTCGTGTTGCCGGTGAGGGCCAGGCCGCGCTCGCCGGCGCGCACCGCCCGGTCGGCGATCTGATCGCCCAGCGAGAACCCGAGGAAGGCGCCGCACAGGCACCCGAGCAGAGCTCCCGCGGCCCCGGCGGCGATCCCCGTGGTCCAGCCCGAGAAGACGCCCAGGGCGATTCCCAGCAAACAGTATCCAACCATCTTCAGATAGAACTTACGCATGGTCCGGATTTTGTTCGAGAAGGCGTTCGGTTGTCAAGCGCCTAAGAGCCGCACCCCATGAAAATGCTCCTTCTGATTTGCCTGCTGGTCCTTCCCCTCCGAGCGCAAGCCTGGGTGGAGGCCGACGGGGAGCGCCTCGTGGTGGAAGGTCAGCCGTTCCGCATGAAGGGGATCAGCCTGGGGAACTGGTTCGTCCCCGAGGGCTACATGTTCGGTTTCGAGAAAGCCGTGTCGCCGCGCCAGATCCAGCAAGTCTTCGCGGAGCTGCTCGGACCCGGCGAGGCGGAAAAGTTCTGGCAGACCTACTACGACCGCTACGTCACGCAGGAAGACCTCCGGCGCATCCGTCAGGCGGGCTTCAACACCGTGCGCCTCCCCCTCCACCACGCGCTGTTGGACGACCTGACGCGGGTGGACCGTTGCCTCGACTGGTGCAAGCAGAACGACCTCTACCTGTTGCTCGATCTGCACGCCGCACCCGGCGGGCAGACCGGCGAGAACATCGACGACGGCTGGAGCTATCCGTGGCTCTTCGAGTCGGAGACCGACCAGCAGCGCACCATCGCTCTCTGGCGGCGGCTGGCCGAGCGTTATCAGAACGAGCCCGCGGTCCTCGGCTACGAGCTGCTGAACGAGCCCATCCCCAACTACCCCGAGTACAAGCCCCTCTACGCCAGGCTCGAGCCGTTCTACCAGAAGGCCACCCGGGCCATCCGCGAGATCGACCGGCGGCACCTGATCTTCCTGGACGGCGCCGGGTGGGCGTCCGACTTCAGCTGTTTCGGCAAGCCGTTCGACTCGGGGCTCGTCTACGCGTTCCACCGCTACTGGACCGAGCCCGACGTCAAGGGGCTCGAGCCTTACCTGGCCTTTCAAAAGCGTTGGGATGTGCCGATCGTGATGGACGAGTCGGGCGAGAACACCGACGCCTGGATCGCCACCTTCCGCGCCTCGCTCGAGCAGACGGGTGTGGGCTGGAGCTTCTGGCCCTACAAGAAGCTCGACGCCACGAGTTGCGTGGTATCCGTTACTCCCCCGGCCCACTGGGACCAGATCAAGCGCTATGCCGACGCCATCGGGATGACGTCCGAGGAGAAACGCAAGCTGCGTCCGCCGGCCAGCGTGAGCCGCCAGGCGCTGGCCGAGCTGCTGGACAACGTACGCGTGGAGAAGTGTCGCCCCAACCCCGGTTTCGTAAAAGCGCTGGGATTGTAAGTTGCTTCCCCTGCCGGTCTGGCTGGCGGCGCTCCGCTGGAAACGCCTCTGGCCGTTGGCGGTCGGGCTGGCAATCGTTTGCGCCTATGGGATGGAGCCGCTGACGCTGGCCCGCTACGCGCTGGTGCAGATCCTCGCGGCGCTCGCCGTGGTGAGACAGAGACCGCTCCTGCTCTTTGCCTTGCTCGTCGAGCGCGCCGAAGCGCGGCTCTGGCTGGGTCAGGACGCCCTCTTCGCCTTCCCGGCCCTCCTCGCGCTCGGCCTCGTGGGGCTTACCGCGACCCGGCGCAATTTTCTGCTCTTCCTCGGGGGCCTCTGGCTGGTGCAGGGATGGGTCGACGTCCGGGGCCTGCTGGCCTGGATGCGGCCTCTGCCTCAGCCGGTGCCCGACGCGATCGCCATCCCGGTGCTGCCCTGGGCCCTGGCGCTGGCAGCTCTCACCCTGAGGCCGCGCGTGCTCGTGCTGACCGCGCTCCTGAGCGTCCCCCTGGCGGCCTTTTTGCCCATCCGCCAGAGTTTATGGGTTCCGCGTGACCTCCCGCGCCTGGAGACCAGCGTCACGACGCTTCCCGGGTGGCTCCTGGTCAGCAACAACCCCGAGATGGTCTACGAGCCGGGGCTGCTCTTCGAAGGCGACACGCCTCCCGGGCACGGCCGGCTGTTGATCTCCCATATCAATCGGGCCTCGACCGCGCGCGAGCTCGTGCTGGAGGCCGACCAGGACGTGCGCGTGGTAAAGTTCGCCCAGGCCCGCGACAACCTGTGGCTGGACGCCGGAACGCTGCTGCAGGAAAGGTTCCGGCCCAGCGAGCGGCTCGGCCGACGCTGGACGCTTCCCAATCTGCGGCTCAACGGGCTGCTCATGCTGGAGGTCGAGACCGATCGCCCCGTCCACTGGCGCGTCTGGATGGGAGAGCCTGTACCGACCCTCGCCAAAACCGGCAGCCAGTCCGCGGGTGTCTTCCCGAACCCCGACCAGGTCCTGACCGCGGACGTGACCCGGGCCTGCCAGATCCCCCTGGAGGGCCCCTGGCTGCTGCCGGGAGATTACGGTGCGATGCGCACGTTCCGACTCACCGTGAGCCAGCCCACCGAGGTGCTCTGGAAGGCGCGCGGGGGCGTTCTGGACGGCGCTCCCGCCGGCTGCGCCCGGCATCTGGCCTCCTGGCAACCCGGCCAGCACGAGCTCACCCTCAGCCTGCCCGCCAATGCCTTTGCGCCCAGCGCGCTGCTGCTGGTTCCGACATCTTTCAGCCCGCTTGACTAAGCTGGGAGGCGATGGAAATTCCGCCTCTCGCGCGGAAGCTCGAGGAGAAGGGTGTTCGCCTCGAGCGGCCGCGCTGGTACAGCTTTGTCTACGAGTCCTACACGCCGGCCTCCCCCGAGGAGGTCGAGCGCCGCTTGCGTGAGGGCGCCCCAGTGCGCGCCCACGTGCCGGGCGCGGAGGTTCCCCTGCCCGTGCGGAGTCCCGAGGATCTCGAGGAGCTGGCCCATTTCCAGACCGGTGAGCCGGCCGAGCTGGCGAGCCCCGAGGTGGCCCGCAACCTGGAAGGTCTGGCGGCCCGGGGCTGGCAGTTCTCCGACCCCGACGGCCGCCAGGTCGGCCTCTACGGTGCCTACAACGCGGCCACCGACCCGGACTTCCTCGTGCATGTCCAGGCCCGCAAGGACAACCGCATCATCCCGCTCGACTCGGCCGAGCGAGCCAACGGGCTGGCCGCGTTCTACGTGCTCCAGCCCAACGAGGAGGCGCGCGCCGAGGAGGCCGGCTACCGGTTCTTCAACGCCAACGGCGTGGCCGAGCCCGCGTTCTTGCTGGGCGAGGGGGGCCAGGTCGGCAAAGAGCAGCCCTGGGTCGAGCGGGGCAGCGACCTGACCCGGCGCCTGAGCGAGTTCGAGTTGCTGCGGGAGCGGCTGGGAGGCGATCTGGGACTGGCCCGCGCCGTCGATCGCCTGGACCGGCTCGACCTGCCCTCGGTCCAACAGCTGCTACAGGAGCGCACTCCGGCGGAGCGACTTCAGCTCGCGCCCGTGGTCCTCGAGAAGCTCTCGCCAGGCGAATTGCTGGCGGTGGGCTCGGCGGATCTCGGCGTGGAGAAAGAGGTTCTCTCCAGGCTGGCAGCCCTTCCCGAGACGGCGACCCCGGCCGCCATGGGCCAGCGCGTGCTCGAAGCGGCCGCCACCCGGGAATCGCGCCGGGCGATCTTCCGAGCCTTCGCCCAGGACCCGGAATCGACCGACGTGCACGCCTTCGGAGCCCGACTCTACACCGCCGGGCTCTCGAGCTCCGACCAGGACAGCGTTGCGAAGGCCCTGCTGGCGGAGCTGCCCCCCTCGCCTTTCGGCGAGCTGCCCGGGAAGCGCAACCTCGATTTCGAGGCCCGAGGACGGGTGGCGCATCCCCACGCCCGCACACCCGCCGAGCTGGGGAAACTGGCCTCGGAGTGCATCCCCTGGAGCAACCAGGAGGCCCATCGCCAGATCTTCCAGCAGTTGGGGGGCTTCAAAGCGGAGGCCGCCGCGCGGATCCACGAGCAGGTCGACGATCCGGTTACTCGCTGGGCGATCTGGAAAGCCTGGGCGGTAGCGCCCGCCGGCGAGGGCGAGGCGGCCCTGACGGCGCTCGCGAAAGACGCGCGCGCGCTCCTGACCGACCAGACCTACGCTCGGAAGACGACCGACCAGGCGAAGCTCACGCGAGCCCTCAACGTCGAGCTGGGCCGGTTGGGCGTGGCTCGGGCCGCGCTCGACGCCCAGCAGCGCTGGGGAGTGGCCGACACCGATCTGGCCGCGAGCGCACTGGCGGAGAACGTCTCGACTCCCCTGGGGGAGCTGGCGGCCGCTTCCATCAGCTGGGACAATCCGGATGCCCAGCGGAAAGCGCTCGCGGAGGCGGGCGCGCCGGTCGCTCGGGACCTGTTCGAAAAGGTACAGACGCCGGTTCTGCACTGGGCCGTCTTCAAGGCGGGCGTGCTCAACCCGAAAGGCGACGCCCGCACGGTCGGGCGCGAGGCTTACAAGCTTCTGGACGAGCTGGTCGGGGTCAGCCTCGACAAGACCGATCTCGACCGCCTGGGCGCTGCCCTGGTGCGGGAGCTGCGCGACCTTCCCGAAGCCGAGGCGGCCCGGCGCTGGGGCTTGACCGAGGGTGACAGTCTGGCGCGCGGACTGACCTCGGGCAAGTCCTCGCCGGGCGAGCTGGCGGCCCAGTGTATCCCCTGGCAGGACGAGAAAGCGCACCGCCTCGTGCTGAACGAGCTCAAGACCACGCACGCCTCCGCTGTGCTCGCGGAGCAGGCGCACGACGCGCTGCAGACTCCGGAGATGCGCTGGGCCGTCTGGAAGGGCTATGTGCTGAACCCCTCGGGCTCGGCGGCCGACCTGGCCGACGGAATGCTGACCCAGCTCGATACCGTGCCGAATCTGACCATCGCCGGAAAGGAGCAGGAGTTCGCTCGGATTTACGCGGTCTTGCGCGACGAGTTGCCGGCGGCGAAGATTCTGGACCGGTGGGGCATCCCGGGTGGCGAGCTGGCCCTGCGAGGCGCGGCCGAAAATCCCAATCCGAGCACGTCCCGCGAGCGGGGCGCCCTGGCCGCGGGGTCCATCTCCTGGTCGAACGAAGCTGCCCATCGTAAAGTCCTGTCCGAGTTCGCAGACGACAAATCCACCCGTTTCATGGCCATGCTGGCCAATCGCATCCACGACCAGGTGCAGCGTCCGGAAACCCGCTGGGCGGTCTGGAAAGCCTGCGTCGTAGCTCCCGACTCGAACGACGTGGCGGCCTACAAGAAGCGCGTCCTCGAGTTGCTCGACACCGTGCCGCACTACACGGGGCGCGCCGAGGACATCGCGCTGCTCACCGGCCAGCTGTTGTCGGAGATCGAGGTGCGCGGTCTCGCGGAGGGCATGAAGGCCAGCTCGGACGGCCTGAGCGTGGAGGAGGACCGCGTGCTGGTCGGCGGCGTGGTGCTGCGCAACCGCCGAGGAGCGGACCCGGCTGCAGCGACGGGATAGCCTACCCGTCGATGGCCACGCGCACGGGCCTGGCCCCCACCAGCGTCAGCACGGAAGGCTCGATCCCGACGAGGTAGCCCCGCTTCCCGCCGTTGATGTAGATCCGCGGCAGCTCGAGGATGCTCTCCTCGACGTAGACCGGCAGGACCTTGCGCGTGCCAAAAGGGGACGTCCCCCCGACCTGATACCCGGTGTGCTTCTCGGCCACGTCCGGCGAGCACGGAGACACCTTCCCCACACCGAGCTGGCGGGCCAGCTCACGGGTAGAGACCTGCTTGTCGCCGTGCATCAGGACCACCAGCGGCTGCTTACGGTCGTCCTCCATGACGAGCGTCTTGACGACCGAGTGCTCCTCCACGCCAAGGGAGCGAGAAGACTCGGCGGTGCCGCCCTTCTCGACGTAGTCGTAGAGATGATGGCTGAAGTCGACGTCGTGCTGACGCAAGAAGCGAACCGCGGTGGTGACGGGAGTCTTCAGTGCCAGAGGCTCCACAGGCAGTAGGCCGCCGGGCCCGCCTGGATCAACGGGCCGAGGAGCCTCTTGCGGCTCACCAGCAACACCAGCCCGGCGCCGACCATCGACAACCCGACGAAGGTCACCAGGGACCGCCCTCCGGGACAACCCTGCCACTGCAAGACCAGCCCCGCCAGCATGCCCATGCTGAGAAACAGGTTGTAAAAGCCCATGTTGAAGGCGAAGAGCCGCAACGAGGGCAGCTCGCTCTGCTCGGCCGGGATGCGAAAGACCTTCCAGGCCGTCTTGCGCCAGAAGACGCTCTCGACGAGGAAGAAGACGAAGTGAAGCCAGGCGGCCGCCAACCCTGCGAGATAGACGCTCATACGGCCGCCTTCTGCAGCGCCGGCTTCACCTTGGAGATGAAGAGCTCGAGCGTGCGCGCGTCCACCGGGGGCCGCGCCAGCATCAGGAAGTCACCCACGCCCAGGTCGACGAAGGGCTTGAGCTTGTCGGCCAGCACCTCGGGGGTGCCTTTGAAGGTCGGATAGGGTCCCTCGCTCTCGAGCTCCGAGCGGCCCGACTCGGCCAGCTCGCAGCGGACGATCAGTCCCTTGCGGATGTCCGAGCTTTTACGCCCCGCATCCTGGCAGTGCTGCTCGAGGATAGCCAGCTTCTTCTGATACTCCTCGGGCGTGCTCAGGAAGTAGTTCCAGCCGTCGGCGTGGCGCGCGACGATCTTGAGCGTGCGCTGCTCCCCTCCCCCGCCGACCCAGAGCGGGATCTTGCCCACCGGACGGGGCTCGAACACCGCGTCCCGCACCTGATAGTGCTGCCCCTCGAAGGTCGTCCGTTTCTGGGTAAAGAGCGACTTGACGATCGTCATGGCTTCCTCGAGCATGTCCATGCGCACGCCCACGCGAGGAAAGTCGAAGCCATACTTCTCGTGCTCGTGATCGTACCAGGCGGCGCCCAGCCCCAGCTCGAGCCGGCCTTTGGAGACGTGATCGATGGTCACGGCGGCCTTGGCCAGGAGGATGGGATTGCGGTAGGTCACCCCGGTCACGATGATGCCGCACTGGATTTTTCGCGTCGAGGCCGCCAGCGCGGAAAGCGCGGTCAGACCTTCGTAGCAAGGCCCTTCGGGGTTGGAGAAAATGGGCATGAAGTGATCGAAAACGCTGGCCCAGTCGTAGCCAAGCTCCTCCGCGCGCTGCCAGAGGGCGAGCAGATCGGCGAACTGGCACTCTTGCTGTCCGGTGTGGATTCCAAATCGTAGCTGCATGCCGGGGGCTTCGTCCTCAGGATCGCGATCACTTCCTGGCAAAGCATTCAAGGGCTATCCTGGTCCCATGGTCTGGATCGGCACCAGCGGCTACATTTACCAGCATTGGCGCGGGCGCTTTTACCCCGAGGGGCTTCCGGCGCGCAAATGGCTGGCCTATGCCGCCGAGAAACTCGACTCGATCGAGCTCAACGGCACGTTCTACAGCCTCAAATCGCCGGCCGTCTTCGAGAAGTGGGCCGCCGAGACGCCCGAGGACTTCCTGTTTGCCATCAAGGGCAGCCGATTCATCACCCACAACCTCAAACTGCGCAATCTCACCCAGGCCATGGGCAACTTCATGGCCAGCGGTCCGCTGGCGCTCGGACGAAAAACCGGACCCTTCCTGTGGCAGCTTCCGGCCAGCTACCCCTTCGAACGGGACCGCATCGACCAGTTCCTTCGGGGCCTGCCTCGCGATACCGACGACGCCGCCGAGCTCGCCTCCCATCACGACCACCGGCTCAAGCGCGGAGCCCTTCTCCAGGCGCCGGGCACTCTCGAGCTCCGCCACTGCCTGGAGGTTCGCCACCCGTCCTACGCCTGCGAGGAGTTCTACGATCTGCTACGCCAGCACGGTGTGGCGCTGGTCATCGCCGACACCGCCGGACGCTGGCTCTATCAGGAGGAGCTGACCGCCGACTTCGTCTATGTCCGCCTGCACGGCGCCAGCCAGCTCTACGTCAGTCGCTACAGCGACGACGAGCTGGACGGCTGGGCCAGCAAGATCGAACGCTGGCAGCGCGGAGGTCGCGATGTTTACGTGTATTTCGACAATGACGCGTATGCCCACGCGCCCCACGATGCCCTACGCCTCAAGGAGCGAGTGAAGGTTGCAGTTTCTTAGCGTCCACGGGCACCTCTACCAGCCGCCGCGGGAGAATCCGTTCACGGGGATCATCCCGAACGAGCACGGAGCGGAGCCCTTTCACGACTGGTACGAGCGCATCTGCTTCGAATGCTACGATCCCCTGGCCAAACTGGGGATCCTGGACAAAATGAGCTTCAATCTCGGCCCCACGCTGGCCAACTGGATGGAGCAGAGACGGCCGGACACCTACGAGCGCATCCTGCAAGCGGATCGCGTCAATTTCGACCAGCACGGCGTGGGCAATGCCATCGCGCAAGTCTACAATCACACCATTTTGCCCCTGGCCAGCCGACGCGACAAGATCACGCAAATCCGCTGGGGGATGGACGACTTCCGCCACCGCTTCGGGCGCGAGCCCCAGGCGATGTTCCTGGCCGAGTGCGCCGTCGACACTGCCACGCTCGAGGCCCTGTCCGACTGCGGCTTGCAGTTCGCCATCCTGGCCGAGTGGCAGGTCCGCGGCCGTCGCCTCGATGTGACTCAGCCCTATCGCATCAAGCTGCCCAACGGCAAGTCGATCACCGTTTGCTTCTTCCACGGAGCGCTGGGGTGGAACGTGCACAACCCGTCGATGGGCGATGCCGAGAACTTCACCCGCTACGCCCTGCCCATGACGCTGGATCGGCCCAAGCGCACGCGCAAGGAGCCTCAGCTGGTCCTATCCGCCTGCGATGCGGAGTACTTTGGCCACCACTATCACGGGCGCGCCCAGTGGTTGCGCGAGGTTCTGCTCGAGCACGCGCCCCGCTCCGGATGGACCGTAACCTTCCCCGGGCTCTATCTCGCGGCCTATCCTCCCACCGAAGAGGTCGAGCTGGCGGACAACACGGCCTGGAGCTGCATGCACGGCCTGGAGCGCTGGAACGGGCGTTGCGCTTGCGAGCCCTCGGACTTCGAAGCCTCGACGCCCCCCTGGAAGGGGCCCTTGCGGGCCGCCATGGATGCGCTCAAGACGCAGCTCGATGCCGTTTTCGAAGAGCAGGTGCCCACTGGCTGGGAGCTGCGCGACCGCTACAGCGCCGTCATTCTGCGCCAGCAAAGCCCCGAGGAGTTCAGCGGCGGCGACCTCAAGGTTCAGCGCTTGCTGGAAAGTCAGCTCCTGGGGCAGTGGATGTACACCAGTTGCGCCTGGTTCTTCGAGGACCCGAGCCGGATCGAGCCCAAGAACAACCTGGCCTACGCGGCTCGGGCCATCTGGTGCGTGCGCGAGGCCACCGGGCTCGACCTCGAGCCGGCCTTCAAAACCGCCCTCAAGGCCGTGCAGAGCTGGCGCACGGGCCAGACCGGCGAGCAACTGTACGAGGAGATGCTCAACGGCTGAGGATGGCGTCCAGCACGAGCTCGGTGCGCAGAGCGCTCTCCCCCGTGGACGGGCAGCGGCCCTCCAGGATCGAGGCGATGAGCGGCTCTTGCACGCATTCGATCACCGGCGGGGAAAAGACATCCTCCCCGTGGCCGGTCACCAGGATGACCGGTTCGGGCCCGAAGCACGAAAAGCTGATGCGTCCGCGCTCGCCCACGATCTCGACGCGATCGCGCCGTTCCTCGGGCCGGGCCGTGAAACACCAGACGCCCGAGCCCAGAGCGCCACTTTCGAAGCGCCATTCGGCCGTGACGAGATCGGCCGCGGGGTAGAGCCCGGCCTGGTTGACGGCGGCCCCGCGGGCCTCGGCGATAGGTCCGAGCAGGAAGTCGAGCAGGTCGAGCTGATGGGAGCCCAGGTCAGCGAAGTAGCCGCCTTCCTCCTGGACACGCCAGCCGTCGGCCAGCATCGAGCCGCGTACCAGCTCGACCAGGACGAAGCGGATCTTGCCCAGGCGCGGGAGCCAGTCACGCACCTGCAAAAACGCCGGCAGGCGGCGCCGGTAGTAGGCCACGTACAGCGGTTGCCCGGTTTCTTGGGCGCAGTCCAGCATGCGCCGGGCCTCCCGGCTATTGCGGGCCATCGGTTTCTCGACGTAGACCAGCTTGCCCGCCTCGAGCGCCCGGATCGCCAGCTCGGCGTGGCTCTCGGGCGGCGTGGCCACATAGACGGCGTTGATGTCCGGGTCGTCGAGGAGCGACTGGACGTCGCTGTAACTTCGCAGGGCCCCGTGCCGCACGGCCCAATCGGCCGCCCCCGACCGCTTCATCCCGGCCACCAGACGGCTGCCCGGCAGCCGGGCGAACGCAGGCCCGCTCTTCTTCTCGGTGACCGCTCCACAGCCGATGACGCCCCATCCCAGCATCGAGTGCCCTTCAAGGTGACGTGCCGAAACCCCCTCGGCACCTCACCAAAAAAAAGGGGCGCTCATCGCGCCCTGCAGAGTCACCGTATCGCTTGACATTCCGTCACAGCTATCCTACCCGGTGGAGTTTGGACGAATGTTTGGACGACAGGGCCAAAAGGTAAAACTTTTCGAGAAGACTTTGCGCCGATAATCTGATACAGTCAGGCCATGTGGACGGGGTGGCGCAGGAGCAGAGCTCGCGGTTATAGTCTGGTAGAGGTCTTGATGGCCCTCATGTTACTGGGAATGGTCATCGCGCTCACTTTCGTGAACTTGAAAGACTCTCGCGGCCGCGTCGACAGTCGAGCCCTGGCCGAGCAGATCTCCGAGGAGCTCCGGCTGGCACGCCAGAAAGCGCAGGTCCGGGGCGTTCCGGTGGCGATCGCCTTCCCCAGTCTCAACGGCACGGTCCCTCACTGCCGCTCGTTCTACGTGCTCGAGGGCGACACGCAGCCGCGCGTCACCAAAGCCTTCAACTACGGCAATGAGAACAGCGCGGTCATGTTTAACGGCTTTTACCCCCCGGACGCCGGCACCAATCGCGCCGGCCTCCGCACCCCGGGCACCCCTGGCGAGCGCTTCCGTCTCAACGAGTGGAATTCTCCCTATCCCGACGATCCGGTCTTCGTCTTTACCCCCAGTGGCGCGGTGGTGTCCAACCAGGTCAGTTTCGGCGGAGCCTACCACATCGTCTGCTCGCGCGGGGTGCAATACCACGGGGCGATGGTCGACTCGATCAACTCGTTCCAGCTCGACGGGGTCTGCCAGCCCTGGACCGTGTCCCTTTCGACGGCCGGCGAAGTCAACGTGCGCGACGGCATCACCGGGGGGTCGAGCGTGACGCAGCTACCCGAGCCGCCCCCCGGAACGCCGGCTCCGGCCATGGCCATCCCCCCGCTGGGAGCCAACAACACGCCCACCGTCAGCGTGGGAGTCTTTCCCGTGCCCATCGCGGCCAGCCTTCCGCCCGGCATCGACGCTACTTCGCGCGTGGACAGCTATCTGCTGGTGAAAGCCACGGCCCACGACGGCGATGGCGATGTCCTGTTCTGTAACTGGACCGCCACCCAGGGTGCTTTCTCCAACAACCAGCCCACTCGCATGCAGTGGGACCCCGAGAAGCAAGAGTGGTTCAGCTACTGGAACTGGCAGGCCCCCCCGGGCGATATGGGAACGGGAGTCTACAACCTTACCTGCACGGTGGACGACCGCCGTGGAGGCACCGCCACCGGTCAACTGGGCGTGGCCGGCCAGTTGGCGACCCTGAGCCCGCAGCAAATCTGCTTCGTGGGCTATGACGCAGGCCCGCCTTCCCCGGGCAACTTGATGATCATGAACATCGATGGGACCGAGCCGTATCGCCTGACCGAGCCCCCCATCGACGCCGGGCGTCCCCGCTGGTCGCCGAACGGTCAGAAGATCGCGTTCCTCTCTCCCTGGGGAGGCGCGTCCGACCTCTACATCATCAATCGAGACGGCACCGAGCTTCGCCAGGTTTGCGCCGCCGGCTCCCACGGCTGGGACAAGATCGTGGACATGGATTTCAACAGCGACGGCAATGGATTCTACGTGCTGGCCATGCATGGCGCCACCAAGGATGTCTATTCCGTCAACATGTGGGGCGGAGGAGCGACGCTTCTGACCACCACCCCGATTCCCGTCGGTGGCCACGACAAGATCTCGGTGGGCCACAACTCCGACCCGGCGGTGGACGCCGACTTCGTGGTGACGACCGACGGGCCGAACCTTCTGTTCATCGACACCGTCACGGGGATCCAGACCAACGTGCCCGTGGGCGGGGCCTATGCCAACGGGTTCTTCGAGCCGGACCTCTCGCGCGACAGCGGGAAAGTCGTATGGCAAGACTCGACCGGCAACAACCTTTACTGGTCGACCCTGACGCTGCCTCCCGCCCTGGGAATCTCGGCGCCCGCGCTCATCCGCAACTCGGGAGCCGGGATGCATACCGCCAGCTTCTCGCCCGACGCTTCCCAGATCATCTACAACGAGAACGTGGGAGGTGGCAGCGTCTACGACATCCGCCGCTGCAAACTCGACGGGAGCGATGACTCTACCCTCACCATCCCGCACCCCACCTACTCCGAAGACGAGGGGTCCTGGTCCTCGAGGTGAGTCCGCGCCGTTACGGGATGAGCCTGGTAGAGGTGGTGCTCTCCATGTTCCTGCTGGCCGGCATCATGCTGGTCATCGTCAACCTCTTTCATGCCTCCCTGCACTACCAGGTCCAGGTCGAGAACCGCGGCAAGATGGCCATGCTGGCCAACCGCACGATGAATGACGCGCGCGCTTTTGCCCAGAGCCCCGCCAATTTTGGAACCGGGCTGAGCTTCTACAATGGGCGCACCTGGACCGAGCCCGACCAGCCCGAGTTCACGATTCGCACCGACTGCGTCACCATGGGCCGGCGCATTTACTCTCCCTGCGAGACGCTGGAGGTTCCCTGGACGTCGACGGGGCAGGCTCGTCGCCTGGACCACTCGGTAATTCCCCTGCGCGTCACCGTCAGCTACGGCGGCGACAGCGTGGCCCTGGTGGGCTACATCGCCGAGCCGGTGCGCGAACCCAACACGACCTTGCAGATCACTCCCCTCACCGTGCCGGATGTCCCGGCGGGAGGCACCTTCAGCCTCTCCGTCACCGCGCTGGACACCAGCGGTCTCCCCATCGAGGACCTGTTCTACAGCTGGAGCGTGGAGGCCCAGACCGGCAACGCCACGATTACCGGCACCAGCCCCCGCGATGGTCGCACGGTGACGATCGTCAACCAGTATAACGGTGCCCCCGTGCCCGGGACGATCGCGGTCAGCGTCTACGCCCGCTACAAGGGCCAGTATCTGTCGGGCTCGTTGGGGCCCATCAACATGCTGCCATGAGAAAGCGCGGCTTCACGCTGGTCGAGTCGATGATCACGCTGCTGCTGGTCTGCCTTTTGATGGGCGTGATCGGGTCGCTGGTCAAAGGCTATTCGGACTTCTCCCGCTTCTCCGGCACGCGTGACCGGTCGATTGCGGCGCGCGCCGCCCTGAACCGTATCGCCCAGGAGTTGCGCGACGCCCTGACCGTGGCCTCCCCCACCGGCAGCGCCACCAGCACCCTGCGCTTCGACAAAGTGGACCCGGCCATCAGCGGAACACCCGCGCGCAGCACCGACCGGCTTCCGGACCCCCTCGTCCTTCCCGGCACCTACGACCCGCTCGCTCCGAACTGGCTGGTAACGATCACCTATCGCCTCAACGGCACCACGCTCGAGCGCAACGTGCTCGACAGCGGGGGGGCCGCCGATACCCAGCCCCTGGTCGAGAACGTCAACGGCTTTTCGGCGGCCAAACTGGCCAATGGCAACATCGAGCTGCGCCTTTCGGTGCTGGAGGATACTCGGGTGGAGGAATGCGTCACGCACGCATTCATGCCGCTGCAATGGTAAGGCGTAAGCAGGGCATGGCCCTGGTCATCGTGCTCTTGATCAGCGCCGTGATGGTGGTGCTGGGGATGTGCTTCCTGGGAAAACGCAGCACGCAGTTGCGCACGGCCCAGTTCGAGGCCGAGTCGGCCCAGGCCTACGAGGCGGCCGCGGCTGGAATGGAGAGCGCCCGGGTCAAACTGCTCAAGGATGACCACTTTCCGCCGGTGGGCGAATCGGACCAGAAGATCTTCTCCTACACCGAGAACGTCTATGACATCGACGGGACGACCCTGGTCGGCTACTACCAGGTGACCGTGGACTCGACCTGGCTGGCCAAGCCTTATCAGGCGCTTCGGGTCGTGTCCACCGGCCTGGTCATCCGCACGGGACAGGTGGTGGGGCAACGCACCCTCATGGGAGAGCTGGACCTGCGCGATGGCTCGCCTACCCAGTACCGCTTTGTGAACTGGCAGGATCTGGGGTCTCTGTAGCCGCGACGGCAGTTTCGGGCTCCTCGGCCCCGGGTCGATCGGCTTCCCGCCGGTCAATGAGAAAACCCGACTGCGGCTGGGTCTTGAGGTAGGCGCGGATCTCCTGGAAAATGGCCCCGATCTGGACCGGATGGATGAGCGGTCGCTTGAGGTTGGTCGCGATCGCCAGGTGAATGCGCATCAAGGGTACCTGCTCGAAGTCACCGGCCCGGTTCTTGCCGGTAATCTGACCGCGCTTGCGATCGTCCGGCTTGTAGAAATCTTGGATTTCGCGTTCGAAACGCTCCACGATCGTTCGGCAGAGCGATTCGACCTTGTCGGTCTCGCACACGAACGCGAACTGATCGGCCTCGAGGTGGACCAGCAGGTGGTCCTGATTGGTGTGCTCACCGAGGGCGTTCTGGAGCAACAGGGCCAGTTGCTTGATCACCATGTCACCCCGCTCGATCCCGTAACGGCGAGCGAAGGAGCCGAAGTAGCTCAGGTCGACCAGGCCGGCGGCGAACGGCTGGCCGGCGTCGATCCTGTCGAAAAGGGCCCGCTGCAGCGTCGTCGGTCCCGGCAGTCCCGTCAGCGGCTGGAGATCGCCCTCGGGCTCGGCCGGTGCGGGCCGCTCGGCCAGAGTGTCGATCGCCTCGGCGATCGCCCACTGCTCCTTGAGGCCCAGGTCGGGCCTCTCGGCGGGCTCTCCACTGGCCCTGCGGGTCGCGTAATCGGCCAGCTGAATCCAGGGGCGGGCCAGCCAGGGGGCCAGGAAGGCCGCCACCAGCAAAGCCGCCAGAGCGACCGCAAAACAACCTCCCCAGAGCCCGAGGCGCGCGCGCATCAAGAGTGCGGCGTTATCCTCCACCGGCAGTACCACGCCCAACAACCAGGTAGTCTCCGGCACCGGCGCAAAACTGACGTAACGACGGGCCGGACCCGTGCCCAGCACGCCGGAGTCCCCGGCCGGGTGCGAGCTCAAGAAACCCTTCAGCTCCTCTTTGTCGGCCAGGACCCAGAGGCTCTTGTAGACCATCTCGCGCTCGGTGTGAAAGAGGTCGCGCCCCTCGGCCTGGGAGAGAAACGCATAGCCATTGCGGCCGAAGCGATACTGATCCAGCGCCGTCTTCAGTTGCTCGAGCGTGGGCCTGGCGGGTAGATGGCGAACCAGGTCGCGTCTCTCGCGCTGCACCTGCTCGCGATGAAAGCTGTCAAAGCTCTGCTGCAGAACGGTATCGGCCGCCATCCAGAGGCAGCCCGCCAGCAGCAGGCTGGTAACGGCCAGGAGAAAGAACTGCTGAAACCGCACCTACGGCATCAGGAAAGGCTGATCGCTGCCCAGCGGAGAGATCGGCGAGGGACTCGGCGCGGCCGCGGCGGCAGGCGGAGCGGTCACTCCAGCCTTCTTCTCGCCCAGACGCACGGTGAAGGGATACTCCATCACCATGGTGTCGCCGAGATTGACGCGAATCCAATGCGCGCCCTCTTTCTCCACCACCAGCTGGAATTGAAAAACCGACAGGAAGGGCTTCACTGTCGACTCCAGGGTAAAATCGCGCTTGTTGGTGTCGAGCAGAACCTTCTTCTCGGGGTCGAGCACCTGCACCGATTGCTGGAACGTTCCCTGGCCCATGCACCAACCGTTACAAACGCGGAACTCGAGGGGAGCGGGCAACTCGCCGAAGGGCAGGTCGTAGAAAAGATAGAGCAGGCAAGGAATCTGGTCCGGCTCCTCGTAGCCCAGACAGGGCACGGAAAACTGCAACTTCGGTGTCGTCATCGACGGGTTCTCCTCTATGAAGCTTGCCCGAAAAGCCGGTCCTCGAGCTCTTTGAGGCTCAACCCGCTCACGGCCACGATTTTGGTACGAGACTTATCCCCCACTCGGATCTGCACCTGACTCGTGCGGAGGGTCAGGCGCTGGGCCAGAAACTCCCGCAGAGCCTGATTGGCCTTCCCCTCCACCGGAGGGGCCATCAGGCGCACCAGCAGCACTCCCTCGCTCACTCCCTGGATCTCCGAGCTCTTCGCGCGAGGGGTCACCTTCACCCGAAAGGAGAGCTCCGACTCCCTGGTCTGAACTTGTAGCTCCATCTGCCGGCTCCAGCTCGGACTCGAGCAGCGCAAGCGCTTCACGAGCGGCTTCCTGGGCTGCTTCCCGTTTGGAAGGTCCGGTTCCTTCACCTACGATCCGGCCCTCGAAGTCGATCTGAACGCGAAAGATCGGGCGGTGCGGAGGGCCGGTTTCTTCGGCCAAGAGATACTGGGGCGGCTGGCGGCGGAGACGAGCGGTGTATTCCTGAAGCTGGCTCTTGTAATCGCGCCGGAAGGTCTGGTCGTCCTTGTCTTCGCCCAGTAACCGAAACACCAGGCCCGAGGCGGCCTCCAGCCCGCCGTCGAGGTACACCGCAGCCACCAGCGCCTCGAGCAGGTCCGCTTGCAGGTTGGGCCGCTCACGGCCTCCGGAATGCTCTTCGCCGCGCCCCAGCTTGACGTAGGCCCCCAGACCGAACAACGTGGCCCGGTTGGCCAGGTTGCGGGTCGAGACGAGGTTGGCCCTGAGCTTGGTCAGCACCCCCTCGCTCAGCTCGGCATGGCGGCCGAAGAGGTAGCTGCTGACCGCCAATCCCAACACGGCATCGCCCAGAAACTCGAGTCTCTCGTTGGACTGAGGCAGTCCGTTCTCGTTGGCGTACGACTCGTGAAGCAGAGCCAGCTCGAGCAGGGCGGGGTCGTTAAAGCGGTACTCCAGAAGCTCCTGGAGAGCGTCCAGATCCTTGGAGACTTCGTCGCTCGGTCCCGGCCCGGTCACTTTGGAAGCTCGCTGCAGCTAGCCTGGCTTGTTCACGACGATCACCGCGTTGTGGCCACCAAAGCCGAACGTGTTGTTGAGAGCCACGTTCACGGTCGCCTCGCGGGCCACGTTGGGAACATAGTCGAGGTCGCATTCGGGATCGGGGAACTCGTAGTTGATCGTGGGGGGAATCTTGTCCGTATGCACCGCCAGCACGCAGACGATGGTTTCGAGCGCCCCGGCGGCGCCCAGCGTGTGGCCGATCATCGACTTGGAGGAGCTGACGGCCATTTTGTAAGCACGCTCGCCGAACGTCTTCTTGATCGCCCTGGTCTCGCACGGGTCGCCGACCGGGGTCGAGGTGCCGTGCGCGTTGATGTAGTCGACCTGATCCGGGTTGAAGCCGGCGTCCTTGAGCCCCTGCAACATGGCCTTGGAGGCGCCTTCGCCATTGGGTTCGGGGTTGGTTATGTGGTAAGCGTCGGCGGTCGCTCCGTAGCCGCCGATCTCGGCATAGATGCGGGCCCCACGAGCTTTGGCGTGCTCATACTCCTCGAGCACCAGCACTCCGGCGCCTTCACCCATCACGAAACCGTCGCGCTCTTTGTCGAACGGACGTGAGGCATGCGCGATGTCGTCATTGCGAGTCGAGAGAGCCTTCATGGACGCAAAGCCCGCCAGGCTCAGGGGGGTGACCGCCGACTCGGTGCCTCCGGCCAGCATTACGCGGGCGCGGCCCAGACGAATGACGTCCACGGCGCAAGCGATACAATTTCCGCCCGTGGCGCAGGCCGAGATTACCGCGAAATTGGGGCCCTTCAGGCCGAACTGGATGCTGACCTGGCCGCTCACCATATTGGCGATCATCATGGGGATGAAAAGCGGAGTGATCTGGCGCGGACCGGACTCGACCAGCTTGGTATGCCATGTTTCAAACGTGTGCATGCCACCGATGCCCGAGCCGATGGAAACGCCGATGTCATCGGCATTCTGCTCGGTCACGACCAGACCGGAGTCTTCCAGGGCCATCTTGGAGGCGGCCACCGAGAACTGGATCACCCGGTCCATCCGGCGAGCCTCCTTCTTGTTGATGTAGGCCTCGGGATCGAAATTCGGAACCTGGGCGGCGAATTTGGCGGGATATTCAGCAGTGTCGAACGAGGTGATGGGCAGAAAGCCGTGCTTGCCGGCCAACAGGTTGGTCCAGAACTCCTGGTGACCGAGGCCGATGGGCGTAACGCAGCCCAGACCGGTCACTACGACGCGAATTTTACTCATAGGTGCGGCAAGCGTTCTACTCCTCTGGAGGAGCTTCCTTCGCCGGAATGAAAGCGGGTGCAATGCTCCTTTTGCTCGTGCTCTTGCTGGCCTTACCCCTGTGGGCGGAGCCCCCCACGGTGAGCGTCAGTCCGGCTGATGGCGAGGTCATCACCGAAGGGATCCCCCTGGTGACCATCACCCTCCCACCCAACGCCGACTACAACTCGGCCCGCCTGTGGATCGACAAGCAGGAGGTCTTCAGCTGCTTCCGCACGCCCACGTTCGTCAGCGGACGCCCGATGACCGAGTTGAAGAACGGCAAGGTCGAGGCTCGGTTCTGGGTCAAGATGAATGACGGCGCCCCGCTGGAGAAGAAATGGTCCTTCCAGCTCAAAAACGGGCAGGGCATCACCAGCGTGACCCACGACGCCACCGGCAACCTCGAGGAGTATGACACCCTGACCGTGGACATGGTGGGTGCCCCCGGCGGCACGGCCTGGTTCGAGCTCGAGGACTTCAAAGACAACCTCCCCATGAAAGAGATCAAACCCGGCCATTATCGCGGCACGTATCTCGTGCAACCGGGCGATTCTCGCATCCAGAACACGCTGGTCGGGCATCTGAAGGTCGGCGAGCGGGTGGACAAACTGGCCGCCGCCAGGCCGGTGCGGCTGTTCGCCAACATCTTCCGGGTCAAGATCCTCTCCCCCGAGCCAGGCTCACAGATCAACGATAGCCATTTCGTCGTGAAGGGGCGGACGCGTCCCAACTCGGAGGTGGCCGCCATCATCCGGGTCACTCTCAACGAGAATACCCCACCGCCCAAGACGACCGCCAACGAAGGTGACGGTCAGGAGAAGGGCGTGGCGGACAAAGACGGCTTCTTCACGGTCGACTACGACGTGCCGATGACCTTGCCGAACATGTGGGTCATCATGAATATCTACGCGATCGACGCCGAAGGCAACCGGAGCGCTCCCCAGGTCGTGCGCTACAAATTATAGGACGGCAGTTACCGCGGCGTGAGCTCCTGGCTCTGCACCTCGCTACTACCGTCTACGGTTCTCCGTCGACCGTCTTTTCCACGAGCCATCAACAGGAGAGTGTCGAGGATCGTCCTGCGGATATTCATCTTGGTGGCCCCTGCCTTGCGATCGTAGCGGAGAATGAAGGGGACCTCGCTGAACCGCATTTTGAGCTTGCGGAGCTTGAGGAGGGTGTCGACCATGCACTCGAAGCCGTCGCGCTCGACCAGGTTGGGGCCGTAGCACTCCAGAGCCTTCTGGAGCGCCTCGGCGCGGTAGGCCCGGTAGCCGCAGGTGAAATCGCGCACGCCGTGGATCGGGTAGAACAGCTGGAACAGCCAGGAGGCGCCCCAACTGTAGAGCCTTCTCGACCAGCTCACCCCCACCACCCGCGAGCCCAGACGGAACCGCGAGGCGATCACCACGTCGTAACCCTGGTCCAACTTGCGCTGCATCGCCAGGATGCGGCTGGGGGGGTGGGTATCGTCAGCGTCCAGCACCACCACCACGTCTTCGGGACGGGCTCTCCGAGCCGCCTCGATGAGGCCGTCGCGCACGGTGGCGCCCAGGCCCTTGTTCTGGGGATGGAGCAGCACCTCGGCTCCGCCCATCCGAGCCACCTCGGAGGTGCGATCCTTCGAACCGTCATCCACGACCAGGATTTGATAGTCTAAACCATCCAGGGCGTGGTGCATTTTGTCCAGGAGCGCGGCCAGGCCGGTTTCCTCGTTGTAAGCCGGCAAAACCACGTAAGTGCGGGGCATCGCCGGGATTTACCCCTCACTGCCTTTCAACCCTTTTTCAGAGTACGAGGGTAACATCGGGATGTGAAACTTTTACCAGAGGCGATAGCCGCCGGACGAGGCGCTCTCCGGGATCGGGTCTCGATCGTGACCCTGGACGGCTTCCACGGCCACCTTCTCGACCACTTCGATCCCCAGAAGCCCGACGTGGCCGTTGGCGGCGCCGCCCTCATCTCTTCGGAGATCAGCCGCAAGCGCGCCGAGGTCGGCGAGATGCTGTTGCTCTCCGGGGGAGACTTCTTCCAGGGACCCCCGATCGCCACGCGTTTTGACGGCGAGCCCGTCATCAAATACATGAACCGCGACAAGTTCGATGCCATGACCCTGGGCAACCACGATTTCGACAAGGGCCAGGGCATCCTGTCTCAGCGCATCGGCCAGGCTCGCTTTCCGGTGCTGGCCGCCAACCTGCTCGACTCGCAAACCGGCAAGCACGTGTCCGAGTCCGTCGCCCATGCCCTGGGCGGCGTCAAAGAGTATTTCATCAAGAAGATCGGTCCTTGCACCGTGGCGGTCATCGGGCTGATGAAGGCCGACTCTTGCAAGACGACCCATCCCGACAACGTGGATGGACTGCGCTTCGAGGAGCCCTCCGAGACTCTGACGAGACTGATGCCGCAGCTCTGCGAAAAGGAGAATCCGGATGTCATCGTGCTGCAGTATCAACTGCTGCGCGAGGGCGGCACCGACCTCGTGGCCCAGGCCGCCGAGCTGGCCGAGGACGCGTCCGGGCGCCCCATCCCGGTCATCCTGATGGGCGGTCACTCCTATCACGACTTCCAGGAGCCCCGCGTGGGCAACAACACTTTGATGCTCCAGAGCGGCGACCGCGGCGAGGAGCTCTCGGAGCTCGACCTCAAGCTGGCTCCGGGCACGGCCCAGGTCGTCGGCTTCGAGCACCGGCGGGTGCCGATCAACTCGGCCACGCTGCAGCCCGATCCGGCCGTCGCGGCCATGATCAAAAGTTATGCCGACAAGCTCGACGCCCACCTGACCGAGGTCGTGGCCCAGAACGAGGCGCCTCTGACCCGCGACAAGAGCGTCGATTCGCCGCTGGGCAACCTGGTCACCGACATCATGCGCGAGTCGACCGGCTCGGATGTGGCCGTGATGCCGGGCGGCTCTCTCAAAGATGACATCGAGGCCGGTCCGGTCGACGTGAATGAGGTTTACAGCGCGTTTCCCTTCGAGAGCCACGTGGTCAAGGTCGAGCTATCCGGCTCCACCATCAAGCAATTAATGGAAGAGAGTGTGGGCCTGGTCGCCAAGAAAGTCCTGCAGGTCTCCGGACTGCAGGTCACCTTCGACCCCGAGAAGCCCGTGGGAGAGCGCATCCTGGAGATCAAGACCCAGGACGGCAAGCCCTTGAAGGCCGACCAGATGTATCAGGTCGCGGCTGACGACTTCTTGATCGCGGGTGGCGACAACTACACGGCCGTGCGCAACGTGCCGTCCAAGCGCGGTGAGCGCGTCCAAGACTTGCTGGTGGCGCAGTTGCGCAATCGCGGCCACATCCCCACCCAGCCCGCCGGCGAACGCCTGCGCGTGGCCTGCTCTTTGCAGGGCGAACAGCTGTCCCAGACCGCTTAGGGTCATGTGCCCCTCCGGGGCCCCGATGGTTCTGAGCTAGACTCAGGCCATGACGGACCTGAATTTCTGGCTCACCCTTCTCGCCTGGGCAGCCTTCATGGGCTATTGCCTGGGCGCTGCTCGCGGGGCCCTGTTCGCCCACCTGGGTCTGGCCGCCGCCCTCTTCCTCCGCCTGCTCGAGTGGGTCCAGGGCAACCCGGGACCCTTCTGCCTGAACGGCGTGGTGCTGTTGATCCAGCCCGTGCTGTGCCTGGGGACGGCGTGCCTGGCCTGCTACCTGGCCGAGCGCATCAATACCATCTCGCGCCGTCCCGAGCCCTTTTACCACGCCTTCGCCAGCTGCGCGGCCAATGCCCTGGTCGTCCTGGCAGTGCCCTTACTCAGAAGTTAACTCACGACCTGGTCCCCGTCGCGACGTCGGCCATTTCACAGGCCCTCGTCGCATCTTCTTTGTCTGAGACTTTGCGGCG
>JBDHVW010000114.1:0-22447 GCA_039809865.1 Vulcanimicrobiota bacterium
GCCCTCGGTCAGGTCGGTCTCGATCGTGATCGCCAACCGCTTGAGCTCTTCGAACGCGATGCCGCGGTAAAACGTGCGACCCGTCCACAGCAGATACTGGTGGATGACGTCGGGGAAGAACAGCTGCGGCGACTCGGGATGTCCGGCCGACTTGCCCGATATCTTGGCCACGTGGCGGCTCACCTTGCGCAGCTCGGGCATTTCGGGGCAGCGCACCAGGAACTTGAACGTGCCCTCTCCGGCGAGGGGGATCAACTCGTAGTCGGCCTCCAGGCCCTCCAGGTGGGCCTGGTCGGCGATCCACATGAAGGGGCGGAAATCCTCGTGGCGTTGCTCCACGCCCCCGTCGGTGCGCCACCAGGTGGTCACCCCCACGGCCTCCTCGGCCGCCCCCACCAGCCCGAGGGCCCGGTCGGAGCCGAAGAGGGCGGGATGGTCGGCGATGGGCAGATGGTCCAGGGAGAGCTTCATTGTTTGCGCTTCTCACCGGGCGGGGAGGGTCCCTTCAGTCAGCGAGGAAGCCGGCCTCATGCCTCTGGAGCCTGTTGACTACGATATCGAGCCCGCCAAGGGCACCCTCAAGCTGATGTGGAGCGATGGCCGCGCCACGCTGCACTCCATGGCCGACCTCCGGCGCCTCTGCCCGTGCGCCAATTGCCGCCAGGAGCGCGAGAAGATCAAGAGCGCTTTCGGGTTGCGCGTGCTGAGCGGACCGACCACCGTGCAGGAGGCCATCATCCAGAAAGTCCACCCCGTGGGCCGCTACGCTCTGCGTTTCGACTGGAACGACCAGCACTCGACGGGCATATATAGCTACGAGTTCCTGCTCGAGCACAGCGCTCCGGGTTAGAGTCGAAAAGCGAGAGTCCACGGGCGCGGGCCAAACCTCCAACCGGACACGGCTTTCATGGTTTTTTAAGGGTACGCAGGTAATGTAAGCCCGAGATTATGCGATGAGGGAGGGAGTGCCTTGGTCGACAACAGCACCCGCGTAACCGCGTCCAACCAGTATCTGATGAGCAGCGCCAATAGCCGCGGCTCGGCGCAGCTCAGCGCACCAGAACATGGAGAGCTGCTGTTGGACTCCGGTCTCAACAGCCTGGCCTGGCTGGAGCAGCCGCTCTCGCTGGCCGACATCCGCAACGGGAACTCGAGCTTCATCCTGTAAGCTGCAGCTCGGGGTACGAGCGGTCAACAGTAGAAACGAAAAGGACCGGGCTTCCGCTCGGTCCTTTTTCTGTTGACTGTCGACTGTTGACTGTCGACCCCAAACCCAACCCCCAGGCTAGAAGTCGACCTTCATCTCGGCCATGATCTGGCTGACACGGTAGTTGCCGCCAGCGAAGGCGCGCTGGTTGAAGTCCATGTAGCGGTAGTCGAGCGAGAGGCGGGTGTCGCGGGACATCTGGAAGTCCATTCCGATGTTCGGGATCACCTGCGAGAAGCTGGTGTTCAGAACGCCGCTGAAGCCACGGTAGTCGAGGTACCACAGACCGCCGCGCAGCGTGATGTCGTCCATCAACGGGTAGGCCAGCGAAAGCTTGTAGACGTCTTCCGACAGGCTCATGTTGTCGATAGCCGGACCGCCGCGACGGATGTTGTAGCGGAAGTAGTCCGCACCCAGCTGCAGGTCGTTGTCGAACTCGTGACGGAAGCCGCCGCCGTAGCTCTCCACCGTGCCGCGCTGCGCTCCGCCACCCTGGAGGATGGGGAAGAGCGGCTCGATGTTGCCCACGGTCTGGACTTGAGCCGGGGTGGTCGCATCGACCTGCTTGAGGTTCTGGTAATTCACGAAGACCGACGTGCGGCCGTTCTTGTGGAACTCGTCCTCGTTCCAGGCGTAGCTGCCGTCAAACTTGAAGCCCTGGCGGTTGTTCGGGTAGTTCAAGTAGTCGTGCAGCTGGTAGTAGGCCGAGTAATACGTTCCGTAGGGCAGGAAGACCGGCACCGCGGGTGAGGTCGGGTAGGCGATGATGAACGGATCGTAGGTCGGGTCGACGTGCTGATACTGCAGGCTCAGGTAGAGACGCTCGATGGGCGCCGCGCTGATGCCCAGGCGGTACAGGTTGCCGTCGGCCGTGGCGTTGAACAGGTTGTTGCGCCGATCCGGGTCATACGTGGAATGCGCGAACTCGCCGAAAAGGCGGAGGTCCGGCTCCTTCCAGACCACTCCCTCGGCGTGCAGTCCGAAGTTGGTCTCTTCCTGCGGACCCACGAAGGTGCGCGGGGTGCCCGTGCGGGTGTCCAGCCAGGAGCTGGTGGAAACCGGCGGGGCGCCCGGACCCGTGAAGGGCACGGCGGGCAGCGGGACGAGGCCCGAGCCGAAGCGGGTGCCGTCGTTATAGCTGTCGTTGACCGTGCGGGCAAAGTTGATGTTGGCCATACCCCAGTCGCCGTCGTAGCGAATGGTGGCGCCGGCAGTCTGGGTGTTGTAAGCGGTCAGCTCGGGCAGGAAGGCGTACATCGCCTCCCAGCGCCAGCCGGAGTCGAGACCGCCGATGGTGCCATTGACGTCCAGGCCGCTGAAGCTCAGCCAGCGCGGCTTCTGGTAGCCGGGGTTGCGGGGGCCCTGCATCACGAAGCCTTCCATCAGGCGCGGATAGAACGAGCCGATGGTGACCTTGGTGTCGGTGGGCTTGTGCTTCACCCAGAAGTTGTCCAGCACCATGCGGGTGAACGGCTGATTGTTGTCCGGCTCGAAGCCCGGGTTGGGGCCGTTGCGAGCGGTCCACTGGTTGGCCGCAAAGGGAGCGGTGATACCCCAGTAGGCGTCCACGCCCTGGTCGCCCTGGGCGCTGTAGCCCACGAACTCTGCGCCCGCAAGGATATCGTCGGTGATATCCGCGTTGAGGCCGAGCGTGGCGGCCGACGTAAAGCCATAGCCCTCCAGCAGCAGGCGTCCGGTGGACCAGTCGATGCCGGGGTTGGCGGCGGTGCCCAGCGTGTTGCCGGCGGGGCCGACCAGGCTGTTGGTGACCAGAATCGTGTGCAAGCGACCATAGTAGCGGATGCGCTGGAGCTCGCTCACGCGCTTGTCGAGCCGGCTGACATTCTCTTCGAGGTTGGTAACCCGGACGCCCAGCGCCTCGAGCTCCTCACGGTAGGCTTCGACCAGCTTGCGCAGGTCATTGAGGTCGGCCTTGGTGGCGAAGGTCGCGTGCTCTTGCTCTTCCTTGGCCAGAAGCCGGGCGATGATCATGGCTACCTCGTAGCGAGTGGCCGCCCTGTCGCCTTTGAAGGTGCCGTCCGGATAGCCTTCGACCAAACCCTTGGCCGCCAGCGCCCTCAACGCGTCCGAAGCCCAATGGTTCTCCGGAGCGTCGGGAAAGAGCGGCGCCGCTAACGCCTGAGTCGCTGTCAGAGCGACCAGGGATAGCCCGCCGACGATGTTCCATAACCGTTGCACCGTACTGATGCCCCCTTATCGAGAATCAGCCCGCCGGTCTATTTTTTTCAACACCGGCGAGCGTTGTTTGAATGACATTCTATTCTTGAGTTTTCTGCGGTATTCTCGCAGGATCTCTTTTCACCTTCCGAATCACTCCAAAGTGGAAAAACGATTCGACACGATCGTCGCCGGTGGCGGTGCAGCGGGCTTTTTTGCCGCGCTAAGGGAGCGCTCTCTCCGCCCGGAAGCCTCTGTTCTGGTGCTGGAATCAGCCGCCAAACCCCTGGGAAAAGTCTTGATTTCCGGGGGTGGGCGCTGCAATGTAACGCACAACCTCAACGATGTCAGCCGTCTGCTCGAGCACTACCCGCGCGGCGGCCGTAGTCTGGGGACGCTGCTGCGAAAATTTCGCCCGGCCGATACGGTGCAATGGTTTCAGAGCCGCGGCATACGACTCAAAACCGAGCCTGACGGACGAATGTTTCCCGTCACCGATTCCTCGCAGACCATTGTGGATTGTCTGGTTGGCGAGGCGCGCAAGCTCGGTGTCAAGCTGCAGTGCGCCGCCCCCGTCACGGACGCCGTGCGCGAGGGCAACGGCTTTAGCGTGACCACCCGCGAAGCCCGCTATTCCTGTGGCCAGCTGCTGTTGGCCACAGGGAGCGCCCCCGTGGGCTATCGCATCGCCACCTCCCTGGGGCACGAGCTGGTTCCACCCGTGCCGTCGCTTTTTACGTTCAAGATCGAGCATCCCGCTCTCAAGGGCCTGGCCGGGGTCAGCCTGGAGCGCGTGCGCGCGACCTTGCGTCTCCCGGAGCCCATCGTGCAGGAGGGGCCTCTGCTGGTGACCCACTGGGGCCTCTCGGGCCCGGCGATCTTGCGGCTCTCGGCCTGGGGCGCTCGAGCCCTGGCGGACCGGGGATGGCGCTGCTCTCTGGCCGTCGATCTCCTGCCCGACCTGGGGCGCGACGAATTGCGCGCTCTGCTGCTGAGCCAGAAAGACGGCGGTCGCAAACAACTTGGCACGGCCCCGGTCCCGCTGCCACGCAGTCTGTGGCGCGCCTTGCTGGCCAGTCTGGAGCTGCCCGCCGAGCGTCCCTGGGCCGAGACCTCCAATCGCGACCTCAATCGCCTGCTCGAGTCTCTGAAAGGCTGGACGTTCGAGGTGCTCGGCCGGGGCGTCTTCAAAGACGAGTTCGTGACCGCGGGGGGCGTGCCGCTGGCCCAGATCGACCTCGAGACGATGCAATCGCGGCGGACGGCCGGTCTCTTTCTGGCGGGAGAGATCCTGGACGTGGACGGCATCACGGGCGGCTTCAACTTTCAGAGCGCCTGGGCCAGCGGTTGGACGGCGGGGAACGGACTGGCGGCCACGGCCGGTCATGAGAGGTGATCGGGAAGGGGATGCGAACCCATTTTGACTTCCCCCCTCGCAAGGAGTCGACGATGAAGAAGTTCTGCGCTCTGGCGCTTTCGGTTTTCTGCCTGTTCGGATGTAGCGGCGGCGACGGCGGCTCGTCGAGCGGAGGCGGTGACGTCAACCCGAACGTGACTCCCACGCCCGTGGTGAGCGAGAATTTCCGCCTCAACTTCGGCCCGTTCGGCGGCACGCAGGTCGTGGATACCATCTACGTCAACACGCCTGCTACTGGAACCGGCGCCGTCTCGGTACAGCTCGACAACCAGAACCGGGACGCCACCCAGGCGCGCGCCACGGAAGAAGAGGAATCCACCACGCCCTGTCGCGATCTGCCCCGCCACCTGTGCGAGAAGGAAGAGAGCCAGATGAAGGAGGCAATTCAGAAACGCGCCTCCGGCGTCACGGCTGACGAGGTGCAACCCAAGTTCGAGGAGATCCCCGTCGGGGGCGATTTCAATTTCTTCGTCGTCGGTTCGGGCACGGTGACCTGCCGCAAGGTGCTGCCGGAGAATGCCACCACGCATTGCTCGATCTTCGCCGAGGTGCGCAACGGCGTGCCCGTGGTCGATCAGGCCCGGGCGCAGAGCTTTGCCGACGCCTGGGACAGCAACAACCCCTTCAAGCCAGGCGGCGGCATCTACGACCAGGTGCGCGCCTTCTATGGCTCGGAGTGGACCGTCAACGGCGGCCGCGACGGCGACTCTAAGGTCGTGCTGGTCTACTGCTCCAGCGCCACGATGGGCGCGGGCCTCTTCGGCTTCTTCCGCCCCTCGGACGAGTTCCTCAAGAGCGAGGTCTCCACGTCCAACGAGGGCGAGATCCTCTATCTCAACGCCGACAAGTCCGACTTCGACATCCTGGCCACGATGGCTCACGAGTTCCAGCACATGGTGCGCTTCAACATGAAGCTCATCCAGCAGGGCTCCTTCGCGGGCGAGGCTGACAACGACACGATCGACGAGGGCGCTTCCATTCACGCCGAGGAGCTCACCGGCTACAGCCTGACCGCGCCCGGCGGCGGCAACACCTTCATGTTCCAGGCCGCCAACGCTTACCTGGGGGCTGCCTCCACTTTCAACCTCTTCGGAGACTTCAACGGCAGTCTCAAGTTCTACGGCGGCGGCTATCTGCTGGTGAAGTACTTCCACGAGGCCTTTGGTGACAATGCCTTCATCCAGTTCAACACCAACACGGCCATCGGCTACCAGAACATGGTGAACGTCTCCGGCCTCTCCTCTTCGGAGCTCTTCCGCCGCTTCTCCCTGGCCTTGCTGGCCTCGCCCTTCACCGGCGCGGTGCCGGCCGAGGCGCGTTTCGGCTCGGGCTTCACCACAGAGGACACGTTCGACATCCGCACGCTCGGCCAGGTCTCGCTGCAGGGCCTGCAGCCCGCCCAGGTCTTCAATCCGCCCTCCAACGCGGGCGCGGTGGACGTCAAGGCCTTCTCCCCCACCCTGGTCCGCTACCAGGGCGGCTCCGGCAATGACCTGATCGTGGAAGGCACGGTCAACGGCTTCCTGACCATCCAGAGCGTGTTCGAGACCGCTCTCGAGAACGTCGCCTTCACCGACGTCAACACGATCGACTCCGGCGGTTTCGCCCGCGAGGATACCGAAGGCTCAGCCGACGACACCTCCGACAACACCCAGGCCTCGGCCTACACCAACCCCGTGGCCCCCATCCCGGACTCCTTCAAGTGGAAGGTCGACGGCATCTTTCCCAGCTCGCGCTAGGACGACGGGGGGACGACTGAGGGTCGACCCTCGACCCTCGAGCCTCGCCCCCCCTCGACGCCCCGCCCTCGCAAGCCTGGCCTACTTCACAACCACCCGGTCGCTCGCGGAGCGGCCGAAGGTCTCCGGGTTGTACATCTCCTCGGCTTTGGTGGGGGGCACCACGAAGGTGCCGGGGGTGGTGGCGCGGGCGACGTAGGAGTAGGTGTAGACGCCGTCCCACAAGAGCGACGTGAAGGCTTCCACTCGCTCGTCGCGCATGTTCTGGTGCTCGTACCACGGCATCATCCAGTACCAGTAGCGAGAGGAGCCCGTTTCGGACGTCTTGGGGTCGGCCGGAACGTGACCGGTGACGGCCAGGGCCGGATTCATGGCTTCCAGGCCGGCCGGCAGCGGATCCACCAGCGCCACGTGATAACGGCGGTTGGTGGCCGCCATCGTCAGGCGCACCCGCACGCGCGCGCCGGCTTTCATGGTCCAGACGCCCTCGGCATCGCGCGTCACATCCGAGGGCGCGTCCACGCCCTCGTAGGTGCGCTCCACCGTGAAGCCCTGGTCGGCCGGCTCCTGCACCAGGTCCCTGGGCGCGTAGCGCATCCCGATGCGGTAATAGAGCCGCCCGGGCCCGTCTTTGGCGATGACCAGGCTCTGCTCGCCCTTGCCCGCCAGCCAGCCCATGGGGACCTCGAGCAGCTTGCGGTCGGGCGAGCGTCCGTGGAAGCCCTGCTCGCCCGCATACTGCTGGCCCAGCCAGACGCGCGCCACGAAGTCGGGCGTGGTCTTCTCGTAGGTGTTGAAGTAGCGGTCCATGGCCAACAGCACGAAGACATTCTCCTGGGTGCTCGACCAGCGCCCCGCCGTGCGGTGCGACAGCAGGCCGCGCACCAGCTTGGGAATGAGGTCGCTCTTGGGCGAGTCGAGGATGAGCGCCTCGAGCAGCACCGCATCCACGCGCCGGTCGCTCGAGAGCAACACGTAGGGCCCGTTCTCGCCGTAGCTCTCGGTGAAGTTGGCCGCCTCGGCCGTCTCCACCACGCGGTTGTCGAGGTGCCGGCGAATGGCCGCGGCCTCGGGCTCCTGGCTCAAGAGGGGTAGAATCCACCCCAGCGCCTCGAGCGGAAGCTTGTCCGCACCGCCCGCCTCGGCCACGAGTTGCTTGGCGCGAGCGACGTCCTTGTCGCCGTTGAGGAAGCGCGTCCAGAGGGCGTAGGCGATGATGCTGCGCCGGCACTCCTCGCCATACCAGGAGGGGATGTGCGCCTCCACGTTGCGCAGATAGCTCATATTGGAGGTCAGCATCTCCTCGGGCACTTTGAATCCCTTGAGCCTGGCGCGCACCAGCGCGTGGCCCACGTGCACGCTGAGGTAGGGGAAGTCGTCCTCGTCGGGGCTCCAGAAGCCGAAGCCGCCGTCGGAGCGCTGCGTGGTGCGCAGGCGCTCGATGTCGAGCTGCACGCGGCCCACCAGAGCCAGCGGGTCGGGCAATTCTTTGGTCTTGAAGGCCGTCAGCACGTCGCGCAACGAGACGATGCCAAGCACCCGGGACGAGATCTGCTCGGAGCATTCGTAGGGATAGCTGGCCAGGTAGATCATGGCGTCGGTCAGCTCGGCCAGGGCGGTGGAGCTGGTGGTGACCTCCAGCCCTCCGAACTGCGTCCAGACCTCGCCCGGCGCCTTGACCGGCTGCGCCGTGGCGCCCGTGTCGAGATTGCCGTAGGTGGCGAAGGCCTCGGTGGTGGCCGGCGTCCAGACGGGGAACTGGAAGTCGCTGGCGTCCGACAGGTTGCCGCTGAACGCTCCCACCTGGAAGGCCGCGGTCCCGGCCGACTCGGTGCTGACCGGGAAGCGCACCTCGGCGCGGTCGTTGGCGGCCACCTGGAAGGTGCAGCCCTGTCCCTCGGACAGGGTCGCGTTCTGAGCGCGCACCACGACCTGTACGTCCATCGGCTTGTCGGTCTGGTTCTGCACCACCACCGGCAGTTCGCAGCGATCCCCGAAGTTGAGGAAGCGGGGCGGCGAGGGACGCACCATCAGAGGCAACCGCGCCGTGACGCTGGCCTCGCCCTTGCCGAAGTCGTCGCCGTCGGCCACGGCCACCGCCACCACGCGGTAACGGGTGAGGCTGTCGGGCAGCTTGACCTTGACCACCGCGGTGCCATCACCGCCCACCTTGACGTGAGGCGCGAAGACGGCCAGGGCATTGAAGTTGGTGCGCAACTTGACCTGGGGCTGGCTTTTGAGATCGTCGCCACCACGCCCTCCGCTCTCGCGCTTGAAGGCATCCGTAGCCGACTCCGCCTCGTCCATGCTCGGCGCCGGCGCAGCATCCATGACAGCCCCGCCCGAAGGAGCGCCTTCCAGCGCCATGGCCTTATTGGTCGTCGTCGCCCGGGTCTGGTCGGCCGCCTGGTTGGCCAGCTGACTCAAATCGACCAGCAACACCGACTCGCGACTGTGGGCGTCGGTCACGCCCGGCTCGCGGTTGGCGTAAAACGTGTCCACCGGATTGGCGATCTGGTAGCCGGTGAGGGCCAGCACTGCCTCGTCCACCATCACCAGGGCGACTTCGCTGTTGACGGCCGGACTGCCATCGGCAAAGTTGACCTTGACGGCGATCGAGGTATCCGAGCCCGGATCGAGCGAGGCGGCCAGAGGCTTGACCTCGACCGCGAGCGTGCGCTCGAAAGGCGGTACGCGGAGGTCGATCTGCCCGGTCGCGTAGGCGGGGCGCGAGGCGTCGCCGTCCTCGCGCTTGTTCTGTCCGTCCAGGTCGACCTGGGCGTAGAGGTTGGGGATGTGGCCCGATACGATGGGCACCTTCAGCACGGTCGAGGGGCCCTCGACGCTGAAGCGGCGGGTCTCCAACAAACCGGTGCGGCGCAACGTGAGCACGCCCTCGCACGGATAGAAGGGTGCCTGCACCAGGATCTGCGCGGTGTCGCCCGGGCGGTATTCCTTCTTGTCAGGGATCAGGACGACTTTCTCCTGGGTCACCCCCCGGTTGGGCATCTGCTTGCCGCCCGGCACCCACACGGTCAACGTGCTCTCGTTCGGCCGCTGGTCGGCGTCCATGGTGCGCACCTTGATCTGATAGGTCCCGCCCACCGGCGTCTTCAGGCTGAAGTGAGAGGGCTGATCGCCCGACGACTTGCCGTCGAAACTCTGCGGATTGGACTCGACCTTCTGGTAACGGCCCTTCTTGTACTCGTAATCGATGGTCGCGGCCCGCACCTCGATGGGGGCGCCTGCCACGGCCTTCCCCTCGAGATCGCACACCAGCACATCCAGTTCGATCGGCTTGCCGGCCTCCACGAAGGTAGAGGGCGTCTTGAGGCCCACATAGGCTTTGGAGGGGTGCACGAGGATGCTGGTGGAGGCGGTCCAGGCCTGGCGGTTGACGTCCTCCACGCTGGCCTGGCACTCCACCACCATCGGCCGGGGCGGGCTGAGCTTCTCGAAGGACAGCTTCAGACGGTGCACGCCGCTCGAGTCGGTGCGCGCCTCGAACGTCTGGGGCTCCTGGTAGCGCTCGTCCTCGTAGAAATCATCCATGCCCCACCAGGGAACCCAGGTGCCAAAGCTATACTCGTCGCGCCCGGGTGGCTGGAACGAGCCCTGCGAGGGCATCACCTGCCAGGTCGTGTGCGCGTTCGGCAGCCCGCCGCCCGCATAGTAACTGGCTTTCACCTCGGCATTGGCGCTCTCGCCCACGACGCAGCTGTCGGGCTCGGAGCTGGCCGCCACCTCGAACTCGGGCCGCCGGAACTCCTGCACCTGGAAGTAGTGGGCGCTCGAGCCCAGCGAGGTCGACAGGTCCACCCGCGCCGAGCCGAGGTTCATCGTCTTGGGCAGCTTGAGCGTGATGTCGAACCCGCCCAACTTGCTCACCTGGGCCTGCCCCTTGGAAATCTCGTTGTTGAGCGAATCGTAAAGCGTGTAGCTGACGGGTGCCTGCGACTCCAGCGCGGCGATGTCACCCTTCGGACCGGGTTGCCAGCGGCGCATCCAGCCTTTGATGCGCACTTCCTCCGCCGGCCGGTACATCTTGCGGTCGTCGAAGGTGTACCAGGTGATGCGGTCGCTCTGGCTCACCTTCGCCCAGCCGGTCTGGTCCCAGTAGCTCAGCGAGCGCGGCAGCATGGCCGTGTCGCCGTTCAGGCTGGCCACCAGCACCTTACCGGAGCTCTCCCTCAGCTTCAGCTGCGCCATGCCGTCGGGGCCCGTCGTCCCGCTCGCATTCCCCGACAGGTCGACGCGGGCGCCCGAAATGGGCTTGCCGTCGGCGAGGGAGCTCACATACACCTGCATGGTCTCGGCGTCGGTGGCGGCGTCGATCCCCAGGTCGGTCACCTGCACCCAGGTCACCACGCGCGGAGGGTATTTGTCGCTGGTGACGGGCTCCACCATCACGATCGCGTGACCCTTGCCGTCCTTCAGAGCCGACTTGAGGTCGACGCTGACTTCGCTCAGCTCGTCCGACTTGACGCCGGTCTCCTGGGTGAAGTCGACCACCTTCTGGCCGGGCGCCGGGAAAGGCCTCTCGTAGTTGTACTCGCTCAGCGCTTTGAGATAGCCGGTCCAGTCGCCGGGCTGCACGGCCCAGACCTTGACCTTGAGCTGCTTGTAGTTCATGCAGTAGACCGGGAACGTGGGTTTGTCCTTGGCCTGCATGGTGACCATCTGTCCGCCCATGGCCATCAGCTGCGGGTTGGCCTCGCCGACGTCGAAGGTGATCGGGTCGACCGGGCCCAGGGTCTGGCCGAAAGTGTCCGGCAGCGCGGCGGGCAGCGTCACGCGGTACCTGGTGCGCCCCTTCGTCTGGCCGCGGATCCACAGCACGTCGCCCTGCGCCTCGATGACCTGGCCCGGAATGGCCGGCTCGACCTTGACCGTGGCGGGATCGAATTTGTCCTCGTCGATCGGGTTGTTGAAGCGGACATAGAACGGGTACAGCGGGCGGCAATCCTCGTTCCAGCCGCAGCGCGACTCCTCGACCTTGAATCTGGCGTAAGTCGAGAAGTCAAAGCTCTGCTCGTTGGTGGTCTTGAGCGGGCCTTCGGCCGAGGGCGTCCCCGGGCCGATGGTCACGCGGTAGTGCGTGGCCGGCTGCAACGGCGCGGTCGCCTTGAAGAAGACCCAGCGTTTCGACTCCTCCTTGGGGACCTCGGTGGCTTCCTGCTGGGTCGCGAGACGAACGCTGACGCCGTGGTCCACCTTGACGGTCGAGAGCACCTGCGACGGCACCACGTCCTGGTTGAAGCGCACCGAGAAGAGTGGCTCCAACGGGTGGGGCTCGCCTTCGGGCGAGGCCGACTCGAGCACGGGGGGAGGAGTCTTGAACGTCCAGCGCTCGGCCGCCGCGAGCTTCTCGCCCGAAGCCGAGGCCGTGCCCGCGGGCACCTCCACGGTGTATTCGGTGGCCATGGGCAGGCGGTGCAACTCGTGCTCGGCGCTGACGTCGCCCTTGGGCTCGAAGAGCAGCGTGCGGGTGCCCACCCAGCGCCACTGCCCCTCCGGCTCGGGCGCGAGGCGCACCGGCACTCCTTTGGCCACGGTCTCGGCGTGCGAGGTGACGGCCACCATGGGCTGGGAGAAGGTGACCGAGAGCTGGGGAACCTGCTCGACGTCCCCCTCCGGGGCATGGCGGAGCACTTTCAGGGGCCCCGACTCGGCGGCGGGAGGCTCGAGCGGCGGAACGGGCGGCGGGAACGGCTGCTTCTCCGTGTTTCCGGTCCGGGGGGGCGGCATGGAGCTTTCGCGCAGCGCGAAGTCTTGCTTGAGGCCGGGGATCTTCTTTTGAGCCGGAAGGCGCGCCAGCAGCTTTTTCGTCTCGGCCTCCGCCAGGGGCCGGGCCTGCACCGGCGGAGGCGGTGAGGCGCCCGCGCCGGGGGTTCCGTTGGAGAGGCTGAAGACGAAGGCCGGAGACGCCGACGGCGCCGGCTCGGGAATCGCCCCCCCACTCCTGCCGTTGGGCTCGCCCGGCGCGGGCGCGCAGCCCGTCACCAGCAGAATGGAAAGCACACACAAAGCCCAGCGCATGGGGGAGCCCCTCCGTTTAATCCAATGAGACTTTAGAGTCGAAGGCCGCCGGGCTTTATTCCCCTGGCGGCTGCGTGGGCAGCGGCTCGAGCTGCTCGCCCGCGGCGACCTTTTCGACCAGGAATCCGTGCAAAGTCTGGATGAGATAGGCGACTCCCTCGGAGCCGCGATTGATATCGAGTTGGAGCGCTTCGAGCTTTGCGAGCGTCTCATCGGGGATCTCGCTGTCGGCCTCGAGCGATTTCACCTCTTCGTGGAACTTCTCCATCGCATCGCGCATGGGGAACAGGAAGCCCCCCAGCACGCCGGTCTGGGTCTCGTCCAGGCCCATCGAAGCCAGCCCGGCTCCGGTCTGGTCCACATTGTGGGTCATGACATTGAGCGCCTGATCCAGGCGCTGCAGACCCTCCTGCACCTCGCCGGGAGCGATGGTTCCCTCACGCTGGCCCTTCTGGAAGGCCTGGAGTTGGGGCAAGAAGCCCCGTCCGTCCGCCACATAGCCGATGAAAAAACCGCACTGGACACAAGCGGGCCCCAGGGAAGGATTGTCGACACCGCATTTCAGGCAAAGCATGCCGGGGGTTTCTCAAGCCCCGGCCCCTTCCCCTTCCATGCAAGAAGGGCCCGCTTGCGCGGGCCCTGGACCTGTTAAGAGCGTCTGGTGTTTTAGATGCCGAACTGGTTGAAGCCGCCCTGATTGAAGCCGCCGCCCATGAACTGGTTGGCGTTGCCGATCGGCTTGAACACGCCGCCCTGATCCTGCATCACCGAGGTCTTGCTCGGATCGTAGCCGTTGAAGTTGACCTGGCCACCCGGCAGGGTGATGCGGACTTTCTTGACCACGGCGTTGGGGTTGTCGGCGCCCATCAGCACCTTGGTGCCGTCGTTGAGGGTGAACAGCGCGTTGGGCTGGGTGAAGTCGGTCTGCTGGCCGTTGGGATTCTTGATGTGCGGGTCGCCCCACACCTTCCAATCCTTCGGGCCGCCGGACTGCTGCATCTCCTGGCCGCCGTGGTGGCAACCGCAGGCACCCGCGGGTCCACCGGCGCCGGTGGCTCCGGCCATCGCGAAGGCGCCCGAGAAGCCCTGGCCCGAGAACGTGCCGGCCATCGCGAAAGCGTTCTGAGCGCCGAAGTTGCGGCCCTCGGCTCCGCCGGCACCGCCGACGTTCTGCTGCTGCATGCCGCCGCCCGGCTCCTTGACGCTGACCGTGTCACCCTGCCAGTTGATGGTGGCCCCACCGGGAGTGGTGAAGCTCTGACCCTGCTGCAGGTCGATGGACTGGCCGCCACCCTGGCCGGGGCCACCCATCTGGTTCATTCCGTTCATCCCGTTCATCAGGCCCATGGCCGCGCCGGCCGCGAAGGCCTGCGGGTTGAACGGCTGCTGGCCGAACTGGCTGAACGGGCCGCCCATCTGCGGGCCAAACATGTTCTGGCCGAAGCCCGGCTGCGCCATCTGCTGACCCAGCGACTGCCCGAGCCCGGCGCCGAGGCCGAACGCGAAGGCGGGGTTCATCTGCATCTGGTTGCCCTGTCCGGCCTGGAGGCCCGCCTGCAGGCCGGCCATCAGCGGGTTCTGCTGGAAGCCGGCGCCGGGGCCGAACTGGTTGCCGAACTGATTGCCAAACTGCGGGAACTGCTGGCCGAACTGCGGGAACTGCCCGCCGCCCATCGGGCCGCCCATGCCCTGCTGCTGCTGCATCGCCATCATCGCCATCAACAAGAACAGCATCTGGCGCATGTCGGTGCCGCCCATCTGGTTGAGGCCGCCCATACCCATCATCGGGTTTCCGAAACCGTTGCCCAGGCCCCCGAGGCCCATGTTCTGGTCGAAGAGGCCGGCCGAGCCGCGGAAGTTGTCGCCCAGGCTCAAGCCCATCATCAGGCCCTGGGCAGCGGGACCGAAGTTCTGCATGGGGTTGAAGCCGACGCCAAAGTTCAGTCCGATGGGGGAGTTCTGAATCATGTTCCGTTCCTCCGAGATGTAAGTGTCTTAGCCTCAGTTTCCCCCCAAACGAGGGAATCGTCATGGGTCGAATTGTTTCCAGCTTGTGTACGTTGTTACACTCATGCTACAGCTTTCGCACGACTGGTAACAAATGCTCTCCCGGAACTTCCTTTCGGCGCCGTCGAAAGCCTGCCGCGACAGGCGTTCCACGGCAAAGTTGCGTCAGCGATGTTAACATGTCGTCCGTTTACAAAATCGACGCCATGCCTCAAAATGAACTTCCAGGTAACCTGCTCGGAGGTGCTCTTCGTGGCCAACCCCAAGAATCGCGACGGTATCGAAGCCATCGGCAGCGCGAACGCCGCTGCCGCCAACGCCGCCAACAACGTGCAGATCCCCCAGCGGCAGATCGCGGCCCCCACGCCCACCACTCCGCATCGCCCGGTCGAGGTCGAGCATGTCCATGGGCCGCAGCATCTGCGCCGTGGCGACTGGCTGAATCTTTCGCCCATGGCCGCGCAGAAGGTCTCCGAGACGGCGGTGACGCCCAATCGTTTCGCCCGGCGCAACGAGACCCAGGAAGCGGCCCGCGAATCACCGCACGGCGAAGACCTGGCCTCCATCGCCAAGGGCGAGACCACGGCCGAGGAGTTCCAGGAGAAGCGCCGCCGCGAAAAAGACGCGAGCTAGTCTGGCCGCACGATCTCCTCGACGACCAGTCGCTTGACGACGAGCTCGTCGATCTCGAGCCGGCCCACCCGGGCTTCGCGCAGGTACATGTGCCCGATGACCAGCTGGCCGATGGACAGAACCGCCAGCGCCGAGGCTCCCACGGCCAGCGCTCCCACGGCGTTGGCCCCCACCGCCAGCGCGCCGATGGCCATCGAGCCCACGGCCAGCGCCCCGATCGCCAGGGCTCCGATGACCAGCGCCTTCCGATTCATCAGGAGCGCTTCTTGACCGCCAGGCGCACGCCGCCGATGACCGCCTTCTGGTCGTCGACGGTTACCGAGCTCACCGAAGGTCCGCCGTCGCCATCGGCGAGGTAGCGGCGCAAAGCGATCCCATCGGCCTCGGCCGAAGGGACTCCACTGGCCGTAAGCTTGATCCACTGCTTCACGGCTCCCAGGACGGGGCCGTGCTGCGCTTCTCCGCCCAGCCTGGCGGACAGGCGCTGCCAGGTGGCCCAGCGCTCCTCGCGCGCGTCGTCCAGACCCACGATGACCTCGAAGGCCTGGAAAGCCTTCGCGCCGTCCTGATAGCTCCGGGCCAGCTCGCCTTCCCAACCCGGACGGGTGGCGGCGCTCGCGAACCACGGCTCCACCAGCTCGCTCGACTCTCCTCCCAGCTTGACGGCTCGCAGGCGCGACTCGGCGTCGGTCGTCGGATCCGCCAGGAGCTTGCCGCCGACTTCCTTCGCCAGGGCGCCCAGGGACTCGCGTAGAGCGCGCATGGCTGACGCCGAATACGAGCAAGGCCTGGCCAACAGGGGCAGCAGCGACTCGAGGCGCTCCAGCGAGGGGGGCCCCGGGCGAGTGAGCAGTCCGAAGCCGATCCAGGCATCTTTCACCGTCTCGTTCTCGAGCTGACACAGGTCTCCCACCGCGGCGGCCTGGACCATCACACCGTCCAGCAGCTGGTCGGCAACTCGCGCGCTCGAGGGACCCAGTTTTTCGCCCAGGGCGTCGAGCGGGGCGCTGGTGGAGTGCCGCAGACTGAAGTCGCGGGTTCGGAAGAGCTCACAGCGCACATACTCGCGCGTAGCCTTCAGGCAGGCGGCCTCGTCGCTCGCGGGGTCTTTCAGCACGTCCATCTGGACCTGCTTGTACTCGTCGCGGTAGCTGTTCACGATGTCGTTGAAGACGTACCAGCCCTGGTCGCGCTCCAGCTCCTGGCTCATCCGGGGACGCAAGCGGTCGCGACGCTCCGCACTCATCTCCAGCGAGTGCAAAATGGTGACCGCCATCTCGGCGTCCCGGGGCAACTTGAATTTGCCCGCCTGATCGTAAGCCGCCTCGAACTTCTGCAGCAGCTTCTCCTCCTCGGCCGGCGCCGGGAAGATGCTGGCGTAGATCTCCTTGATCCCCGGGCGGAGCTGGCTGTTCTTGGTGAACGTGGGACTGAAGTAGTCCCGCACATCGGCCCTGGGGTCGAAAACCATCTGCTCGAGCAGGGCGGTCTGGAAGGGTTTGAGAGTGCCGTCGGGAGCCACCAGCTCGACCGGGTGGCGGGTCGAAAGTCGGGCCAGGGTCCCGGCGACGACGGCCATACTCTTGCCTGTCCTCGCCAGGGAATCATCCTCGCGCTGGGTTGGACGGTAAGCCTCGGCGGCCAACAGGTCGACGGTGGCGGCATCGGGCTGCCAACCCTGGTCCAGGGCGCCTGACAACACCGTCCAGGCCTCGGTGCGGAGAGTGGTCGAGCGGTCCTCCAGAACCCGCTCGGCCACGGCCCGGGCCGCGCCCGGCACCCCGGCCATCTGGCTCAGCAAGAGCTCGTGCGCCGCCACAGCCCCGCTGGAGATTCCGTTGACGGCCAGCGGAACGATCTGATCGGCCAGAAACTCCGGTGTCGCCAGCTCGGGACGCCGGTGCAGGAGACCCTGGTAGAGCTCGACCCGATTCTCGCGGAAGGAGCCGTTCCATGCCAGGGCGCCTTCGCTTTCCTTGCGCGTCGTATAGCGGCTCAGCTCGTCGAGGTGCGGGTCGAAAAGCTGCGCGGCCTCGGGCGAGCCGTGGCTCAGGATGGCGCCCACGCAACCGCAGGCGTCCAGGCTCGGCTGTCGGGGCTCCAGCACCTGGCGCACCAGCTCGTCGGCCACGCGACCCGCCTGCTCGGGCCGGGTGCGGACCAGGTCGTCGAAGAGGGCGATGCAGCCGTCCGGCTCCTTGGCCCAGCTGTCGCGGGCCAGCTGCCTGCTGAGCTCCGTCGCTTGCCGGCTGATCTCCGGGTCGACCGCGGGGCCGGCAGGCTCGCTCAGGTCGAGATACGCCCACCGGTCCACGGGGAGACGCCGCTCCCGCAGAGACTCGGCCAGCTCGACGGACCCGGGCGACAGCACCAGCCCGTCGCGGACCACTTCGAAATCGCCACGTAGCCACAACTGCTGCAGCAACCCGGCGCAGGCGTCGCCGTAGCGGCGGTCGTCCTCGGGCGACTCGTGCTCGCGAGCCTCGCCTTCCAGCTTCTGGTTGGCGCGCTCATACCAGGCGCTGCTTGAAGCCGCGAGGTTGCGTACCATGGCCGGGGTGGCCGACTCGCTCTCGAGAGCCCCCACCAGGCCGTTCAGCGCCTGCTCGGGATAGGATGGCACGAACCAGCCCCGGTGGCCGTCGACCTGCCTGGCCATGGCGGCCACGAGCTCGGCGCCGGCCTGGCGTTTGCCGAGCTTGACCTGCCAGTCGGTCAGTCCTTCCCACTTGAAATAGCGGGTCAGGGCGGCGGAGCAGGCGCGCCCGAGCAGCGGGTCGTCGCTGGCGTTGCGCCAGTCCTGCAGGGTCCTGGCGGCCTTCTGAAAGGCCTCGCCCTTGAGCTCCTTGGCCTCGAGCTGCGCGCTGAGCTTTACGATCTCCGGCATCGCCTGACCGCGCAGAGTGCGGAACCAGGCCAGCTTCTCGGCGGCGGGGTCGGGCTCGTCCGCGACCGCCGGAGCTTCCGCCTGCAAGAACGCCGCCGGCATGGCCGGACGGGCGGGGGCCGGGGGCACCGCCTCGCCCCGGGTGTCCCTGGGGTCCTCGCTGACCGCCTCCTTCATGCGGCCCGCGGCCGCGTGCACGGAAGTGACGAAGGAGTCGAGGATCCCCAACTTCATACGAACGATTGTAACGACCCCGGGCCCATGAATCCAGGGGGGGCGGGTTCGAGCAGGATCAGAAGATCGGGCAGAAAGCCGTCGTTGCGGAATCCGTCTTCGTTGACGGAGCCTGGCTCCTTATCCCAGGACAGGATGTGGACCTGGGCCACGTACTCCCCCGCGCCCAGATCCATGGTGCCGACGCGCTCGCTGGCCACCGCCTCGAGGTGCTGGTAGTCGCCAAAACAGAGCATTCCACTGGAGCGAAACAGATAGCGGCGGGAGCTGGCCGCCAGCAGACCGCTCTCGCGCTCGCTCAAACCGGCCCCCTGGCGCACCTCGTACTCGAACACCCCGGGCGTGTTCAGCTTGACCGGCACGAAGTAGCCGCCGGCCACCTGGCGCACCAGGTCCAGCTCGTCGCCCAGGGTATCCTCCCAGCCCTCCAGATCGTAGATCATGGGGAAGTGGGTGGGGTCCCAGAGACCGCACATGCCCGAGGTCGTCACGCAGGTGCCCGTCATGTTCGGGAGCTTTCACCGCGGCGGGGCCCCTGACCCTGCCTTGTCGGACGGTAGACAGTAGACGGTAGATGGTGGAAAAACGCCAGTCGAACACCTACCCAAACGGAGTGTTTTCTTGTATGATGTTGGCTGTATTTCTCAGAGGAGGGCTCGTTTATTGGAAGATTTTGTCGTGGAGCTTGTGGGCGTCACCAAGCGCTTCGACCGTGTGACCGCAGTGGACAACGTGACTCTGCAGATTCGCCGTGGTGAATTTTTCTCTTTATTGGGGCCCTCCGGCTGTGGCAAGACGACCAGCCTGCGCATGGTCGCCGGCTTCGAGGAGCCCGATGCGGGCGAGGTCCGGCTCGACGGACAGCCCGTCCAGTCTCTGCCCCCCTATCGCCGCCGCGTCAACACCGTCTTCCAGAACTACGCTCTTTTTCCGCACCTCAACGTCTTCGATAATGTCGCCTTCGGCTTGCGGCGCCGGAGCACGCCCGAGAGCGAGGTGCAAAAACGGGTTCACGCCGCTCTCGACCTGGTGCGGCTGCCCGACATGAGCACCCGGCGCACCCACGAGCTCTCCGGCGGCCAGCAACAGCGCGTGGCCCTGGCCCGCGCCCTGGTCAACGAGCCCCAGGTCCTGCTGCTGGACGAGCCGATGTCGGCCCTCGACCCCAAGCTGCGGCGCACCATGCGCGACGAGCTCAAGCGCCTGCAAAAGAACCTGGGCATCACGTTCGTGCTGGTCACCCACGACCAGGAGGAGGCGCTCAGCACCTCCGACCGGGTGGCCGTCATGAACGGCGGCAAGGTCGAGCAGGTGGATGCCCCGCGCACGATCTACGAGCGTCCCGCCACCCGCTTCGTGGCCGACTTCATCGGCACGGCCAACTTCTTGCCGGGCCGCGTCAGCGCCGTGCAAAATGGGCGCAGCACCCTGGTGCTGGCGGACGGGGCCCAGCTGATCGTCCCCTCCGACAACCGCGCCCCCGAAGGCTCGCTGGTCGAGCTGTCGGTGCGCCCCGAGCGGCTCTGGCTCTCGCGCGAGCCCGGCACCAACGGGGCCAACTGCCTGCCGGCCACCGTCATCGAGACCACCTACATGGGCCCGGTGACGCTCTTCACCGTGGAGGTCGGGCCCGGGCACCGCCTGACCACCGAGCAGCTCAACCGGGAAGCGACCGACACCTTCGAGTCGGGCGACAAGGTGTTCTTGCAGTGGCAGCCGGCCAGCGGCACCATGCTGGTTCATTGAACCGCCGGACATTCCTGATCCTGGCCGCGGGCCTGCTGGCGGGCTGCAGCCAGTCCCGCAACACCCTCAACTTCTACAACTGGGCCAACTACATCGGCGAGACCACCATTCCCGACTTCGAGCGCGAGACCGGAATCCGCGTCAACCAGGACAACTTCAGCTCGCAGGACGTCTTGTTCGCCAAGCTCAAGATCGGCCTGGAGGGCTACGACCTGGTGGTGGCCACCGATTACATGGTGCGCCGCCTCATCAAGCACGATCTCCTCATGCCGCTCCAGGGCGTCCAGGGTCTCGAGGGCCTGATCCCGCGTTTCCAGCACAAGCCCTGGGACCCGGAGCACCGCTTCAGCGTGCCCTACCTCTGGGGCACCACGGGCATCGCCTACAACGCCCGGTACGCCGTGCCCAAACCGGATTCATTGAAGGTGCTCTGGGACCCGCGCTACAAAAAGCGCATCGGCATGCTCAACGAGAAGCGCGACACCATCGGCGCCACGCTCCTGATGCTGGGGCTGGACGGCAACTCGGTGCGCCCCGACGACCTGGCCCGAGCGCAGGCGGCGCTGCTGGAGCAAAAGCCGCTGGTGCGGCGCTACAGCACCGACATGATCGACGACCTGGTGCGCCAGGAGTTCCACGTGGCGCTGGGCTACTCGGGCGACACGGGGCAGGCCCACTCGTCGCTCGAGGACGTGCAGTACACCATCCCCCGCGAGGGCGGCTACGTCTGGGCCGACAACCTCTGCATCCCGCGCGACGCGCCGCACTACGAGGCGGCCATCGGTTTCATCAACTACGTGCTGCGCCCTCAGGTGGCGGCGTCCATCACCGATACGGTCGGTTATCCCAACGCGGTGGCCAAAGCGCGAGCCCTGGTGCGCCCCGAGCTGCTGGACAACCCGCTGGGCTACGCGCCCGAGTCCATGCTCGAGCACACGATCTTCCAGCAAGACCTGGGGGCCGGAGAGCGGCTCTGGGACCAGGTCTGGGAGAAAGTGAAGCTCCAGTCTTGAAGCAGCGCGCGGCCTGGCTCCTGATCTTGCCGATGGTGCTGTGGCTGGTGGCGTTCTACCTGCTCCCGTTGGGGGCGGTCACGCTGCAGAGCTTCCACGAGGTCACGCCCGACTACGACATCAGCCGCGAGTGGTCGCTGGCCAACTACCGGCGGGCGGTCAATCCCGATTACGGCCCGGTGGTGCTGCGCTCGATGCGCTACGCGGCGGCCACCACGCTCTGGTGCCTGCTGCTGGGCTATCCGCTGGCCTACTTCATCGCCCTGCACGGCGGGCGGCGCAAGGGATTCTACTTGATGCTGCTGATGCTGCCGTTCTGGACCAGCTACCTGGTGCGCACCTACTCCTGGATGACGCTGCTGCAGACCGAGGGTTTGCTCAACACGGCCCTGTTCGTGCCCTGGCTGGGTCACCCGGTGGACATGCTGGCCACCGACGGGGCCGTCATCCTGGGCCTGACCTACGGCTTCCTCCCCTTCGCCACGCTGCCCATCTACGTCTCGCTCGAGAAAATCGACCGCCGTCTGCTCGAGGCCAGCGCCGACCTGGGCAGCTCGCCCTTCCAGACCCTGCGCAACGTGGTGCTGCCGCTCTCGAGACCAGGGATATTGGCGGCCAGCCTGCTGACGTTCGTGCCGGCCATGGGCGACTTCGTCACCCCCGAGTTGCTGGGCGGCCCCGAGACAACCACCATCGGGCAGGCCATCCAGGAGCAGTACCTGCAGCTCTTCAACTGGCCGTTCGGGGCCGCGCTGGCCCTCTTGCTCATGCTCTTGATGCTGGCCGGCATCGCGCTCTACGTGCGGCTCTCGGGCTCCGAGGAGGTGCTGGCATGAAGCGCAACCGCTGGCTGGAAGCTTACGCCTGCCTGGTCTACCTGTTCCTCTACGCCCCGGTGCTGGTGATGGTGCTGTACAGCTTCAACGCCGACCCCCGCAACGCGGTCTGGAAGGGCTTCACGGCGCAATGGTACAGCACGCTTCTGGGCGACGTCTTGCTGGGCCGCGCTCTCTGGAACAGCCTGGAGGTCGGCCTCATGGCCACGCTGGTCGCCACCACGCTGGGCACGATGGCCGCCCTGGCCCTCACGCGTTACCGCTTCCGCCTGCGAGGCGTCCTGAGCGGCCTGGTCTACCTGCCGATGGTCGTCCCCGAGGTGGTGATGGGAACGTCGCTCTTGAGCTTCCTGGCCGCCATCGGCTGGAGGCTGTCGCTCGGGACGGTCATCGTGGCCCACATCGCGTTCTGCGTGAGCTACGTGACCATCACGGTGCGCGCGCGCCTGGCGGGGATGGACTTCCGCCTCGAGGAAGCGGCCGCCGACCTGGGCGCCAACCCCTGGGACAC
>JBDHVW010000115.1:0-22043 GCA_039809865.1 Vulcanimicrobiota bacterium
GTGACCCACATGCCTCTCACGACGTCCACCCGTCGTACGACCCGCAGATCCCCGTATACGCCCTTCTCCACGTCGTACGACTCGAGTTCGTGAGTACACGGCCTTAAGCAAGTCGTACGATATTTTCTTGACGTACGACTTCCTCGCGTCGTGCGGGCCGGCTGCCCGGGCGGTCAACTTTTACGCAGTTGGAACTGCGTACGCAGCCAGGTAGGGGGTATACCGCCGGCTGGACTGGGTACGCACTTCCTCGTGCGTATTCCGCTCGCCCGCGTCCGTGTTCCCAATCGTTCTCTCGGCTGCCGGCCCGGCCCCGCGTCCGTGCGATCCGCATGCCTCTCACGACGTCCACCCGTCGTTCGACCCGCAGATCCCCGTATGCGCCCTTCTCCACGTCGTACGACTCGAGTTCGTGCGTAGACAGCGCTTTTTCGCGGATGGAAGTCCGGCCTGCGTATTCCGCTCAATTTCGAACCGCTGGGAAGTGTCATGAGAGGAGCACATCCCCGGGCGTCACCTGACCGACCCACTAAAGACTCACGGATGTCACGGGGCAGTGCAATGCTGATGAGATGAGAAAGTTCCTAGGGATCGTCGTGCTGGTCGTCATTTGTATGGACGCGCACTCTCTGATCCGACCCCTGCCGAGCGCATATTGGGATTGGGAAGAGTTGTCTGATGTCCGCAGCTATCATGGTGGCAATTGGACCTATGTAAGTCGACAACTTGAGGGGGATGAGAGCCTTCAGGTCGGGTCGGGAGGAGGTTCGAACGATTACTGCCAGTTGATTGTAGAGCAAGGAAGAACCACGGTCTTGCGCTTTGGAGCAAACACCGACGTTGTTTTTGGCAAGCCGCGCATGTGGATGGAACCGGGTCCCAACCGCCGCTTTTTAACCTACCACTGTTATCTGCGGAATGGTCAGATTGGTGAGGACCTTCCAGAGGGCTACTGGCTCTGGACTTGGGACGGCACTCGCTATCAACCCACCCGCGCCGACGTGAGCCTGCTCAAACGTTGGGTCCAGTGTCCAATCGTGTTCGTCTTGTAGGACCCCGCCCCCGGAGCGGGTAGTTCTCATGCAAGTGAGCTCGAGATCCCTTCTGGGGCGGCACGCGCTGGATGTGCGGCCGCTGGCCATTCCCGCCTACAGACGCCTGCTGATCGGGCAGGGCGCCGCTTTCATCGGGACGATGCTCACCCAGACCGCCGTGCCGGTGGAAGTGTTCGAGCTCTCCCAGTCTTCGCTCCAGGTCGGACTGGTGGGCCTCGTCGGACTCGTGCCGATCGTCACCTTCGGACTCTACGGCGGCGCGGTCGCCGACGCCATCGACCGCCGCCAGCTCTACTTCTGGGGCTCCATCGGCACCTGGCTCGTCACGCTCGCTCTGGTCGCCCAAACCCTGCTGCGCGTGCAGAGCGTGCCACTCATCCTGGGCCTGGTGGCCATCCAGTCCGGCTGCTTCGCCGTGGCCTCCTCGGCGCGCGGGTCGATCATCCCCCGCATCGTCCCTCTCCAACTCGTGCCCGCCGCCAACACGCTCAACTTCACCGTGGGCAACGTGGGACAGGTGCTCGGCCCCCTGATCGCCGGCGCCCTCGTCGGTCTTCCGCGCGGCTACTCGTGGGCCTACGGCGTGGACGCCACGCTGTTCACCATCGCCCTCTACAGCGCGTTCCGCCTGCCGGCCATCCCCCCCGACCAGTCCGCTCGCCCCGCCGGACTCCGGGCCGTGGCCGAGGGACTGGCGTTCATCGGCACACGCCCGGTACTGCTGATGTCCTTCGTGGTGGACATCGCCGCCATGGTGCTGGCAATGCCCCGCTCGCTCTTCCCCGAAGTCGCCCAGGACCGCTTCCCGGGCTCGGTCGGGATGCTCTACGCCGCCATTCCCATCGGCTCGGTCTGCGCCGGGCTCGCCAGCGGGTGGATCGGGCGCGTCCAGCGCCAGGGCGTCGCGCTCACGCTCTCCGTCATCGCCTGGGGACTCGCGATCGCCGTCTCGGGCCTCGCCACCTCGCTGCCGCTGGTGCTGCTCTGCCTGGCGCTGGCCGGCTCCGCCGACCTCATCAGCGCGGTCTTCCGCCAGACCATTCTGCAGCAGTACGCCCCGGACGAGATGCGCGGCCGCATGCAGGGCGTCTTCATCGCGGTGGTCGCGGGCGGTCCGCGCCTGGGCGACCTGCGCGCCGGAGCCATGGCCAGCGCCACCGACGTCACCATCTCGTGGGCGGCCGGAGGACTGGCCTGCGCGGTATTCGTGCTGATCGTGTCGTTGGCCGTGCGCCCGTTCTGGAACTACAAAGCCCCCGTGTAGCTCAGCGAGGCAACAGGATATAGCGCACGACCACGTAGACCGTGTCCGTCAAAGCGACCAGCAACAGCACGAAGTAAACGAACAGGCGCGGGGAGATCGACTCGGGCCAGAACTCCATCCTGGGCCACAACTCGAGCATCGTGACCATGATTGCCATAGCGAAGCCGCTGACGCCGAAGGCCCGCCCCCGAGCCTCCTTCATCAAAGCTTTCGCGTCCATCTCGGGCGAGGTGAGACCGGCTCGGGGAAGGAGCCAGCGATACCACAGGCTCAACAAGAAAAAGCAAACGAGCCCAAGCCACAGAGCCGAGAAGTTCACGACACCCCTAGCTTACCATGCGCACCAGCGTCGTGAACTCGCCCTTGAAGCCCGCCGCCCGGAACAGCGGCGCGGAAGCAGCCTGGGGGGCCGGCACGCCGTCGATCTGCTCCACCCGCAAGAGCTTGCCCTTGGAGCGCGCCGCCAGCTCGTCCAGCACGGCGGCACAACGCTCGTCGAAGCCAGGAAAGGTCAGCAGCTTGCGCGCGTGCTTCTCCACATACAGCGCCGGCTCGCCCGAGCGCAGCACCACAAACGTGCCCGCGGCCCGCCGCGGACGGCCGGCGTTCTCGGGCCAGGGGAGCAACGAGCCATACGGATTGGCAGGGTCGCAGGTGCACAGGAGCACGATCGAGCGGTCCTCGTCCCGGCAGCCCCGCAAGCGATCCACCGCGCCCGAATAGGCGAACTGAGCCCCGGATAGCCCGTCCACGAAGTAGCCGCGCCGCACGAGGCCGCCCTCCTCCATCTCCTTGAGCACCGAATAGAGCGAGCCAAAGCGCTCCACGGCCGCCGTCTCGCGCGCCACCACACCATAGCGCTCCAGCAGCGCGTGCGCCCGTGCCACCGCCTGACGCGTCGGGTCGGGCACGCCTTCGAAGAACGACGAGACCAGCGACCAGCGGCCACCGGTCAGCAGCGGATCGTTGCGCCCCGGACGCCGCCGCGCCCGCCCGAACAAGCGCAAAGGCTGAAACGTGTCGTTCGTGATCAAGCCCTTCCAGGAAAGCTCCGAAAGCGCCACCAGCAAGTCGGCGGCCGGAGCCGACGGCAGCTGAAAGAAGAACGACGGGCCGCGCGAGGTCAGATGCTCCAACACCGCCACACACAACTCCGAAGACCCGTCATAGGCCGAAGGCAAAGAAGACAGCGCCGTGAACCGCTCCCGCCGATACACGCAGATCCGCCCGTCGGTGGGGCCGAGAGAGCCCGCGCCCACCCAGATCAACTGCCCCGAAGCTCCCAGCTCGTCGAGCATGCGCGGGTGGAAATCGCGCACGCGCGCCGGTAGAATCCACTTCTCCAGGTCGGAGCAGGGCAGCGCCAACCCCTCGAGCTGCGCCAGCACCTCGCGCAGGCGGTTGTGTCCGCGCGCGCCCGAGCCGACGCCCTGCCACGAGGGCAAGAACCGCCCCAGCACGGCCGGCTCCACCGGGGCGATCTGCTTGCGCAGCCGCGCCAGGGTGCGCTTCTTGAGCTTGATCAGCACGTCCGGATCCAGCCACTCCTGCTCGACACCCCCGGGGCGGAACTCGCCGTAAAGCAACCGTCCACGGTCCAGGAAGCTTTGCAGAATCGGCTCGACCTGACCAGGCACCATTCCGTAGCGCGCCGCCAGGTCGGCCGTCAGGAACGGCCCGTGGGTCCGGGCGTAACGCAGGAACAGCGTCTCCAACGGGCGCTCCGAGGCCGACAAAAACACCCGCGGAATGCCCCCGGGCAACGCAGCTCCCAACCCGTCGCGATAGAGCGCCGCGTCCTCGACCGCCACGTAGCGCTCTTCCCCGCCCAGCCGCAACCGCACCACACGTCGCGCGGATTCCAAAGCCGACAACCACTCAGAGGACACCCCCAGCTCGACCAGAGACCGGTCCCCCACCGCCCGCAGCAGGTCATGCACGTCATCCGGATGGCGCAACGTCCGGGTTACCAGCTCTTCCTCAAGCTCAGTTAGAACAGAAAGATCCAGCAGCGTGCGCAAATCCTCGCGCCCGAGCAGCTCGCGCAGCATCTTGCGGTCGAGCGTGAGCGCCTGGGCCCGGCGCTCCGCCAGGGGCGTGTCCCCTTCGTAGAGATACGCCGCCTGGTAAGCGAATGCCAGGGAGCGGGCCATCGGGGAGGGAGACGTCGTCTCCACCTCGTCCACTCGGATCTCGCGGCGCGCAATGGCGCGCAGAACCTCGACCAGCGAGGGCAGGTCAAAGTAGTCCTGCAGGCATGACCGATAGGTCTCCAGGATGACCGGAAAGCTCGGGAAGGCCGAGGCCGTGGCCAGCAGCGACTGCGCCTTGAGGCGCTGGGTCCAGAGCGGCGTGCGCTGGCCCGGATAGCGGCGCGGAAGCAGCAGCGAGCGGCCGGCGTTCTCGCGGAACTGCGAGGCGAAGATGCCGCTGTGGGACAGCTGGTCGACCGCCAGATCCTCGGTCTCGTCGGGGTCGGGGAAAAGCTTCTCCAGCTCCACCTCGCCCTCCACCAGGCGCAGCACGATGCCGTCGTCGCTCCAGACGGTCTGGACGTCGAACCCCGCCTCCTGCGAGAGCAGGCCCTCGATAGCCATCGCCCAGGGCGCGTGCACCCGCGCTCCAAACGGCGACAGGATGCAGATGCGCCAGTCGCCCAGCTCGTCCCGGAAACGCTCTACCGTGATGGCGCGGTCCGTCGGCAGCGTGCCCGTCACCTCTTGCTGCTCCTGCACGAAGGCCACCAGGTTGCCGGCCGCGAGCTCGTCCACCGGCACCTGCTGCATGACCCACTCGGTCGAGAAATCATGGGCAGCCATTTCGCGCGTAAAGGCACCCAGAGCGCGTCCGAGCTCCACGGTCCGGCCCGGACCCTCCCCGCGCCAGAAAGGCAGCCTCCCGGGCTCGCCAGGGGCCGGGGAGACCACGATCTTCTCCCGCGTGATGTCCTCGATGCGCCAGGTCGTGCTACCCAGGACGAAGTTCTGCCCGCGGCGCACCTCGTAGGCCATCTCCTCGTCCATCTCGCCCACGCGCGGCCCCTCGGGGCCCAGGTGCACGCCATACATCCCGCGGTCGGGGATGGTGCCGCCGTTGACCATGGCCAGCTGGCCCGCCCCGCGCCGGGGGGTCAGCTCGCCCGTCTCGCGATCCCAATTCACGCGCGGCCGCAGCTCGGCGAAATCGGTGGAGGGGTAGCGGCCGCTCAGCATGTCCAGCACCGCGTGCAAAGCGTCCCGGGTCAGCTCGCGGTAGGGATAAGCGCGCCGGATGAAGCCCTCCAGCTCGTCGACGCTCAGGGGAGAGGTGGCCACGATGCTGACGATCTGTTGCGCCAGCACGTCCAGGGCATTGCGGGGCACCTTCAACGGCTCGATGCGGCCGTTCAACATCTCGCGCCCCACCACCGCGCACTCGAGCAGATCGCCGCGGTGCTTGGGATAGAGCCGACCGATGCTGGTCGCGCCCACCTGGTGGCCGGCCCGCCCCACGCGCTGCAGGCCGCGGGCCACCGACTGGGGCGAGGAAACCTGCAGCACCAGGTCGACCGCCCCCATGTCGATGCCCAGCTCCAGGGAGGACGTCGCCACGATGGCCTTGAGCGTGCCCGCCTTCAGAGCCTCCTCCATCTCGCGCCGCTGGCCGTGCGAGATGGAGCCGTGGTGCGCCTGCACCAGGTCCTCCCCGGCCAGCTCGTTGAGCCGTGTCGCCAGGCGCTCGCACAGCCCGCGGTTGTTCACGAACAGAATCGTGGAGCGGTGCGCGCGGATCTCCTCGAGGAGCTGCGGATACATCGACTGCATGAAGCCCGTGGGCTCGGCGGCCTCGCTCTTGCGCAGCTGGCCCAGGATCGAGCCGCCTTCGGGGGGCGCCTCCATGTCCACGACGGGGACGCGGACCTCGAGGTCGAGCCGGGGTTTGTCGGTGGTGTCCACGATCTCGACCGGACGGGCGCCGCCCAGATAGCGGGCCACCTCGTCCACGGGCCGGACGGTGGCCGAGAGCCCCACCCGCTGGGGGTCCTTGTGACAGAGCGCGGCCAGGCGCTCCAGCGAGACCGCCAGGTGAACCCCGCGCTTGGTGCCTGCCACGGCGTGGATCTCGTCCACGATGACGGTTTCAACCGTGCGCAGCGTCTCGCGCGCCTGCGAGGACAGCAGCAGGAACAGGCTCTCGGGAGTGGTCACCAGGATCTCGGCCGGCTGCTTGCGCTGCGCCGCCCGCAAGCGCTGAGGCGTATCCCCCGTGCGGATGTCCACGCGTGGCAGGCGGGTCTCCAGGCCCAGAGCCTCGGCCGCCCGCGCCACGCCGATCAGGGGCGCCTGCAGGTTGCGCTCGACGTCGTAGACCAGCGCCTTCAGGGGCGACAGGTAGAGCACGCGTACGCCGGGAGCCTGGACGGGATTCTGGATGAGGCGGTCGATGCTGGCCAGGAAGGCAGCCAGGGTCTTGCCCGAGCCGGTGGGGGCCAGCAACAGGGTGTTCTTGCCGCTGGCGATGAGGGGCCAGCCTCGCTCTTGAACCGCGGTGGGCTGGGGGAAGTTTTGCTCGAACCAGCGCAGCGTGGCCGGTCCAAAGGGAAGAGTCTGTAACACTGAAAGCTCTTCGCCACCCCGCGGGAGCTCCCTACGTGGGGGAGACGGGAGGATGCCTGGCGAAAATGGGTGCGATGCTGACCCCCATCTCCCGGCCCATCGCGTCTGTCGGGCTGGAGCACATGGGGCCGCCCGGGGCGCGCAAGAGTGCCGATCCGGGCGAAGTCTTCCTGGGCACCACCGAGCCCGCCCCCGAGGTCAAGCCCACCGGTCCCAGGGGTTGGCGCCGCGCGGCCGTGCTGGGGATGGGCATCCTGAGCCTCGCGGGCGCCCTCGCCACGCTCGGTCCCTCCATCGGTCCCGCGGTGGCCCTCTCCCAGCAGAGCCCGCAAGAGCAGATCGTGGCGATGGCCACGCAACCCGGCCTGACCCCCGCCACTCCCGAAGAGCGGGCCACGCTGCTCCGAGCGCTCAAGCCCGTCAATCCCCAGGTGATCTCGCTCCTCTACCGGAACGGGCTCCAGATCGAGGTCGTGCACCCAGGTCAGGACCTGACCCGGGCGGGGGTGTTGCGCGACCAGAGCCACCTCGAAGATCAGGCTGACAGGCTGCGCAGCTTCACGGCCGACCTCCAGAGCCGCGCCGAGCAGAGATTCGGTGGCCGCATCCGCCAGCTCGAAGGCGAGCGCGACCGCCTGGCTCAGCGCATGGGGTTGCCCCAGCTCCCCGGCCCCCTGGCGGGGATGCTACCGCTTGGAATCGGAGGCTTCGGAGCCCAGGCCCCCAAGCTCACGCCGGACCAGGAGAAGCTGCGCGACCTCAACCTGGCCATCGGGAAGCTCTCCTCGGAGAAGAACGCGTTCGTGCTCACCGAGACGTGGGAGAGCGGGCTCAGCCTTAAGCCGTTCAGCTACCCCGTGAACGAGGTTCCGACGATGGGCGGAGGGCTGTTGGGGGGAGGCATGAGCATGGCTCCCATGCTCGCGATGCAGGCCCAGATGCCCCTGACCATGCTGGAGATGGCCAGGGCTCACGGATGCAAGACGCCCGAGCAATTCGCCAAGTTCTACAAGCTGATGGAGCTGATCAACGGTGACCAGCTCAAAGCGGCCACGCAAGAGGCCACCGGGCGGATGATGGACCTGGCCAGGCTGCAGAAGATGGACCCCGCCAGGGTGCAGGCGGCCGCGGCGCGGCATCCCGAGGCCCTCACGCTCGACCATCGCAAGTTCAACCTGCTGGTGCCGAACATGATCTTCACGCCGGTGGGAGACAAGACGCTGGCGCTCGACGAGCACGACTGGGGCGTCGTGCAGCGCTGGACCGAGTCCGGGACGGGCCTGGCCAACACCGGCCGGGACAAGGACGGTCAGCCGGACGGCACGATGGGACAGTATTTCTTCCTGGGCGACGTCAACAAGATTCTGGTGCGGGACTTCCGTTTGAGCGAAACCACCCCGGTTCACGAAGTGGGGCACGCGCTGGACTTCCTGGTCAAGAAGCTGGACCCGACCTGGCACAAAGCCTGGTTCGAAAAGGTCTGCGCGGGCTTCGACAAGGTCGGCACGGAGAACGGACCCCAGGCCATCACCGACTACTCGCGCACCAACGTGGGGGAGTATGTCGCAGACGGCTTCATGATGTATCACACTCAGCCCGAGCAGCTGAAAGCGCGCGACCCCGAGCTCTACGACCGGATCGGCGAGCTGATCAAGAAGGCCGAGCAGCTGAGCCGCCCGGCCTCGGATTCCGCTTCAACGCTCGGCGCGCTGCTGCAGCGTATCAGTAAAGGAGGCGCCTGATCCAGTCGGCCGTGCCGTAATCGGTGAGGCGCGGCCAGAGCCGGAACAGGGTGGATTCGTCGTTGGGCTTGTAGACACGGGTGTCGTGCATCACGTTGACCACGCGGCCCAGGAAATTGCTCGACGGGATGGCCAGCGCCTCGTGGATTCCCTGGAGCGCCAGCATCATGATGGTTTCGTCATTCGAGCGCCAGACGCGCAGGAAGCGGCACAGCACGGCCCGATCGGGCCTCTTGACATAGACCACGTCGCCGAACTTCAGCGAGTGGAGCGGGGTTTTCTCGAGCTCTATGACGGATCCGGGCGGGATCACCCGGGGTAATTCGGAGACCTGGAGTCTTACGAGTGTTTGGCTTTTTTGCATAGTGACCTCTAGAGCCATTCTAGGCAACTTCGAGAGCTCGCAACTATGAACTGGCTCACACTCTGGAGAGGGCGAAGTCGGGATGCATCCCACAGCATACCCGGGGCACCTACGGGATGAGGATTCGAAGAACCCTGAACGTCCCTTAGGATAAGTCGAGCCCAGAGAAAGAGGAGACTTCCATGCGCAACTTGCTGATCGGCCTGCTGGCCGCGGGCACCCTGCTGACCGGAACGGCCGTCGCCGACCCGCAGGGCAATCCGGACCTGATCGACTACCGCCACCCCTGGATCGTCAAAGGCGTGGTGCACGATTACTCGACCGGCCTGGTCTCGGTCACCACCGACAACGGCGCCACGCTGATCATGGGCCGTCCGCTGCTGCACTGGGTGGTGCGTCCGCGCAGCAAGGACGTCATGATCCACGACGGCATGAACGTGGTGCTGCGCTTCCCGCGCAAGGAGAAGTTCCGCGTGGTCAGCCGCAACAACGACACGGTGGTGCTGGGCACATACAAAGGCGTGATGATCGTGCCCGCCAGCGTGCTGCCGCCCGATGACCACGACGCCGAGGTCGACTACGACGAGTGGGATGCCGACGTCCTGGACTCGGACGGTCAGCGGATCGACTGAGTCGGCAGCTGCAACCGATTCGTTCCAGGGGTTCTTTGTCGCCAGACAGAAGCTCGCGCCCATGAACAGCCTTACTCTTGTCTGGCACGACGACCGGGCTCAGGGCCTGTCGTGGAAGGAGTCGGACGCGCTGGCGGACCCGACTCAGTCCTCCCTCTGGCCCCACTACCGGGAAGCCGCCGGGGTCACCGCCCCCAACAACTGGACCCTGCCCGGGGCGCCGTGTGGCGGCTCGATGGATAATATGACCATTCCCCGCCTGGTCCAGCCCATGGTCTATTACGAAAAGGGTCTCGAGATGTTCGAGCAACTGCCCGCCCCCACCGCCTCCGACGCCCTGGTCGCGTGCGCGATGCGGCTGGCGAGGGGGATGCTGGCCGTCGAGATGGCCGCCGAGGGGCTCCAGTACGAGTACCAGCCGGCCTACGACCTGCTCTGCGACGTGATGGGGCCGGCCACGCGCGACGTGGTCAAGCCCTTCGAGCTGGTGACGCGCTGGATGGGCGGAGTCGGAATCCTGGGCGTGGCCAATGAGCGCTGGACGGAAGTCAAGGCCGTCCTCGTGCTTCTGGCCCAGTTGCCCCAGGACGAGGAGATGGAGGGCTTCGCCCACGTGCTCAAGCAGCGCGCCGTGGACGCGATGGACGACCCCGGCCCCTGGCTGAAGGCACTTGGGGAGCAGATGGGAGACGGCGGACGGTAGAAGGGAGAGGGGCAAAACAAAAAGGCCGACGGGAGATCCCGCCGGCCTTTTCGGTTGAAGGTTACGCGCTCTGGAGCTGCTGGAACGCCTTGTCCGCGTTCACGAAGCCGGTGCCCTGCTCGTTGCCGGTCAGGTTGCCCATCGAGTCGGCGGTGTTGCGGAGCAACGCCTTGTTCTCGGCGGGGCTCAGGTCCTTGACCTGCTCGAGCTGAGCGACCACGCCCGCCGTCAGCGGCGAGGCGAACGACGTGCCCGGGGCGGCGATCATGCCCGGGGCGGGCATCGCGATGGCGGGCAGGTTGGGCTTGACGAGCTCCTCGACCTCTTCGCCCGACTTCGACAGGATGTCGTGCGGCAGGCCGAGGGCCTCGATCAACTGGGGTTTCTGCTTGAGCATCTTCTTGAGCTCGTCGCCGCTCATGTCGCGCAGGCGCTGCACGACCTCGCCGGTCTGGGCCATCTCGGAGCCGGGCACGGCCCACGAGGTGATCCACTCGCCGGGGGCCACGACGTCGGGCTTGGTGAGCCCGTCGTCGCTGGGACCGCGCGAGGAGAAGTCGCTCAGGGTCTGGGGATTGAGGGCCGCGCCGACGGCGATGACGGCGTCGGAGTCGGCCGGGGAGCCCAGCGTGTGCTCGCCGGGGCCCGAGTTACCGGCCGCGGCCACCACCGTGATGCCGTTCTTGGCAGCCATCGTGACAGCCTTGTTGACCGGGTCCATCGTGTCGGGCATGCCATCAGGCTCGCCGCCGAGGGACATGTTGATGACGTCGACGTCGAGGCGGCCGGCCTTCTTCTCGTTGACGACCCACTGGATGCCGCGGATGATGTCGGAGGGGCGGCCCGTGCCGTCGTCGCGCATCACCTTGACGGCCACGATGTCGGCGTCGGGAGCGGTCATGAGCACGTCGCCCACCACGTGGGTCCCGTGGCCCACGGCGTCGCGCGGGTCGGTGTTGGCCGGGTTGGTGATGTCCTTCCAGGCCTTGAGGTTGTATTCCGGGTGGTCGAAGCCGCTGTCGAGCACGGCCACGGTCTGGCCCTTCCCGGTGATGCCCTGCTTCTGGAGCTCATCCGACTTCAGCCACTCGACCGGTTTGACGTCGGGCATCTTCCACTCGAAGGCAAAGTCCACCAGGCCGCGGCTGGCCTTGGGGATGCTGGGCATCAGGGTGCGGGGGCTGTCGTCGAACACGCGGTAACCGGCTTCTTTCAGCTCGGCCATCTTCTGGTCGTCCACGCGGGCGGTCACGCCGACGTTGTCGAGGTTCTCCTTGACCGCGACGCCCTGGTTCTTGAGGTCCTTGCCCAGGTCCACCGTCTCGGCGCCCATCGTCAGCTCGCCCTCGGCGCCCATGATGATGACGTCCTTCATCCCATCCGAGATGGCCGGGGTCTCGCCAAGCGTCTTGAAGGGCGTCTCGCCGTTCACGATCTCGCGCAGGCGGGTCAGCTGCTGCGGGCTGTAGCTCTGGATGGAATTGCTCATCGGGTCGGGACCTCCGTGCTCTTGGCTTTCTGGGAGCGCGCACTGCGTTCCGTCGAGCATTATGCTCCAAGCCCCCGCGCGGTTTGTTACGCTCATATGAACAAGCCGCGCGCCAGGAAACACGAGATTCTGTAACGTTTTGGCAAACTCTCGGGCAGCCGCTCAGGGCATCATGCCAGCATGCAAATTGCGTCTCTTCCCCAGCGCGCGGCCGCCGCCGCCTCCCCGAAGCCCAAAGCCGACCAGCCCGTCAACGAGCAGCGTCTCGTGGACACGTTCCTGCGCCTGGTGCAAATTCCCGGACCCTCGCTGCGCGAGCGTCCCATCGCCGACCAGCTGAAGAAAGAGCTCGGCGAGCTGGGCCTGACGGCTACCGAGGATAACGCCGGGAAAGCGCTGGGGGGCAACTCCGGCAACCTGCTCGTGAACATCCCCGGCAACGTGGAGGGCGCCCCCTCGCTGCTCTTCGCCTGTCACATGGATACGGTGCCGCTGGCCGTCGGCGTGAAGCCGCAGATCGAGAACGGGGTCATCCGCTCGGACGGCAAGACCGCTCTGGGAGGCGACAACCGCGCCGGTTGCGCCGAGGTGCTCGAGGCCGTGCGCGAGGTGTTCGAGAACAACCTGCCGCACGGCCCCATCCAGCTCGTCTTCACCGTGGCCGAGGAGAAGGGCCTGTGGGGCTCGGGCGAGCTCGACCCGGCCCAGTTGAAGGCCGATTACGCCTTCGCCGTGGACGTCTTCAAGCCGAACCAGATCTATACCCAGGGGCGCCACCTGCTGCAGGGTCCCATTACCGAGGGCGATCTGGATCGGCTCCACCAGGAGCGCCAGGAGGCGCGCATCGAGCCCCCCGACTATGTCAAGCTGCGGCCGGAGGAGCGCAAGATCCTCGATTTTACGGCTGGCGCGATGACCGATATCGGCCTGCAGCCCGAGTTCCGCAAGCTGGAGTGGGGCGGCACCGACGCCATCGCCCTGCGCCAGCACGGCCTGAACGCGCTGAGCCTGGGCGCCGGCGAGAACAACCCCCACACCAGGGGCGAGTTCGTCGAGGTGAAAGACCTGGTGGACGCCACTCGTCTCGTGAAAGGCCTCATTGCGCGCGCAGCGGCCACGGCTCCGGTCGGAGGCCCGGTGGGAGCGGCGCTCTCGGTGGCGGCAGGTTCCTAGCCCGCCCCTCTAAAAGCATTCGCTCGTGGACCGGTTCTTCGAGCTGAATGTCTTTCCCGGAGTGCGCACGGGGGTCAAGGCGGGGCCCGTCAAGGTCATCGCCCAGATGTCCGAGCCGTTTCTCAATCGCTGCGTCCAGGCCTGGCTGGTGGCCCACCGGGGCCAGCTGACCTGGAGCGATCCCAGCCGCACCACGCGTTTCGAGATCACCCGCATCGAGGCGGGCCTCGTTCAGAGCAAGCCGCGCCTGGTGCGCTTCTTCGGCAAGCTCAAGGGCGAGCTGTTCCTGTCGGGGCAGAAAGTGGGCGCGGCCCTGGGCGACTGGGAGGCGACGCTGTCGGTCTCGTTTGTGGCCGGGCAGCTCAACCTGGCCGTGCTGCCGGAGACCCTGAAGGTGCAGATCACCGACCCACTGCGTATTCCGGTGCCGCCGGGGTGGGCCGCGGGCCTGCAGACTCTGCTGGCCTCGAAGTTCGGCCAGGGCGTCACCCTGCCCATTCCGCTGATCTACGCCGAGCAACTGGCTCAGTGCGGACTGCGCGCCACCGACCCGCTGGGCGTCTGGACCCATTCGACGGGTGATCGGCGCCAGGGTCTCATCGTGGTAGCCGGTCCCCCGAACGAGGGCGCCGAGGGCCCCGACCTGCTCGAGCGCCGCATGGGGATGAACGAGTTCGCCATCTCGCTTTCCTCCGAGGCGATCAACGCCGCCCTGGACCAGCACCTCACGCGCCATCTCCCCCTGACCTACCCCGTGCCGAAAGAGTTCGAGGGGCACGCCACCGAGGTGCACATGACGCGCCTCGTGTTGCGTTACGAGGGACAGATGTTTCGCATCATCGATGCCGAAGGAGCCGTGCGGGGGGCCTTTCCCGACGGGGAGATGGAGGCCCGCCTGATGGGCACCGCCACGGTCGTGAGCGGTCGTCTGGGGCGGATCAAGCTCAAGTTGGAGATCGAGTCCGTGGTCTTTTTGTCCAAGGCTGTCTACGAGCTGGGCCCCGCCGCGACCGACGTCATCCGCGATCAGACGCGCGCGGCCTTGAGCACGCTGGAGCTCGACTTCTTGCTCCCGAACAAGCTGCTCGTGAAGGAGCTGGCCCGCGAGCTGCAACTGGTGGACGTGCAGACCGCGCCCGACGAGCTGCGCTTTCTGGGCCGGTTGTCCGGATGAAGACCTTCCCCAAGCTCCTGTTCGGCGGCGCCTTCGTGGCGGGTGGCCTGGCCCTCTTTACCTGGCTCGAGTCGCTGCGCGCCGAGCGCGCCTCCCCGGCCCACGGCAAGTTCCTGACCACCGGCGGATTCAAGCTGCACTATCTCGAGCAGGGCTCCGGCCCGCCCATCGTGATGATTCACGGCCTGGGCGGTCAGTTGCGCAACTTCCACTACCTGCTGGACGACCTGGCCACCGACCACCGCGTGGTGCTGATGGACCGCCCGGGAGCCGGCTATTCGCGGCCTTCCCAGCCGGGCCCGCGCACGCACGCCCGCGCGCTGCTGGCGTTGATGGACGCTCTGGGCATCGAGCGCCCGCTGCTGGTGGGCCACTCCATGGGCGGCGCGGTGGCCCTGGCGCTCGCGCTGGAGCATCCCGAGCGGGTGAGCGGGCTGGCCCTGATCGCTCCCCTGACGCAGATGCAGAACCACGTGCCGGACCCGTTCGGCGGGCTGGCGATCGCGACGCACTGGGAGCGGATGCTGATCGCCTGGCAGCTGGTGGCCCCGGTGATGCGCTGGGGTAAACGCCCGCCCACCGATCCGCTGTTCTACCCGGACGAGGCCCCGCCTGATTTCGACTCGCACGGGGGAGGGCTGCTCTTCGGCCGTCCCGGGCAGTTCGTGGCCGCCTCGGCCGACATGCTGGCGGCCAATGAGGATCTCGCCTGGATGATGACCCGCTACCCCCGACTTCAGGTGCCGGTGCGCATCCTGTTCGGACGCGAGGACCGCATCTTGAACCCGGCGCTGCACGGCGAGTGCCTGCTGCACGAGCTCCCCAACGCTCGCCTGGACCTCGTCGAGGGTGGCCACATGCTGCCCGTCACCCGACCGGAGGTCGTGGCCAGCTGGGTCCGGGACAGCTTCGCGGGCCGCTAGTCTTCCAGCACGCGCACGCACTGCACGAACCCGGCCAGGTTGCAGCTGACCTCGGGGTTCGTCTCGCGTTGCGCGCTCGCGCATCCCAGCGCCACGAGCATCAGGCGGTGCGGCGCGAGCTCCTTGCCCTTGAGGGCGGTGGCGACGCCCAGCAGGGGCTGGGTGGCGGGGGGCCAGTCGGCGCCGCCGGGGCGCACCACCAGGGCCTCCCACAACGCCACCAGGTGCGACAACAGCGCCTCGAGCTTGGCGGCGGACGGACCCGCGTTGATGCCCTCCAGTGCGCCCTCGAGCAGCTCCAGGGCCAGGTCGGGGTTGCAGTCGTGGGCGCGGGCCAGCTTGTGGGCCTCGGTCAGCACCTCGGCGGCCGAGTCGATCTGGCGGCGCGACTCGGCCAGGCGGGCCTGGGCCAGCTGGCAGCGCACCAGCTCGGGCAACATGTCGCGGCGGCCCAGGCGCTCGAGCAAGGCCTGGAAGACCGAGGCAGCCTTCTCATAGTAGTCCCAGCTCTCGGCGGGCTTTTCCTGGCCGTCCAGGATGCGCGCGCACTGCATGAGAGCCTGGGCCACCTCGGGCAGGTTCTCGGTGGCGTTGTCGTCGGTCGCCTCGCGCGTCAGGATGCGGGCCACGCGGCGGAAATCGTCCAGGGCCGTGTCCTGGGCCCCGGCCGAGAGGTGCAGCAGGCCGCGGCTGTAGTGGGCCCGCGCCAGGTCGGGCACGAGGTCGTGACGACCCTCCTGCTCGATCAGGATCGTGTAGGTCTCGATGGCGTGCTCGTAGTTCCAGATGGCGCGCGGCGCGTCGCCGGCACTCTGGTAGGTGAGCGCCCGGTCGATGCAGGTGGCCGCCATGTCGGCGCCCAGGTCGTAGGCCTGGCCCGAGAAGACGAGATCGCGATACAGGTCCAACGCGGCCTCGAAGTCCTCCAGCGCCTGGGGATTCTCGTGCAGCCGGTGCCGCAGCCGTCCCCGCTGGCGCAGCGCCCCGGCCAGATCGGCGCGCAGGTCGGGCGGGTCGCTGCCGCGCGCCATGGCGCCCCGGCACACCTTCACCATCTCGCCGTAGTCGCGCACCGCGGCCGACAGGAGGCCCTTCTCGAGCTCGCCCTCGGCCCGCGTCCGCAGAGCCGCCAGGAGGCTGTCGGCGACCTGCATCTCCTCGTACTCGCAGGCGCCCTGCGCGTGCGAGAAGGCGGCCACGACGTCGCGGGCCGAGCCCGAGAGGTCGTTGCGCTGGATGTTCGTGCGCGCGCGCACCAGCAGCGTCTTGACCAGCGATGGCCCGTAGGTCCGCGGGTCGTTGCCAAACAGCTCCTCGAGATAGGTCAACGACTGGCTGAAGTCTTGATGGGCGCGGTCGAGGTCGTCCTTGGCCAGGTGCGCCAGGCCCCGCGAGCGGAACGTGGTGGCCAGCTCGTCCTCGAAATGACGCTGCTCCAGGTCCTCCACCAGGATGAGGTACCGCTCGATCGCCTGGTCGGCATCCTCCATCGCGGCTTCCAGGTTGCCCAGAGCGCGCTGCGCATCGCAACGGCAGCTGTAAGCCCAGGCCAGCTGCGGGTGCAGCTCGGTGTCGCTCTGAGCCAGCATCTCCAGCAGCTCGATCGCGAGCGACGACTCCTCCACGGCGGCCGGATAGTCGCCCAGGTCGGCCGACACGGCGGCGCGGTTGTTGCGCGTCAGGCCCAGGTCGGCCAGCAGGTCCACCCGACCGAACTCGTCCGCCAGGCGCTGGTAGACGACCGAGGCCATGCCGAACTCCTGCTGGGCGCTGGTGAGCGCCCCCAGGCGCCGGTAGGCCTCGCCGCGGTTGTTGTGGGCCACGGCCAGGCTGCTCAGCATGTCCGGGCTGAGGTCGTTCATCTCGGCGAAGATCTGGATGGCGCGCCCGCACGAGGCCACGGCCTGCTCGCAATCGCCCTGCTCGAGACAGGTCACGCCCAGGCTGTTGTAAGCGGCCGCCAGGTCGCTGCGCGAGGAAGCCCCGCCCGAGGCCATATAATCGGCGATGGCGCGCTGGTATTCGGCGATGGCGTTCTCGTACTGCTTGAGCGTGCGGAACGTCGAGCCCCGGCAGATGTGCGTGAAAGCCAGATCCGAGCGCAGATCCTCACGACCCTCGCCCTCGACCAGCTGCGAGCGCAGGGCGATGGCCCTGCGGTAGTCGGACAACGCCTCCTTGGGCTGGTGCAGCAGGTCGTGCACGATGCCGCGGTTGGTGCAGGTTACGGCCAGATCGGCCCGCAGGTCGTTGCGACCCTCTTCCACCATCACCGTGCGCAGCTGGATGGCGGCCGTGTAATCGGCCAGGGCTTGCTCCACCTGGCCGGCACGATGGTGCGCGCCGCCCCGGTTGGAGAGGGCCGAGGCCAGCTCGTTGCGCAGCTCGGGACGCTCTCCCACCAGCTCTCCGTAAAGCTCGATGGCGCGGCTGAACTGCTCGCGCGCCTGGTTGAAGCGCTCGCTGGCGATGAAGAGCACGCCCGCCGTATGGCAGGCGCTGGCCAGCGCGTCCTTGAGGTGGGGCTGCGCCTGGACCAGCTTGCTGTAGAGCTTGACCGCTTTGTCGCACTCCTGGCCGGCCTCCTTGATGCGCCCGAGCACCCGCAGAATGGTGCTGCGATTGTGGTGGGCCATGGCCAGCAGGTAGCCCAACTCGGTGCGCTTCTGGTCCTCCACCACGGCCTGGTAGTTCTTGACGGCTTCGGTGGCGTCGGCCAGGGCCCGCTCGGCCTGCCCGAGCTGGCGGAAGATCTCGCTGCGCCGGTTGTGGGCCGCGGCCAGGCCGTTCATGGAGCGCGGACTCTCGCGCACGACCCGCTCGAAGATGTCGATGGCGCGATCGGCATCGGCCAGGGCCACCGGGAACTGGCCCAGGCGCATGAAGCTCAGGCCACGGCTGTTGTAGGCCCAGGCCAGGTCGTCGAGCAGGTTGGCGCCGCCTTCCTGGTTGGTGCGTTGCTCCAGGCACTCGGCCCAGGCGGTGAGCAGCTCGACGCGGTCGGTCACGCGTCCCTGGCGCTCGAGCTCGAGGCTCAATCTGTCGCGCAGCTTGCCGGCGTCCGACGAGCGCACGACGCGGTCGAGCCACTCCTCGTCCTTCATGTCGGAGGCCCAGCGATAGAGCTCGAGCATCCGCAGCAGCGGGTCGGGGGCCGTCTCCAGCTGTGCCAGGCCCCAGCCCATCAGGTGTCGCCGCGCCTCGCGCAGGTCCCTGGGATACTCGGCCGCGATCGCCTTGCGCAGCTCCTCGGAGACGAGCGCCAGCGTGCCGTCCTGGAACGTGAACATGTCGGGGGCCTGGGTGAGCCAGACCAGCAGGGCGTCGGGGGCCACGCCCAGGTCGGAGAGCGCTTCCAGACCCAGGCGCTGGCGGGAAGCCGCCAGCAGCACCAGGACCCGGCGCAGACGCGCGCTGGAGCGCTTCTGCGCCTTCTGGGCGCCCTGCAGCATGAGTTGCCAGAAGTTCTCCGGGCTCAATTCTTGCGGGCTCGTGAGCCAGCCCGCCTCGATGGCCTGAATGCCCGCGCGCAGGCGGTCCAGGCGCTGGTGAGTGGCCTTCATCAGGCCGTCCAGGTCGGGGGGCGAAAGCTTGGCCGTCAGGTCGAGGAAGAGCCCGTGATGGGCCGGGTCGAGCGCCACCTGGCGGGCGCCCCGGCCTTTCAGGCGACGGATCTCGCCGTCGAGCTCGCGGGCCGAGCGCAGGCTGACCACGAGATACATCTGCTCGGGCAGATCCTCGGCCAGCTGCGGCACGAGAGCGTCGGGAAAGCGATGCAGCACCAGCACGGTGGGGCACTGGTTGTGGCGCTGCAGCTCGGCCAGATACGCCGTCAGGCGCTCGCGGAGCGGACGGCTGCACAGGCGGGCCTGCAACTCGCGCAGCACGCGCGGGTCGAGCGGGGAGACCTCGGTGCCGACCAGGGCCTGGTTCAGGCGCTCCAGGAACAGCCCCAGCGGAAGATTGGGGGGGCAGCGCCAGGCCGCCACGCGCCGCCCGGGAGCCTCGCAGGCCTTGCCGATGGCGCCGGCTGTCAGGTTGCCCCGGGCGCCGTGCAGCAGCAGGTAGCCGCCGTGGGGCTGCTTGAGCAACTCGGCGATGGCTTCGCTCAAGAAGCCGGGCACGGTCATCTCGGGAGCCAGTTGCTCCAGCAGGCGCAAAATCTGGGTCTTCTGCTCGGGCGTCCAGGCCTGCGGCTTGAGCTCGGTGGTCAGCTCCTCGGCCGACAGCTCGATGGTTTCCTCGACCGAATGCGTCTGCTCGTCGATGCGGCCGGCGTCCACCAGCTCGAGCTCGGGGCCGAGCGGGCGGCTCTGAGGGTCGCGCGCCGCGGGGGGCGCCACGATGCTCTCGACCTCGGCCTCGATGGTGCGGGGCTTGCGCTTGTATTGTGGCGGCGTGCCGTTGGTGGTCTTCTGGCGCACCCGGCGGGGCGGCTCGGGGACGGGCGCCTCCTGCGGCTCGGATTCCTTGGGCCCCTGCGGGGGCGCGGTCGGGGCCCACTCGCGCTGGGACCGGGCGGGGGCGGTGTCGAGCAGGGGGAAGCGATGGTTGCCCTGCTCCAACATCACCTTGCCGTTTTCCTCCACCTCGCGCCAGCGGCGGAAGAACGCCTGGCCGCTGGAAGTCCAGCGCAGCAAAACGGGGAGGAACTTGAGGACCTCCTCGAGGTAATCCTCCAGGTCCTGGGACTCCTCGAGCTTCATCAGCGTGTCCTGGAGCGTATCCAGGTCGGTCAGCCCCGTCTCGGGCTCGCCCGCCACGCGCAACCAGCGCGTGTGCAGACGGGGGAAGATCGGCTTGCCCGGCACCGGACGCCCCACGAAGAAGACTTTCTGCAGGCTCTCCTGAATCGGGTTCTCGGGCTGCTCGGTCAGGGCCAGGAGCGAGTCGCGCAGCAGCAGCTGGCATTCGGACAGGCGCGCGCAGCCCTGCAGGCGCTCGTTCAGGTCCTTGGGCAGCGGACCGCGCACGGTCAGAGCGCCCGCGGCGGCGCCGGCGAAGAAGCGGGTGAGAAATTCCAGGGACTGACCCAGCAGACGACCGGCCTGATACGGCTCGGCCCGTTTGAGGGCGTCTCCCAGCCGTAACAGTAAGTCTTTGAGCTCGGCTGGAGTGCCCGGACCGACTTCCGGCGCCGAGATGGTCGTCAGGATTTTCTGCTTCATCAGGAGCGGGAGGTTCTCTGCCCGGGAGGCCGCGCCCTGCCCCCAGGCGAAGGGCGCGCGCATGATTTACGACTGCGTCATCATCGGCGGGGGAATCGTCGGATTGGCCACGGGCTACGCCCTATCGCAGCGGCATCCCGGAGCGCGCATCCTCTTGCTCGAGAAGGAGGACCGCCTCGCCTGTCACCAGACCGGGCGCAACTCGGGCGTGATCCACAGCGGCATCTATTACAAGCCCGGCAGCTTCAAAGCCCGCTTCTCGCGCGACGGCAGCGCCAGCATGGTGCGCTTTTGCGAGCAGCACGGGCTGCCCTTCGAGGTGTGCGGCAAGCTGATCGTGGCCACCCGCGAGGACGAGCTGCCCCGGCTCGAGGCCCTCTACCAGCGCGGCCTCGAGAACCAGCTGCCCGTGCGCCGCGTCACCCCCGCCGAGGCGCGCGAGATCGAGCCCCACCTGACCTGCGTGGCGGGCGTGCAGGTGGCCTCGACCGGTATCGTGGACTACAAGATGGTCTGTCAGAAGCTCTTCGAGCTGTTCCAGGCGGGCGAGCAGCGCCGCGTGGTGCTCGGCACGCGCGTGCTGCGCGTGGAAGGACAGCGCGTCCTCACCTCGGGCGAGACCTACGAGGCGCGCTCGGTCATCAACTGTGCGGGCCTGCATTCGGACCGCATGGCGCGGGGAGCGGGGCTCGATCCGAAGGCGCGCATCGTCCCCTTCCGTGGGGAGTACTTCCACCTGCGCGAGGGCCGCAACCACCTGGTCAAAACGCTGATCTACCCCGTGCCGAATCCGGCGCTGCCTTTTCTGGGCGTGCATTTCACCCGCATGATCGACGGTTCGACCCACTGCGGGCCGAACGCTGTGCTGGCCTTCAAGCGCGAGGGCTACCACAAGACCGACTTCTCGCTGCGCGACACGCTGGAGATCCTGGGCTATCCGGGTTTCTGGAAGCTGGCCTCGCGCTTCGTCAAAGTGGGAGCCGAGGAGGCCCTGCGCTCGATGTTCAAGGCCCTGTTCGTGCGCAGCCTGCAACAGCTGATCCCCGAGGTGCAGAGCGAGGACCTCGTTCCCGGCGATGCGGGAGTGCGCGCCCAGGCCGTGCGTCCCGACGGCGGCCTGGTGGACGACTTCTTGCTCATCGAGCGCGAGAACCAGGTGCACGTCTGCAACGCGCCCTCACCGGCCGCGACCTGCTCGCTGGAGATCGGGAATTACGTGGCCGAACGGTGGGCCGGGGTGACGGTGGGAGTAGGGAGTAGGGAGTAGGCTTCCTGGCTGGTCTACCGACTACCGTCTACGATCTACCGTCTCACGCGGTACCGTCTCACGCCGGCCAGCGGGCTTTGCAGCGGAGGACCGCTTCGCGAATGGCGTCCAGGGAGACGTCGCGCTCGAGGTTCTCGGCCAGGGCCTCGCGGAGATCGTCGAGTTGGGCATCGGTCGTGTCTTGCAGCTTGACCGGGTTGAACTCCAGGCCATAGGCCTCGATCAGAGCATCGAAGCACTCCTCTTCGGACGCTCCCGCCAGGACTTCGGCGAACTCGGAGGTGACCGCCGCGATGAAGGCGCCGTATTCCTCCTCGGGCATGCCCGCGTGGAGGTGGTAATCCACTACCCGGCTTCTTCCTCGTCGATGTCGATGTCGGCCAGCTCCTCGTCGAGGCTGTCGACGATGTCGTCGCCCACCGAGTCGAACGTCTCACCCGACCCTTCGTCGGCATAGCGGGGGGCGGGACGGGCCGCGGGTCGCGTGCCGCGGA
>JBDHVW010000116.1:0-21824 GCA_039809865.1 Vulcanimicrobiota bacterium
CGCCCAGGAACCGCGCCTCGGGAAGCTCGACGCCGGAAGAGAAGAACTGCTCCTCGGACAGGCTCACCGCGCGGGTCAGGCCCTCCACCAGCAGCCCCACCCGCCCGGCGCTCAGCTGCACGACCATGACGCGGCTCGACATCCGGTCCCGGCAGGGACGCCCCAGCACGCGCTGGCAGAGATCGAGCAGCACCAGGGGGCGGCCTGCAAAGGTCGCCAGTCCGACCACGGCGGCAGGAGCCTGCGCCAGCGGGCGCGTCAACATCCGCGGGAGCACGCGGCGGACGCGATTCACGGCCAGCGCGTAGCGCTCATCGCCTAGCTGGAAGAGGAAGTAGAGCATCCACGCTCTCTCTCCAGCAGGCTCTGGAGCTCCCCCCGCACCCGTCCGATGCCCTGGTGCAGGGGCATCATCAGAGCCTTGGCGCGCTCTTTGTTGCCCAGACGTGCGTTCTCTTCGAGCTCCTGGGCGATTCCGGCCACTCGGTAGGCCGAGAGGTTGAGGAGCATGCCTTTGAGAGAATGGGCCGCCCGGGCCGCCTCCTCGGGGCTCTTGTCCAGGTTGATGCGGACTTCCCGGTACAGGAGGGGGCAATTCTGTAAGAACTGCCCGTGAATCGCCTCCAGAACGGACAGCTCTGAGGAGATGCGATGCAAGAACTCTCCCAGGTCCATTTCCCCGGCCACGCTCAACCACCCCTTCTTTCCCCAACTGGATACTTTGGCGCCGCCCGGGACTCCTTCCCCGGGCCTTTTCTACTATTTTTTGGGAGCCAGATCCAGGATGCGCAGCAGCAACTGGTGGACTCCCTCCAGCGAACCCGAGGTTTCCCGGCCGTTTTGAGCCACATCCTCGAGCGAGGAGCGGATCTCGTTGGCCCGGCGAGCCTGAGTCTTGATCCCGCGATGCATCTCCTCGAACTTGCTCGACATGCCCTCCACCCGGTCGAGCACACCGGTCAACTGGGCCACCATCTCTTCCAGGGACCGCTCGGACGCGCTCACCTCCCCTCCCACGACCTTCATGGAAGCCAGCGACTCCCCCGCCGAGGCCTGGATTCTTCCCACCAAAGCCCCGATCTCCACCGTGCTCTCGGCCGCCTGAGTGGCCAGACGCCGGATCTCGTTGGCGACGACCGAGAAAGCCCGGCCGGTTTCCCCCGCGCGACTGGCCTGGATGGCGGCATTGAGCGAGAGCAGGTTGCTCTGGTAGGCCACGGTGCTCATCGTGCGCGTGACCGTGGTGATCTGGCCGGCGATCTCCTCGAGACGGCGCAGCCGGTCCGACAGGGAGCCATAGGCCCGCACCAGGCTCTGCAGGCGCTGACGCGTCTCGGCCAGCAGGGCGCGGCCGCTTTCGGCCAGGCCGGCGGCGTCCTCGCCCGAGACGGCCACCCGGGCCACCTCGTGGGCCAGCCGACTCGCCTCGCGCGAGATTTCCTGGCTGGTCGAGCAAGCCTGGCCGGTCAACTGCTGATCCAGCTGGTGTTGATCGCGCAGCGTCTTGAGCGAGCGAAGCACCGTGTCGGTCTCGGTGCTGAGCAGCCCGATATAGTCAACCAGCGGCCGCTGGCTCGCGAGCAACTCGCGGGCATAGCGCAGCGTGTCGGCGTGGGAAGCGCGGGCGCGCTCGGCCGAGCCCGAGGCCAGGACCAGGTAGAGGCCCGCCAGGTAGAGCAGCGCGGCCCTCCAGAGCACCTCGCCGAGCGGGCTGGAAAGCACCAGCACGCCGACGTAGCAGAGCACGGTCCAGTGGCAAAAGAGGGCCACCCGGCGCGTGCCGGCCGGAATCTGGTCGGCCACGCGCAACAGCAGCGCCAGCGCGAACCAGCTCGCGGCACCGCCGGTTTGCGGCAGGGCCAGGCAGAACAGGGGGACGTCGAGCATGAGGAAGACCAGCCCCAGGTCGAGCCGGGCCTCGGGGCGGTAGAGCCAGGCCAGCAGGGCCCAACTGCCCAGGGCGTAGCCCACGACCACGGCTGCGTACAGCCCGAGCCCGGTGCTCGGGCCAGAGATGGCCAGGGCCACCAGCAGCATCCCGAACCCCAGCAGGCGAGTCAAGGGGATTTCGCGCGTGTTGAGGCGTCGCCTGGATTCGTTCCGGCGCTGCTCCCCACGCTCCAGATCGAACTCTACCATCGTCGGCTTGTTTGCGTTTGGAGCTCGGGAACCTTCCGCCCCTAGTGCGGGGGCATCGGAATGAAGAGCGGCGCTCCCCCGGGGAAGTTGTTCTCCCGCGAGAGCCTGGCCTGGTCCGCCCCCTCGGGCTGCAGATACACGTAGTAGTTGTCGCTGCGCCGCAACACGCCATGCCCGTCCGGCGCCGCTGCCAGACTCACCAGCATGACGTTCGAGAACTTGACGTGCATGTAGCCGGGCATGAGCTGCTGGAATCCCGGTACATCAGCCGTCAACTCGTAGCGCAACACCTCGCGCCCGGTCAGCTTCAACACGCGCCCCGCCTGCAGCGGCCTCAACGGCACTTCCTTGAAGTTGAACCCGACCTGGACGTAGGCCGTCATGTCCGGGGCCATCACGTAGAGCGGCTGGTCCGGGTAAGGGTTGTCCAGCACCAGCTCGACCCCGTAGCGAGGACCCGCACGCCGCGTGATCTCCCCCAGATCCGAGCGCAGGTGCTGCATGGCCACCCGTTCGAGGCGCCCGCGCTCTTCCTCGCGAACACGCGCCGCCTTCTGCCCGGAGGCGGCTACGGCTCCGTCCAGCAGCAGGGCCCCCACGGTCAAGGCGGCCGCCCGCACGAGCCAGCGCCTCCCGACTCCCGTGGCGGGGCGCTCCGACGGCCCGGCCGGGGGAACCTCCGGAAGAACCGGCGCGGGCAGGGTTTCCCGAGCCTCCAGCCGGCCCCCGCTCATCTCCCACACCTGATCCGCCCCGGCCGCCAGGGCCGGATTGTGCGTCACCAGCACCAGCGCGGCGTCCGACTCCCGACAGGCCTGACGCAGGCAGGCCAGCAACACGGCCTCGCTCTCCGGGTCGAGATCGCCCGTGGGCTCGTCCGCCAGCACGACGCGGGGCTTGTTGATCAGGGCCCGCACCAGCGCCACCCGACGTTGCTCCCCCCCGGACAACTCCCCCGGCAAGGCCCACAAACGCTGGCCCAGACCCAGCCGGGTCAGCGCCTCGATGGCCTGCTCGCGGGCCTCCCTGCCGGCAAGGCGAGCCGGCAGCAGCGCGTTGTCGAGCGCCGTCAGGTTCGGGTGCAGCCCGTGAAACTGAAACATGAATCCCAGCTCGCGGCCCCGCAATTGCGCGCGGCGCGCCGCGCTCAGCGCATACACATTCTCGCCCCCGAGCCACACCTCGCCCCGGGTGGGCTTCGAAAGACCGCCCAGCATGCTCAGGAAGGTCGATTTGCCCGACCCCGAGCGCCCTAACAACACGATGAAACTGCCCGGTGAGGCCTCCAACGAAGCCCCCCGCACGGCCTCGACCTCGCCATAGGTCTTGACCAGGTTCCGGGCCTCGAGGATCACGCGCTCTCCCCCCGCAGCAGGTCGTACGGGTCGCGTAGCCCCAGGCGCCAGGCCGGATAGAACGCCCCCAGCACGCCCACGAGAAGGGCCAGAGCGAGACACCCGCCGCCCAGCCCGGCCAGCAGCCCGGCCGCGGGCCACTCGAACGGAACGCCCATCGCGGCCAGCTGGCTCAGCACCGTGTGCTCCGCCAGCCGCAGCAACAGCCAGGCGCCGCCCAGGCCGACCAGGCCCCCGCAACCCGTCGCCAGCCCCGCCTCCAGGGCGATCAGCGACACCAGGCGTCCCGGGGTCATGCCTACCGCCAGCAGCACGCCCAGCTCCGAGCGACGCTCGCCGACGACGGCCGAGAACACGACCGCGATCATCAGGCCGGTCACGCCCAGCATCAGGCCGCACAGCGCCAGAATACCCGCCAGCAGGGAAGTCACGCTCTGGCGAACCCCGGTCATGGCCAATCCCCCCTCGACGACGCGCAAATCCGGGAGCGACGAGACGCTGAACCGCACCGCCTCGGGCGTGAACCCGGGCGACAGGCGCAGCAACAGAGCCGAGGGAAGGGCCAGGTCCGTCTGACCCGGGGCCAGCGCCGACACGAGGCCGGGCAGGGCCCCGAACGTCACGAACAGGCCCTGCTCGTGCGGCCCCACCCCGGAAGGCGCCAGACGCCCCCAGACGCGCAGCTCGCGTCCGCCCAGCACCACGGTCTCCCCCACCTGGTAGGGGTGACGGCAGCCCACGATCACATCTTTGTCCCCGAAGGGCGTCACCCGGTGCCCCGGCTCGACCCAGGGCATCACGGTGAAGTCGTGGGCCGGGTCGAAGGCCACCAGCTCCGAGCTGGACTGCCCGCAGAAGTCGGGGTCGCTCAAACGCAGCACGCGTTGCGGCGCGCATACCGCCACGCCGGGCAGGCCCGCCACGCGAGCCCCCTCGAGGGGCGGTTGTCCCGGCTCCCCCACCAGCAGCGACGAGGTGGGATTCACCAGCGCCTCGCGCGCCACCACGCACAGATCCGCCCCGAGCCGGGAGAGACCGCGGTCCAGGCTGCGATCGAGACCGGCCAGCAAGATGCTGGCGGCCAGCAGAGCGCTGCAGCAGACGGCGACCGCCACCACCAGCAGCAGCGCCCGAGTCGGGCGCCGCGTCAGGTTCTTCCAGGCCAGCGAGAGGATCACACGGTGGTGCTGCGGCTGTTCTTCAGGTCGTCCAGGTTGCGCGGCACGATCACGCAATCGTGGTGCCCGCCCGGTGAGGGCAGGTATCCGTAAGGCTCGTCCGTGGTAGCATCCAGGATGAAGATGCCGCTCTCGTACTGCTGCCCGCCGCTGAAGACCGCCAGGATGTATTTTCCATCGTAGGTCATGCAAAGGGTCTGCATGTCTTTGCCGACGGTCTCGATCTGCTTCTTGACCTTCCAGGTGGCCACGTCGATGATCGCCAGGTGGCTGGGCTGATTGGGCGGATACCACACCGAGCAGTAAACCTTCTTGCCATCCTTCGAGAACATCAGGTGGAACGGGTTGGGATACGTTCCCTTCCAATCGGGATGCTCGACGTGCGTGACCCTCTTCCACTTCGTGGGGTCGGGATCGGAGGTGTCGAACACGGCCACGTTGTTCTGACGGGTCGTGTTCATGAACAAGAACCACTTGCCGTCCGGCGAGAAGCCGGCCTCGTGGACGGGGCTCAAGACCTGGTCGAACTCGATCTCCCAGCTCTCGGGGCCGGTCTGCTGGAGACGATAGATGTCCGGCGAGCCCTTGGGACCGGACACGGCGCACACCGGCTCGTAGTTATTGTGCCGATCGCACACGACGCCGATGCCCGCCAGGCGGATGCCCACGATGGCCCAGCGGCCACGCGGGTCGAAGATCCAGGGATCGCTGCCGGCCACGCTGGCGGGCGCCGAGCCGGGGGTCTTGCCGTCCTCGATCAAGAGCTCGCCCCCGGGGACGATCTCCCAGTCGGTCTTGTTGCCCTTCGTGCCGCGCAGGTCATACTTGCCCGACGCGGCGTCGGGGTGCATCCGCCACATCGTCATCTTGCCGCCGCCCGTCCAGGCCTCCTTGAGCTTGGAAGACTTCGGCTCCCAGTTGAAGCCGAAGCAGGCCAGCACTTTGCTGGAGCGGCGGTCGAAGATGGCAGCCACGTCCTTCTGTCCATCGGCGACGCCGAACGACTCGGCCTCGGGCGCGATGGTCACGTGCACGCCCAGACCCAGGCCCGTGGTCTCGGACAGATTTTCCTCGAGCCGCATGTGGGTGCCGTCATACTTGACGCGATAGATGTTGAAGCCGGGGCCGGGATCCTTGACCGGCGTGGGCAGGCCATAGACGAAAAGGTTCTTGCCACCCTGGGTACTGTTGACGAATTCGAAGCCCTTGTAAGGGTCCGCGCTGGGGAACGCGGCCAGGTGATGCGAGATCGGGTTGGTGTCGCCGTAATTCCAGTACTCGATCCAGGCCAGCGTCTTGCCGGTGGAGAGGTCCATGGCGTAGGCCCCGCCCCCGAACTTGGTGGGAGCCAGGAATACCCATTTGCCGAGCGCAGCCATGGCCTCGGCCAGCTTCCCCTTGCCGGCCGCCTCTTGAGTGGCGGGAGCAGGAGCTTCGAGCACCTTTTCGGCGGCGCGCATCATCCCCGCGCCGACAACGGCGGCGGAGCCTAATTCGAGCAATTCACGTCGCGTAAAGGCCATCCTGGTCACCTGTCCTTTCAATCGATGGGAGACCGGCGCGTTCGTGGACTGCGAGACACTCCCCTTCGGGCGTAAACAGCCGGAAACGTGCTCGGTCAGGGAGTCCTGTAACCCGACCGGCCTCTTCGCGCCGTCTGCCCGAGGCCCGTGAGCGAGAAACCCAGTCCTCGTCGTCGGCCAGGCGCCGTCCATGCCCGGTGGCCGACATGTCGATGAGGTTGGCGGCCCCCACCTGCAGCGAGGGTTAAACGACAAACCTCCATTTCTCTCGCGGCGGAGTTGCTGGCTGCGAGAGCCTGGATGACCTGAGTCACGCAGCGCCCGACTCCAGCAACCATCTCCAGACAGGCAGAACAGATACTCCCTGAACAGCGTCCGGGGTGTCCAGGGTCAGGAGGACCGTCTCGGCTCCAGGAAGCTCTTCCCGGGCCTGCTCCAGGGCTCGCAACTCACGTTTGCGGATCGACGGGTCGGCCAGACTCGCACAGACCTGGACGAGCAGAGTGCGCTTGTCGCGCAGTTGCGCGAGAAAGTCCACCTCGAATCCGGCCGCGGTATCGTAGTATCCCTGTTCCTCGCTCCGTCGAGACAACTCGAGCGCGACCACGGTCTCCAGGCGACTGCCCAGGTTGGACTTTCCGCTCCGGTCGAAGGCCTGGACGAGCGCCGGGTCGAGCGGGTAGACCTTGCGAGGGTTCGATTGACGTCGCCTTTCGCTGGTCGTGGCGATAGGCAGGGTCGTGACGAGGAAAGCGTCTTCCAGGAAAGCGAGCATCTCGTGAAGGGTTTGCTTGGAAACGCTGACGCCCTGACTCTTGAGATCGTTGTAGAAGCGATGAACACTGAATCGACCTCCGGCAGACCCCAGCAGCTGACGCACCAGCCTGCGCAGAGCGACGACATTGCTGACCTGGTAGCGCTCGACGATGTCGCGCAGGATAGCGCTGTCGACGTAGCCCTGCAACAGCGACAGTCGATCGCGCTCGGTCAAGCCCTGGGCTTCTGGGAATCCGCCGACCTCGAGATACTCACGCAGAGCGCTCTCGAGCAGAGAGATCTGCTTCTTGGGTAAGAAGTCCGGCTTTAACGGGGCATCGAGCCCTCGCACCGAAAGGAACTCGCGAAAGCTATAGGGGTGGATGATAGTCTCCGTGGCACGGCCGCGCAAAGAAGTGGCCACTTCCCGGCTGAGGAGACGGGCCGAGGACCCGCTCACGAAAACCTCGACCTTTTCAGAGTCGAGAATCCTGCGAACGAATCTCTCCCAGCCAGGAACGACCTGGATCTCATCGAGCAAAAAGGTCACCAGCTCACTATCGCGACGCTCGGGGAACTGCGCGTAGTATTCGTCCACCAGCCAGGACAGCTGGGTGCTCTCCATTCCGGCCAGCCTCTCATCTTCGAAGTTGAAGTAGACGAGGCTCTCACGCGGGCGGCCTTGCGCTACCCTATCGTGCATTTGTTGGTAGAGAAACCAGGTTTTGCCGGCACGCCGCATCCCAACCACAGCTCGCGCTTTTCCTTCGGCAGCACTCACGTGGGCTTCTCGGCGAACCAGAGGCGGAAGCGGGAAAGTAACGGCATCCGCTAGCTTTTGTCGAATGATCTCACGCATATCAAGCCTTGCACTTGTTACACGTTTTGCATAATGTATCCTTTTTGGAAGGACACATGGAGGAACAAGAATCTTTCGCGGCTCCGTGCAAGTCCTTCGATCATGTCCACGTCTTCGATCTCGGCGAGTCGGCCGTGGACTTCGTAGAGGCTCCGGGAACCAGCAATACGGGCGTCGACGTCGGGCCCGCGGGGAGTGGCGTCATCCCGAGGGAGACGCGACCTGGCCGATCCAGCCCCACTGCACGATGAACTGGCGGTCAGGCGCCGTTCCGCGCGTCTCGGTAAAAACCCAATTTCCGGCGGCTGGCGGACCCCAGTCTCCCCAGAGCACCGCCAGCGACCCGCCCGGCGCCAGCTGCGAGGGGAGTGGCACGTTCAGAAACGAGTTGTTGTTCTCCGAGAAGCTGAGCAGACCATTGCTCGAGACGTTGACCGAGCTGAAGGTTTGCCCGAAGCCCGTGAGCGAGAAACCGAGCGGCACGTTGACCACCTCGTCGTCAGCCAGGCGCCGTCCCTGACCGGTGGCCGAGATGTCGACGAAGTTGGCGCCACCCACCTGCAGCGAGGGCTGCACCAGCAAGCCTCCGCCTCCGCCTCCGGTGCTCACGCTCGGAGCCTGCGGCGCCAGGGCATTGTTCCCGCTGGGACCCCCTCCTTCGCAACCGAAAAGCGAGACCAGCATCAGTCCCAGCACGAGCCGCTTCAAGCCATGAACCCCATGTCGCAATTTAATTGTGACCGCTTCAATTCCTGAATGGCGAGGATTCTCCTTCGGCTGTGCGATAGAAATCGAATCGACCGAAATGGACGAAAACCGATCCGCCGCCCCCAGGCAGGGCCCCTTTGCGTCTGGCCAGAAGCCCGGGGGCCATGCCGGGGCAACGCTGGAGTCTGCGCACCTGGGCCGGCTTTTTGCTGGCCGTGATCGCCATGCTGATGGCGGCCGGCTATATCGTGCGGCTTCAGTTCGTGCAGCCGGAAAACGCGGCTTACCGGGGCAAGATCGTGGTCGGGTGGGAGAGCGAATTTCCCTACCACTACGTGCAGGGCGAGGGGGAGCTGGCCCGGCGCACGGGCCTGGACACCGAGCTGGTCACGCGCTACATGGGCAAGCTCGGCTACCGGGTGGAGTTCGTCGAGGGCGACTGGCACGAGCTCGAGGCCCGGCTCGAGAGCGGCTCGATCGACTGCCTGCCGCTCGTCATCGAGACCCCGGACCGGGCCGCACGCTTCAACTTCAGCAACGACTACCTCGATCTGCAGTACGCAGCGTTCTATCGCCTGCAGGGCAACGTGCGACCCCCCGCCAACCCCGAGGCGCTTCGTCAGTACTGTCTGCAAAACCAGCTGCGCCTGGGCGTGGTGCGGCAGTATGCCTACCCGCCTCCCCTGCAGGCGATCGTCGACGACCCCGCCCTGCCCGAGAAGGTGGTGGCTGACAGCGAGTACGACAACCTGAGCGACCTGGTGACCGGCGCGGCCGACCTCGAGTTCACCGACGAGCTGCTGGGAGCCAGCCTGCTGCTCAAGGACGGCTGGGACGACGACGTGGGCCGGGTACATCTCGATCTCCCGCCCGTCTCCGTCCACCTCGCCTTCAACCGGAAATTTCCCCGCGAGTCCATCGACCGCCTCAACCACATCATCCTGGACATGGAGTCGAGCGGCGAGACGGCCGCCCTCATCCGCTCCTACTTCTATCCCTCGCTGCTCTCGCTGCTGACGCAGGACAGCTTCTTTCGCGAGATTGGAGTGCTGGCGGCTGCCTTCGCCGCCATTTCGGGCATCTTCATGGCCTACCGCGAGCGCCTCAACCTGCTGGGAGTCTTCATCCTGGCGGCCGCCCCCGCCGCCGGAGGCGGTCTGATGCGCGACCTGGTGGCGGGCCGGCGTCCCGTCGGAGTGGTGGCCGACCCGCTCAGCCTGGTGGTCGTGGTCTGGCTGGTGCTGGTGTCCTGGATCGTCTTCAAAGTGATCAACCGCTTCCCGGGCAAGCTCCAGGCCAAAATGGACGCCATCGACGTGGACCACAACCCTGTGCTGGTGTTCTTCGATGCGCTGGGCCTGGCCGCGTACACCGTCATCGGCGTGCTGGTGGCCATGCAGACGCGCTGTGAGCCGCTCTGGCTCTGGGGTCCGATCCTGGCGGCCGCCTCCAATGGGGGCGGAGGGCTGCTGCGCGACCTGATCCGCGGCCACTACCCCATCCCCATGTTCTCGCGCTTCTACACCCAGATCGCCATCATCTGGGGAGCTGTGCTCTCGTGGTTCTTCATCTGGTATTCCAGCTACCCGCCCCACGAGCTGCCCGCCATCGCGGCGGCGCTCGGCGCCACCATGCTGGGCGTCGTGCTCACGCGCTACGTGACGGTTCGCTACGAAGACCGACTTTGAGGCTCAGCACGGCTCCCAGCAGGGCGGCCGCGGCACAGACCCAGAGCACCGTGAGGAAGGCCGCGTCGAAGCTGCCTCGCGCCAGGGCCAGCAGGGCGTCGCGGCTTTCGACCGGGAGATGCTGGCTGATCAAGAGCGCCTGGCCCATGTTGTCGGAGGCGCTCTCGATCAGCGCCGGCTGCAGAAAATCGCCGTGGTGCACCATCCCGGCCTGATACAGGCTGCTGAGCACCGAGCCCACCACCCCGATCCCGAACGCCGCCCCCACCTGGTGCGAGGCATCGTTCAGAGCCGACCCCGCCCCCGAGTGCTCGGCCGAAAATTCGTCCATGATCATCTGGGTGGGCACGGTGGTGGGCGCCCCCAGGCCCAGGCCCACCAGGCACAGGATGATGGCCGTGCCCAGAGCGCCCAGCGAATTGGCCGTCAGCGCCAGCCCGGCGCAGGTGACCGACACCAACAGCGAGGAGCCAACCAGAGCCGGACGGGCTCCCACACGCTTGCTCAACGGGTCGGCCAGCACGGCGGAGAGGCTCCAGGCTATCTGGGTGGGCAGAAAGACCAGTCCCGTCACGAGCGTGCTCAAGCCCAGCCCGAACTGGAGGTGCTGGGTGTAGCCGAAACTCAGCCCGGCGTAGACGAAGTAGAGCAACCCCAGAACGCACGCGGGGACCGCGACCGTGGGCCGCAAGAGCGCTTCGAGGTCGAGCATCGGGGCCGGTGCCCGGCGCTCCCAGGCCAGAAAACCCAGCAGCGAGAACACCGCCGCCACGCCGCTGGCCAGAATGACCGGACTGGTCAGGCCGTGAGACGGCAACTCGATGATGACCCCCAGCAGCGTGCCCAAGAACAGGACTGAGAGCAGGGCCCCGGGCAGATCGAGCGGCGGAGCCCGCTCCAGCGTCGACTCGGGCACGAGCCACAGGGTGCCGACCAGCGACGCGAGCACGACCGGCACGTTGATCAGGAAGATGGAGCCCCACCAGAAGTGCAGCAGCAACCATCCGGCCAGGACCGGGCCCAGGAAGATGCCAAAACCGGCGGCGCCGTTCCAGATGCCGATGGCCCGGCCTTGCTCGTCAGCGGAGAAGACGCTGACGAGGATGGCCAGGGTGGCGGGCATGATGAGAGCGCTGCCGAGGCCCATGAAGCCGCGCGCCACCGTGAGATGGTCAGGATTGTCGACATGCGCGGCCACCAGCGAGGCCAGGCCGAAGAGGGTCAGTCCCCACAACAGCACGCGCCGGCGCCCGTAGCGGTCGCTCAGGGCGCCCCCCGCGAACAGGAGGCTGGCATAGACCAGCAGATAGGCATCCACGGCCCACTGCAGCTGGCTGGCGTCCGCCTGGAGGTGGCGAACCAGCGTGGGGATGGCCACGTTGAGCACCGTGTCGTCCACCGTGATGATGGTCAGACACAGGCACATGATGACCAGGATCCACCAGCGGCGGGGATGGGGGTTCAAGGCCGTGGGGTCGACAGTCGACAGTCAACCGTCGACAAAATTGCCACGGGTCAGGCGGCTTGCGCCGAGCGGGCCGGGGCGGGCAGCGGGCCGAGGGCCGGACGGAACTCTTTGCTCTCGGTGGCGGCCACCTTGTCCTCGGGCGAACGGAAGCTGTCCACCGCCTTACGGCCCAGGGCCATCGCAAGGCGTGTGCCCCCGGCCGCCAGGTCGACCCCGATGCCGAGCAGGCCCAGGCTGACCGCGGCTTGCGGGTTGCCCATCAGCATGCTGACCGCGGCCGCGCCCGTGAGCGCGCCCGCCAGGGTGGTGGTGGCGCCCTGGGCGATGGCGGTGAGGGAGCCCTTGGCCTGGAAATTCTCGACGCCGTGGCCGATCAGCTCCGTCCCCTCGCGGATGCGGTAGAAGGCGTCCACGCCGGCCAGCAGCGCCAGCCCGGTCCCGATGGCGCCGCCGGCAAAGCCGGCGCTGGCCATGAAGGGCAGCTCGTAACGTCCCACGGTGCGCATGAACTTGAGGCCCGCGCCCGTCCCGGAGGGGATCGACAGGCCGCTCGACTCGGGCTGAGAGATGGCGCGCAGCATCGTCTCCCAGTGAGAATTCCGGCCGAACTCGGTCTTGTGGTAACCCCAGTTGCGCTGGTCTTGCTCGGCGTCGAGGCCGTAGTTGGTGGGCAGGTAGACCGACATTCCGGTGGAGCCGAACATCGACACGCCGCCCGAGGAGTTGCTGTGCGTCTCGGCCACCACGGCCCGGGCCACCGTGCTCTGAGCGGAGCGGGCGGCGGCCTGGATCTTGGGCTTGTCACTGAACTCCTTTTCCAGCCGGCGCGTGAAGTCGCCCAGGTCGTGGTAGTCGGCGTAGGGCTTCACGTGGCCGGCCACCCGTGAATAGTCCTGGGTTCTGCCGATCACGCTGCGGAGGCGGTCGGTTACCGACCGGTCGGCGATGATCTCGGCGTTCAGGACCGACGCCAGGCTTTCGCAGGCATTGCGCACCGGGCCCATCTGGCCCAGCTCGATGGTGGACTGGGTGGGCGTGAAGTTGGAGCGTCCAATCTGGCGTCCGGCCTGGTAGACGAACAGGCGGGAGAAGTCCTCGCCGCTCAGATCGCCGTTGGCCTTCTTGAGGTCGGCCACAACCGGAGCCAGGGGCATCCCCCCGTGGGCGCCGGGGATGGGAAGCATCAGGCCCGACTCCACTTCCTGCGAGGCCACCATATACCTGGCGGAGTTGCGCAGCGCGAAGCCAACCTCGGCCTGGGCCATCAGGCAGGCGTCGAAGGCCAGCACGTCGATCTTGCCGCCGGCCCGCTTCTGAGCCGTTTCCAGCGCGTCGGCCAGGTCCTCGTTATTGACCATGGAGCCGTACTCGTCGTCGTTGAGCACGCCGCGGAAACCGGCCCCGTGATCCGACAGCACCACCGCGTAATTCTCGGCCGGATACGCTTTCATGCCCCACTCGACGAACTCGCGCACGGTCTGGGCGTTGCCCATGTCCTGGTTGCCGATGCTATGGAACTGGGCCACACCCTGTTCCTTCGTCAGCAGCCCGCGCTTCACGTCGTTCATCCCGGCCAGTCCGATCTCGGCCACGATGTTGACGTTCTGGTCCGAGCCGATCTTCTCCAGCGACCCGAGCGAGCGCTCGACGATCTTGGAGAGGTTGTTCTTGCCGTCCATGTAGCACAGGACGGTCCATTTCTTCTTGGGAGCTTGCTGGGTGGGGAGTCCGGTCACGTTCATACTGTCTATTAAACATTTCTGAAAAGCCGAGAGGTTGCGAACAAGTTACCGCTCAGCCATCAGGATCGTGACCGGTGATTTGGTTTCCGGCTCGTAAACAAAGGGCCGCCCGGCGTCCCCCGGGCGGCCCGCAAAAACCCTAGGCCGCGTCCTGGTAGATCTGATCCAGAATCGCAAAGCGGTTGGGATACTCCTCCATCAGGTGCTGCAGAGCCTCGGGGCCGTTCTCGCGGGCCTCGAGATAGGCCGCCCAGCTGTCGGCGAAGTCCTCGACGTAGCTCGTGCCGGCGTAGTCGCTCGGGTTCTGCATGTCCTGCTCGCGGGCTTCCTCCCAGCCGCGCGGCGCGCCGTCCGGGGCTCCGCCGAGGCCGAAGAAACCGTTGTCATTGTCGCTCGCGTCGAAGCCGATCCCGTGGCCGTACTCGTGATTGAACACCTCTTCGTTCAGATTCTCGAGGCCGTCGTAGAAACGGATGTGGTCATTGCCCGACTGGTAGTCGGCGGCCGCCGACTCGTCGGCGTGCTGCAAGAGCTCGATCTCGCTCACGGTATCGCGCACGCCCGGGGGCAGCTGGCTGTAGTAGTCGGCCACGCGGGCCAGGGCGGCCCGGTTGTCGCTGGCCGAGAGTTCGGACGAAATGCGGATCTTGTGGCCGTCCTCCCCCGTGATCTCATACACGGTGTTGCCGCCCGAGCTGTCGACCTGGGAGATCTGGAGCTGCTCGGTCTGCCCGTTGGCGTTGGTGAACTGCACCGGCTGACCCGAGGTCACGGCCTCCAGCACCTGCTGCTCCTGTTGCGCGATCACCTCCGGAGTGCGCTCGTCCATCGTGTCCACCTCGGGATAGGTGTCCCGGTTGGGCGCGCTCTCGCCGGGCGGCAGGTCGCCGTGCTGAGCCTGCTGGTTCTGGCGGTCGAAGAGCACGCGGGAGATGTCTCCCCGGCTGATGGTCCCGTCCGGGCCGCCCTCGCGGTCGTTGCCCGTGTCCAGGTCGTCGTAGAGGTCGTCGTGCGTGTTGAGGTATTTGGCGCTGTCCTCGATCGAGGCCAGGGTCTGGTCGATCTCCTCGGCGGAGACCCCCCGCTGCTCGAGATACTCGCGGGCGGCCACGCGGTCGTAGCCGCCGCTGGCGATGTTCTCGATGTCCTCGCGCGAGATCTTGCCGTCGGGGTCGCCGGCGTCGCCCGGATTGTCATACAGGTTCGTGTAGCGGTCGAGGTTCTCCAGCGCCTGTTCCTCGGGCGTGGGCGTCTCCTCGACGGCGCTCCCGGCCGCCTGGCCCACCTTGCCCGCCTCCTTCTCGCCATCCTCGGCGCCCACGGCGTCGCTGCCATACTCCGAGTCGCGGAATTCTGCCTGGTTGGGCTCAGCGCCGTCGGAGTCCGAGCCGGCGGTCCGGGTGCGCTCGCTCACGCGGGCCTTCACCCGCTCCATCATCGCGTCCTCGTCGTTGCTCTCACCGGCTTCGTCGCTCACCGCGGCCTCATCAGCCTGAACTGCCGGCTTGGGGTCCTCCGGCGGCTTGCTCTCGGAGGCCACGCGGGCCTCGGCTGCCTTCGGCTGCTCGACGGGCTTGCTGGGGGCTTCGGCGGTCTTCTTGCTCTCGGTGCTGCGGGTCGCGTTGATCATCGTCTCTGGGCCTCCGTTCGATTTGCTTCAGAGGTCGAAACCGGGGCGGGCGTCCAAAAGTTGTTGCAACCTCGTAAACAGATCTTGAACATTTTGGTGCGCCGGAAACCCCACCGGGCGGGACCGGTTGGACTGCGGATGAGGACTTTCCGATGGCTCGTCGCGGCTCTGCTCCTGTCCCTGCCCGCCCAGGCGCGCGCCCCCCAGCACTACGATTTCGACGGTCTCGACCTGGCCGTGTGGGCGCCCGCGCAATCGTCCGGGCCGGCGCCGGTGCTCATCTTCTCGCACGGATTCGGAGGCTCCAACGAGCAGTCCACCAAGATCTTGAGCGCTCTGGCCGACCACGGCTACTGGGTGGTGGCCCCCAATCACCAGGATGCCCATCGCCTGGGTAGCCGCCCCCAGGTCAGCTTCGCCAACCCGGAGGGCTGGTCCGATCAGACCTACCGCGATCGCTTTGAGGACATCCGGCGCACGGTCGGGATGCTGCAGACGAAGGCTCCCTTCGTGGGACAGGTCGATCTGAGCCGGTTGGGGCTGGTGGGCCACTCGCTGGGCGGCTACACAATGCTGGGCGTGAGCGGCGCCTGGTCGGGTTGGGAGCTCCCCGTGCGGCCCCGGGCCGTGGTGGTGTGGTCGCCGTTCTGCTCGCCCTACGTGCGCCAGCGCACGCTGGCGGGCCTGACCGTGCCGGTCATGTTCCAGGGCGGGACGCGCGACATGGGGATCACCCCCATCGTGGCGCGGCCCGGCGGAGCCTACGATCAGGCGCCCGAGCCCAAGGTCTTCCTGGAGCTGAGTAAGGCTGGCCACCTGGCCTGGACCGACCTGAACGCGACCCACCGCGACCTCATCGTCGACTACTCGCTGCGCTTTCTGGACGCCTGGCTGCTGGGCACCACGCCGACCTGGGAGAAGGCCGAGGGAGTCGAGGAGTTGCGGGTCAGTGCTCCTTCAAGAACTCCCGCTCGATGATCGCGAACCGGCCCGACTCGACCTCCGCCAGCATGGCCACGTTGATCTCGTCCGACTCGGGCAATCCGTCCCGCATGGCCCAGCCGAAGTTCTGGGCTTCGAAGGGGACCTCGCTCAGGTGCAGGGGGAGCTGCGGAAACTGGGCCATGAAGTAGGTCAGCGCGGGGAGATCGTAGACCACGCAGTCGGCTTCGTTCTCCAGCACCGCCGAGATGGCCGAGTCCAGGTTGTCGCGCTCGACGATGCGGGTGGTGAAGTGGCGCACCAGCTCGTCGTAATAAGTCCCCCGCACCGACGCGATGCGCAGGCCGTTGAGCTGGGTGGGCTTCTCGAGGCGCTCGGTGCCGATCTGGCTGACCGTGATCGAGGAAGCGATGCCGGCCACCAGCGAGGAGACGAACAGCATCGAGATCAACATCCAGGCCCCCGCGATCAGGCGGCCGGGAAGCGTCACCGGCACGCGGTCGCCGTATCCGACCGTGGACATCGTCACCAGGGCCAACCAGATGCCCGTGGCGATGCCGTGCGGGGGGCTGGAGGAGAACTGCAGGTGGTTCACGCGGCGCTCGGCCAGCCAGAGCAGCGTGCCCACCAGCACCAGCGAGCCGCAAAGCCCGATTCCGCCATAGATGGCGGCCTTGCGCACCAGCGGTCGCAAACGGTCCCAGGCGGACTGGCGATTGGCCGAGATGATGGCCGAGCCGGTTCGGTAGTAAGGCTGGGTAAAGTTCACCAGCCGCTCGCGGTCAGCGGTGATGATCACGCCCCCGACCACGATGTCCAGCTCTCGCTTGTGCAGGGCCTCGATGGCCTGGTCCACCGTCTCCATGCGGTGGAACTCGTACTTGAACTTGAGGCGCGCGGCGATATCGTCCCACAGCCGCACGTCGATCCCCGAGGGCTTGCCGTCCTGATAGATGACGAAGGGCGGGGAGCCGATCAGGCCTACCTTGAGATGCCTCTCGGGCTCGCCATGAGCCGGCAAGAAGAGCAACAGCATCAGGAGCCACAGAGTTCGCATGCTTGCCGGTTTCGCGATGGGAGGGACGTTCCTGCCCGGGCACAAAGCTTCCCCGGGTGACGCCCGATCCCAACCGTTACGGTCTCCTCGTCATCCAGGCCGCGGTTCGCTCCGCGGCCCGCGAGGTGCGGGTGACGCACAGGCGCTGGGTCACGACTTTCGAGCTGATCGGCTCGCGGCTCACGCCTTCGGTGCTCGAGAAGCTGCACGAGTACCTGGGAGCGCCCGGCCCCGAGGGTCTGCTGGCGCAGGCAGTGGAGCTGGCGCAGCGCACCTCTCCCCGTGAGATCCGCGTCTCCTGCCAGGGCCGCCAGCTGCGCCTGCGGGGCAAGTCCCGCGCGGTGCTTAACAAGGGGCCGGTGGACCTGATGCTCGAGCTCGATCGCCGGCCCGCCATGGTCAAGCAGGTGCTGACCAGCTATCCTCACCGCCTCGAGGATGGTCCGCTGCACGACTGTTGCCAGCTGACCCCGATGCCGGTCTCCATCGGTGGCACTCCCCTGCGCACGCGTTTCAGCCTGAAGGGTTGCCTGCTGGCCATGCTGCTCGAGAGCGCGCCCGAGGAGCTGAGCAGGCTGCCGGTCTACCTGCCCGGGAAAGCCCTGCTGGAGCGGCGCACCTCGCCCGGGCCCTACAGCGCCGCGGTGGGCATCGTCGCGGACGACACCCAGTCGAAGACCACTCTGGTGGTGGACGGAGTGGCGGTGGAGGGTCCCCGCGTGCACGGCTTGCGGGCCGTGGTCTGGTCGTCGGCGTTCCGGCTGAACCCGGCTCTCACCGGTGTCGTCGAGGGAGGCGGCTTGGACCGTCTGCAGGACGAGTTGGAGGCCGCCCGCCGCACGATGCAGGAGCTGCTCTGGGAGCGGTTGCCGGCGATGTCGGCTGTCCAGCGCGAGCGAGCCACTCCTTATCTCAGGTCGCTGGCGCCCGGCGCGCGCCTGGCCCAGATGCAGCGGCTGCTGGACGATCCCACGGCCGGTCCCAGCGCCGTCCTGCTGGGCATCGCGGCCGAGCGCGCCCGAGCCGAGGGAGATCTGCTCGAAGCCCAGAGCTACTACCTGCGGGCGCTGGAGCATCCCGACGCGATCCGCCCGGACTTGCTGCCGGACCTCATCCAGGTGATGTTCCAGCTGCGGGCCCGGCCCCGTCAGCTCGAGCCCTTCGTGCGGGAGATGATCGGCGGGCTCAACCAGAAAGTGGGCTCGGGGCACAAGCAGGCCCTGGCCGCCTACTTCGAGCAAATGGGTCAGTATTCGGCCACGCACGGCTACGAGCGCGAGGCGCGCGGCTACTATCTCGAGGCGCTCAGCATCCAGGAAGGCTTGCTGGGTAAGCATCATCCTACCGTGGAGAAACTGCGTGAGACACTGGATTCTCTATAGCCTGCTGCTGGCTCTGCCGGCCGCGGGGCAGAACTACAACGATCCGACCTACCGGGCGGCGGTCGAGGACGCCAAGACGGCCGGGCCCTCGGAGGTCAGCTCCGGGCTCACCCCGCTGCGGGCGGACACGCCCGGGTTGGTGTGGGAGGGCGAGCCGGGCCACTCGCGGTTGTTGGTGATGCGCTGGATCAAGAACAGCGAGTTCGACGATTTCATCGGCCGCGACGTGACGCTGGGCTACGACGCCTTCGTGACGGTGGTGCCCGAGGTGGCGGAGTGGTTCCGGTCCCACCACGAGCCGGCCACAGTGCCCCGGATGGAGCAACTGCTGGGCTTGCCATCCCAGAACGGCAAAACCCGCTTCGTGCAGCTCTGGGTGTGGCCGAGCGACCTGCGGCGGCCGTCCTGCGACCCCGAGGTGGACGACACGGTGGCCCAGGTCGATTTCAGCCAGGGCGTGGACAGGCGCTGGGTGCGCTACATGAACGACCGCACGGCTTTGTGCTACGTGGGCCCGTGGCCGTATCCGTGGACGCGCCTGGGCTACACCTACGACTGGGGCGCCTCCAACCACGTCGGGGTCAGCGAGTTCATCGTCTGGCCGGGCTCCCGGGTCGGCGTCAAAGCGGTGATCAGTAACGAAGAATGTTTTCAATCGATTAACAGACCCTGAGCTCGAGGTGGGGTAAAGTGCCCCAATGATTACAGCGACGACAGGAGCGGTCCGCGGGCTTGGAGCGACGACAGGAGCGGTCCGCGGGCTTACAGCGACGACAGGAGCGGTCCACGGAGCCTTGACCGGAGCGGTTCACGCGAGCGGTCACCAGCACCCTCCGCCCGGCGGCCACGTCGGGGTGCACGGGATGGTTGTTTTCGGCACCGACCACTTCTCCCACATCCCGATGTTCCACGAGCCGCACGACTACCAGGCGGTGATGGAGGTCAAGCTCAGCCATCCCGAGCTGCAGGACGGCACGAGCTTTGGCGACCAGCTGCACACGTTCGTGCCCGAGGAGTTCTCGTTGGGCGACGTGTTGTCGGGCAAGCAGACTCATTTCGAGGGCACGCTTTACAGGGGCAACTTCGAGGGAGACGGCCAGCCGCTGCTCGAGGGCGTGCAGGTGGACGTGCGCCAGGTGACCGAGTCGCGTCACCTCGACGGCGATTCACAGGGCCCCGCCGAGCTGAACTACGTGCTGTATGGTCAGCCGGGCGATACCTACCTGGTGCATCCCATTCACGGCCACGGGGCCGATTTCGACCAGATCTTGAAGGTGAACGTCGACGGGGTCTCGGCGGACGAGCTTCGCGGCGGCGTGCCGGTGGTGATCGCCGAGCGCCCGAATACCGTGGACTCTCGCCTGGTGCCGTCTTCCGAGCCGGTGACGGCTTCGTTGCCGCAGCAGCGCCGCGACGTGAGCCTGGCCATCGAGCGCGAGCTGTCGTGTTTAGTGGGTCCGCACTTTACGAGTGGCCCTCATCCTCACGGGTAACCTCGTCGGCGATAAAGGCCAGCACCCTGGGATTGTTGATCATGGTGACGTGGTTGTCGCCCAGGGCGAAGCTGCCCGGGTCGAGCTGGCCGACGGTCACGTGGGTGGCGCCCTCGAGCTTGACGCTCTCCTCGGCCACCAGGCCGTCCCCTTTGGCGAGGTAGGGGAACTTGCTGCTCACGGTGGGGATGCGCGTGCCCGCGATGGTGTAGGCGCGGTTCACCTTTTCGCGCTGCTCGGGCCAGCGGTCGTTGATGCCTTTCAGGGTGCGGTTGTGCCCTCGTGAGAGGGTGCGCTTGTCCGCCTGCAGCGCTTTGGGGGCGCTGCCCAGCACCGGCGCGGCTGCCGCTACGACGGCGTCGGTGACGACGGTGCCGGGCATCCCGTGGTTGGGGGTGCCCTCCATGAAGATGTTGTGCAGTCCCTCGTGGCCGCGATCGAGGTGGTCGCGGATGACCATTCCGCCCATGCTGTGCCCGACGGCGTCGGCCTCGAGGCCGGTCTCCTCGTTGAGGATCTCGATGGCGCGGGTGAACTCGGGCGAGGTCTCGTGGTAGCCGGCGCGCGGGTTGGACAGGGCCACCGTGTAAACGGCGCTGGCGCCGTGCTCGCGGACGCTCTGGCGGAACTCGTCCTCGCGGTCGGCGTGAAAGGTGCCGCCGTATTCGTTCTCGGGATTCTGAGTCAGGAAGTCGGCCAGGGGCTTGCCCTGATTGGCCCAGCCCGTGTAGCCGTGCACGAAGACCAGCGGTCGTTTGAGCGTCGGGACGTCCATCTACGCCCTAGCTTACGCGACGGCCGTGAAAAGGAGCTTAAGAGCGGAGCAGCGCCTCGGCTCTCGGGCGGTCCGGGCGGAGCTCGCGGCCGTAGATCGGGTGCAGGCCGAATCGCTCGAGCATCTGGTGGCCGTTTTCGATTTCCTCGGGGGAGACGTCCTTGCGCCAGCTACCGATCAGGTCGCCCCCCTGCATGATGGCGCTGGCCGCGGTGACCTGGAAGGTGCTCTTGAGTTGTTTGAGCAGTCTGGGGTCGAGTTCGGGGCCCAGGTCCTGGCCCAGGTAGGCGAAGAGCTTTCTCAGCTCGGGCTCGGGGCTCTGGCAGAGCTCTTCGTAGAAGACGAGGTGGACGCGGTCTTTCCCGAGTTCGCGCAGGGGGACGTAGTGGAACAGGCACCACAGCAGCACCTGGCGCTCGAAGCGGCGGTGATGCGCTTCGAGGAGGTCGCGGAAGGGCTCGAGGTGGTCTTGCATCAGCTCGGGCTGTTTGAGCAGGGCGCGTGGGTCTTCCATCCATTTCCAGCTGCGGTTGCGTTTCTTGGAGGCGGCCACGGCGAACGGGTGGCGCAGGACGAGGATCTTCTTGAGCGCGGGGAATTTCGCGTCGATCCAGTGGGCGAAGAGGTTGGCGAAGATGTCTTTGACCAGTCGGTTGCGGTAGAAGAGGTGGGGGTTGTACTGGTCGACGCGCCGGTGGGTGGGAAACTTGCCGGTGAAGATGTCGGCGTAGAATTGCTCGAGTCGTGGGTCGTGGGCGTTCCGTCGTTTGTAGAGGAAGAGGGGGTAGCCTTTGGCCTGTTTGACTTTGCTGGGGTGGAAGGGCTCGAAGAGCAGTCGCGAGTCCTGGCGGAAGTTGAGAAGGTTGGCCACCCAGGTCGTCCCGCTCCGTCCGTCCCCGATCACCCAGGGCACGTCCGCGGTGCGCGGCCCGAGGTCAAGAACATAAGGTGCGGACAAGTCCGACAGGCGCAGCATCGTCGGGGCTCGTTGAACGACGCGGGGCAAACTCCTGGTTCGGGGCCTCCCCGCGCGGCTCGACCTGCGGAAAAGCCTGGGGGGCGGGCGCGAGCCTGTAGGCCCGCGGAAAAGCCTATAGGGGCGGGCGCGAGCCTATAGGCCCGCGGAAAA
>JBDHVW010000117.1:0-21309 GCA_039809865.1 Vulcanimicrobiota bacterium
TCACGCGAGAGGGGAGAACATGATCGCACGACTCGTGTAACGCGCCCCCGGGCGGGGGGACGTGTCACGCGAGAGGGGAGAACATGATCGCACGACTCGCGTAACGCATCCTCAGCCGGAGCAGCGCCAGCTGGTGACGCGGTCGGGGGCGATGCGGACCAGGGGGTGGTCCGCGTAGGACAGGTCCATCGGGCCGTACTGCGGGTAGCGCGCGCGCAAAAGCGACAGAGCCACCACGTGCTCAGCCAAGCCCACCACCCCGGCGGAGCCGCGCACCATCACCCAGGCCAACCGGGTCCAGTCGTCCGCGTAGTCATCCACCACGAAGGCGGCCCGAGGGTTGGCCGCCAGGTTACGCAACCGCAACAACCCCCGCGGCGACGAGCGCTTGGGCTTCTCGTCGCACACGAAGTAGACGGCGTCATCAGCCCCCAACGCGTAGCAGACGGGCAGGACGTGCGGAGAGCCGTCCGCGCCGGCCGTGGCCAGGTGGCCGACCCGGTGGTCGAGCAGAAACGAGCGCTCCCAGGGGGTCACGGGAAGAAGCGACGGCGGGTCCGCTCCAACAGCTCGTCCTGGTCGGGCTCGAGCTTCCAGGAGGCCTGGACCCCGTGCAGAGCCCCGACGGCCGCACCCACCAGCGCCCCCATCCACCCGGACGCGCACAACGACATGGCTGCCTCGGGGTCGTCCCCGTGGCACTCCAGAATGTAGAGCAGGCTGGGCACGACCTCCATCAGATAGGCCCCGTCGCCCCACCATTCCAGCGCACGAGCGGCGGGAGCCTTCTCGAGCCGCGCCAGCTCGACCGCCTCGCGCACGAAGTCGGTCAGCTTGCCGGTCCAGCCGTCCATGCGGCCGGTGCGGCAGGTGTAGGTCTTGCCCATCTCGAGCCCGTCCGAGGCGCGCAGGAAGCAGGAGAGATACCAGTCCGGAGCGGGCGGCGCCGTGAGAGCCAGCAATTCCCAGAGCACGTTGGCAAAGCCGAGTCCGCACGCCCAGGACGCCTCGTCGTTGTGCGTCAGGGCCAGCCCGAAGCCCACGTCGACCCAGACGGCCGACATGGTGCCGCCCAGGTGCGGCACCAGGAACGGCGCCACGCGCTGCAGACCTCCGCAGCCCGCCGAGACGCTCTCGAACCAGCTGTTACTCCGAGCGCGGTCGTAGCCCTGGCGCAGTTGCTGCAGGCCGCGCCCGGGCTGGTCGACCGGGGCGTTCACGAAATGCTCTGCCAGGTCGACCGGGTCGTAGACGCTGCCCACCATCTGGGTCAGGTCGACCCCGGTGTCGGCCCCGATATTGTCGAGCGTGACCGCGGTCAGCACCGCCGCCTCGCCACGCCGGCCCAGGCCCTGGCGCTCGCCGGACAGGAGCCCCGTCAGCATGCCGCGGGCGCGCTCCCAGGGGCGGTCCCCCGGGGCCAGTGGCACCGAGAACAGGGGGGTCCGGTTGATGGGGAAGGTCGTCCCGCCCTGCTTGAAGAGCTTCATGAGCCCCCCCAGGTTGGAGAGCGTCACGCTGCCGCGGCTGTAGGCGTAGCTCTGGGCCGTGCCCTTCTTGAGGGACGAGCTGACGTCGCCCTTTTCGGCCGTGCGCGCCAGATCTTCCAGCTCGGCTTTCTGCTGGGGCGGCAGGTTGTAGCTCGTCAGGGCGGTGCGCAGGATGCGCGTGGCCGCCTCGCGATCGCCCTTGCGCATCACGTCCATGGCCTCGAGGCGCGCGCGGGCGGCCATCGCCAGACCGACCTGCTGCTCGACCTCGGGATGAGCCGGCAAAGCCATGCGGGCCGCCTTCGTCATGAGCGGCAGCGCCAGCGGATTCTCCGAGACCACGGTGCGATTCTCCGCCACCGACTCCCAGGTGAGCTTCACGACCACCGGAGGCTTGCCCCGCTTGCAGGCCGGCACGGTCAGGCGGAAGACCTGCTCCATGGGCCAGCCGGCGACCAGATCGGCCAGCTTGTAACCCCCGTCGGGATGGCTCTCCAGGTCGGCCAGCGGCTCCACCACCACGCCGGGCACCTGCGGCACCACCTCCAGGCGGACACGCCGCCCCAGCGTGGCCGCCAGGCCGCCCAGCTCCACCTCGAAGCAGGTGGGCAGCTGCTCGGGACGTTCCACGAAGAAGTGGTTCCCCTCGCCGCTCGAGGCCATCGAACGCAGCAGCGTCTCGTTGTAGTCGCTGCCAAACCCGATGGTGGTCGTCTGCACGCCCTTCTGGGCCAGCTCGTGAACGGCCTGGCAGATGGCGTCCGGATTGGTCTCGCCCACGTTGGCCTGACCGTCGGTGAGAAGCACCACCCGGTTGACCCGGCGTGGCTCGAGCCCCATCAAGGCCTGCTCACCCCCGGAGCGCCAACCGGCGAACAGCGCGGTGGAGCCACCCGTGGCCACCTGACCGATCAGCTTCAAGGCGCCGGGCTTGTCCGTCAGGAGGGCCGAGGGGATCAGCGTGTCGGTGCGGTCGTCGAAGAGCACCACGCTGAAGCGATCCGTCTCGGCCAGCGAGCGCACGGCCAGCCCGGCCGCCTGGCGCGTCAGCTCGAGCTTGACGCCCTCCATGGAGCCGCTGCGGTCCAGCACGAGGGTCAGGTTGAGGTCGGGACGATCGTCCCCGCGGATAGTCTGGGGCGGACGGATCCGCACCAGCAGATCCACCACGCACCCTTCGTCCTGGGCCAACCCGTTGCGATCCGGTATGAGCTCGACCACGTCATCCTCCCGCAGGGATGAGCATCCCGTTCGAGAAACGCCCCCCCATGATGTCCAAAACCCTACTGACCGCCCTGGCCCTGATCGGTCTCCTGGCGCCCGCCCGGGCCGAGGATCAGGACTTTCTGTTGTTCAACCGCACCGGACTCGAGATCAAAGCGCTCCAGGTCATGCCTGAAGGGGCCGAGACCGAGCAGTGGAGCGAGGACCTGCTCAAGGACCAGACGCTGGCCACCGGGCAGGACCGACTCATCATGTTCGACACCGACAACACGGCTCCCAAGTGGACCGTGCGGGCCCTCGACGGGGCCACCGGCAACAAGCTGGAATGGCGCGAGGTCGACCTGATCACGGCCAACGGCCTGGTGCTGGAAGCCGACGGACGGGCGCACATCAAGCAGTAGGCGCTTTCCAGGCGGTCCAGGCTACCCGGAGCCAGCCCAGGATGAGCATCGTCCCCCCGATCGGGGCCACGGCCCCCAGCCACCGCGCGCCGGTCAGGCTGAGCAGGTAGAGGCTGCCGCAGAAGATCACCAGTCCGCCCAGCAGCAACACCCGGCCCGGCGAGCGGGCGGCCAGCATGATGCCGACCGCCGTCCACTGATGGTAGCGGGCCGCCGTCTCGTAGATCGCCAGGCGATCGGGCGGCAGGGCGCTTTTGAGCGCGTGGGCCCCAAAGGCTCCGGCCGTGACGCCGAGCGCCGCCAACACGGCTCCCAACGCAAACCAGCGCTGGCTCAGGTGTCGCTACGGGGCTTGAAAAGACCCCATCCTTTGGGCTTGGCCGCCTGCTTGGGCTCGGGCGCGGGTTGCTGCTGCATCATCGTCTCGTTGCCGCGACGCTGGAACTCGTGGGCCACGAGATTGGACCACTCCGACTTCTCGCGCTCGTAGCGCTGCTGCAGCTCGTAGTAGTGCTGCTTGTATGCTTCCAGCTGGTTGCGCAGCTCGCTGCGGTCGCGGAAGGCCTGCTCCACGCTGCGATCTTTCTCTTCCATGGCCGATTCCAGGTCGGCCACCCGATTCATCAGCGCCCGCGTGTCTTCCAGGCTGCTGATGGGCGCGGCGGCCTCGGCCTGGAGGCGCAGCTGCATCGCTTTCAGCTCGTCCTTGAGCCGGCGGTTCTCCTCGTGCATCGCACCGGCGCGGTCCTCGCCGCGCTTCTCGACCGACTGCATGTGCGACTCGAGCGTCTCGACGCGCGACTGGGCGCGAGCGTAGCGCTCCTCGACCTGGCGCAGCTCCTCGTGGAACTTGGCCCGCATCGTCTTGAGCTCTTCCTCGGCGCGCACGCGGCGATCTTCGGCCTCGTTGATGCGCTTGCGGGCATCTTCGGACTCGCCCCGCAGGCTGGCGGAGTCGTTGATCAGGCGCGAGCGCTCGGTCTCGAGCTTGAGAGCCGTCTTCTGGAGCGTGCGCAGGTCTTCGCGCAGGCCCTCCATCTCGTCCAGCTCGGTAACCTGGCCTTTGAGGCTGGCATACTCGACCTCGAGCTGGCGCAGGGCGTCGCGGGTGCCGCTCAGCTCCTCCTCCAGCTCGGTCACACGCACCTGCAGGATGCGCGCCGTCTCGCTCTCGTTGAGGGCCCGCTCGCTGACTCTGTGATTTTCCTGCTCGAGCTTCTCGAGGGTGGCCTGGAGGCTGTCGCGGTCGCGGATGGCGTCCTCGACCTGGCGCTCGAGCTCGTTGAGCGTGCCCTGACCGGCCCGCAGGCGGTCGCGCTCGCTGCGCAGGCGATTGAGCTCCAGGCGCAGGTTCTCCAGCTCGGCCAGCGACTTCTCGCGCAGAGCGTCGCTCTCGGTGGCCTCCTCGCGCAGGCGCTTCTGCTCCTCGCGCAGGTGCTCGACGAGCTTGTCGGCTTCGTAGAGGCGAGCCTCCAGCTCGTCGTAACGGTCCTCGGCCAGACTGCCCTCGAGCTGGTTCTGCAGCTCGATCACCTCGCGCTCGCGGCTGCGCAGGCGCTCTTCCAGCGTGCGCTCGCGGATCTCGGCGGCCTCGGCGCGCTCGCTCATGGCGTCGAGCTCGCGTTTGAGCTCATCCATCTCGCCCCTGGGCTGGGGAGCGACGGGAGTGGGCAGCTCGATGCTGCGGGGAAGGAGGCGCTCGCGGCGCGACACCATGAATCCGCCCGAATCCTCGCTGATCTCCACGCTGGGAGGGGGCGGGGGCGGTGCCGGCGGGACGCGCACGACAGCCAGGTTCTCGCCTGAGCTGGAAATGTCGCCGTTGCGAGGAAATTCCTCCAACAGACGCTCGACCTCGCGCTCGCGCAGCCAGTCGGAGCCGGCCCGGCGAGTGACGCGCGCGGTTCCGCGCTTGACCCAGTTTCGCAAGGTGGATTCAGTGACGCCCAGGCGAACCGCCGCCTCTTCCAGGCTCAGGAATTCTGCCATCGGGCTCTGTTTCGGCGTGCTCGCGGGGGCCCTCCTGCGCGGGAGAGGATTCGCCCAGAAGGGCAGGAATACGCAGGGGCTATGAAAGCCACTCATTTCTTGCTGTCCTGCGCTCTTTTCTCGAGCCTGTGCCTGGTCGGTTGCTCCAAACCGGCCGAGCCCCCCCTGCGCGACGTGGAGTTCCAGGGCCAGGAGAAGATTCCCGAGCGAGTGATGAATCTGCGCGGGACGGCCTTTCTGGACATCGACCAGACCGCCGTGCCCGAGTCGCAGAAGGGCCCCAACGTGTCCTTCTTCGTCATGCTGAGCCCCACTCAGCCCGAGCAGGGCATTCTGGTCAAAGCTCCTCTCTCGGTCGAGGAGCTCAAGAAGCTCGACAGCGCCAAGTTGAACGTGACCGGCAACGTGGTGGAGATTGACGCTCCGCTGTTGGTGGACAAGCTCAAGCCGCTGGGTCTCACGCCCAAGACCTCGGCCAACGGCAAGGTGCAAATGATCGTCCACGAGGGTCCCCTCGTGTTGCCGGCGGCGAGCGAGAGCCCCGCCGAGCCGAGCGCCAGCCCGTCAGATTCAGGAGGCTAACCCGTTATGGCCCGCAATCGCCCCGAGGAGCTCCACGAGCACCTGCGTTTCTTCCGCATCGGCGAGCTCTACGCGCCGTTCGCGCCCTGGCGGCGTGACGAGAAGGGCTCGCAGGTCTACATCAAGCTGAGCCGGGGCGAGGACCAGGCGCTCCTCTACGTGGGCAGCCACTACCAGCTGCAGTCCGAGGTCCAGCAGGGGCTGATGCGCCTCGTCAACGAGGGCTGGGCCGTGGAAGGCGAGCTGCAGATCAGCTTTGACGGCAAGTCCGAGCCGGGGACCGACCCCTATGTCTACCAGGATCCGCTGGTGATCGAGCTGGGGCGCGGCCTGCTGCCGCTGGCCGACCCGCAGCACGGGGCGCCGCTGATGTCCAAGGTGGAGGCCGTACGCGAGGAAGTGGCCCGCGAGATCGGCATCGTGACCCCGTCGGTCCGCATTTCCGACAATATGGGCCTCGATCCCAACAAGTATCTCATCAAAGTGAAGGATTCGCCCACCGCGCTGGGCGATCTCTTCCTGGATCGCTTGCTGGCGCTCGGTCCGCACGAAGCTCTGAGCGCCCTCGAGGGCTGGGCGGCCGTGGAGCCGGTGCATCGGATGAACGCCAAGTGGATCACCCAGGAGCTGCGCGAGCAGGCCGAGCAGTCGGGTTGTATGGTGCTCGGTCCGCTGGCCATCCTGATGACCCACATCAAGCACGTGATTCTGAGCGCCTGCCCCGATCTGCTGGGGCTGCAGGAGACCTTTGACCTGATCACGCGGCTGCGCTCGACGCATCCGGTGCTGGTGGAAGACTTCCTGGGCGACCGCAAGAACCTGCGCAACGTCCGCAAGGTCCTGCGCGCGCTGCTGGCCGAGCGGGTTTCGGTGCGCGACCTGGTGACCATCCTGGAGGTCGCGGGTGATCACCTGGACATGCTCGATCGCACCGACCTGGTGGTGGAGTTCTGCCGCATGGGCCTGGCGCGCCAGATTTGTTGGAGCAACCTCAATGAGGACGGCATCTTGCGCGGCATGACGCTGTCCGCCGACGCCGAGGCGCACCTGATGCGCTCGGTGGAGGAGACCGCTCATGGCCCGGTGCTGGCGCTGACGCGCGACGAGGCGGCCGATTTCGTGGTATCGGTGCGCCGTGCCCGCGAGGATGCGGGCTACCCGCCGGTTTTGTTCACCGACCCGCCCACGCGCGTCTTCGTGCGCCGCTTGCTCGACCGCTCCATCCCGGATCTGTCGGTGATGTCGACGGCGGAGATCGCCTCGGGCATCAAGGTGGAGGCCTGCGGCGAAGTGGGCATGAGAGCCCGCGAGATCGTCGATTCGGTGGGGCCGGCGCCCGAGCCCGAAAAGCCCGCCGAGGAGGCCCCGGCCAAGAAGCCCGGCAAGGCCAAAGAGAAGAAAGAGGGCGTGCTGGGCTTCCTCAAGGGCGGCTAGTTCAGGTCTTTTTCAGGCGCCAGGCCTAGCATCGTGCACGATGACCCTCTGCGTGCGTTTGACCGAGCGCGGTGTCGAGCCGCTGCGGCGGGATTCTGGCGGGGTCGTTCTGGATGAGGGGACCGGGACGCGGCTGCTCCAGGGTGCCCAGGCGCGCGCTTTTCTCGAGTCGCGGCAGAGCTTCGAGCACGAGACCGAAGTGTTCGTGCCGGCCGACAGCGAGATCGACCTGCGTGTGGGGCTCTACTCTTCGCACCTGCGCGACTCGACCGCCGTCCACCTGGCTCCCGGCGCCGAGGCGTCGTGCCGCGTGCTGCAGGGCGAGCCGGTGGTGATCACCAACGAGCGGACGCCCGATTGGTACGAGCCCTACCACCCCGACAGCTTTCAGGACTACGCCTACCAGCAGGCCACGCGCGGGGCCGGGCTGGCCCACGGCTACGTGCACCAGAGCGTGCTGGGCAACGAGCTGCTGGACAAGCTGGGAGACCGCGTCGAGCGGGCAGGGGAGGACTTCCGGTTCCGCCAGGGCGCCGAGCTCGTGAGCGGCCTCTCGGCACAGGAGCAGGCCCGCGTCCAGGCGCTCCACACCCGAACCCGTATCAACCAGCTGCCCGGGCGGCTCTACGGCTCCTTCGCTCCGGCAAAGCTCAGTGCCGAGCAGCGCCAGGACTTGAAGGAGCGCGGCCTGATGCAGGTCGGGCTGGACGGCCAGTGCAAATGGCGCACCTTCGCCTCTCCCGAGGAGCTGGGACTCTCGCCCGAGGTCGCCCGAGTCTACCGCGAGACCAATCACCGCGATTACGACACGACCGGGCTCGTGTTCCGCGCGCCCGGGGTCAGCGCCTACGCGCGGTCCGACAAAACCAACCTGTGGAGCCACGAGCCCTCGGAGTGGATGCTCACCTCCGGCTGTCTGGGCGCCCCGGCGGTGGGGCTGTCCAGCATCGCCTCGGAGGGCCCGTTGCCCCGGCCGGTCGATTTTCGCGCCATTCGTCCGAACGAGACGCTGCATTCGCACCCGCAGCAAGACCAGGAGGGCGTTTCCGAGGCTTACGTCGTGACCGGCGGCAGCGCGGCCTTGCTGGCGGTGCAGGGCGGCAAGCCCTACCTGCACCTGCTGCACGCGGGCGACCTGGCGGTGGTCCCTCCGGGCCTGGCGCACTGCCTGCTGGCGGCCTCGGGCGACTACGAGCACCTCGTGGTGCAGACGCCGTCCACGTTCCAGTACGGGCTGCGCTTCAAGCGGGACCTGGAGTTCCCCGTGGATCGCGCCCAGGCCACCTCCCGCGCCGTCCAGGAGCTGGCCGCCGGCACGCGCGGCAGCGTGGCCCTGTGACCTTCGAGGAATATCGAGCGAAGCTGCTGGAGGAGCAGACGGGGGCCCGGGAAGGCTTTTCCGTGCCCTGGCACATTCCGGGTGGCCTGCGGGCCAAGGTCTCGGCGGAGGGCGCCTTCTTGCCCCTGGAGGGGGATACGATCCTCTTCCGCCTTGGCCCGAAGGAGCTGGAGAACCTTTCCTCGCTGCGGGACCAGCTGACCAGGGGCCTGGAGCACCTCTTCAGCGAGCCCCTGCGCACCGAGGACCTGCACCTGACGCTGCACGACCTCTCCATCCCCTCCTCCGAGTCCAACCGGGAGAAGGCGCATGCCATTCTGGGGCGCCTGCCCGTTGGTAAGGTGCAGGTGGAGCCCGTGCGCATCTTCCCGTGCTTGAATATCAGCGTGCTGGCCGGCTTTGCGCCCGTGACGGCGGCCGACCACAAGCGCCTCATGGGCTGGTATGACGCCTTCGACAAGGTCGTGAAGCTGGATTACTGGCTGCGCCCCCACGTGACGCTGGCCTACTTCCGCCCGCGCGACTACACGGCCCACGAGGTGTCCCTGCTGCGGGCCCGCCTGGAGTCGCTGCCGGCGCCGGAGTCGCTCGAGCTGGACATCCAGCGCCTGAGCTACGAGCGGTTCACGGACATGAACCGCTACAGCGGAGCTGTGTAGGGGGGAAGCGTCCCCCGAGAAAACAACAGCCCCGCGACCCGGGGGGCCGAGGGGCTGCACGATGTGCGCGCAAGTTGTCGGTGCAATGTTCCGCGCTCTGTTCCGCTGAGCTACAGGGGCGAATCGGTGCCCCTGACGGGATTCGAACCCGCGACCTCGTCCTAACTGAAGGATGTATGCCCCGTGCGTTGGGGCGCGCTACGCAAATACCATAGCACGCCCGCAAAGGGAAAACTTCACACAACTTCCTGGTACGGCGCTTTGGTCAGGAACTCGAAGCCGTCCGCCGTCACGATCACGCTGTCCTCGACGCGCGAGCCGCCCACGCCCGGTAGATACACCCCGGGCTCGATCGTAACGACCATTCCGGGCTCCAGCACCGTATCGCTGCCGGGACGCATGCGGGGCAACTCGTGCACCGCCAGGCCCAGCCCGTGGCCCAGTCCGTGGGAGAAGGCCTCGGCCCAGCCCGCTTCGGCGATCACCTTGCGCGCGGCCTCATCCACCGAGCCGGCCGTCACGCCGGCCCGCACCGCGTCCAGAGCGGCTTTCTGGGCCGCGCGCACGACGCGGTAGATCTTCTCCTGCTCGGGGGGCAGCGTGCCCAACCAGACCGTGCGCGTGATGTCGCTGTTGTAGCCGTCGCAGAGCGCGCCGAAGTCCATCGTGATCAGCTCGCCCTCGCCGATGACTCGGTCGGTCACACCGGCGTGCGGGAACGCCCCGTTGGGGCCCGACGCGATGATCGAGTCGAAGGAGGGCTTGCGCGCGCCCTCGCGCTGCAGCTGGTACTCGAGCTCGGCGCAGACGTCGGCCTCGCGCGCTCCCACCTTCAGCACCTTCAGGGCGCTGGCGAAGGCGCGATCGGCGATGGCGGCCGCCTTCCGCAGCTTGTCCAGCTCGGAGGGCTCCTTGACCTGGCGCAGCTCCTCCACCATCTCGGGAGCGGGCACCAGCTCGACGTCCGGCAGGTCGCCGCGCAGCTCTTCCAGGTCGGCCACGGTCAGGTTGCGGCTCTCGAACCCCAGCTTCTTCACCCCGGTCAGCCAGGGAGCCACTACGACGCCCAGCCGCTTGTGCTCGGGGGCTTTGAACTTGAGCAGCTCGATGTCGGGGCACTTCTCCTCGACCACGGCCCAGTAGCGGCCGTCGGTAGCCAATCCGACGCGGTCGCGGGTGACGACCAGCCACCCGGCCGAGCCGGAGAACCCGGACAGGTAGCGGCGGTTCTCGCCCGTCGTGACGAGCAGGGCATCGATTCCAGCCGCTTCGAATTTGCCACGCAGTTTGTCGATACGGTTCACGGGTCGGGCCTCCAGATTCCTCGATAGAGCTCGCGCGCGGGTCCGCGCATCAAAATGGTCTCGGCAAACTTGAGCTGCAGCGTGCCTCCGGGCAGATCCACCCGGGCCTCGCGCTGGCAGCGGCCGCTCCAGACGCCGGCCGCCAGGGCCGCGCAGGCACCGCTGCCGCAGGCCAGCGTGGCTCCCGCGCCGCGCTCGTAGACCTGCACCACCAGCTGGTCGCGGGTCAGCACGCGCGTGAACTCGACGTTGACCTCGCCCAGGGCGCCCTCGCGCTGCATGCGCGGACCCCACTCGAGCAGCGGCACCGCCTGGTCCACGAAGATGACCAGGTGGGGGTTGCCCATCGACACGCCCCAGCCCTCTCCAAAAGGCGTCTCCACGCGGCCCGGAGCGAGCTCGGGCTTGCCCATGTCGACCTGGACCTCGGAGGCGCTGACAATGCGCGCGGTGCGCAGGCCGGAGGGCGTGGTGAAGGCGACCTCGTCGCCGCTCAGTCCTTCGCGGCGGACGTAGAGCGCCAGGCAGCGCAGCGCGTTGCCGCAGGTCGAGGCCAGCGAGCCGTCGGCGTTGTAGATGGCCATCTCCAGCCCCTGCTCATGCTTGCGCAGCAAGACGAGGCCATCGGCCCCGATGCCAAAATGCGGCGCGCAGACGGCTTTGGAAAGCTCGACCGGATCATACGCCAGTCCTTCTCGGGCATCGACGATGACGAAGTCGTTACCCAACCCTTCCCACTTGGCGAAGGGAAGCCCGTTCACACGTGGGCCGGGGGCGACTCTTTGCTGGGCTGCGGAGCGTTGCCCTTGGCCTCTTTGAAGGCCTCGCGCAGGAAATCGGTGCTCATGGGACGGCTCGGGCTGACCGTGGTCACCGAGTGCTTGTAGACCATCTGCAGACGGCCCTCGTCCTCGAGGAAAATCGTGAAGTTGTCGTAACCGCGCACCACGCCTTTGAGCTGCACGCCTTTGGACAGGAACACCACCACGATCTGGCCCTCTTTCTTAAGCTGGGCCAGAAACGCGTCCTGGAGGTTCAACATCTTTCTCTCTCCACTTCCGGATTGTGGCCAGCGCCTCGGCGACAGGGTCGCCCTCGGCGTCGAGCCAGTGTATGTCTTTTTCCCGGCGAAACCACTTCAGCTGGCGGCGGGCGTATTGTCGGGTGCTTCGCTCGAGCAGCTCGACGGCCTCATCCAGACTGACCCTTCCCTCGACCACGTCCAGCATTTCGGGATACCCGATGAGCTTGAGGCGGCGTAACGAAGGGGCGTAACCATTCTCGGCCAGCGCGCGCACCTCCTCCAGAAAGCCATCCTGCAGCATTGCCTGCGTGCGCAGCGCGATACGTGCATCCAGGCGCTCGGGGGGCCAGCGCAGACCCAGGGACAGCGGGTCCAGGCCGCTGTCCCGCGTCTGGTAGTTGGCCGAGAACGGCACCCCGGTCTGCCGGAAGACCTCCAGGGCGCGCACCACGCGGCGAGGGTTCTGGCGGTCGATGAGGGCGTAGCCCGCGGGATCGACGCGCTCCAGCTCCTGCAAAAGGTCGGACAGGGGAGTGTTGTTCAGCTCCTCGCGCAAAGCCGGGTCGGGAGTCGCCTCCTCGGGCAGCGTGTAGCCTCGCAGCAGCGCGCGCACGTAGAGGCCGGTGCCGCCGACCAGAATGGGAAGGCGGCCTCGGCGCGTGATCTCCTCGATCGCTTGCCGTGCCAGCACCTGAAAGTCGGCCACCGAGAAGAACTGGTCCAGATCGCGGATATCCACCAGGTGAAGGGGCCGCTCCTTGGCCGTGCCGATGTCAGCGCCCCGATAGACCTGCGCCGAGTCCGCGTTGATGAGCTCGCCGTCCAGCGCCCGCGCGAGCTCCCGGGCCAGGCCGCTCTTGCCGCTGGCCGTGGGGCCCACCACCGCGACCACTTTCAGGCGCGGTGAAACAGCTTCTCCAGCGTGGGCTGATCCAGGCGCACCCGGGTGGGACGCCCGTGCGGACAGTAGGGCGAATGCTCCACCTCGAGCAGCTCGCGCAGCAACACGCGCATCTCGTGCTTCTCCAGCGGATCGCCCGCCTTCACAGCCGCTTTGCAGGCCATCATCGCGCGCAGCTTCTCGCGCCACTCCTCGGCGGTGTGATTCTTGACGCTGACGCGCTCCTCGGCCAGCTCCTCCAGCACTTGCTTGAGCGTGGGCACGGCCTTGCGCGCCGGGATGCCGTAGGGCACGCTGCGTAGCTGGAAAGCGTTGCCACCAAAGGGCTCCAGCTCGAACCCGAGCCGGGCCAGATCCTCCATCCGCTCGGTAGCCAGCTCGGCCACCAGAGGCGCCAGCTCGATGACCTCGGGGATGATGAGGCCCTGAGCCCCCTGCTGGAGCGGGTTCAGATGACTCAGGCGCTCGTAGAGGATGCGCTCGTGGGCCGTGTGCTGATCCACCACCCACAGCTCGCCCCGCACCAGCGCCACCAGGTAGGTGTCGTGCAGCTGGGCCAGCGGGATGGGCTCCTCGGCCGTGGTCAGCGGCTTGAACAGCTCCACCGCCTGCTGGGTCGTGTAGTCGCGGGCGGGACGCTCATAGACCCGAGATGGGAGTTGGGAGATGGGAGATGGGAGAGGTTTCTTTTGCGAGGGCGGAAGCCACGGCTTCTCGGCAGGAGTCCAGGCGGGAACAGGGGCTTCCCAGCCGGGAGCGGGCTCCGGGGTATCCCAGGGCATCGGGGCCTCCGGCTCCACCGTGGATTCTTCCAGCGTGCGCGGCTGCACCGTGTCGATACCCTGCAGGCCGCGGGCCACGGCCCGGTAGACTACACGGAAGACGTCCTGGTTGCTGGCGAAGCGCACCTCGAGCTTGGTGGGGTGCACGTTGACATCCACCAGCTCGCCGTTGATCTCGAGCGACAGGATGCCGATGGGATAGCGGCCCTTGGCCAGCAGCGGCGTGAAGCCTTCGAGCCAGGCCTGGCTGATGAGGGCGCTGCGGATGATGCGCCCGTTCACCAGGATGAACTGCCCGGTGCGATTGTTGCGGGCCGTGGGGGGAAGGCCCACGAAGCCCTGGACCCGGATGCCATCGGTTTCGCCCTCGACCGCCACGAACTGCGCGGGGTCGACCTTGAGCAGGCTGGCGAGGCGTTCCGCCAGTCCCATCTGGGACGGAAAGAGCAGCATCTCCTTGCCATTGGACACCAGCCGGAACTGGACGCTCGGCTGCGACAGGGCGGCTTTGCCCACCAGGTCGACCACCTGCGAGGTCTCGGCCGCCGGGCTGCGCAAGAATTTCTTGCGGGCCGGGGTGTTGAAGAACAGGTCTGCCACGGTGATGCGCGTGCCCGGCACGGCCGAGGCAGGGCCGCAGCGCTCGACGGTGCCGCCCACCACCTGAACCTCGGTGCCCGCTTCGGCCCTGGGCTCGCAGGTCAGGATGGACAGGCGGGATACGGCCGCGATGCTGGGGAGGGCTTCGCCGCGGAATCCGTAGGAGTGGAGCGAGCACAGGTCTTCCCAGCGGGAGATCTTGGAGGTGGCGAAGCGTTCGAGGGCCAGGATGGCGTCTTCCTCGGCCATCCCGTGGCCGTCATCGATGACCGCCAACGACTTCGTGCCGCCCTGCATCAGCTCGATGGTGATCTGCCGGGCGCCCGCGTCCAGCGAGTTCTCCATGAGCTCTTTGACGATGGAGGCGGGACGCTCCACCACCTCGCCGGCGGCAATCCGCTCGGCCACGCTCTTGTCCAGAATTTGTACGCGAGGCATCGCCGGGAGTTCGCGTCCGCACGGGGTCGCCCTTTGGAACGGGCGTTCGGGGCTTACGGGGGAGCCGTCGGAGCGGGGCGCTGCAGCGCCGACGGGTGGAAATAGCGCCCGGCGAAGTAGCCCCCGCCCACCACGGCCGCCAGAGCGATCAGGAACAGGATCCAGGCCAGCACGGGGCTGATACCCCGGGCCCGCTCCTCGTAAGCCGGATGGGCTCCCGACCGGCCGGAAGCCGGCTTGGGCCGGGGTGCCTCCGGGGCTTTGGCTGGCGTGGCCGGGGCGGGCGCGGGCGGCCGCGTGGCGGGCACCGGCGGGCGCGGGGGAGGCGGCGGCGCTGCAGCCGTCTTCGGCAAGGGATTCTTCGTCCCGCCGCTGGGGTGGCCGCTGCTCTTGGAGGTCGGAGGAGTCCAGGGCTTGGAGGGGACCTCGTCCTCGGTGGAGGGCACGCCTCCGGTCCACTCCTCCTCCTCGTCCGCCTCGACGGCCGGAGCGGGTGGCGCCACCGCCGCTTTTGGCTTCTCGGGCTCGGCCAGCCAGGCGAATTCGCCTTTGAAGCCGGGTTCGGGGGGCTTGCCCGGATCGCGCCCCGACTGGTGCTCCAGCGCCTGCCAGCTGCCGGGTATACGCCCCGGCGAGCCTCCGGTGGGGCGAGGCGGCACGACCTGATGGCGGATCGCGGTGGCCTGCTTGGGAAACACCGGCGGACGCGGGCGCGGCTTCCATTGCGTGGGAGCCGCCGGCTCGAAACGGCGCGGCTCGTAAGCTTTGACCGCGGCGGCGGGGGCCGGCACCGGCTCGGGGGCGGGCTCGGGCTCGGGCATCGGGCCCAGCGGCGGCAGCTTGCCCCAGGGCGCCAGCTCCTCGCCCGGGTGGGTCGACACCAGCTCGCTCGTCAGGTTGGTGGGCAAGAACGTCCCTCGCCGCTCCAGCCACCCGTTGAGCGCCTCGCCCATCTCGCGCGCGGTCTGGAAACGCTTCTCCGGCGTGAAGGCGCAGGCCCGGTCCACCAGGGCCGCCAGCTCGGGATCGGCGTTGGGGTTGAGGTCGAGCACGGGCGGAATGCCCAGCGGAATCGGCGGCTCGCCCGTCAGCAGCTGGCTCAGCGTGGCTCCCAGGGCGTAAAGATCGGAGCGCGGCTCGGCATGGCCGTGGATCTGCTCGAGCGGAGAATAGCCACCGGCCGCCTGGGCGGTGGCCGTCTCGCCCGGACGCGCCAGCCCGATGCCCACCAGCCGGATCGTCCCGGTGCCCGCCTCGCGCACGAGGTTGGCCGGCTTGATGTCGCGGTGCAGCATCGGCGGATTGAGCGAATGGAGGTTGTCGAGCAGCTCCAGGACGTCCAGAACCTGGTAGACCAGCTCCTCGGCCGGCAACGGCTGCCCGTATTCGGACAGCTCGACCTCGAGCGTCTGCCCCTCGACGTACTCGGTCACGATGTAGAGCCAGCCATCGAGGAAGTGGAAATCGCGCAGCCGCGCCATGCTCGGGTGCTGGACGCGCTGCAGCAGCTTGCGCTCCTCCTCGAACCAGGCGAAGAGCACCTGCAGATCGTTGCTGGACGGCCCCAGGTCGGGCACGGGGAGCTCGCGCAGCACGACCTTCGACCCCCCCGAGCGCGTGTCGCTGCACAGGTAGGTGGCCGTCTGGGCGCGGGTCTTGAGAACCTGGAGAATGCGGTAGCGGTCCCCCACGACCTGATCGGGTTGACGTGGCACTCCTACACCATCAGCTGGTCGACGCGGAGCAGCTCGAACTCGCGCAGCTGCAGCTCGCGCAGGATGCCGGGAAGGGCGGCCACGGTGCAACTCTGGTCGCGCATGCCGTCGTGCAACAGCACGATGTCGCCGTTGCGGGCGTTGCGCACCACGCGCCGCGTGAGGACATCGGCGGGGGGCTGCTCGAAGTCACGCGGGTTCAGGCTCCAGGTGACCGTGGCCTGACCCAGGCGGGCGGCCTGGGTTACGTTCCAGGGGTAGCGGAAACCGAAGGGAGGACGGAACCACTGGGGCCAGATACCCGTGATCCGCTCGATGCTGGCCGAGGCCAGCGCCAGCTCCTCGCGGGCCGCCGAGGGTACCCGCAATAGCAGGTTGGGATGGCTGTGCGTGTGGTTCCCCAGCAGGTGGCCCTCGTCCAGGATGCGCCGCGCCAGCTCCGGATGCCGCAGAACCTGAGCCCCGACCACGAAGAACGTCGCCTTCACGCCGAACTCGCCCAGCACATCGAGGATGCGCTCGGTGTACGGCGGCTCGGGTCCGTCGTCGAAGGTCAGCGCCAGCGCCCTTCGGCCCGTCGGGCCGTGGGAGATGACCCGGCTGAAGCCCGGATTGCGGGGGTTGACCAGTGGATCGAGCGACGCCCCCAGGACCAGGGCTCCCCCGAAGGCACCCGCCCAGCGGGCCAATCGCTGTCCCGGTTGGCCGGCCAGGGCGTAGAGCCCGGCCAGCACGGCCGTGCCCGCGAGGAAGGCCTGCTGGTGATTGTCGTGCACCCAGCCCCAGACGGAGCGCTCTTCGTCCGTCGGGGCGGATGTCTGGTCCAGGGTCGAGGTTTCCATAGCGCAAAATTGGCCCTTCGAGGGCAGGTTTCCCGCCTCTCTGCGGCGCATTTTCTGGCGCGCTATGATCAAGAAGCTGCTCATGCTCGTTTTGTTGGCCCAGATCGCGTTGGCAGCGGGCGATCTCGACATTCGTCAGGGTGGTTCCTTGTGGGCGCGTTGCGAGTCGGATGGGACGGTCCGCATCCACGGATCCTACGAGGGGAAGGTGGAGTCCGACGGCACCGTGCGCCAGAACGGCTCCATCGTGGGCAGCGTCGAGTCTGACGGCACCATTCGCAAGCAGGGCTCGTTGTTCGGTCGCGTGGAGTCGGACGGCACATTGCGCGTCAACGGCTCGCTCTTCGGTCGCATCGAGTCAGACGGCACCATCCGCAAATCCGGCTCGCTCTGGGGGCGCGCCGAAGGCTACGACGGCAGCTTCGACGACGCGCGGCGCGTGGCCGCCGTGCTCTACTTCTTCTCGGACGATTTCCGCTAGCATGGCCCTTCAGGTGCGCGAATCGGTCTTGCGGGGGGAATTCGGCGTCGACCTGAGCACCCGCGTCGCGGCCCGCCTGGGAGCCGCTTTCGCCCGCTTCATGCACGAGCGCCAGCCCAACGCTACCATCGTGGTGGGACGCGATACCCGCGCCTCCGGCGGCCCGCTGTTGCAGCACTTCCTGGGCGGTCTCTCGGCCTACCCGCTGCGCGCCCTGGACGCGGGCGTGGTCCCGACCCCCTCGCTGCTGGTCGCTTCGCAGTCGTGGGGCTGCCAGGCGGGCGTGATGGTCACGGCGGGACGGGCTCCCGTCGACTGGAACGGCTTCAAGTTCCTTTTGAATGGCCTGCCGTTCGACCAGGCAGCTATGAAAGCTCTGTACGACATCTACAGGAAAGCCCCCTCGCCCAAACCGGCCCGTCCGCTGCTGACCAAGCGCTACGGGGAGGCGGCCTCGCTGCACATGACGCGGGTTCTGTCCCACTTCCAGAGGCCCGAGCTCGAGCAGCTGGACTTGCGCGTGGCGGTCGACAGCGGCCGGGGCGCGGCGGAGGCTCCCGTCCTGGGCGCGCTGGGCGCGATCGGCGCCAAGGTGTTCAACGTGCACACGGTGCGCGAGAACAAGGCTCCCGAGCTGGGATTGAAGCCCCTGGCGACGCGCGTGGTGCGCTCGGTCTGCCATCTGGGCGTGGCCACCGGTTGGGAGGGCCTGCTGCTCATCCTCATCGACGAGAAGGGCAAGCGGTTGACCCGGCATCAGACCGTGGCGTTGGCCGTGCGCTCGTATCTGGAGATGCAGAAGTCGCCCACCACGATCGTCACGCCCAACGGCCTGTCGCACCTGGTGCGCGAGCTGGGGCGCGAGCACGAGGCCGAGGTGCGTTACGCCGGTCCTCTAAATCGCGACATGATGTCCGAGCTGGCGTTGCTGGGCCCCGACGTGACGCCGTCTCTGGGTGTGGACCTGCAGGGAGAGCTGACCTGGCCGGCGGTGTGTTTCTCGCCGGACAGCCTGTCCACGCTGGTGCTCGTGTTGCGTTTGATGGCGCGGCACCAGCAGCCCCTGAGCGCGCTGGTGGAGGAGCTGCCGCCCTACGCCTCGGCCGAGGGTCAGGTGCCGTGCCCCGAGGATGTCGGTCCGACCGAGATCATGGAGCGTCTGGCCTCGCACTACGTGGGGGCTCGCATCTCGACGTCGCCGGCCCTGGAGAAACGGCGTGACGCCTGGTGGATTCGCGCGGATTTGCCGAATGGCTCGTGGGTGGCGGTGCAGCACGCGTTCCGCCTGCCGTTGCTGGACATCTGGACCGAGGTCCCGGAGCCTGACCGTGCCGAGGGCATGCTGGCCGAGGTGCAGGGGCTGCTGGGGTTCGCGCCGGTTTCGCGCTGAGCTTTACTCCGGTTCTTCGTCCGAGGGCTCGGGGAGTTGCTCCACGAGTTGCTCGCGGCCTCGCTTGAGCAGCGCTTCTCCCTGCTCGGCCTGCATCAGCGCGTCGGTGCCGCCCTGCATCGCGTGCACGGCCTCCAGCAGCAGCCGCAGGCCTTGCTCGATGGAGGCGAGCCCTTCGAGGTGCTCGATGCGCGGGAAGCTCCCGAACTGCTCGAGCTCTTTGGCCAGGTACGCCTCCAGCTCGCTCCAGTCGGCCAGGTTGCCCTCGGCGCGCATCTCGAGGAGTTGCGTGAAGGCGCACGAGCGCTCCGGCTCCTCCATCAGGACCTGCACCGTGAGGCTCGCGTGGCAAGCCGGACAGATCTCATCGCGCGGAGCGCACCCGTGGCCGCAGGTCGGACAGGACAGCTGCATGGCCGCCCGTTTTCGCGCTGCAATGAACTTTCCCCCGCCCGGCGGCGTCCAAACGACATGCCCTCCTACCTGGATGATTGCTGCCTCCTCCTGGCCGGGTGCGCTCTCCTGGCCGCCCTGTTGATCCCCGAGTCCATCAAAGAAGCTCACCCTGAGCTGGCGGCCGACTACGTCGTCCCTCCCAGTGCGCAGGCCTTTACCTTCTTCTGCAATGGCAGCAGTCACTCGAGCTCTGGAACTCCCCTGTATTTTCCTCATTACTCCAGCTATCGCGGGTTGATTGAGCGATGAGCGTATGCGGGAACTGCGGGCATCCGGACGTCGCGCGCTACTGTCCGGCCTGTGGGATTGGCCGAAGCGACCATCGTCCCCGCCTGACGCTGCTCAATTGCCTGACCCTCTTGCTGGTGGTCGGGTTGTTGGCGGCCATCCTGGTGCCGAATTTCATCAGGGCGCGGGCGCGCGGGCAGCTGACCTCGTGCAAGAGCAACCTCAAGAATATCGCCACGGCGCTGGAGATGTATTCGACCGACAACATCGGGCGTTATCCGCGCACGCTGATCGAGATCACTCCGAAATACCTGAAGGTTCTGCCGAACTGTCCCAGCTGCGGCCGGGAGGCGTATTCCAGTTCTTACCGGTCAGCCCAAGGTCCCGACGCGTATACGCTTTACTGCGCGAGCGGCGGCCATCGCGCCAGCAACACCCCCGACGGCTACCCCCAATACAGCTCCTACCAGGGAATCCTCGAGCGTTGATCCGGCCTTACCCGGGGCCGGGTCGTTCCCCTAAGTGACGATTCTCTATCGAAGGGAGCGACGTCGTTCCTCTCTGTGGCGATTCGTGCGTCAGGGGAACGAATCGGCAGCCCCCGAGGCGCGGCTCCGGGTCGATGCGGGGTTCGTTCCCTTAAGTGACGATTCTCGATCGAAGGGAACGACGTCGTTCCTCTCGGTGGCGATTCGTGCGTCAGGGGAACGAATCGGCAGCCCCCCGAGGAGCGGCCCCGGGTCGATGCGGGGTTCGTTCCCTTAAGTGACGATTCTCGATCGAAGGGAACGACGTCGTTCCTCTCGGTGGCGATTCGTGCGTCAGAGGAACGAATCGGCAGCCCCCGGTGAACTTTTCTGCCGGGCCCCGCATCCGAAGGACATGAACACTTGCCGAAAATGCGGTCAGCTTGACATTATCGAGAATTGCCCTGCCTGCGGGGCACCGCGGCAGGGATTTCGAGCTCGTTCTGACCATTCTGGAGTGCCTGTCGATTCTGAGGCTCTTGGGAGCGCTCGCCAACCCCGAGCCATGACGATTCATCCCTATGTTCGCGACCTCTGCATCATCCTGTTTGTTTGCTCGGCGCTCACCGCTCTGTTGCTCCCCAACTTCGTGAAGGCTCGGCCGCAGAATCCCGGTGCCTGCAAGAGCTACCTCAAGAATATCGCCACCGCGCTCGAGATGTACGCGTCCGACAACCGCGGCGACTATCCCAACAGCCTGACGCAGCTCACGCCCAACTACCTCAAGATCATCCCGAACTGCCCGTCCGCTCAGCGAGACACCTACTCGGAAAGTTACCAGGTCCATCGGCATCCCGACGCGTTCTCGCTTCTCTGCAGCGGCCACAATCACGCGGCCGCCAACACGCCGCCCGGTTACCCGCAATACAGCTCCTGGACCGGATTGGTCGAGCGATGAGATTTTGCGCTCGGTGCGGGGCCAGGCTCGAGTACGACTGGTGCAAACCCTGCGGCACGTGGCAGCCTCGCAGGCGTCACATCCCCTGGGCGCACCTCGGCATCTTGCTGGTCGCGGCGCTCGTACTCGCGTTGGCGATGGGCCCCAACCTGGTCAAGGCTCGGGCGCAGGCCCGCAATCCCAGTGCCTGCACGAGTAACCTCAAAAACATTGCCACGGCCCTGGAGATGTATGCGACCCGACATGGCGGGCGCTACCCGACGAGGCTGGCGCAACTCACGCCGAGCATCCTGAAGGTCATTCCCAACTGCCCGTTCAAAAGTCGCGACACGTATTCGCAGAGTTATCAGGTGAGCGAGAATCCAGATGCATTCACGCTCGGCTGCCAGAGCGATGGTCACTATGGCTATCCGGCGGGATACCCGCAATACAGCTCCTATCAGGGTGTGATCGATCGATAAGGGGGGACAGTGCGCAAGAAGAAGACGGGCGCATGCCCGAAAAGATGCGCGATTGGTCCAGTCCTGAGCAAGGTTTATTGAAGAAAGTTAGAAGCCTCCTGTGCTTAAACCAAGGGCAAAGCCCTTTCAGGAGGCCACCAAGTG
>JBDHVW010000118.1:0-20944 GCA_039809865.1 Vulcanimicrobiota bacterium
CGGTGCCCTTCGGCTGCGGCGCTGGCTCGCGACCCGTGGTCGGCGCGGGCGTCTCGGTGCCCGCCTTCGGCTGCGGCGCGGGCTCGCGACCCGTGGTCGGCGCGGGCGTCTCGGTACCCGCCTTCGGCTGCGGCGCAGGCTCCCGACCGGTCGTCGGCGCGGGCGTCTCGTTACCAGCTTTCGGCCCGGTCTCCTTGCCGCCGGTCGCCGGAGCGGGCTGCGGCGCCCCGCCCTCCTTGACCTTCTCCTTGTTGCCCTCCTGGGTGCGCGCCCGGGCAGCCTCATCCTCGCCCCTCGGAGCCATCTTTTCGGCGCGCGGCGCGGGCGCCTCGTCGTGCTGGCGATCCATGCCCTGGCCGCCCTGGCCGTCGCGACCGCCCTTGCCGGTCACCTTCTCCTGGGTGGTCGGCCGGCCGGACCCGGCGGCTTCCTCGTGATCGACCTCGCGGCCCGAGCTGCCGGTCGTCTCGGAAGTCTTCTTGGTCTCCTTGGGCTTGGCCGCCTCGGGCAGGACCACGTTGTGACCCGCGAAGCCCCGCTCGAGCAAGGCCTCGGCCGGCGTCCTGGAGGGAGGCGTCTGGGCCGGTCGGGCGTCGGGCTTCTCCGGCTGATCCTTCTGGAGCTGCTGTTTGACCGCCTCGTTCTTGGCCTCTTCGTTCTTGGCGGCTTGCTGCGGCGTGACTTTCACCGCCATGGCCTCGAGCGAGGTGTCCTTGGGCGGCAACTGCTGCTGCGCTTTGGTCGTAGCCTCGTCCTTCGGGCCCTGCTGTTGCTGCTCGATCTCCTTGCTCAGGTTCTGTCCCGCCTGGCTGAGCTTGCGCAACATCTGCAGGTTCTCAGCCGTGAACGAGTCGTCCATGCCGCCCATCTGGTTCATGAGCTCGCTCGCCTCGCGTTGCAGCGACTCCGCCTCGGAGCGCGAGCCCGAAGCCACCACCGATTGCCAGCGGTCGGCCAGCTCGGTGCTCTTGTTGATGACGACCTCGCGCCGCTGGGTAAGCTCGGTGGTGCGGCGGGTCTCGACCTCTTTCTCCTGATGCAGCTCGTTCTGTTTCTGCGTGTCGCGCAGCTGCTCGCTGAGCGTGGGCTCCTTCTTCTCGAAAAGGAGACCGGGGTTCTGAATGGGAGTCGGATTGTCCTTGACGATGCCTTCGAGGCCCTGATGCAGCTTATCCGAGGTCACGAGCTTGCTCAGGTCAAGCTTGCCGGCAGCGTCGCCCAGGCCCGTGCCGGGCGAAGTCTGGTCCTTTTGCAGCGCCTTCTGGAGGTCAGGATTGTTGGCGATCGCCCCAGATGTGGCGATCATCCCCAGGTTGAGCGCACCCATGATTTGAAGCACCAGAACCTCCTGTGGCCGGCCAGGTTAAAGGTTACAGCTTTATTATCACGCGCTTTTCATGAAAATCTAGCGTCGCCTCAAACGCAGCAACATGAGCTTCCATGCGCACCGGCCGCGTTCGGGGGCCTGCTCGATAAGGTCAGTAAATTGTGCCTGAAAGTCCCCGACATCCCGAGAACCCAGGAGCGCCCCCGCGAAGGCCGCCCGCCAGGCTCCTACGACAGATTCGGCGTAGGCGCGGCGGTCCCCGCTACTCTGCAGCTCCTTCCAGTAGAGATCGTCCAGGGCCACCTCGGACGAGTCCAGCAACTCGAAGTCGCCCCCCAGCGGAGCCAACCATTCCTCGCGGTTGCGGTAGTAGGTGGGCAGGCAGACCTCACCGGCCAGGCCGGGTGGCAGCGCCTCCAGGGCAGCCTCCATCATGGGCTCGGCCCCGGTGGTGCCGTCCGGATTGGCCAGACCCGTCACCAGCACCACCTGTCCCCCGGGCACCATCTCACGAGCGCGGGCCTCCAGCCAGGCGCACCAGTCGAGGCGCGACTGCTCTTTCCCGCGCGGATCGGAGAGAACGTTGCTGCAGACCGGAGCCTCCACGCGCCGGCTCAGCCAGTGGAGCGCGATCGAGCTCCAGGCCAGCGTCAGCGAGTTGCCCGGGAAAAGCTGCCCGTAGAACGACCCGCCCCGCGCACCGGCATAGACTCCCCGCTGCACATAGCTGGAAGGTCCGCTGACCAGAGCGATCAGCGAGTTGAAGTCGTTCTGAGGCAAGTCGGTATGGGTGACCTCGATCTCCACCTCGGCCGAACGCGACCGCAGCGTCTCAACCGCCCGCCGCATCGGCTCGAGCGAGTTGAGTCCCTGAGAAGAGCCGAAGTCCCCGACCCGGACCAGCGGCCCGAGGGGGACTTCGGAGGCGGCCTTCCGCCAGTATTCGTAGGCGTGCCGGGCGGCATTCGCCTGTTGCTGGGAGTGCTGGTTGTAGTAGCCCTTGCCTTCCATCACCATCCGAAGAAAGTGCTAGAAAATGCTGACTTGCACCTGCACGTCCCGAACCGTGTTCACGCCACTGCCATTGCTGGCGGTGATGCGGATGGTCGATGTGAACGTCGTGGTGGTCGAGCAATCGAAGAACACGTCCTGCAGGCTGGCGTCGTTGGGCTGCAACTGGAACGACTGCGGCCCGTCGGTGAAGATGTGGCCGCCGATAATCTCGATGGTCACGTCGATGGGCGTGTCCCCGCCATTGCCGATACTGAGGGGTCCCAGGTTGGTCGGACAGGGGGTGACGCCCACCTGATGCGAGCCAGTGATGCTGAGCTGACCCACATTGACGACCGGAGGCGTCACCGGAGTCGGGGGGGGCGGGGGCGGGGGCGGGGGCGGCGGCGGTGGAGGCGGAGGCGGAGTGACCGTGCCACTGCAGGCCTTGATCACGAAGTTCACCGTGACCTGCTTGCCATCGACCGTGAAGCGATAGGTATCGGTCGAGCCCGGGGTCGCGGTCGGAGGGGTGGAGAAACTCAGGTCGCGGTCGGTGACGTATTTTGGATACCTCTGTCCGAAGGCGAAGGTCGTCGGCTCGTAGTGACGCAGCTCCAGGCCGCCGGGGGCGTTCACCAAACCAGGGCTGGTCAGAGTGCCAACGATCTCGGCCTTTCGCTGCTCCACGAAGGCGACTCCGAAACAGCCATTGTTGTGAACGACGAAGTCCACGGACTCCCCCGGACACAGCTCGACGGTCGTCTCTCCATTGGCAAAGGTGATGGCTCCCTTGATGTCCACCGAAAGGTCGCCGATCTTAACGTGCTGGCACGAACGGCCTTTGTGGTTGTCGGGGCAGGAGAGGTCGCTGGTAGGATTGAGAGGACCGGAGAGGTAGAGACTGCCGTCCGACAGCAACGAGTCCACCAGCGTACCCGCCGCATTGGCGCCGGCGGCGAGCAGGATAGCGTTGTATTCGATGTCGCTGAAAGCGTTCTCGTTGGGACAACAGCCGCGCTTGACGTATTCATCGCAAGTGCTGCCCAGGTAGGCAAAATATTTGTTGCTGGTAACGTTGCTCAGCGGGCCGTTCTTGTCCTCACAGGTAAAAGCGCTGATCTTGGCCACGTTGGGATAGGTGCCTCGGGCTCCCTGGGTCACATCGGTGGGCTCAGCCCGGAGCTTGACCTGATCACCGCACACCTCGTTGGCACGCAGGGACGGCGGTGGGTCGGCAAACTCCTCGGGCAGCAACTCGGGAGGAGCGTCCAGCCCGGTGCAGTTGCCGTCCTCACGGGCGCTCATCCCGCACGGACCAGGAAAGGCCAGCGGGATGACCAGGTTCTTGGCCGAGGCCTGGTCAGGCGCGAGTTGGTCGACCGTGAAACGGGTGAACAGGCGCTGGTCACTGGGATGGCGCAGGAAACCCTCGGTGGGGCTGTCGGGGCCGACGGTCAACGAGAAGAAACCGTCTCCGTCGGTGCGCGTGATCTGATCGCCAAACTCGACCGTCCAAAAGGCCCCCGCAGACTGATCCTGCGCAATGAGCGAGCCGTCGGTCGCCACTTTCGTCGTGCCATCGGCTTCGAGTTGACCGCGGTTGGCGGCCACCTCGGCGCGCTCGGCTTCGTCCACCACGATGAGGGGCTGCACGCTCAGGCGTCCAAAGAGTTGGCGAGGCTGGTCGGGCAAAACCGGAGGGTCGGTCGTCCCCGTCCCATTGGTGAAATCGCCACCCGAGCAGCTGAGATAGATCGCTCCCGCCATCAAGAGCAAGAATAGGAAACGTCGAAAACGCACAGGCCCCCCCCAAATGCAGAATCCCCCGGAAGTTCCAAGAACCTCCGGGGGATTCCTTTAGGCGGCCGTCACGACCTTGATGGGTCGCGTCTTGAGGGTGGGAAGAGCTTCCCGGAACACGTCTTCCAGCGTTTCCGCCAGCACGAACTCCATCTCCTCGCGCACGTTGTCGGGCAGCTCGCGCAGGTCCTTACGGTTGGCGTGCGGCAGGATGACCTTTCGGATGCCCGCCCGCCGGGCCGCCAGGACCTTCTCTTTGATGCCGCCCACGGGCAGCACCAAACCGGTCAGGGTGACCTCGCCCGTCATCGCCAGGTCCTTGCGGACCGGCGTCCGGGTGTAGGCGCTGGCCAGCGAGACGGCCATCGTGATGCCGGCCGAGGGGCCATCTTTGGGGATGGCGCCCGCGGGCACGTGCACGTGCACTCCGGCCTCGCGCGCCGAGCGCTCAGGAATGCCAAGCCGCTCCGCCAGCGACAGGATGTAGCTGCGCGCCGCCGTGGCCGACTCTTTCATCACGTCGCCCAGCTGACCGGTGAGAGTCAGGTCTTTCTTGCCCGGGAGCAAGAGCGACTCGATGTAGAGCACGTCGCCGCCGGCCTCGGTCCAGGCCAGCCCCGTCGCCACGCCCACGGAGAGCTCTCCGCGGCCGAGCTCGGGCAGGAAGCGCTCGGGTCCGAGCAGGTCGCCCAGGTCTTCGACCGAGAGCTTCACGGCTTCGTTCTCGGCCTCGGCGAACCGCAGGGCCAGCTTGCGCGTGACCTTGCCCAGCGTCCGCTCCAGCTCGCGCACGCCCGCCTCGCGGGTGTAGTGCTGGATCAGGTGCTTCAGCGTCTCGTCCGGCAACTCCAGCAGCTCGGTGCCCACTCCGGTCTCGCTCAGCTGCCTGGGGAGCAGGTAGCGGCGCGCGATCTGGAACTTCTCCTCTTCGCTGTAGCCCGTCAGGCGGATGACTTCCATCCGGTCGAGCAGCGGACGCGGGATGCTGTCCGTGGTGTTGGCCGTCAGGATGAACATCGTCTTGGACAGGTCGAACGGCAGGTCCAGATAGTTGTCGCGGAACTTGTCGTTCTGGGCCGGATCGATGATCTCGAGCAGGGCCGCGGCGGGGTCGCCCCGGTAGCTCTGGCCGATCTTGTCGGCCTCGTCCAGCATCAGCACGGGGTTCTTGACGCCCGCCCTCCGCACGGCCTGGATGAGCCGTCCGGGCAGCGCGCCCACGTAGGTGCGCCGGTGTCCGCGCAGCTCGGCCTCGTCGTGCAGCCCACCCAGGCTCATGCGCTCGAACTTGCGGTCCAGCGCGCGGGCGATGGATTGGCCCAGAGAGGTCTTGCCCACGCCCGGTGGTCCCACGAAGAGCAGGATCGGGGCTTTGGCGTTGGGATTGAGCTTCATCACGGCCAGGTGCTCGAGGATGCGTTCCTTGATGTCCTTCAGGCCGAAGTGGTCGTCATCCAGGATGCCGCGGGCCCGCTTGAGATCGTGGTTGTCCACGGTGGTCGCGGTCCAGGGCAGCTCGGCGATGAGCTCCAGGTAGGTGCGCGTCAGGGAGTGGTCCGGGGAAGCCTGGTTGAGCTTGCCCAGCTTCTTGAGCTCGCGCTCGGCCTCTTTGCGCACCTCCTCGGGGAGGTCCGCTTCCGAGATCTTCTCGCGCAGCAGCTCGAGCTCGGAGACGCCGTCCCCGTCCTCATCCAGCTCCTGCTGAATGGCGCGCATCTGCTGGCGCAACAGATACTCACGCTGCTCTTTGCCGACCTCGTTCTTGGTGCGGCTGGAGATGGCTTGCTTGACCTCTTGCACCTCGATCTCGTGCAGGAGGAACTTGTAGGCCAGCTCCAGCGCCTCGAGGCGGCTGCCGGCTTCCAGCACGGCCTGTTCCTTCTCGGTGTCGAGCGAGATGGTGGCGGCCAGGAAGTAGACCAGCTGCATGGGATCGCCCATCTGCTGGTTGAATTGCTTGACTGCGGCGGCCGCGCCCTGTGGCGAGGTCTGTCCGATCAGCGTCAGAAGGCGCGTGGAAAGCTCGAGCAGCGTGCGGTGCAGCGCTTCGACCTCGGGGCCTTCGCTCTGGATGAGGGGCAGCTTTTGGATTTTGCCGGTCAATCCAGGTTTGGACGTTTCCAGGCGGACGAGTCGGACGCGCTCCGTGCCTTGCAGCACGAGGTGGTAGGAGTCTCCCGTCTTGGAAACCTTGAGAATGGTGGCCAGAGTGCCGATGGGGTGCAGGTCATCCTGCCCGGGCTCCTCCACCGTCGTGTCGCGTTGGGTGAAAATGGCAATCGTGCGATTCTTCGTCAGCGCTGCTTCCACGGCCGCAATGGACCGCTCGCGGCCCGCCGTCACCGGCATGACCATCGTGGGAAACAGCACCGCACTCCGAATCGCGAGGATGGGAACGTTGGTTTGGATGTTTTCTTCTACCACGACAACAGGTTACGACCCGAGTCGTTAGTGCAGCGTGTGCGAACTGTGAGAGTTCCGTTTTCCTGGACAATCGACCAGAAAATAGCCTATGCTAGGCCTATGCCAGAAGAACGTATCGTGAAGTTGTTTCGCAATGGACGCAACCAGGCCGTTCGGATCCCCCGCGAATTTGAGTTGCCCGGAAGCGAAGCCTTACTCCGCCGAGAGGGAGAAAAACTCATTCTGGAGCCTGTCGCGGGGAAGGGCCTGTTGGCGGTCCTGGCCGGGCTCGACTCTTTGGACGAAGAGTTTCCGAGGCTGGATGATCCGCTCCCTGAGCCTTTTGATTTCTGATGCGTTTTCTGCTCGACACCAACATTCTTTCCGACCTGGTGCGCGCACCGGCGGGAAGAGTTCAGCGCCGAATCGCGGATGTAGGCGAGGTCCACGTCTGCACCAGCATCATTGCGGCGGCGGAGCTGCGTTTCGGCGCCGCCAGGAAGGGGTCCGCCAGGCTGAGCGATCAAGTGCAAGCCGTGCTGGAGGCGATGGACATTCTGCCCTTCGAAGCGCCCATGGACTCGATCTACGCCAACCTGCGCGCGGACCTGGAACGCCGAGGGCAGCCTATCGGAGCGAATGACCTCCTCATCGCCGCCCAGACCCTGACGCTTGGCTACACGCTGGTGACCGACAACGAGCGGGAGTTCGGAATAGTGCCGGGGCTCGCGAGCGTAAACTGGCTGGCGGTGTAGTCGTGGGCAATGAAGTCATCGCGCTGATGGCGCACGACCTTTGGGATGAGTGGGAGCAGGTGCTTCCACGCTTGCAGGCGGCTCTGCCCCTGAGCGAGGTGAAGCCGTACTTTGCCTATCGTAGAGAGCACCTCGAGCACGAGTGGCGTTGGCAGCCCGAGCCCGCCACCTCGTGGGACGAGGGGCAGATCGGCCTGTATGGCCCTTACACCATCATCTTCATGCGCCGGCGGGTCCTCACGGTTTGGTTTCCAACCCCCTGGTGGGAATTCCTGACCGAAAGCGACGTGCGCTCGAGTATGCGCGAGCTGTTCGGTCGTTTTGCCCGGGTCTTTGGACAGTCGAGGTGGGTCTACTGCGGGGATACCTCCGACAACACCACGGATACACTGGAAGAGACCCTCGCCGGCTTGCGCGAGTTGTATGGCCCGCCTGCCCCACCATCGAGTCGATCTATGTAGAGCACGAAGACGTCTACACCCACGACGGCTATTTCATCGACCGCTTCGAGAGCTGTTAAGGTTACAAAACATCCGGCGCCCCGTTTACAAGAGTGTTACAACCCGAGCTTCTCGGTAAAGTATGCTGAGGATGTCGAGAGGATGTGTCCGTGAGACACGCGCCGACAGGTTGGCAGCGAGCGGGGACTCAAAGCGCTGCAGCCCGTAGGGAGGTTGCAGGTAGGTTATGGTAGCCGATACGATTCAGGTCAACAGCAATCAAGAAGCCGTGCTGAGCGCGGCTGAGGAAGTGGTCACGCGGGCCGCCATGGAGGCGAGCCTCGAGCAGATCACCGAGCGCCCCAGGCAGATCTTCCTGCGCGACACGCGCAGCTGGTGGGGCCGCGACGCCCGCCGCACTACCGTGGACAACTCCAACGTCGTCTGGTGCCGCGCTAAACGCTAACTCGCCCTTCGTAGAGCAGATTGCTCGTCTAAGGACGCGCATCTCGCACTAAACTCCCGTCGCCCGGTAGAGCAGAATGCTCCGCTATAGAGCGCATCCCGCTCTAAACGCGCCCGTAGAGCAGACTGCTCGTCTATAGATGCGCATCTCGCACGAAACCGCGCCGCTCCAGGAGCACACGGGTATTCCCTGGAAGCCCCCGGCATGGGCCTCGCTTTTCAGGTCGAAACGCACCGCCTCGGACTGAAACGATGAAAGTCCGCAAAGCCCGCCCCGAAGACCTCGACTCGCTGACGGAGCTCAAGCGCCGGATGCCCTACCCGGGATCGCTCTTCACCGACGAAGCAACCTTCTATGCCGAGGCCTGTGAGCGCCTGAAGATCTTGCTCCAAGAGGAACGCCCCGACTGGCGCGTCCTGGTGCTGACCCAGAACGAGCAGCAGACCGGCTATCTCGTCTTCATGGCCGACGACGAGCACGGCGTCACCCATCAGCTCCAAAGCCTGATCGTCGACTACGCCGTGTTCAGCTTCGAAGCGCTCGAGAAGCTCACGCAGAGGGCGCGCAAGATCGTCACGGCCTTCGAGAATCTCTACCTGGTCACCGAGCTCCCCGCCGAGGACAAGCGCCTGCAGCTGTGGTTCTTCCGCTGCGGCTTCCGCCCCGAGCAGAACCGGGCGGCGAGACGTTTCCCGTTGGGCTACCAGGGCAAATCGAGCCCGGCCTACGTCATCCGAAAAGCCCGCCAGGTCGACCTTCCGTTCATTCTGGAAACCCACGCCGCCTATCCCGAGGCCTACCGCCCCGCCGGCCGGGACGTCGATCTGGAAACAATCGAATTTCGCTATCAATTGACTTACGCAGCCTTCGACCTCGACAACGACAACGATACGCTCTATTTCATCCTGGAAGAAGCCAGCACGAAAATCCAGGCGGGCTATATGATCGTGAAGCTCACGCCGATCGGCCTTTACATTTACGACGTTGCCGTTGCACCCAAATACGGCGGGCGGGGCCTGTCGGCATACCTGATCGGGCACGCCGAAACGCTGGCCGGCAAAGAGGGCTCCGTTCTCTACGGCGACGGCAGCCTGGGCACGCGCACCATCGCCAGTTGGCACGCGCAAATGGGGTACACCGTCGATACCATCCGTTTTGCCCTGGACTGTAGATTAACCTGAGATCGGGATTGTTAAAAGAATGTGAAAGTCTTCCCATGCCCCCACCCGGTATGCGATAATCGCTGCAAGACAGACGAACCGGAGGAAAAAGAACATGGACATGATTGGCAAAGTCCTGGGCGCAGTCACCGGTGGTGGCAAAGGTGGCGGTGGCGGCGGCGCCGGTGGTGGCGCGATGGAGCTGGTCTCCAAGATTATCGACGCTGTGACGGGCGGCGGGAAGTAAATTCCCAATCCCGAGTCTGGAAGAAACTCGGCCGTAATTGGCCGGGTTTTTGAATTTCTGGAGGTAAAATGAGTTCAGACCAAGATGCTCCCGACTGGAGCGGAGCGCTCTCGGGAGCAATTGTAGAAGGCGAAGACGAAGAGGACACCCCTCCGCTGAACATTGTCAGCAGCTCGGGGCTGGGCGGCACGGGTGCCGTGGCCGAAGGGGATACCGAGGAGTTGCCTTACGTGACGCTCCTCTACGCCGCGTGCCGCACCGTGCAGAGCGGCGAGATCACCATCGAGCAATTCGTCGAGGGTGTCAGCAAGCTGGACGTGATTACCGACAACGCCCTGAAGATCTATGCCATTCCGGCCGTCAAGAAAGACCTTCCCGGCAAGCTCACCGACCATCAAAACTCCATCGTCAACGCGCTCGAGGGAGAGCTCCACAACCTCAAGAAGGGCCTGACCCTCATGCTCTCCTACGCGGAGACAAAATCCCAGGCCGACCTCGAGGAGGGCACCCGTATCGCCGTCGCCTCGCTGAACGCCTCGCGCTCGATCCAAAAGAAGGCGGACACCGAATACGACGCCATCATGGAGCGCGAAAAGGGCGACAAAGCGCGCCGGGCTCAACAGGCGACCGCGGCCGAAGAGGAAGACTCCTGAACCTTCCTTACGTCGAGATGATCCTGGCCCGCTTTGCCAGCGGGGACGCGGAGTTCGAGGAGACGTTTCGGCGTCATCTCCATTTCGGGTACTGGGAAGATCCGGACAACGCTTACGAGGATCGCGACGAAAGCATCTTCGCGATGGAGCGCTTCTGTCAGCGCATTCTCACGCTGGCCGAGATCGAAGCCGGCCAGGACGTGCTGGACGTCGGCTGCGGCCTGGGCGGCACGCTGGCCTGCATCGACGAGCGCTTCTCCCCCGTTCGTCTGACGGGCCTCAACATTGACGCCCGTCAGTTAGAGGTGGCCCGGCAGCGGGTGACGCCCCATCCGGGCAACCGGATCGACTGGGTCGTTGGCGACGCCTGCGCCATGCCCTTCCCGGACGCGAGCTTCGACCGGGTCACCGCTGTAGAGTGCATCTTTCACTTCCCCAGCCGTCTGGCGTTTTTCCAGCACGCCCGCCGGGTGCTGCGGCCGGGCGGAAACCTGACGATCTCTGATTTCGTGCGGCCCGAAGGCGCGCCCAGCTGGGATACCGACGACCCGCTCTGGGGCACGCACACCGCCATCGACCTGCAGGGCTATCTCGACCTGGCCGAGCAGGTCGGCCTGGTGCCGACCCACGTCGAGGACATCAGCCGCCACACGCGTCCCACCTATTACTGGTTCGGAAAGCTTTTCGAGCCGCACTTCCCGGGCATCGACGAGGTGCTGAAGATGTCCCGCCTCGTCGTGGACGCCGGCGGTCTCGGCTACTGCACCCTGCGCTTCGACCTCAAATAGCTGCCGACGGGTCGGCGACCGCGGCGCGCAGGTTGGCCTGGAAGTCGGCCGCGATTTTCTGGGCCTGCTTGCGCGACAGGGCCGGCAAGCGGTAACGGAAGATCCCCTGCATCTCGTCGTTTTGCTCGATCATCTCCAGCATGGCCGGGGACGAATGAAACGGCGGCTCCACGAACAGGAACTCCCAGGGGCCCAGGGGACTGTCCACCACGCGCCCCGAGCGCAGGCCCAGGTCGTCTCCGACGGGCGGGTCCTTCTCGATCCAGCGCGCCTTCTTGTACTGCTGATACATGATCCAGACGTCGGCCCGGGGCGTGTTCATCGTGGTGGTGATCGGATAGGCCTGGCGGTCGATCACGTTGGCGATGGTGGTGCGGTTGCGCGCCCACAAATCGGCCCAGGTCTTCACCTCGGACAGGTTGCGGCGATACATGATGAGCTGGGCCATGAAGCCGACCGTGTTCTCGAATCGCTGGTGCAGACGGTTGGCGATCGCTCCCCCGATGGCGAAGTCGTCCTGTTTCATGAAGCGGCCGATGGTGACCTGAAGGGTGGACAGCGTCAGGTTGAACATCGTGATCTGGTGGGCGCGGCAGACCGCGCGCGCCTGGCTGACGATCTCGGGATCCAGGCGGAAGAGCACGAAGTCGGCCACGTCGTCCCCCGTGGTGTGGGCGAAGGCCAGGTCGGGACAACCCTCCAGCTCGCGCGTCCACCACTCGCGCATCTCCTGCGCCTTGGGCAGGGCGAACCAGGCGTGCTGGTAGGCGCAGAACTCCTGGAAACCGGGCGGCGCAGGGCCCTCCGGGGGCTCCTCCAGCTCGGACATGATGACTTCCATGCTCCACAGGTCGCCCGCCGCGTGATGCAGGTCGAACTGCACCACGTCGTCGTGCTTGCGCTGATAGAGGCGCAACCGGCAGACGGGCAGTTTCGAAAGATCGTAGCCCTCCAGAGCGTCTGCCAGCAGGCGCTCGCGCAGCTGCTCGGCGGTCCACTCGCTGGCATCCACCACGGTGAAATGCAGGGTGTGCTGGGGGTGCACGCGCTGCATCACGCGCGTCTCCAGATTGAGCTCGTGCAGCTTCATGGCGTTGAGGCGGATCATCAGCATCTTGGCCGTGAAGTCCAACTGGTGCTCGGGCGGCACTTCGTAGGTCGTGCGCAGGGCCGGGTGGCGGTCGATGATGCGCTGCATCCGGCTGCGCAGCATCTCCGGATCTTGCTTGCGGAAGAAGCGGTAGGTGGAGCGCATGTTCCAGATCGGCGTGGAGTACATCATGATGTCCAGGATCAGACCCTGGTTGATGAACGCCGTCTTGCAAACGGATTGCTGCGCCAGCAGGCGGGCCAGCTTGGCCCGCTTCTGCTCGGGTGTCAGGGCCTCCCTGGTCATACCGGGCTGTCGTCGAGCATGGCCGCGAGCATCGCCTCGACCTCGTCATCCTCCAGGTGATCCAGCGCCTGCTCGGTGGCGGCTTCCGCCACCGGCTGCATGGCATCCGACAGCACCGCCACCAGCCGGTCCACCGATGGCTGCGAGGCCAGCGCGCTGGCGGCCAGGGTGACGTTGAGCGTGCCCTTGACCCAGTTGCGCAGCTGCAGCGACATCAGCGAATCGAGCCCCAGGTCCATCAGCGAGGAGCTGGGATCGATCTTCTGCGGTTGCGTGCCCAGCACGCGCGCCACCTGGGCCAGCACCACCGGGTGCAGGGCCTCGCGGCGTTCGTCCGGGTCGAGGTTGTGCAGGTGGTGCAGCCCCGTCTCCCCGTCCTCGCGCGAGCTGGTGAGCAGCGCCTCGAAGCGCGCCACCGGCTTGCCGCCCATGTTCTTGAGCAGCAGCGACCAGTCGGCGTTGAAGATGGCCACCTGCGTCGGGTTCAGGCGCAGCGCCTTCTCCAGAGCCTGCATCGCCTGGGCGGAGGTGATCAGCTTGCTGCCGCCCTGCTCGAGCCAGGAGGCCACGGCGGGGTTGCGGGCCAGGTAGCCCACGTCGCCAATGGGGCCCCAGTTGACCGTGAGCGCCGGCAGCCCCTGGGCCTTGCGATGGTGCGCCAGGCTGTCGAGGAAGAGGTTGGAGGCGGCGTAGTTGCCCTGTCCGGCGGCGCCAAACCAGGCGGCGTTGGACGAGAACAGGATGAAGAAGTCCAGCGGCTGCTTCAGGCTGGCCTGGTGCAGGTTCCAGGCGCCGTGGATCTTGGCGTGGAAGACGCCTTCCAGGCGCTCGCGGGTGAGGTTGAGGGTGGGCACGTCGTCGAGCTGCATGGCCGCGTGCACGATGCCTTTGACCGTGCCAAGCTTGGCGAAGAGCGCCTCGACCTGGGCTTTGTCGCCCACGTCGACGGCGTGCGCCTCGACGCGCGGATCGTCGAATCCGGCCTGAGCGCCCGGGTTGCGTGAGACCACGGCCACCCGTCCCGCGCCGTGCCGGAGCAGCCAGTTCACGACCTCGCGGCCGAACCCGCCCATACCGCCCGTCACCACGTAGGTGTCGCTGGCGCTCGGTTTCCAGTGGGGCTGAATGAGCGCGGGGGTCTCGGCCGTCAGCACCACCTTGCCGATGTGCTTCGCCTGGGACAGGCAGCGGAACGCATCCACCGCCTGGTTGAAGGTGAAAGTCTGGATGGGGAGCGGCTTGACCGCGCCTTTCTCGATATCGGTCACCAGCTCATGCATCAGCTCCTGGACCAGCTCGTGATCGAAGTTGATCACCTGCTCCAGGTCGATGGCGTGGTAAGAGAGCCCTTTGCGGAACGGGCTCAGTCCCACGCGGAGGTCGTTGTAGATGTCGCGCTTGGTGACGTCCAGGAAGCGGCCGAAGCGGCTCAAAATGGAGAGTCCGCCCGTCAGCATCTCGCCCGCCAGGCTGTTGAGGATGACGTCCACGCCCTGGCCCCGGGTGACCTCCATCACGCCGTCCACGAACGAGGTGGAGCGCGAGTCGAAGACGTGCTCCACGCCCAGGTCTTTGAGGTATTTCACCTTCTCGGGCGAGCCGGCGGTGGCCAGCACGCGCGCACCGGCCTTGCGGGCCAGTTGGATGGCGGCCAGCCCCAGGCCACCGGAGGCGGCGTGGACCAGGATGGTATCGCGCTTGCGCAGGCGTCCCACGTGCTCCAGCGCGTAGTAAGCGGTCGCGAAGACCAGCGGCATGGCGGCCGCGTCGTTATCTCTCAGGCCCGCGGGCGTCTTCACGATGTAAGCCCGCGGCAGCGTGACGTGCGAAGCGAAGGCTGAGGGCGCGATGCCCATCACGCGGTCGCCCGCCTTCAGGTCGGTGACCCCCGAGCCCACCTCGGCCACGGTGCCGGCCATCTCGATGCCCAGCACGCCCTCGGTGGGGTAGAGGCCCAGGGCCCGCATGACGTCGCTGAAGTTCAGACCGGCCGCGGCCACCTTAACGCGCACCTCGTCGGGCTCGAGGGGTTTTGCAGCGGGGACGGTCCACTCCATCGCCTCCAGCGTGCCGGGGCGGTCGCACGTGAGCGCGTAGTCCTGGTCGGGTCGCGGCTTCACGGGGGTGGCGGTGGCCTGCGACAGCGAGTAGCGTGCGCAGCGCTGCACGAAGCGCTCGCCGTCGCGATAGGCGACCTCCTCGGGCTGCCTGGCAAACAGCTCGCGGATGTCGAGCTCGTCGCCGTCCACGTCGATCAGCGTGGCCTTCAGGCCCGGATCCTCGGTCGCCAGCACGCGCACCAGACCCCAGATCGGGGAGCCCATCGGGTCCACGTTCTCGGAGGCCGGCTGGCAATTGCGCGTTACCACGAACAGGCGGGGCGGCGCGAGGCGGTGCTTCTCGACCTGCTGCACCATCTCGAGCAGCGGCATCAGCGGTCCGGCGGGGTCTTCGAGGGATGCAGACAGCGATTGCAGATGCAGGCATCCCACCAGCGGACCGGCTTCACGCCAGTCGAAGGCCTCGCCCGGTTGCTTGACCAGGGTCGTATAGCCCTCTTGCTCGAGACTCGCGATGACCTTGGAGGCAAGCTTGCCGCCATCGCTGAACACCAGCCAGCGCCCCGTCCTGGGGCCCTCGGCGGGCGTCAGCTCGGTGGGCACCCAGTGGAAACGGTAGCTCAGCGCGTCCGAGGGCTCGGAGGCAGCGTCGGCGGCGCGCACCAGGCGGTAGCCCTGCAGATTGAAGAGCACCTCGCCCTTCAGGTTGCAGACCAGCAGATCGCCCTCCAGCTCGCGATTGTTCTGGAGCGTGGAGACCATGTAGGCCACCACTTCCTCCTCCATCGGACGCAGCACGCGCACGCGCCGCGCGCCCACGGGGAGCCAGTTGGTGCCCTCGCCCATGCGCACCTGGTCGAGCGCGGCCAGACCGACCTGGAAACACGAGTCCATCATGCCGGGATGGGTGAACGAAAGGCCGTCCTCGGCGGGCAATTTGGCGAAGCCCTTCACGCGGGCGATCGCCTCCTTGGGGCCGCGCCGTCCGCGCTGGATGGCGTCGAAGGTGGGGCCGAAGGTCAGTCCGCGCGCCTCCCACTCCTTCGTCAGCGTGCCCTCCCAGGCGATGGGCAGGCGCGCCTCGATGGCCTCGTAATCGAGGTTGGCGGGAATCGGCCCCGGGTCGCTGCAGATGTGGGCGCGGAAGCAGACGTGGCGCTGCTCGCTGCCGTCGATGGCCTCGGCGTAGATGGTCAGGGTGCCGTCCTCGTTGATGACGGTTTGGAGCAGGGTCTGGGTGGCCACGAAGCAGGCCGAATCGATGTGGACGTTGTCGATCGCCAGCGGAAGCTGTCCCGTGCGCGCGTGGGCGGCCTCGAACCCGACCTCCATCATCGAGCTGGCCGAGAAGATGATCTGCTTGTGGAACTCGTGGTCCTTGAGCCATGGCGGATCGTTGGGGGCGATCAGGTTGTTGAAGATACCCGGATCGTTCTGATGCCCGAGCAGCGCATACTGCATCGGCTCGAAGCGGAAGGCCTTCACGCGGCGCGACTCCTGCCAGTAGCGCTCGTGCTGCCAGGGGTAGTGCGGCAGCTTGACCCAGTCGGGCGCCTCGCCGTCGCCCCACTGCAGAGGCTGGCCCAGACAGTAGAGCTCGCCCAGGGCCTGCAGGAAGTGCTTCCGCTCGGGCTGATTGCGGCGCAGCGTGGGCACGGCTTTGCCCCCGCTCTCGCCGATGGCCGGGCCCAGCACGGGGTGTCCGCCTACCTCCAGGAAGACCGTGACGCCGTCCTGGACCGCTCGCGCGATGGCGTCGGCGAAGCGCACCGTAGCGCGGACGTTCTGCCACCAGTAATTGGCATCGGTGTTCTCCTCGGGCGCGCCCGTGACCGTGGAAATCATGGTGAGGCGCGGCTTCTGGGGGCTCAGGTCCTTCAGAACGCTCTTGAGATCGCTCTCGATCACGTCCAGCTGCCCGCTGTGGAAGGCGTATTCCACCTTGACGTCGGCGCAGTCGTAGCCGGCGTCCTTGAGCAACCGGTCGATTTTCCCCATCGCCTCGTGCTCGCCCGAGAGCACCACCGTGCCGGGCGCGTTGATGGCGCCCACGCAGACGCCCGGTTGCAGGTAGATCTCCAGGTCTTTGGCGGGCGCGCTCACCGAGATCATGCGGCCCTTGCTGGACTCGCGATCCATCAGGCGAGCGCGGTTGGCCACCAGAAAGACCGCGTCCGCCAGGCTCAGGTTGCCCGAGGCCCAGGCCGAGGCCACCTCGCCCACGCTGTGGCCGATCGCGACCTCGGGCGTGACGCCCCAGTCGGCCAGCATGCGCGTCAGGCCGGCCTGCAGCGCGAAGATCATCGGCTGCACCACCGAGGTCTGGTCGGCGGACGTGCTGTCGCTCAGCAGCGCCTCGCGCAGCGACCAGCCCAGGTGTTTCTGGTAGTGCGGCTCGCACTCGTCCACGAAGGCGCTGAAGGTGGGGTTCTCCAGCAGGCCGCGGCCCATCCCGACCCATTGCGAGCCCTGCCCGGAGTAGACGAAGGCCACTCTGGGGGCCTGGCGCACGGCCGGGTAGCTGGCGGCTTTCTCGAGGTCGGTCGGTTGTTCGGCGATTGCAAACGTGCGGTAGGGGTGGTGCGTGCGGCGCATCAAAGCGGTGTAAGCGATGTCACGCAAAGGCTCTTTTACGCTCTGGTAGCGCGCCACGAGCTCTCTCAGGGCCGCTTCGCTGCGGGCGGAGAGGCAGATCAGCTGGGGGCCTTCGCTGGGGGCGTGCTTGCGCGCCCGCTCGGGCGGGGTGCCCAGCACCACGTGGCCATTGGTGCCTCCGAAACCGAAGCTGTTGACGCCCAGCATCACGTCGCCCGCGGGCAGTTCGCTGGCCTCGGTGGGGATCTCCAGGTTGAACTTGTCGAACGGCACGTTGGGATTGGGCTGGTGGAAGTGCAGGTTGGCCGGCACCTGGCGGTGCGAGGCCACCAGGCAGGCCTTGAGCAGCCCCGCCATGCCGGCGCCGGCCTCGAGGTGGCCGATGTTCGTCTTCACCGAGCCGATCTTGAGCTTGCGCTCGGGGCTCGCCAGCACGTTGCCCAGGGCGGTGGTCTCCACCGGATCGCCCGCCTGGGTGCCGGTGCCGTGGGCCTCGACGTAGCTCACGCGCTCGATGGGAAGGCCTTTGTAGGCGTCTTTGAGCAAGCGGGTCTGCCCCTCGATGCTGGGGAAGGTGAGCCCTTCCTTCATCTGCCTGCCGTCTGAGTTCACGACCGTGCGCAGGATGGTGGCGTAAATGCGATCGCCGTCCTTCAGGGCCTGGTCCAGGGGTTTGAGGATGACCACCCCGGCGCCCTCGGAGCGCACGTAGCCGTCGCCCGTGCAGTCGAAGGCGTGGCAGCGGCTGGTGGGGCTGAGCATGCTGAGGCGGCTGAAGGCTACGTGGTGGATGGGGTGCAGCAGCGCGTTCACGGCGCAAACCATGGCCGTGGAGCACTCCCCGCGCTGGATGGCCGTGACGGCGGAGTGCAGGGCCACCAGCGAGCTCGAGCAGGCGGTATCCACCGTGTAGCTCGGCCCGTGCAGGTCGAAGGCGTAGGAGATGCGGTTGGAGGTCATGCACATGGCCCAGCCCGTGACACTGTGGGTGCTGAGCGAGTCGAAGTCTTGCAGATCGTAGTAGTCGTGCGAGGAAGCTCCGGTGAAGACGCCCATGCGCGTGCCGGCCACCTTCTCGAGCGGGTAGCCCGCGTCTTCCAGGGCCTCCCAGGCCACCTCGAGCAGGATGCGCTGCTGGGGATCGAGCGTGGACGCCTCGCGGGGCGAGATGCCGAAGAAGCCCGGGTCGAACCCGTCGATGTCGCTGAGGAATCCGCCCTGGCGTTGGGGCGTTCGGTAATCGCGCCCCTTCTCGGGATGGTGGAAGCGCGCGTTCAGCCAGCGCTCCTCGGGGATGTCGGTCAGGGTGTCGACGCCTTCGCTCAGCACCTTCCAGAAAGACTCGGCGTCGTGGATGTCGCCCGGCAGGCGGCAGCCGATTCCAGTGACAGCGATCGGAAATTCTTGCATGGTGCTTGTGTTTTCGGGCCGTTCCGAGCATGTCCTGTGGACCGCGCGCGGGGCGGCCCGGGACCGGGGTCGTTCCCCTGAACGACGATTCGCGCGGGGGGGAACGGCGTCGTTCCCCTGGGTAGCGATTCGTGCGCGGGGGGAACGACCTCCTCGGGCGGGGGCGGCCCGGTGCGGGGGGAACGACCTCCTCGCGCGGGGCCGCCCGGCCCGGGGTCGTTCCCCTGAACGACGATTCGCGCGGTGAGGGAACGGCGTCGTTCCCCTGGGCAGCGATTCGTGCGGGGGGGGAACGACCTCCCCAGGCGGGAGAGGCGGGAGCGGGAGAGAATGGCGTCCTGATGAGGCAAATTCGGGGTAACCTCTTGCTGACCGTCCTCTGCGTGATGGCGGTGCTGTGCACACTGGCGCTGGCGCTCCACTGGCAACAGGCGCGGGCACGCTCGGTCTACATGCGACAGGAGGCCGAGATCCAGGCCCGCATGGCGGCCGAGTATCAGGTGACCAAGACGAACGTTCCGACCAGCGCGCTGGACAAGCCGGACCTGGACGTGGGCGTGGGAGAGTCGAGCACGCCGGCCTACGATCCGAACGTGGCCACGCAGCTCTACAGTCTGCCGGACATCCTCAAGAGCGGCGACGTGAGCTGGGACAAGTCGTTCCAGTCCGACCCCGGGAATCGCTGGTATCAACTCAAGCCCACCTCGCTGCGACCCGAGCTGAACCTCTACGGGCGCCGGATGCTGGCCGTCGTGAGCACCACCAATCCGTATGCGGCGTTCGCCCCGAACGGTAAGGTGAAAGTCGAGTCGGTGGCTGGCTGGGCCAACCCGACCTTCCCCGAGACGCTGGGGAAAGCGCCCGAGCAACAGTTCTCCGCCGTTCCCGCCTGGCTGGGCGCAAAAGCCGGGGTCGAGGCGGACGACGTGCCTTACGGCGAAGTTTTCTCGCTGGACGGCCCGTTTCTCATCAAGAAGGGCGCCGTCGTGGCCCACCGGGGCTACCTCCCCAGCTCCTTCCGCGACGGGCAGAGCTACACCAAGACGCTGGAGCAGCAGCTGACGGGCGCGATGTCCACCCTGAGCGCCCGGGCCCAGAACAAGACCAACCTCATCAGCACGGGGCCACCAGGCATCGGGGATGTGTGGGACCTGATCACGGGCTCCAAGAGCTTCGACGAGATGCTGGGGGGCACGCTCAGCTTGAGGCAGGGACTGGAGCTCCCCCTCCCGATGATCCCGGGCGGCAACGAGAATGGCATCGTGACCAACATCTGGCTGCACGTGCCCTTTCCGCCCGACGCCCTGATCAGCCAGAACGCCAAGGAGCTTCAGGAGATCGGCGATCAGGTCGAGCAGGTCAACAAGAAAATCGAGGAGCTGAAGAAAAAGATCACCGAGCTCGAGGAGAACATCATCCCCGAGCTCAAGAAACAGCTCGCCGCCGCCATCGTGGGCAGCCCCGCGGCCATTTCGCTTGCCTCGCAGCTCGCGGACGCGGTCAAAGAGCTGAATGACGCTCGCGAGGCTTTCGAAGCCGCCAAGAAGCTGGTGGAGGAGGCCCAGAGCAAGGTGCAGGGCATCGTCGACAGCGCCATCGCGCAGGGCTCGCCCAACAACGATGGCCCGGCGACCCGCGACGACGAGACGGGCCTGGGCAACGAAGGTCAGGAGGGCTGGGCCTACACGCCTGTGTTCAGCAAGATCCTGAGCATCTTCGGGGATCTGATCACGTTGAAGTTCGAGAAGCTGGGCGAGGACACCATGCAGAAGGTGCGGCTGATCCACTTCGGGCCGCATGACAACAAGACCGAGCTCAGCGTGACCGGCTCGGAGTGGAACATGACCGCCACCCTGAACGTGCCGCCTGGTCGTTCGCTGCGCTATGACGGCAACGTCACCATCCGGGGCGACCTCTGGATTCAGAAGGGTGGCAGCCTGATCGTGGGTGGCAACCTGACCATGGTCAACCCGCTCGGAGCGCCGACCAACGACGTGCTTGACCCGCAGGGCAAGATCTGCCTGGAGGAGGGCGCCACCCTCATCGTGACGGGAACCCTGACCGGAGCGGGCGCTCCGCGCACTGGCTCGATGCTGGTCAGCTCTCCGGTCAACGTGGTCCATCCGGTCACCGTGGGCGTGCTGGTGGGCGGCGACGTCAGCCTGCCATTCGGCATCTTCCCGGCCGTGACGCTCACCGATCTGTCGGCGATCGCGCCCGGGCTGGTCCCGCTGAGCAATGTCCTGTCCACCATCGGGGCCAACCTGTCCAAGGTGGATGGTCCGTTCCACCGGCGCAAGCCTTACTTTGCCAAGTATGCCACGACGTTCCAGATCGTGAAGATCCCGCCGCCCTTCCCCGCCATCATCCCGCTGGCGATTCCGCTGCCGACGCCCAAGAACATCATGAACCCGATCTTCAACTCGCTTTCGATGGTGTTCTCGGCTCAGT
>JBDHVW010000119.1:0-20853 GCA_039809865.1 Vulcanimicrobiota bacterium
ATGGAGCCGCTCCCGAGGTGTCCGGACGGTCCGCCCGTGAAGGTCGGCAGAATGACGGCAGGATTGAACTGGGTATAGGAGCCGTCCCGACTCCCGATGGCGTTGAGCATTCCCGCGCCTGTGGAGCAAAACGAGAAGCCTCCCCGATGGATCTCGAAGGTATGAGTTTCGAAATCCAAATTAGGAAGCCTGCTTAAACTTAATTCAAATAAGCTCTACCACCGAGGGCCAATCCGCCGGGCGCCTGGAGATGGCCTCAGGCAATTGTTCGGATAGTGGGCGCCGCGCCGGATCATCCGTCCAAGAGAAGTCGAATCAGTTCGTGGTGACTTGAATTCTCTTTGCGCGAGGAGATCCAGGTCCCACGCGTGGACCCGGATCTCGTCGCTCAGCTCACTGGCCGATCAACACCGACACGTTATTGTCGGTCGAGTTGGCCGTGGCGAAGTCGGGCACGCCGTCCCGGTTGAAGTCGCCGTGCAGCACGAAGAACGGACCCTGGCCCACGTTGAGGTTGACCGAGGGGCTGAACGTGCCGTCACCCGCGCCCGTGAACACCGCCACCTGGCTGTTCACGAAAGTCGCCGTGGCGATGTCCGGGATGCCGTCCTTGTTGAAGTCACCCACCGTGCTGCAGAGAGGGAACGGGGGTGTGGCCAGCTGCAGGGGTGCGTCAAACGTGAAGTCGCCGTGGCCGATCAGCACCGACACGTTGTCCGAGCTGTAGTTGGCCACCGCCAGGTCCACGAAGCCGTCGCCATTCAGAGCCGCGATCTGCACGTTGTGCGAGTTGACGCCGGCCGGGAAGTCGCCAGCCGGGGTGTAGGAGCCCCCGCCGTTGTTGCGCAGCACGGTCACGCCGCCCGGCACACCGGGAGCCACCGTCAGGCCTTCGTCGGCCACAGCCAGATCCAGGTCGCCATCGCCGTCCAGGTCGCCGAAGTTCAAATTTCGCGGACGCACGCCGGTGGGAACGTAGTTGGGGGCGCTGAACGTGCCGTCGCCATTGGAGAACAGGATACTGATGGCGTTGTCGCTGTAGTCGGTGTTGGCGATATCGTCCAGACCGTCGCCGTTGAGGTCGGCCAGCACCACCCCGATGGGGCCGTTGCCCACCGGAATGTGGACGGCGGCGTCAAACGTGCCGTCGCCCCGGCCGCGGAAGAAGGTCAGGTCGCCCGGGTCGGGACCGCCACCGAAGTTGCCGATGACGATGTCCAGCACGCCGTCGCCGGTGGCGTCGCCCGTGCCGATGCCGAAGGCCTGGAAGCCCGAAGCGTAAGTGCCGGCGGGCACGAAGCTGCCCGAGCCATTGCCCAGCAGCACGGACATATCCTGACTCTGATTGTTCACGCTGGCCAGGTCGATCACCCCGTCGCGATTGAAGTCGCCCTGCACCAGCGCCAGCGGGCGCCCGCCCACCGGCACGGTCGGCCCGGCCACGGTGGCCGTGGGAGCCGGCGGCGTGGACGAAGTCCAGTTGGGATCCTCGATGAACGAGGTGGCGCCGGCCGAGATGCTGACCGGCGTCTCATAGCGCCCGATCACCGCGCCGGTGGCCGAGAGATACTCGATGACGATGCGGTTCACCGCCAGGGGCACATGGTCGATCCGGACGGAAGCCTGTTTGGGAAAATCGACCGGGCCCAGCACGAGCGCGTCGCCCGCGAAGCCACTGATGCGATAGGACGTGACGAACGTGGTCACGCCTCGCAGCAGAACCTGGTTGACCTGAACCGACCCGGTCGAAGCCACCGGAGTGGAACTCTCCTCGCTGCCCCCACAACCGCCCAGCGTCAGCGCCATCAGCGCGACGAGAATCGCCTTTTTCACGACTAGAAAGTCCATTCTTTAGAAACGTGCGCCCAGCGTTCGGAACGGCGTCCTGGAGGCCCTGGCGAATCGGTAACAAGGCAGAAACTTGACCGGGGGGGATCGGCTGTTACTTTCAGGTCGAAAACTGAACCTGGAGGAACCATGCAGATCGCTGCTTCTAGTTTCGCACGCCCGCAAGCGGCCGCGCGCCCCTCACGCGAGCCCGGCCCCGACGACGTCTACGACCCGGACATGCCCGACCGGGGACGCGAGGACAGCGGCCCCGACAGCACCCACGACCCCGACTTCGGCGGGCGTGGCGGCGGTGACAGCTACAGCGGGCCGGACGGCACCTACACCTACGACCAGTATCACTGAGAGGTAAACCCGCGCTCGGCTCAGAAAACCCGCGCCTCAGCTCAGCGGAGGAGGGTTCATCGTGGCCTATCGCATGGATACGCGCCTCATTCACGCCGGTGAGCCCCGTCCAGGTAAGGACGGGGCCGTCGTGCTGCCGATCTATCAGTCGGCCAATTACGAATCGGGCGACGAGACCGATTATCACGAGCTGAAGTACATCCGGCTCAACAACACCCCCAACCACAAAGCCCTGCACGAGAAGTTGGCCAGCCTCGAGTCGGGCGAGGCGGCGCTGGTTACGGCCAGCGGAATGGCCGCCATCACCACGGCCCTGTTGGGCACGGTGGGCCTGGGCGAGCACGTCCTGGCCCAGGACTGCCTCTACGGCGGCACGCACACCTTCCTTACCCACGACTGGGCCAATTTCGGTCGTAGCGCCGACTTCATCGATCTGACGAAGCCCGACAGCTGGAAGACCAAACTCACCCCCAAGACCCGCGCCCTCTACGTGGAGACCATCTCCAACCCGCTGATGCAGGTCTATGATCTGGAGGCCGTCGTCCGGTTCGCCAGAGAGCACGACCTGGTCGCGATGATCGACAACACCTTCGCGACCCCCATCCACTACCGCCCCCTCGAGCACGGCTTCGACCTGGTGATGCACAGCTGCACCAAGTATCTCAACGGGCACTCCGACATCGTGGCGGGGGCCATCGTGGGCTCGAGCCAGCGCATCAAGCACCTGACCCACCTGATGAACCATCTGGGCGGCTCGCTCGACCCGCACGCCTGCTTCCTGCTGCACCGCGGCCTGAAGACACTGGGCGTGCGGGTGCGCCACCAATCCAACACGGCGCTGGCCGTGGCCAGGGCTCTGGAGGCTCATCCGGGGGTGGCCAAAGTCCACTATCCCGGCCTCGAGAGCAGCCCCTGGCACGCCAACGCCAAGAAGCAGCTGGGTGGCCAGTTCGGCGCCATGCTGAGCTTCGAGCTGAAGGATGAGGCGCAAGCGGACGCCTGGATGAACGCCTGCCACCTGCCCGTCAACGCCGCCAGCCTGGGTGGTGTGGAGAGCCTGGTGACCCGACCCGTCACCACTTCCCACTCGGGTCTGACGCGCGAGGAGCGGGCCGCGGCCGGTATCGCCGAGGGCCTGATCCGCGTCAGCATCGGCCTGGAGGACCCCCAGGACCTGATCGAGGACTTCCAGGCCGCGTTTCAAGTTGACAAGCGCGCCGTGTCGGTGTAAATAATCAAACTTTGTGAGGTGTTGAGCTTTGACTGATTCCCACGGGCGCATCCTGGTCGCGGGCTCGCTGGCCTTCGACAACATCATGAACTTCTCGGGCTACTTCAAGGACCACATCCTGCCCGACAAGCTGCATATCATCAACATCAGCTTTCTCGTGAAAGAGCTGAAGAAGCAGCGCGGAGGCTGCGCCGCCAACATCGCCTACACCATGGCGCTGCTGGGCGAGCGTCCCCGCATCGTGGCGGCGGCCGGGAACGACTTCGGGCAGTATGCCGAGTGGCTCGAGAAGCAGGGAATCGATGGCGGCGGGATTCGCATCTTCGCCGACGAGGTCACCGCCTCGTGCTTCATCACCACCGACCAGGCCGACAACCAGATTACCGGCTTCTACCCGGGCGCGATGGGACGGGCCGGCGAGATCAGCCTCAAGGCCGAGGGGGGCACCGCCCCGCGCCTCTGCATCGTGGCTCCCGACGCTCCCCCGGCCATGATTCGCCATTGCAAAGAGGCTAAAGAGGCGGGCATCCCGCTGCTCTTCGATCCCAGCTTCCAGGTTACCAACATGGAAGGCCCCGTGCTGTGGGAGGCCGCCCGCGGCGCCAAAGCCGTGATGCTCAACGACTACGAGTTCGCTGTCTTCCAGGAGAAGACGGGCCAGTCCAAGGACAAGATCCTGGACGAGGTGGAAATGATCGTGGTGACCTACGGCGAGAAGGGCAGCGAGATCTTCCGCAAGGGCCAGGAGTCGGTGGCCATTCCGAGCGCCAAAGTGCGCGAGGTGGTCGATCCAACCGGTGCCGGCGACGCCTACCGCGGCGGCTTCATGGCCGGTATGGTGCAGGATTTCGACCTGGCGGTCTGCGGCCGCATGGGCAGCGTGGCGGCCGTCTTCGCGGTGGAGCACTACGGCACCCAGAACCACCAGTATACGAAGGAAGCCTTCTTCCGGCGCTACGAGGAGAACTTCGGACCCGCGCCCGTGGTCACAGCCCGAGGGCCCGCGTAAGCTCGGGACGCAGATCCTGCAGCGTGGAATAGCGCTGCTCGGGGTCCTTGGCGACCATCCGCCGGAAGACCCGGTTCAGCCCCGCATCCTCCAGCGAAGGGGGCTCGGCGTGGACCTGACTGTAGAGCAACTGGATGGCCTGACCCTGGCTGAAAGGGCGCCGGCCCGTCAGGAGCTCGTACATCAGGATGCCCAGCGCATACTGATCGCAGCGCCCGTCCACGTTCCTGTCACTGTGGACCTGCTCGGGCGCCATGTAGGCCGGCGTGCCCATCACCGCCCCCGGCAGCGTGAGATTGGCGTTGCCCGTGAACGGTTTGGCCAACCCGAAGTCGATGATCTTGAGGAAGCCGTCGGCGCGGATCATGATGTTCTCGGGCTTGAGGTTGCGGTGCACGATGCCCTGGGCGTGGGCGTAGCTCAGGGCGTCCACCAGAGCCAGCAGCCAGGGACCGGCCTCGGCGGGCCGGAGGCCGATGGGGCGAATCTTCTTGCGCAACGGCAATCCGTTGACGAGCTCGGTCACCAGGTAGAGCAGGCCCTCGAACTCCCCGAAGTCGTCCAGTCGCACGATGTGGCGGTGCTGAAGGCTGCGCAGAACCTGCACCTCGCGCTGGAAGCGAGCCCGGAAGGTGGTGTCCCGCGTGAGCTCGGGGTGGAGGATCTTGATGGCGCAGGCTTCCGAGAGCTCGAGGGTGTCGTTGGGGACGGCCCGGTAGACGACGGCCGAGGCGCCCCGCCCGACCGGGCGCAACAGGCGCCAGTTGGCCAGACGCGCCCCCACGAAGCGGTCCGCGGCCACCCCGCGAAAGACGTTCTCGAGGGGAGGCGCCGATGGTCGGGCGCGGGAGGGCCGCTCGCGCAGGAGCCAGGCGCCCGCTGCCACCGCGCTCCCCAGGCAGAGGGCCGCCAGAAGGGGGTCCACCCGAGGGCGATTCGCTCACGACAGGAGAACTTCCCGGGTGGGGGTAATGGTAACATCGGCCCTCTTCCCAAGGACGCGCCTTCATGGTAAGACCTTGTGGACCTCAAATGAGTGGAGAAAAGCTCGGATAACTGAACTGAATATCTGACCCAGCGTTTCGCTCTCTCTACTCGCGCCCTGTGCGCCATTCTTTCCAACGAGGCATCATGAACGTCCAGAGGATCCTTTTCCCTTATACCGGCGTGGACGAAGAGTCCGATCTCCTGGTGATGATCTGCCGCCTGGCCAAAGCCGTCAAGGCCCACGTCACGGTGCTGCAGGTCGTGGAGGTCCCTCTTTCTCTGCCCGAAGACTGCCCCTCGACTTCTCTTCCTAAAGTCGAGGAGGCTCACCAGCTGCTCGAGTGCGCCGAGTTGATCGCGCGTCGCAACGGCGTCACGGTTGACGTCGAGGTGATGCAGGCTCGGGACGTGGGGCCCGGCATCGTGCGCGTGGCCGAGTCCATGCCCGCCGACCTTCTGGTCGTGGCCGGCGTTCGCAGCGCGCATCACCCCGACGAGCCGATCGGCGAGACCATCGGCTACCTGCTGCGGCATTCGCCCTGTCCCGTGTGGGTGGGCTGTCAGCCGAACCCCAACGGAAAGCGCGACCTGGAACCCTAGCTTATGCCCAAGCGCATCATCATCGTCGGGTGCGGACGCACCGGCGCCGAGCTGGGCCGGATGCTCAACCGCGACGGCCACCACCTGGTGATGGTCGACAATGACCCCGATTCGCTCAAGCGCCTGAGCGGCGACGTCAAGGTGCGCACCGTGCTGGGCAACGGCGTCAATCTCACGATTTTGAAGGAAGCCGGCGTCGAGCGCGCCGACGTGATGGTGGCCGTCACCAATCGCAACTGCGTCAACCTGGCGGCCGCCCTCATCGCCCAGCGTCACTTCCTGGTCGAGCGCGTGGTCGCGCGCATCACCGATCCCCGGTCGGTCAACCTGTGGGAGTCGGCCGGCATCCACATTCTGTGCCCCACGTCCGTGCTGGCCTCGGAGGCCGAGCGGATCATCATGGCTACCTGACATGTATTTCGTTATCTGCGGCGGTGGGGAGATCGCCTTTTACCTCTCCCTGGACCTCATCAACAAGGGTCACGAGGTCACAGTGGTGAGTCGCGACCATGCCATGGTCAAGCGTCTCGAGGGCCGTTGCGCCGCCATCGACGGCCAGGCCTGGGATCCGGCCACGCTCGAGTCGGCCGGGCTCCGCCGCGCCGACGCCCTGGTGGCCTGCGAGATGCGCGACGAGGACAACCTGGTGATCTGCCACCTGGTCGATCTTCTGCAGCTGCCGGTGCGCACCATCGCCACCGTGCAGAACCCCAAGAACGAGTCTCTCTTTTACGAGCTGGGCATCGACGCCATCGTAGGCACGACCACGACGGTGGCCCAGGTCATCGAGCACGAGCTGCCCTCGGCCGAGCTGCTGCCCCTGATGACGCTCCGGCGCGGCGGCATGAAGATGGTCGAGGGCGAGATCCCGTATGGGGCGCCCTGCGTGGGCAAACCTCTGGCACAGATCTCGATGCCTCCGGGCACGCTGATCATCACGCTGGTTCGCGGGGATCAGGTCATTCTGCCCCACGGCGGGACCGTCGTCGAAGTGGGCGACGTCCTGATCGGCCTGGCCGAAGCGGACCGCTTGAACGAGCTGCGGCGGGTGCTGTTCGGGTAAGGTCGGCCTGGAAGGCTGGCCGCCTGACTGCGTCTACCGTCCACCGTCTGTCAACGGGAGCCCCCCCCCGACTCCCCCGTCAGGCGGACGCTTTCGCCTTCTCCTTGCGCAACCGCGCCCGCGCGTGCGTATCCAGCACTTCCTTGCGGATCCGGATGCTCAGCGGCGTGACCTCCACCAGCTCGTCGTCCTCGATGTACTCGAGGGCCTGCTCCAGCGAGTGCCGGCGCGGCACTTCCAACCGGAGGGCTTCCTCGGCGCCCGAGGAGCGCATGTTGGTGACGTGCTTCTTCTTGACCACGTTGATCTCGAGATCGCCCGGACGGCAGTGCTCGCCGACCACCATGCCGGCATAGCACTTCTCGCCCGGATCGATGAAGAACACGCCCGACGACTGCAGGTTGAAAATGGCGTAGGTAGTCGCCTCGCCCGGCTCGGAGGCGATCAGCGAGCCCCGGGTGCGCCCGGAAATCTCGCCGCGCCACGGCCCGTAGTCGTGGAAGAGGTGGTTCATGATGCCGTAACCGCGCGTCATCGTCAGGATCTCCGAGCGCAACCCGATGAGGCCGCGCGCGGGCAAGATGAACTCCAGGCGCAGGCGCCCGGTGCCCGAGCCGGTCATGTTGACCATCTCGGAGCGGCGCAGACCCATCGTCTCCATCACGGGCCCGAGGTTCTCCTCGGGAATGTCGATGGTCAGCATCTCCAGCGGCTCGTGCAGCACGCCATCCACCATCTTGGTGATGACGCGGGGGGCCGAGACGCAAAACTCGTATCCCTCGCGCCGCATCGTCTCGATCAGGATCGAGAGGTGCAGCTCGCCGCGCCCGCACACCTCGAACACGTCCGGAGAGTCGGTGGCGTTGACGCGCAGGGCCACGTTGCGCTCTTTCTCACGCATCAGGCGATCGCCCAGGTGGCGCGAGGTGACGTATTTGCCCTCGGTGCCGGCCAGCGGCGAGTTGGAGACCAGGAACATCGCGGCCAGGGTGGGCTCGTCCACCTCCAGACCGGGCAGCAGGGCCGGATTCTCCGGATCGGTGATGGTCTCTCCCAGACCCACGTCCGGCAGACCGCAGAGGGAAACGATGTCGCCCACCGTGGCGCTGTCTACCTGCTTGCGAGAGAGGCCGTCGAAGCGGAAGAGCGTGGCCACCTTGCCTTTGCGAAGGGGCTCGCCGATGGAGGCGAAGGCCACCTGGCGCGGAGCGGTCAGCGTGCCCTGGGAAATGCGGCCGATGGCCAGGCGGCCGATGTACTCGTCGTAGTCGAGGCTCGAGACCAGCATCTGGAGGGGAGCGTCGGGGTCACCGGTAGGCATCGGGACGTGCTCGAGGATCGCCTCGTAAAGGGGCTCGAGGCTCTCGAACGGGCCTTTGGGGTCGAGCGAGGCGACCTGCTTCTTGGCCGAGGCGTAGACCACGGGGAAGTCGATCTGCTCGTCGCTGGCGCCCAGGTCGATGAAGAGGCCCAGGACCTCGTCCACCACCTGCTCGGGACGGGCGTCGGCGCGGTCGATCTTGTTGACCACCAGGATGGGGGTCAGGCCGGCTTCGAGGGCCTTCTTCACCACGAAGCGCGTCTGGGCCATCGGACCCTCGAAAGCGTCCACCACCAGCAAACAGCCGTTCACCATCCCCAGAATACGCTCCACCTCGCCGGCGAAGTCGACGTGGCCGGGGGTGTCCACGATGTTGAGGATGACGTCCTTGTACTGGACGGCGGTATTCTTGGAGAGGATGGTGATGCCGCGCTCGCGCTCGAGCTCGTTGGAGTCCATCACTCGGTCGGCCACATCCTGGCCGGCTCGGAAAACTCCCGCCTGACGGAGCAAACCGTCTACCAGAGTCGTTTTTCCATGATCGATATGGGCGATGATCGCCAGGTTGCGTAAATCTTTGCGTTGCATGACGTTTGATTATACCGGCTCGTCAAGCCCTACAAAGGAACCATTCGTTTTTGAAGCGAAGCCGCCCCCCAAATCAGCGACGATAGGAGCGGTAGACAGGTTATGAGGAAGCTCTGGGCCACGCTGCAAACCTATCTCCCGGGCCACAAACCGAAGTTACACGAGCGGCGGCGTATGGTTCGGCTGGCTTGCCGCGTCACCGTCGAGGTCCGCACGACCAAGAAAACCTTCAGCGGGGGCATCACCGACATCTCCGTGGCGGGCGTGCGACTCGAGAGCAAGGATGGTCTGTCCGCCAAGGAAACTGTTTCGCTGCTGGTACCCGGATCGGGCAAGGGCCCGGTCAAGTGCCGCGTCATCTGGACCCGGCGACTCAACGCCGACCGCGTCAGCGCTGGCCTTCTCTTCGAGGATACCGACGAGGCCAAGGCCGGCAGCTGGGTGCGGGAAACGCTGGCCGCGCACGGATTCAGCCAGAACAATGTGCGCGAGCGCCGTCAGCACCTGCGCGTCAAAGCCAACAATCTGCCGGCCTACATCACCAACCGCTCCGATGACGTGCTCTGCGAGGGCTCGCTCATCAACATCGGTCGCGGAGGGGCGCAGCTCTGCTCCACGGTGGAGGTGCGCATCGGCACCAAGTGCCGCATGCGCCTGGACCAGTATGGCGCGCTGCCGTCGATCGCGGTCGATTCGGTGATCCGTAGCTGCCGGCGCGATACCCGCACGCAAAAGTATTACCACGGCCTGCGTTTCGAGGTCGAAGACGACCCGAACGTGGCCCGTGTCGTCGCTATCCTGAAGGCCTGACCTCCCGACGAAGCCATACCGGCCCGAAAGCCTCTCAACAAGCTTGAATCCTTTTCCAGCTGCGGCGATTTAAAAAAACGTCACTGCATCAACGTTTTTAGCCAACTTGAAAGTCATTGGAGGAGGTTCTCGACCCCCCGCCGAAAAGCGGGCGATTCAATCTCCCCGATCTCGATGCAAACGACGCTCCTATGCGGGGTTGAGTTAGGTGACGTGTTGGGGGGACGAAGCGCTAAACCAAGTCGGGAGTTGTTATGAACCTCAGAAAATTTTTCAATGTCCCGGTTGGGCTCGCCCTCGCCGTCACGCTGTTCTCAGCCGGCTGCGGTGGTGACACCACCAACAAGGACCTTCCGGATGGCTTCACCGGCCCACCCGCCGTAACGCCGCCGACAACCGCGACGAGCGTGACGTTCGACCCGTCCTCCACCTCCCTGCAGCTCAAGCTTCCGCTGCCGAACGACCTCGCTCGCAACCCTCAGACTGGCTTCAATGCCATTCCGGGTACCGGTGAGCCGGTCGACGCGATGAACTCGATCCAGGGTTTCTCCACGTCGGGCCTCATCTTCGTTCCGTTCACGGCCAACATCGATCCGGCCACGATCGACAACAACAGCATCCAGGTATTCGACGCGGTGACCCGCGTGCAGGCGCCGATGACGATGAGCATCGCCGTGGGCGACGTGGGCAGCCAGTCGCTGGTGCTGCTTCTGCCGGTCCGCCCGCTGAATCCCGCCCGCCCCTACGTGGTGGTCGTGAACAGCAGCGTGCGCGATACTCTGGGCCGCCCGATCACCTCGAGCTACCCCGAGTTGGCGCTCAAGTCGACCACCCCGCTGGTGGACGGCAACGGCACCTCGGTGTTCCCGTTCCTCAACGACGCTCAGGCCGGCGCCCTCGAGCCCGTCCGCGCGGCCTACCAGCCCATCTGGCAGGCGGCCGAGTCGGCCACCGGTCAATCGCGTGAGAGCATCCCGTTCGCGTTCGGCTTCACCACCCAGCCGCTGTTCCAGGCGTTGACCACCATCCGCGCCCGGACCCAGACCGAAAATCCGACCCCGACGCTGATCCCCGGACAGCAGTTCGTGGGGCCGGTGGCCATCACCGCGTTCCTGAATGCGACTCCTACCGGCCAGGCCATCCTGGCGGGCCAGCCGCTGTTCCCGGCGGTCGTCGGCTCCATCCGCTTCGGCACCTTCCCGGCCACGCAGTATCAGCCCAATGTGGATACCGCTGACGCCGGCTTCTTCCAGGGCACCCCGGACAACCCGACGCCCCAGGGAGTGAAGGACATCCAGTTCATCGTGGCTACGCCGGCCTCGCCGCCCGCGGGCCCCGGCCCCTACCCGACCATCATCTTCCAGCACGGCGTCACCCGCTCGAAGGAAGATATGCTGGCGGTCACGTTCGCCGCGTGCGCGCAGGGCTTCGCGGTCATCGGCATCGACATGGTCGACCACGGCAGCCAGAACATCCCGGGTGCGAACCCGCCCGGCACCAACGGTGCTGGCTTCTTCAACCCGGCCAACCTGCGCGTGACCCGTGACAACTTCCGTCAGACCGTCGTCGACCAGATGACCCTGGCCCGGATGATCACCTCGGGCGCGACCGACTTCGATGGCAACGCCGTTCCGGATCTGGCTCCCAACCCGCCGGTCAAGCCGCCCTTCGTGGGCACCTCGTTCGGCGCGTTCTGCGGCACCATGTTCGCGGCGGTCGATGCCAGCATCGACTCGGCCGTGCTGAACGTGGCCGGTGCGCGCTACTCGACCGCGGTGCAGAATTCCGGCGCCTTTGGTCCCCCGATTCTGGCGGGACTGCAGGCTCAGGGACTCGAGCCGGGCACGATCTCGTTCAACCAGTTCTTCTGGATCGCCCAGACCGTGCTGGATGACGCCGACCCGATCAACTACGCTCCGCACCTCTTCTCCGGCGACCTGAAGGGCAACTCTGCCACCAAGGTGCTGGTCCAGGAGATGCTGGACGACACGGTGGTTCCGAACTCGGCCACCACCGATCTGGTGCTCGCGATGGGAACCAACCAGGTCAACGCTAAACGCGTGGTCAGCGTGACTCCGCCGGGACTGCCGGCGGTCAGCCTCAACCAGGTGACGGCGGCCCAGCCGATCGTCCTTCCGGCCCCGATCGGACCTACGCTGGCGTTCGATGGCAACGGCCTGTTCCAGGAAGAGGGCGGTGGCCACGGCTACCTGCTCGATCCGAGCCAGGGCGGACCCGGTGGCGCTCTGACCGTGCACGGTCAGTTCCAGGCCGGCTCGTTCGTGGCGCTGCACTTCATCGTGCCGAACCTCTACCCGATCATTCAGAAGGCCACCGAGGAAGCTCCTCAGGGCCTCAAGATCGAGTGGGACTTCAGCCGCGCGTTCAAGGGCGTCAACTAACGCCTTCGGAGCAACAAAAAAGGGCCGGCGGAAACGCCGGCCCTTTTTTTTCTTACGGCAGGTGGAATTCGCTGGCGCGGTCGGCCTGGATGCGCCGCAGGGCGCGCACGGCCGAGTCGTCCTCGCCCCGTGCCCGCTGGCGCAATGAGGGGCCCAGGCCTACTTTTTCAGCCGCCACCAGTATGTGCTGGTCGAGATCGAGCTGATCGATCTCGCGAAAACGGCGCAGGGCGGCGAGCAGCGGCTCGGGCCAGCCGTCCGTGTGCGGGCCGTGGGCCAGGATGACCGCCTTGAGCAGCTTTCCCTTGGCCAGCTTGAAGTGGTTGTAGTCGCTGTTCTGGTTGCCGGAGAAGCCCTCGGGCAGGCTGGGACGAATCTGATCCACGTAGAGGCTGCGCGGGAAGTCGGTCGTGTAGGCCATGGCGCTGCTCGTCAAGCGCAGGTGCACGATGGCCGGCTCGATCAGCTCGGGCAGGCGCTCGAGCGAGGCCGCGCAACGCTCCAGGGCCACCCGGCCGAACAGGCTCCCCAGGGCAAAGAGGTGGTGGCCGTTGCGCCAGCGGAAGAAAACATCCGCCTCGAGAGGCTCGGGAACGCCGGGCGCAGTCGTGCCCGTTCCAGCCAGCTCGGTATACGCGCTGGTCAGGCCCAGGAGAATGGCGTGCTGCTGACCTCGCGCCAGCATGGTGCCGGGCAGATCTTGCAGCCACCGAAGACTGGTGAGGACCAGCTGGGCGCTGACCTCGGTCCAGGTGACGGCCTCGCTGCGGTCCACCCCGAAGTAGGCGTCATAACGACGGTAGTGGGCCAGCGTCGCCTCCGGCTCGTGCTCGCCGGAAAATCGGGCAGCGGTCGAGGGCTGGAGCTCCAGAGCCTTGCGAGCGACCGGCAGGTAGCCCGCCAGTTGAGCGATGAGGGGCTCCAGGCAGGTCTGTAGCGTGGGCCGGTCCAGCGGCTCCGCCTCCAGGCGCTCCACCGCGGCGCGCGCCAGACGAGCGGGCTCGGGGCCCAGCAGGGAAGGTCCCGGGGCCGGGTCGGCGCCTGGCACCGGCAGCAGAGCCCTCAAGCGTCGGCCTCGTGCTTCGGGTGGCGCAGGAAGACGTAAAAGATGCCTCCCACCAGGCTCCAGAACAGCAGCACCAGCGTATTGAAAGCGGCGATGATCCCGGCCTCGGCCGGCGTGGCGCCACCGGCTTTGAAGAACGCCGTCAACACCTGGTCACGAGCGCCGAAGCCGGCGGGAGTAATGGGGATGGCGGCCACCGTGTTGGCGATCTGGGCTGCCAGGAAATAGCTCCAGAGGTCCAGGGCGGTCTCGTGATAGGCCTGCCCGATGAGGTAGATGGTCAGGGCGGCCAGAAAGTGGGTGACGGCCGAGATGCCCAGGGCCTGCAGCATCACGCCGGGGGCCGACTTGTAGAGGTCCAGGGCGCGCACCAGGCGGTCCAGGGTGTGCACGATGCCACTTGGAAGCTTGTTACGACCCCAGCCGATCAACGGAGACACCAGCGGAAGGCGCGAGAACGTCGCGCGGAACATTACCCCCAGCACCCCCGCGATGCCGCAGGCGGCTCCCAGACCCACGGTAATCGTGGCCAGTTGCACGCTGCGGTCGGCGTGCAGGATGAACTGCAGCGAGAAGACCACCGAGATCAGGGCCACCAGCAACAGGCCCAGCAGGCCCATGATGCGGTCGACCATGATCGTCAGCACGGCCTCCGTGCGCTTGGTGGGAGCGTGGCGCGTGATGTAGACCATCTTGAGCACATCGCCCCCGACCGCGCCCGGCAGGGCGGCGTTCCAGAACATGCCCACCATGGTCAGCGAGAGCAGGTCGCGGAAGGAAACCTCGATCTCCTGGACCCGCAGCAACAACCGCCACCGGACCGTCACGATCACGATGGCGATGGCCTGCATGAACAGGGCCAGCAAGAGGAATCCTTTGATGCTGGCCTCGGTCTGCTGCCACAGGTCCACCCCGTTCCCGGCGATCACGCGGTAGATCAGCAGCGCCGCCAGCGGAATGCCCAGAGCCGAGCGCAGCATGTTGAGGATGGCTTTGCGGCGACCGTGGCGAGCGGCCGGCACGCGTGCGATCTCGTCAACCGCTTCCTCGAGGGCGGCCGGGTCGTCCGGGACGGTGGTCATCTTACAAGTATCGAGTTCATAGTTCAGGGTTCAGAGCCAGGTTCGGTCAAGTTCTACGGGCTCTCGACTCTCGACTCTCGACTCTAAACTGACTTGGCAGGAGACTTCTCGAATGGTTGGCCAATGCCTACCGACATCCTCTGGGCACTGGGAGCCGTGCTGGCGGGTTTGGGGCTGAGCCGTTTCGACAAGCTCAGACCGCCCGGGCTTTGCCTGGCGGCCGTCGGGGTCATCGCCGCCCTCCTGCTGGGCCGCATGCACGTGCTGGAGCCGACGCCCTTCGAGGTGGCCACCCGAGCCATGCCCGGCGAGCAAGCCCGCGCACTGGACTGGGTCCGTCTGCAGGTAGTCCCGGGCGAGACCGTGCTGACCGACTTCGAGCAGGACGTTCTGCCCCGGCCGCGCCTGGCGGCCAGCGTTCTGAAGGCGTTCTGGGACACGGGCTACGTGGATCTGCTCGCTCCCGAGACGCGCTTCTTGATTTACGACACCACCAGGACGCGGACCGGCTTTCGCAGTGGGCTCAGCAAGCGCTGGCTGCGTCCCGGTCCGGCATTCGGCACCCTGCAGACGGCCGAGATCGTGACCATCCCTCGCGTCGCCGCCACCTCGCAGCCTCCCTTCCGCACCTCCTTCAGCCTGGGCAAAGGGCCCTTCAAGCCGGGAGCGCTGGTGCGCTTTCGCCTGGAAGCCTTCAACGCCACCAACGAGTCGCGCCGCCTGGGCTGGATCGAGGTGCGGGTGGACAACCACACCTTCACGCGACTGGCCGGCTACAACCCGCTCCCGGCGCACACGGGCGAAGTCGTGGAGCTGGTTTTCGTCGCCCCCGACAAACCGGGAGGCTATCAGGTGACGGTGGAGATGCCCAATACCGCTTCGGGCGAGCCCGAGGTGCTTAAGCGCAAGGCGATCGAGGTCAAAATCAGCGACGACAGGAACGGTCGGTAAATCAGCGGGCGCCCCGTAAGGCGCCCGCGTTTGTCGTACGGTTGGTCGGCCTGAGCATCAGGCCGGATAAGGTCCATACCAGACATCCTCGACGGCATGGCCCCACGGGCCAGGCTCGGCAGCAGTGGCCTCGAGTGCCTCGGCGGGCAGCTCGAGGGAATCCAGCTCTGCAAAAATTACCTCGAGTCTCATCGTGGTCATTCCTTCCGAGTAGAGTGGCGAAAGGTCTAAACCCTCGCCGGCACATATTATATCATGCCTTGATGCGACTCTGCAGTGACCTGGTTAACATTTTACTCGTGATCTCGGTCCTGGGGACCGGCTGCGGCCAGATACCTCTGGTGGCCCCGCGCACGATGTATTCCGTGCAAGAGGCCCAGGCCGAGCCCGCCAGTGCCGCCAGCCTGGTGCTGAGTGGCCGCGAGCTGACGGTGGTCCCGCCCGAGGTGGCTTCGTTGCAGGCCTTGCGGGGGCTCGACCTGTCGGGGAACAAGTTGGAGAAGCTCCCTGATTTCCTGGCGAGGCTGCCCAACCTGGAGCTGCTCGACCTGCGGAACAACAAGCTCGGGGAGCTCCCCGACCTGCGGCAGCTCAAGCTCAAGCGCCTCTATCTGAGCGAAAACCAGCTCACGCGCGTGGCCAACCTCCCCCCCACCCTGGAAGAGCTCTACCTCAGCCAGAATCAGCTCACCACCGCGCAGGGGCTCGCCGAGCTCAAGAGCCTGCGTCTCCTGCATCTGGGCGGCAACAAGTTGACCGAGCTGCCCGATGATCTGGGCACCCTGGTCAACCTCGAGGAGCTGAACGTCAGCGACAACCAGCTGACCCGACTGCCCGCCACGTTCAGCGATCTCGACCGCTTGCAGACACTGATCGCTCGCAAGAACAAGCTGACCGAGCTCGGCTTCGACCCCGCTCGCAATGATCGGCTTCTGCTGGTGCGCCTGGAGGACAATCCGATCCCTCCGGAAGCGCAGAAAGAGCTGAAAAAAGCCCAGTCACGCTCGGAATGGAGGTTCTCGGCTCCTTTGCCGGAAGAGGATTCCCAATGAGGATCCTTCTGGCGCTTCTTCTGCTCGTGACGCCGGTTCTGGCCGACAGCGCTCGCGAGAAGAAACTGCAGAACGATGTAAAGTATCTGGTCTCGCAGCAGGCGGGCCGGATGAGGACGGGCGTGGCCATCATCCACGTCGCGTCCGGTGAGCGGGTCTCGGTCGACGGCGAGCGGCCGTATCCCCTGGCCAGCGTCTTCAAACTTCCCATCCTGGTCGAGCTGGCCCGGCAACTGCAGGCCGGAAGGGCCGGCCTGGCCCTGGAGCAAGTGGTGGTGCTGCAAGAGACGGACCGCTGCATCGGTTCCGGCACTCTGCAAAATCAGCCCGCCGGGGCCAGAGTCAAGCTGAGTCGCTGCGTCGAGCTGATGGAGAGCATCTCCGACAACACCGCCACCGACGTCATCTTCAACCGGATCGGAACCGGCAGCGTGAACAAGATGATGGCCGAGCTGGGGCTCAAGAATACCGACATCCCCATGACCAACCGCGCGGCCTACCTGCTTTCGTTGGGCATGGGCTCCGACTGGCGGGGCATGAGTGGGCGCGCCATCGCGGCCCGCTGGAAGCAGTTGGACAAGGCCCAGCGCCAGAAAGCCATCGACAGAATCCTGGCCGAGAACAAGGGCACCACCCTGCGCAAGATGCAGGCCACCGAGGACGCTTCCGCGGCGCGAGGTGCTTACGCCGACGACGTAGCGGTGGCCACCACGGTCGACAACCTGGCCTCCCCCAACGACCTGGCCGAACTGTGCGCCCGCCTCTACCGCGGCGAGCTGCTGGACAAGCGCTGGACCCGATATGCGCTGGATATTCTGGCCCAGTGCAAGTACAACAACCGCATCCCCCGCAACCTCCCCGAGGGCGTGACGGTCTATCACAAGACCGGGACCATCGCCGGGGTCGTCAACGATGCCGGCATCATCGAGCTCTCCGACGGCTCCGGCCTGGTCGTCGTGGTCCTCTGCCGCGACGTGGCCCAGGGCAGCACCGACTCCGCTTCCGCACTGATCGGCAAAATCGCGGCTCTGGCCTATGAGACCTACGAGCCATGAGTCTCAACCTGGACCTCTCCTGTCGACTGTCGACTGTCGACTGTCGACCCCTGTAACGCGATGCTGAAGACCAACGAGATCCCCGTCAAGGTCTTGCTGGTGGACGACAATCCCGTCAAGCTCTTCACGCTCAACTCCACCCTGGCCGCTCTCAACCTCGAGGTCGTCACCGCCAGGTCGGCCCTGGAAGCGCTGCGTCATCTGCTGCACCAGGAGTTCGCGGTCATCCTGCTGGACGTGCACATGCCCGAGATGGATGGTTTCGAGGCCGCCCAGCTCATCCGCCAGCGACCCGCCACCGAGCACACGCCCATCATCTTCGTGACGGCCATCAGCACCAGCGACACCGAGCGCGCCAAGGGCTACCGTCTGGGCGCGGTGGATTACCTGTTCATGCCGATCGTGCCCGACATTTTGCGGGCCAAGGTATCGGCCTTCGTCGACCTCTATCGCAAGACGCGCCAGGTCAACCAGCAGGCCGAGGAGCTGGCCTCGCTCAACCGCGAGCTGGAGGACAAGCTGGCCCGCATCGAGACCCTGAACGAAGAGCTGGCCGGCGCCTATCACGAGCTGGAAGCTTTCTCCTACTCCGTTTCTCACGATCTGCGCGCTCCTCTGCGCGCGGCCCAGGGCTTCTCGCAGCTGCTCCTGACCGGAGAGGATACCCTCGACGAGAAGAGCCAGCGCTACCTGCACAACATCTCTCTGGGCCTGGAGAAGATGGACCGCCTGATTCAGGATCTGCTGAACCTGTCCCGAGTGACGCGGCTCCCGATGCGCCTGCAGCCCGTCAACCTGGGCGCTCTGGCCACCGAGTTGCTGCCCGAGCTGGAGTACAGCCTCAACCGCGAGGGGCTGACGGTCGAGATCCAGCCCGACCTGATGGTGATGGGGGATCCCGACCTGTTGCGGGTGGCTCTGCAGAACTTGCTGGGGAACGCGCTCAAATTCACGTCCAAGCGCGACCAGGCCCATGTCCAGCTGGGGGGCACGCCCGGTCCGGACGGCCTCACGACCTGTTACGTCAAGGACGACGGCGCGGGCTTCCCCTCGTCTTACGCTCACAAGCTCTTTACCCCATTCCAGCGCCTGCACACCGAGGACGACTTCCCCGGTACGGGCATCGGGCTGGCCACGGTCCAGCGCATCGTTCGGCGCCACGGTGGGAAAATTCGCGCCGAAGGCGAGACGGACCAGGGCGCCACGTTCTTTTTTACACTTCCGGCTAAGTCCGAAAACGCCTGATACCGTTCGCAAAAGCGCATCACCGCAGGATCTCCGTACCATCGACCTGGAGGACTCGGACCTGCACCTGCGAAGGCAAATTTTATCTAAAGATACGCGAGCCGGTCGCCCTACCCGGAGTCGTGGGAGGACACGATGCCCACCGATCAACTCGATCTCGAGCAGCTTCTCAATACGCTCGTAGCGGTCCAGAAAGGCAACTTCTCCGTCCGGCTACCTACCGGTTGGACCGGCGTGAGCGGCAAGATCGCCGACGCTCTCAATGAGATCGTCGAGCAAAACGATCGCCTCGCCCGCGAGCTGAGCCGCGTCAGCCGCGTGGTCGGCGCCGAGGGAAAGATCAGTCACCGCGCCACCCTCCCGGGAGCGGGTGGCGCCTGGCACGAGATGATCGAGTCGGTGAACGCCCTGATCGGGGACCTGGTCTGGCCGACGGCCGAGATCGCGCGCGTGATCGGCGGCGTGGCCCGGGGCGACCTCTCCCAGAGCATGGAGCTGGAGGTCGAGGGGCGCGCCCTGCGCGGCGAGTTCCTGCGCACCGCCCGCACCGTCAACGTGATGGTCGAGCAGCTCAACGGCTTCGCCGGCGAGGTGACCCGCGTGGCCCGCGAGGTAGGCACCGAGGGCAAGCTGGGCGGCCAGGCCAAGGTCAAAGGCCTGTCCGGAACGTGGAAAGACCTGACCGACAGCGTCAACCTGATGGCCAGCAACCTGACCGACCAGGTGCGCAACATCGCCGCCGTGACGACCGCGGTGGCCCAGGGCGACCTGTCCAAGAAGATCACCGTCGACGTGCGCGGCGAGCTCCTTCAGATGAAGGACATGATCAACACCATGGTCGACCAGCTCAGAAGCTTCTCGAGCGAAGTGACCCGCGTGGCCCGCGAGGTGGGCACCGAGGGCAAGCTGGGCGGACAGGCGGTGGTGCAGGGCATCGCCGGCGTCTGGAAGGACCTGACCGACAACGTCAACCTGATGGCCTCCAACCTGACCGACCAGGTGCGCAACATCGCCGAGGTGACCACGGCCGTGGCCCGCGGCGACCTGTCGCGCAAGATTACGGTGAGCGCCCGGGGCGAGATTCTGGAGCTCAAGGACACCATCAACACGATGGTGGACCAGCTCAACGGCTTCGGTGGCGAGGTGACCCGCGTGGCCCGCGAGGTGGGCACCGAAGGCAAGCTGGGAGGCCAGGCGCAGGTGCCCGGTGTGGCCGGCGTATGGAAGGACCTGACCGACAACGTCAACCTGATGGCCGCCAACCTGACCGGCCAGGTTCGCAACATCGCCGCCGTGACGACGGCGGTGGCCGAAGGCGACCTTTCGAAGAAGATCACCGTGGACGTGCGCGGCGAGCTGCTGCAGCTGAAGGACACGATCAACACGATGGTGGACCAGCTGCGGTCTTTCGGTAGCGAGGTGACCCGCGTGGCCCGCGAGGTGGGCACCGAGGGCAAGCTGGGCGGCCAGGCGGTAGTGCCCGGCATCGCCGGCGTGTGGAAAGACCTCACGGACAGCGTGAACTCGATGGCCTCCAACCTGACGGCCCAGGTGCGCAACATCGCCGAGGTGACGACCAGCGTGGCGCGAGGCGTGCTGTCGAGAAAGATCACCGTGGACGTCAAAGGAGAGATCTTGGAGCTGAAGGACACCATCAACACGATGGTGGATCAGCTCAACGGCTTTGCCGGCGAGGTGACGCGCGTGGCGCGCGAGGTGGGCACCGAGGGCAAGCTGGGCGGCCAGGCGGCCGTGCCCGGGGTCGCGGGCGTCTGGAAAGACCTGACGGACAACGTCAACCTGATGGCCGCCAACCTGACTGCCCAGGTGCGCAACATCGCGGCCGTCACGACCGCGGTCGCGCAGGGCGACCTTTCCAAGAAGATTACCGTGGACGTGCGCGGCGAGATTCTCGAGCTGAAAGACACGATCAACACGATGGTGGACCAGCTCAACGGCTTCGCGGCGGAGGTCACCCGCGTGGCCCGCGAGGTGGGCACGGAAGGCAAGCTGGGCGGCCAGGCCGAGGTTGTGGGCGTTTCGGGGGTCTGGAAAGACCTGACCGACAACGTGAACCTGATGGCCGCCAACCTGACGGCCCAGGTGCGCAACATCGCCGCCGTGACCACGGCGGTCGCCAACGGGGATCTGAGCAAGCAGATCACGGTGGACGTCCAGGGCGAGATGCTGGAGCTGAA
>JBDHVW010000120.1:0-20783 GCA_039809865.1 Vulcanimicrobiota bacterium
GCACGGCGAAGTGGGTCGGATTCCCCTCGCCGTCATAGGCCGGACCGACCGAGACGCGCCGATCGCCACCCAGGTCGCCCTCCCAGGCGCGACCGGCCAGGAAAGCCGCCAGCAGCTCGCCCGAGGGAGCCTGGAAATAGGGGAGGATTTCCTGCGGGCTGGCCGGCAGGCTCAGTTGCCCGTAGCGCTGGTTGACATACTGGACGCGGCCCACGACATCGGTGATGGCCACGCCCAGAACGCTTTGATGGAAGGCGGTGCGCAGGAGGCGCGCCTCTTCTTCGGCCCGGCGCTGGGTGCCCAGGTCGACCGCCGCCACGATCAACCCGACCACTTTGCCGCGTTGGTCGCGACGGCAGTCCAGGGAGAGATCGTAGCTCTGGAGCAGGCCGCCCCGGTGGAAGCGCAGCTCCTCACGGTGCGGCTCGCCCTCGCAGAGCACGCTGAGCTTGATCTGGCTCAGCCGCTCCAGCACTTCGCTCGGAAGCAGCTCCTGCAACGTTTCGCCCGGCGTCCGTCCGGGTTTGAGCTTGTCGACCCAGATCGGTTGCAGGCAGAGATCTTCCTCGAAGATGAGCACCGGCGCCAGGGAAAGCCCCAGGCGGTAGCGCTCGCGAGTCTGGCGCAGGGCTTCCACCGCACTGGTGCGGGCGGTGACGTCCTGGCCCGCCCCCACCAACAAGCTCTCGTGCGTTTCCAGACGAAAAGTGAGGTCGCGCACCTGGCCGTCGGGACGCACCACCCGGCACTCGAATTCGAACGGCTCCGTGCGCTGGCGGTGGGCCTTGACGATGGCCAGGCAACGGGCGCGGTCCTCCGGGTGGACGAGGTCGAGCAGGTGGGAGATCTGGAGTGGCTCGTCCGCCCCCTGGCCCAACAGGCGACGCATCCCCTGCGAGACCCAGAGCTCCCCCGTCACGGGGTCGAGCTCGAATCCGCCGGTGCGCGAGATGCGCTCGCTCAGCGCCAGGCGGCGGTCGAGCGCGTCAGGCACCTTCGGTGCTCCTGGCTCTGTCCGGGGCTGACGGCGACGCAGAGCCGCCCTGAGGGCCAGCCCCCCCAGGCCCAGGAGGAAGACGAGCAGGAAGACGGAAGCCGGGCTTCTCCACAGCATATCCTGTCTATCGGTCCTATCCTCCCGATTCGTAAGGACGGTTCCCGTGCAAGAGCGCCCCTTCGAGCCCTACATCGATTCCGAGACGCAGTTGCCCGAATTTGGCATCGGGCATTTGATTGTTGGCATCCTGCTGGGAATGATCTTCGGCGCCGCCTCCCTCTACCTGGTGCTGAAGGTCGGCCTGACGGTCAGCGCCTCGATCCCGGTGGCGGTTATCTCCATCACGTTCTTCCGGCTGTTGAGCCGGATCTTGCCCATTAAGAACGCGACCATCCTGGAGAACAACCTGGTGCAGACCGCCGGCTCGGCGGGCGAATCGATCGCGTTCGGCGTGGGCGTCACCATGCCGGCCATCATGATCCTCGGCTTCGACCTCGAGATCACCCGCGTCATGACCGTGGCCGTCCTCGGAGGCTTGCTGGGCATCCTGATGATGATCCCCCTGCGCCGTCCGCTCATCGTGCAGCAGCACGGCGTGCTGAAGTATCCCGAGGGCACCGCCTGCGCCGAGGTGCTCAAGGCGGGCGCCTCCGAGGAGTCGCGCGAGAACGCCTCTCCGAGCGCCCGCGCCGAGGAGGAGGCTCGCGGCGGGCAGGGCGCCAACGAGCTGACCATCTTCGCGGGGTTCGGGTTGGGCTTTCTTTACAACGTCGCCATGAAGGTCTTCCGGCTCTGGAAGGGAGAGCCCGAGAAGGTCTTCGGCTGGCCGCTCAAGACCGGCTCGGTGGCGGCCGAGATCACGCCCGAGCTGCTGGGCGTGGGCTACATCATCGGTCCCAAGATCTCCGCCGCGATGTGCGGAGGCGGCGTCCTGGCCTACCTGGTGCTGATCCCGATGATCAAGTTTTTCGGCGAAGGTCTGACGGGGCCGCTCCCCCCGGGGACCGTGCCCATCTCCGAGATGGGCCCCCACGACATCCGCGGCGCCTACGTGCTGTACATCGGCGCCGGCGCGGTGGCGGCGGGCGGCATCATCAGCCTCTTTCGCTCGCTGCCGACCATCTGGCACGGGCTCATGGGCGGCCTGCGCGACCTGCGGGCCAGCCGCCAGGCCGGCGCCTCCCAGGTGACGCGTACCGACCGCGACCTGCCGATGTCCTTCGTGGCCGTCGGCATCGTGGCGCTGGTCCTGGCCATCCACTTCGTGCCCGCCCTGCACATGAACTTCCTGGGCGCGATGCTCATCATCGTCTTCGGCTTCCTGTTCGTCACCGTGAGCTCGCGCTTGACCGGCGAGATCGGCTCCTCCTCCAACCCCATCTCGGGCATGACCGTGGCCACGCTCCTGCTGACCTGCCTGGTCTTTCTGTGGCTGGGTTGGACCGGTCCCGAGTATTACGTGACCGCTCTTTCCGTCGGTGCCATCGTGTGCATCGCCGCTTCCAACGGCGGTACGACCTCGCAGGACCTCAAGACGGGTTTCCTGGTAGGCGCCACCCCGCGCCTGCAGCAGATCGCCATCTTGTTCGGCGCGCTGGCCTCGGCCCTGGTGCTGGGGCCCATCCTCCTGGCGCTCAACGACGCCGGCACCGTTTACGTTCCGGCCATCACGATGGAGCGGGTGGAAGAGTCGGTGCAGCTGGCTCCCGAACGCTGGTCGGGCCTGCCTCCGATGGCCAGCGCCCTGCCCGGCGAAGGTGAGCCCGCCGGCGGACCTTTCCGTATCTTGCACCTCGACGCCGAGGACGACCAGACCAGGCTCCACGCCGGCGATTACCTGGTGGACCCGTCCGGCCAGGTGGCCTATCTGCGGCGCGTGAATTTTCCCTCCGATCTGCACATCGATCCCGACACCAAGATCGAGGAGCGCGACCATCTGGGCGGCGTCCAGGGCCAGACCGACACCAAGGAATATGGCGTCTGGTACCGGATGAACAAAGACACCAACAAAGGCCAGAAGTTCTTCGTCGACGAGGGCGGCCGGGCCATCTACCTGGTCGATCCCGGTATCAACGGCGAGCACGAGACGCGGCCTGACGGCACCAAGGTCAAGAAGTTCGACGCTCCCAAGGCCACGCTGATGAGCTACATCATCAAGGGCATCCTGAACCACGAGTTGCCCTGGCCGCTGGTATTGCTGGGCGTGATGATCGCGGTCGTGCTCGAGCTGTGCGGCGTCCCCTCGCTGGCGTTCGCGGTGGGCGTCTACCTGCCGATCTCGTCCTCCACCCCCATCCTGATCGGCGGAATGGTGCGCTGGGGGGTCGATCGCTGGCTCGGCAAGCGCCATCCCCACGCGTCGGAGGAAGAGCTGGCGGCCATCGGCGACAAATCCTCGGGCGTGCTGCTGGCCTCCGGCTATATTGCCGGGGGGGCGATTGCGGGAATCGTGGTGGCGATCTTGAATCTCTTTCCACAGCTGGCGGGCTACGATGCCCGCCTGCAGACCTGGGCGGACACGAGCAACTTCGCGTACTCGGGTCCGTGGGCCGATTTCTGGAGTCTGCTACCGTTCCTGGCCCTGACCGGTTTCCTGTACCTGGTGGGCCGCGAGCTGGTGCTCGGCCCTCCCAAGCATTCGGAGGACTGAACTGGTGAAGAAACCGATATTCGGGCTGCTCCTGGCGGCCTCTCTGCTGACGACCGGGGGTCTGGCGGCCGAAGAGGAGGAGAGCGGGCCGAGCGCCCGTCTCAACCAGCTGATTCAAAGCTTGCCCGCCGTGGGGCAGCAGGTCGAGAGCACGAAGCTCGGCATCCGCATGCTGGTCGGGGACCACACCGCGCAGCCGACCGGAATGGACTACGTGTTCACGGCCCCCAACGATCTCGACCGCCACCAGACCGACCTGCCGCCGCTGAAGGGCCGCTTTCCCGAGTTGCACCTGAACGTGCCGTTGAAGGTGGTGCCGGGCAGCGTCAATTACCTGTTTTTGAGCGATCAGCCCGAGGAGGTGCGCGACGACCGCAAGCGCGACGCACCTCGACCCGGGATGGCCGAGCCGGGTCCGGGCGCGGTGGGCGTGTATGCCCGCAGCCCTCTGCCAGGGAAGGCGCCCATCCGGGTGATGATGGACCACACCAACGGCACCAAGCGCCCACTGACGATGTGGCTGGTCTGGGTGCCCGACGAGGATAGTGCCGTCAGCGTGCGCAAGCGCGGCGAGTCCAAAGACAAGAACAGCGTGAAGGCCGGCGGCGAGGCGTTCGTCGGCCTGACGAAGCCGATCTTCGAGCCCCGCGTGCAGGTCGCGGCGGGTGGCTCTCAGCCGCTGGTCAAGATGCCGCTGGACCCGGGCGTGACCGGGGTGGTGCAGCTCGAGTTCAGCTCCACCGGCAAGGGCGAGCTGGTGGCCTGCATCACCGAGAGCGACGCGGTGCCGTCGCTGGCGGAGCTGAACGACATGCCCGTGCTGCACTCCATCGTGTGGAACGAGGAGATCGAGCGCCTGGACAAGTTCATCGACCCGGTTAAGAATCCGACCCGCTTCAACCGCATCAAGAACGCGTTCCAGCACGCCCGGGGACATTTCCAGTATCCCGAGCGGGTGGGCACCGCGGTGTATGACGCCCCCTCCTGGCAGGACAACAAGTGGCCCGTGCAGGTTTACTCGCTGTTCGAGTCCATTCCGGGCACCGACGTCACCGTGAAGGGCGGCGCCGAGACCGACAACCGCGGCAAGTATGGCGCGCGCATCGGCTTCGAGCTCACTCTGGAGGACTTACCGCCGGGCACCCGCGAGGCGGCCCTGGTCGTGATCAACCGCTCGTCGCCCTACGGCGGCCGCCACTGGGTGTCCAACGGCCGCCAGGCCAGCGAGACGGTGTTCGCGCCCGGCGTCGGCAGCGGCATGCTGGGCAACAAGGGCGTGTCCACCCTGTGGCGCGGACCCGTGCGCGAGGGCGACAGGCTCACGATGTGGCAGGAGCCGATGGCCAACGGCAGTGTCCAGCTCTGGTATATGGTGGTGCCGATCCGCTAGGGCGTCGCGCTCAGCGGTAAGCCCCCGAGGCGGCGTACTGCTCGGTGTCCCGGCTGACCAGCGTGCGGATTCCCAGCTCGGCCGCGAGGCGTGAAGGCGTGCTCGGGTTGCCGGCGGAGCTTTCGAAGATGTGGAAGTCGCTGAACATCTCGCGCGGGAGCTGACCCGAGCGGATTGCCGCGCCGAGAGCCTGCATCTGCGGTCCGTCGATGTTCTTTAGCAGGGCGCGCGGCAGCTCGCCCTTCTGGAACTTGCCGGCATACTCGCGGTAGAAGTCGACCAGCTTCTGGGGGCTGTCGCCCAGACCCCGATAGAGGTTGTCGATCTCGGCGGACTCGAAGCCTTGCTTCTTGAACTTGCCCAGCTCCTCGAAGGTGTGGGCCTTCCAGCCGGTCTTGTTCCACTTGTCCATCCACTTGGGGTCGCGGGTATCGATGCCCTGTTTGCGGGCCGCATTCTCGATGCGCCCGAGCTCGTCGGCCGTCCACTTCTTGCCGGTCGGGCCCCCGGGACCCTCGACGTAGACGTGCAGTCGGGTGCCCGCCTCGCGCGCTGCCTTCAGGGTGGCCCCGTAATCGGAGTTGGCGTCCACGCCGATCATTACGTTCTTGCCCCCGTATTTGCCGGCCATGCTCTGGATGGCGCGGGGCGAGATCGGGTGGTCGGAAGAGAAGGCGAAGTAGGCCGGCGGAGTGCCCGGAGCGCCCATTCCGCCCGGCACCAGCGGGGCCGACCGGTTGGCCCAGTTGAACTGCACCGGAGAAGCGCCGTTGACGTTGCCGGTCTGAGAAGTGGCTCCGACGCTGACCTGATCGCGCCCCTGTCCGGGGGCCGGAGCGGCCGCGGGCTCCGAGCCGATCCGCTGCGAGGCGGCCTGGGGGGCGGAGGGGGTGCTGGCGTTGGTCTCCGAGGACCAGCGGTTGGAACGGACTTCGCTGACTGCTTTTGCTTCGCTCATAGGCTCACTTTAGGACGGTATGCTTCCCTGAGGTTTACCCCGGCTTTAACAGGATGTTGCCAATGTTAAATCGGCGTAAACGGCTCGGGTGCTGTCAGCTCTTTTTGAGCACCGGGCGGCATAATGCTCGCATGCAGGTCCTCTCCATGCCCCGGACCGAGGTTTCGCAAACGCTGCGCCGTCAGGGTGGAACGATGGCGGCCTATGCCGACGTGGTGGACCGGTCCAGCGGCGATACCCTGGGTGAGGCTCTCTGGACCGCGCAGGTGCAGCGCCGTCAGTTCATGGCGACCAAGCAGCGCTCTCTGTGGACCGGTCTGGCCGGCATCGGACTCTTGACCGCGGACATGGCTCTCAACAATGGAGCCGTCGGAACGCTTCACGTCCTGGGACGACTGGGCGGCATGCTCGCCAGCATCGCCTGCATCGCTCACGGGGGGATGACCGGCGACAAAGTGGACGCGGCCCAACGCCAGGTGACCCACCTCGGCACCGTGGCCCGCGAGCTGCGCGCGCTGGGGGGTGGGGGCGACGTGAAAGCGCAGGCCGAGGTGGCTGCCAGGCTCGGGAGCGGGGCCACCACGCGAGCCGAGATGCTGGACCTGGTGCGCGCCACCGAAGCTTCGCTGCTCTCCCGGCCGGAGTCACCGAAAGCCGTTCTCGAGCAAGTGCGCGACGATCGCAAAGTGCTGGAGAAGTTGACCGAAGGCGACGCCACGGCGCTTCGCAGCGAGGTTTCCGGGCGAGCCAAACTCTTCGGCAAGCTCGCGATGGCCGGCTTGATCGGAGGCGGAGTCTCGGCGCTGAGCGCGATGGTCGGGCTGGGCCCCATCGGCGTCATCGCGATGGGCACCACGATGGGCCTCGGTGTCGTGGCCCAGGACCGCCGCGACACCGTGTTGCTGCAGCGCGACGTCATCGACCGCTGGGAGCTGCAGGTCGCTGACCTGAAAGGTCTGGGCGCCATGGCCAGTGGCGGCCCCACGGGTGGGACCGCCACGGTCGGAGAGCATTTCGTCCAGCTCGGCGGAGTCCGCGTGCCGGTTCGGGTCAAGAAGTAAGGGCCGGACCTACCGCTCGGGGCGCAGGTGCGCTTCGACGAACCAGAGATACTGGTCCAGAGACCGCACCACGTCGGTGAACATGTCCGAGGTGCCCATGTCGCCCGCCTCGTCCGCCTTGTCGATGGCTTCGCGCGTCGACCTGGCCACGGCCGCGATGCGGTCCGCCAGCGCTTCGACGTGCTCCTGGCCGGCGTGGATGTCGCCGGGATACTCTTCCAGCCGCGTGCTCTTGGCCGCCATCCGCACCGTGCCGTGGGCCACTCCGCCCAGGGCGGTGCAGCGCTCGGCGATCAGGTCCACGTGGCCCTCGACCGCTTCGAAGACCTCGTCGAACAGCTTGTGCAGGCCGATGAAGTGCGGTCCGCGCACGTTCCAGTGAGCCTGCTTGGCCATGCTCATCAGGTCGAAAGTGTCCGCCAGTTGCGCGTTGAGCAGCTGGATCATCTGCGTGCGGACCTTGACGGGCATATCGTTGCGAGTGGGCATCAGCGACTTCCCATTTCCATTGGTGGCAGTGCCGTTCTTGGTCTCGGTTTTCATCGGGATTCTCCTTAAGGTCAAGCTTGTCTCCATTGTGCCTCGCGCGGCCTTGCGGCAAAAGGTACCGCGGTCCCGAGCTGTCACCAATTTGTCACATAGATGACTTTGTTTTGTAAAGTTGTTCTGTTAGGCTTCGAACCATGATCGTCATGCTTTGCGGAATCACTCTCCCCCTCGTCGCCCTGGTCTGGGAAGCGCTCGGCCATCCCTGCGCCGACATGTGGTTCGACCCGATTCCGACCGGGGGGCACATGCTGTTGATCGCGACGGTACCGCTGGTTTCCACCCTCTACCTCATCGGCCACAGGAGCCGAGCCCTGGACGTCCTGACCGGCGTCGCCACCACCACCACGATTTGCTACAGCCTGGCCTTTCTGCCCTACGTGCCCGTCAGCGTGTGGTGCATTCCCATCCTGGGGATCGGCCTGCTGCCGCTCTCGCCTTTGCTGGCGCTCTTCTCGCTCCACATCTCGGCCCGGGCCGTGAGCGAGCCTCGCCAGTACTGGCTTGGATTCGGGCTGGGATTCCTGGCCCTGGGTGTCTTCTGGCTGCCCCCCACGCTGACGCGCGCCTGGATCGACGAGGATGCCGTCGGATGGCTTCGAGCCCTGGGCCACGACGCCACCATGCGCAAAGATTGTGGCGCCGCCCAGTATTTTCGCATCACCGGGCGCGTGTTGGGCGACGAGGAGCCCGTCCGGGGGCTGCGCCAGACGTCCTCGCGCATGGTGGGAAAGGCCGACCCCGGAGCGGCGCTCGCCTATCTGGAGTGGACCTTCGACGTGCAGAACGACACCGGCGAGGTCCAGGAGGCCATGGTCGAGGTCGGACTGCCGGCCGGCTCCGTGGTCAGCCGGGCCACGCTCTGGATCGACGGGACCGAGCGCGAGGCCGCCTATACCTCGGCCGAAAAGGCGACCCGGGCCTATGGCTCGCTGGTGCTGCACCACCTGGACCCGCTGCTGGTCACCTGTTCCGGACCGGGCCGCGTCCAGGTGCGTTGCTACCCCGTGCCACCCGGCGGCAAGCGCACGTTCAAGCTCGGGGTCACCATCCCGATGACGATGATCGCCCGCGGCGAGGCCTGGCTGGAAACTCCGCGCGTGCTGCGCGCCAACTTCGCCGCCTCGCGCAGCGCCGAGCTCAACCTGGACGGCCGGGTCTCGATCGCCCGCCTCCCGGCCACGATTTGCTTCGCCCGCGACTCCAAGGTGCTGACCGCCTGGGCTCCCCTGCACCGCGAGGGATTTGCCGTCGAGCGGCTGCAGTCGCGACCGGCCCCCGAGCGCATCGCCCTGGTGGTGGACACCTCCGCCGGCATGCGGGGCCACGCGGGCGAGGTCGACGAGGCCATCGAGGCGCTGCAGCCGGACCGTATCTTCTACGCCACCGACGACGGCTGGTCCGAGAAGCTCCCGGACTACGCCGGCGGACGGGACAATCTGCCCGCTCTGAAGCAAGCGCTGGAGGGCTATTCGACCGTCATCTGGCTGCATGCCCGCCAGCCTTATGCCGGTCCCCAGCTCACCAACGTGCAGGCGCTCCTGAAAGGCGGTCGCGACCTGATCGAGGCCTCGCTCGAGCCCGGCGGCGACGCGGTGTTGCAGGAGCTGCAACTCCCGGCCGTGCGTCCCCTGGCGCGCCGCGCCACCCTGGCCCAGGACGTGGTGGCTCTTCGGCAGCCGCGCCTCGAGTTCGAGCTCCGCCGGGAAGAGCGCATCCCGAAGGGGCACGCCGCTTCCGACCACCTGGCCCGGCTCTGGGCGCTGCAGGCGGGGAAGGCGCTGGAATACAAGCTCGTCACTCCCGAGACGGGCGCGGTCGTGCTGGAGACGATGCAGCAGTATGCCCAGAACGACCTCATTCCGGCCACTCCGGACGAGGTTCCGAGCGTCCCCGAGCCCGGCACGATGGCTCTGGTGGCGGTCGCGCTGGCGGCTGCCGGGGTGGCCCGCAAGAGGTGCGCGTGAGCCTGCTCTGCCTGGGAGCGCTCCTGCTCGCCTTCGGCCCGCTCTTTCCGTGGCTGGCGGGCCGCCTGGGCGACGGCCTCGAGGAGCCGTGGGCCGTCGCCCTGCTGCCGGTGCTGGCCTGCCTGGGACGACCCCCGCGCGCGCTCGACCTGCGCCTGACCTCCGCCTGCCTGGCCCTCTACGCCGTCGGCTACCCTTTCTTACCGCAGCTCGCGCGGGGCGGACTGGCCGCCCTGACGCTGGCCGCCTTTCTCAGCGCCTGGCGCGGCCGCAAGTTCGAGCCAGGACTGGCGGGTCTGCTGGTGCTTTCTTTGCCCGGCCTCTCGACAGCCCAGTTCTACCTGGGCTATCCGGTTCGCGCTTTCTGCGCCCGCACCGCCGCGGTGCTCCTGGGCGTCCATGCCCAGGGGGCCTGTCTGCGCCTGGACGACCGCCTCATCGCGGTGGATGCGCCCTGCAGCGGCCTCAAGATGCTCTGGGTGGGCATGCTGCTGGTCTTTTTGCTGGCTGCCCTGCGTCGCTGGGAGCTGCGCACCACGCTGCGGTGGAGCGCGCTGGCGGCCGTTTCGCTGCTCGCGGCCAACGTGCTGCGCATCGCCAGCCTGTTCCTCGTCGAGTTGGGCCGCGCCCCGTCGCTTCCATGGATGCACGAAGGGGTGGGCCTCGTGCTGTTCGCCACGGTCGTGCTGGCTCTGGGATACGCCGCCCCCGGCACCAACGGCACGCCGTCCCCGGGCCCGTGGAGGGGCGAGAGAGTCTTCCTGGCCGCCCTGGTCTTCGCGGTGCTCGTCAGCTGTTTTCCGCCGCTGCAGAGCGGCCCGAAGGACATCGATTTCCCGGGCTGGCCCGCCACGTTCGAGGGCCGCCGGCTCACGCCCGAGCCCGTCTCGGAGGAGGAGCGCCGCTTCTTTCGCGAGGGCCGAATCGGCCGGTTTCGGGACGGGCAGCGCCAGATCTTGATGCGCTTCGTCCCGGACAAGACCCGCAAGCTGCACTCCAGCGCCGAGTGTTACCGGGGGCTCGGCTACACCATCGAGCCGCGCCCCCTCGAGGACGGCTGGGGTTGCTTCCTGGCCACCCGCGGGGTGACCCGACTCAAAGTGCGCGAGCGCATCGGCGGCTATCCCGATGTCTCGCAATGGTACTGGAGCGCAGATGGCGGTCCCTGGTGGGCCATCACCGTGGTCGAGCCGTTTTGAGCCTTCTTTGAGCCCTTTCGGCTAAGCTCAGGGGGAATGCAAGTGAACGTTTCTCGGCCCGAGCTCGAGGCCAGGATCGCGCGCTATCAGAACGAGCAGGCTCGTGCGGGCGGAGACGATTTCGACAGCCCGATCTACGACCACCTGATGCTGGAGATGCGCAACCTGCCCGGGGACAATCTCGAGGCGATGAAGGAGGCCGCCCGGGCGCGGCGGGCGGAGGCCATGACCGCGGCGGGGCCCCATCGCGTGCTGGGCGGATGGCTCAAGATCGCCGGCGTGGTGTCGGCGGCCGTCAGCATGGGCTCCTGGGGGCCTTCGCTGCTCTTCATGGGGGCGGGAGCGCTGTGCTGGGGCGCGGGCACCTACCTGGTCGATCGCGGCGTCGCTGAAGGCAAGAGTTGCACCTACGGCGACAACACGCTGGCTCGCCTGGAGTGGGCCGAGCGCAACCTGCCCGAAAAGACGAAGGAAACCGACACGACGTGGCTCCAGCCCGCGCAGGTCACGCGGGCCGACCTGCAGGGCAAACTGAGCTCGAAGGTGGCCGCGTGGGTGGACAAGCAGCCCGACGACGGACTGGATCGGCTCTACGACCGGGCCGTGGCGCAGGAGGACAGGGACTGGCACCTGCAGGAAGGCGTGAAGATCCTCGACGGCCTGGGCTCGGCGTCCATCTTCATGGGGTTGTTCAACCACAATCTGTCGGCCCTCGTGGGCCTCGGAGTCGGGATCGCGGCCAAGGTGGCGGTCCACAAGCTGCGCAACCAGCGTCCCACGGCCTATGCCTTGGAGTTGCGGGGAGCCTACAGCCACCTGGCGGCGGCCGACAGCGTGCAGCGGGCCGAGCACGCCGTGCTGGCCAAAGAGGTGATCGGGCTGACGCAGCCGCCCCGCGACCAGGCCGTGGGCGAGACGGATCAGGCCGTGACGCTGGGCGGGGTGACCGTCAAGAAGCGGGAAAACCTCACCGACGCCTGACCCCTCGTGAGCCTAGAATGGCTCATGAGCAGCATTCAAAAAGCCGGAAAATTCGTCATCATGCTGTGGGGCGCCCCCGCGGCCGGCAAGACCACCGTGGCGCGCACCCTGCTCGATGAGCTCCGCCAGCGGCGCGGCCTCATCCTTCCGCATGTCTCCACCGACGCTCTCAACCGCGCCATCCTGGGCGAGGAGTTCGTCAGCGACGTTCGCCGGGCGCTCTACGAGGGGCTGATCACGATCGCCGACCAGATCCTGATGGCCGGCGGGGGAGTGCTGCTGGACGGGACGTTCCTCACGCCGGCCCTGCGCGAGAAGGTGAAAGCCATGGCTCAGGAGCGCCGCGCGGTCTTCCTCTCGGTGCAGGTGGCCTGCTCGCTGAACGTGCGCAAGCTCCGCAATGCGGCCCGGGGCGAAGTGGAGCGAGTTCCCGACGAGTGGCTCGAGAAGGCCCACTACTCGGCCCTGGCGGGCAAGACTCACGGCGACCTGGTGGTGGATACCGAAAGCCAGTCGACCGAAGAGTCGGTGGAGCGGATCCTCGAGTTGATGGACTGGCGCCTCGAGCGCGGCAACCGCTTCCCCAGCCTGATCCGCCAGCTGATCCCCGGCAAGGCCTACTGCCCCGGATTGTAAGTCCAGGGGTCGACCAGCTCCACATCGCAGCCGAGAAAGTCCCGCGTGTTGCGAGTGGCCAGCCGGGCTCCGGCGGCGCGGGCGATAGCCGCTATCTGGGCATCGAACTGAGAGATGGGCTGCCCGGCCGCCGCCCTCTGAGCAGCGAGCTGTGCATACCATGGGGCTGCTTGGGAGTCGAATGGGAGCACCCGGCCGGAAAAGTCTTCCTTGAACATGGCCCAGGCCGCAGTCTCGAGAGACTTGCGACGGCGACCCGCGGGCAGCAGGGCGATCCCATGGAGAATCTCTGCCTGGGTGATGCTCGTCAGGTGCAGGCTGGAGGCCGACTGTTGCCCAACCCACCGGGTGACGGCAACTTCCGGCGAAGAACGCATCAGCTCCGACAGTACATTCGTGTCCAGAATGATCATCGCGGCCTGGGCGGCTTGCGGATCTCTCCGCGCCGGGGCAGCTCGAGGTCGACCCCTCCCAGCGGCTCGAATCTCTTACGGATGGTTTCGGCCAGGTTCGAAGCCGCGGGAAGGAGGGCCGCGCTGAGGATCAGCCGGGCTTCCTCCTCCATGGAGTGGTTGTTCTCCGCGGCGCGGATTCGCAGCCTCCGCTTGGTCTGCTCATCCAGGTTTCGGATCGTGATGCTGGCCAAGGGCGCCTCCGGGATTCATTGATAGCATTGTAAGCAATGCTATCAGTCGGGTCAAGGTTCTTTTCAGGCCGGTCGGGTAAGCTCGCTAGCGATGATCCGGTGGGACAGGTTCTTCGCGCGCGGGGATCGCGGCGTCATGTGGGAAGCCGCGGGCTGGTTGGATCGCTTCCAGCGCGAGAACCGGCCATCTTGATGCTCGACCAGCTGCGCCAGATGGATGCCTCCGCGCTCGATTACGCCGTGCGCTCGGGCTCGTTCCGCGACGAGTTCCGGCGCGCGGGCTCGAAGGGTCGGCGGCAGATCGTTCCCTATCTGACCCGCGAGCGGATCGGTGAGCTCGGCATCGAGGCCCGCGTGGCGCTGGTCGATTCGCTCCAGTATGGCATGACCCGCCGCTACCGCGAGGAGGGCGTGCGCGACGTTTTCCTGGCCACGTCAGGGTCCGATCTGACGCGATTGAAGCGCCTGATCGATCGCGGCCTGGACCACCGCGATCTGTCCCAGCTCGTCTATCACGACATCGATCACGCCGACGTGCGCGAGGAGATCCTCGAGCACATCCAGCGCCAGGCCGTCCCGTGCGCGGAGATCAAGATCATCAGCGACGTGGACGACACGTTTTACCGCAACTGGGTCGACCCGCGCTATCCCTCGCGCACCGTCTATCCGGGCGTGAAGCAGCTCTACCGGGAGCTGGACGGCCAGGAGCCCGGCGACGTCGTGTTTCTCACCGGCCGTCCGGGTGACCGCACCGGCTATCTCGAGCGCATTTTCCGTCGCCGTCTGGGAGGTTTGGGCGCGCCCGAGGCCAGCATGCTGACGGGGAGCTTCGTGCACCAGTTCTTTCACCCGTGGGTCTTTGCGCGCAAGTGGCAGAACTTCGAGCGCTACCGCGTGCTCTATCCCGAAATGCCTTTCGTGATGCTGGGCGACAGCGGCCAGGCCGACCCGGAGTTCATCGCCCAGGCGCGCGAGCGCTTTCCAGACCACGTGAAAGCGGGCCTGGTCCACCGCGTGAAGGCGCTCGAGCCCGAACGGCTCGCACGTTGCCAGCAGGTCGGGGTCGAGTTCTTCGACACCTACGTGGGGGCCGCGATCCACCTGCACGGCAAAGGCCTTCTGACCCGCGAGCAGGTCGCCCGCGTGGCCGACGCGGCCCGCACCGACTTTGCGCGCATCCAGTTCCCCGACGAAACGGTCCGCGCCCAGCGCCTGGCCGAGCTCGAAACCGACCTCGCTGACGCTCAGGCCTCGCGCGCTCGCGTGGATCTGGCGTAGTCTAGAAGCCGACTTCGTGTTTGCGGGATCTTCTTGCCCGAAAACGAACTCTTAGAGCAAGATGCCCAAGTTCCTGTACGAGGTCCGCGACCCGAAGGGCAAGGTCATTATGGGAGAGGGGACCGCGCCGAGCCGGGCCGAGCTCGTCCAGGAGCTCGAGCGGATGGAGTGCGTCGTCCTCGGCGTGCGCGAGAAACCTCCCCTGGTGACCCGTTTCAAGCGCAGCCTGGAGACGTTCTCCACCGTGGGCGTCACCGAGCTGGCTGTCTTTACTCGCCAGCTGTCGCTCTTGATGACCGCTGGCATCCCGATTTTGAAGGCGCTCAGCTGTTTGTTGAACCAGCGCTGGAGCCCGCGGCTCCGGGGCGCTCTGCTGGATGTGCTGGAGGGGGTTCGCAGCGGAAAAGGCCTGAGCAACTCTTTGGCGCGCAACCCCCGCGCCTTTGGCGTGGTCTACGTCAGCCTGGTGCGGGCAGGGGAGGTCTCGGGCGGACTGGACGAGATCCTCAAGCGCCTCTCCGACTTCCTCGAGCGCGACATGCGTATGCACCAGAAGTTGAAGGCCTCGCTCACCTACCCCGCTCTGGTATTCATCGCCAGCTTCGCCATGGTGGGATTCATGGTGCTGCACGTCTTCCCGGCCTTCATCGGATTCTTCCACGGGCTCAGCCTGGAGCTACCGCTGCTGACGCGGCTGGTGCTGGGCGTGACCCAGGTTCTCTCGCGCCCCCTGGTGCTGGTGGCTCTGGCGCTGCTGCTCCCTTACCTGACTCTCCAGCTCTACGTCTATTTCTCGACCACGCCCGGCGGGCGGCGCCGCTGGTCCTGGTTCATCCTGCACCTGCCGGTCATCGCCCAGGTTCAGCAGCACGTCGTGCTGGCCCGGTTCTGTCGCACTCTGGGCATTCTGCTCGATTGTGGCCTGCCCCAGCTCCACGCCCTGGAAGTGGCCGGCGGCGTCGTGGGCAACTCCCTGATCCAGCAGGAGGTCTCCGAGGCGGCCGCCCGCTTGCGCGACGGCAATCTTTCGATGTCGCACGAATTATTGCAGACCAGCTTCTTCCCCCCGGTCTGCGCCCACATGCTGCGCGTGGCCGAAGAGGCGGGCAAAGTGCCCCGCATCTTGTTCAAATTGGCCGACTACTATGAGGCCGAGCTCGACATTTCCATCCAGACCGCACTGGCGCTCCTCGAGCCGCTGATGCTGACCATCATGGGAGGTATCGTGGGATTCATCTTGTTGGCTGTCTTCCTGCCCATCTACAGTCTGTTGGATGCTCTGTGATGCGCCGCGGCATCGCCCTGCCCGTGGTGCTGTCGGTGCTGACGCTGATGCTGATCATCGTGGCCGTGGTGGCTTCCAGCGGCATCCTCAACCTGCAGCAAGCTCGCGTGGATACGTTCGAGAAGAGCTCGCTCTACGCCGCCGAGGCGGGCATCGCGCGCTCGATTCGGGATATCATCGGGGGAGGCTCGGGCGTGGTTACGGGCAACATCGGGACGAACTCCAAGTTCGCCGTGACCGTCACGCCCGGACCGAGCGTCGGCCCGCCCCAGGTTCCGGCCAACTGTTGGTATTTGCTGGCGACCGGAACCACCGGTGATCGCTATCCCCGGCGGGTCGGGGTGTTGATTCGCGGCCTGGCCGGAGGTGAGGCCACCTCGAGTTTCCCCTACGTGATCGCTACCGGGGGAACGCTGGGCGCCCACGGGGGGGGTCGCGTTGCGGGCAGCCTCAAGAGCAACGGGGACCTGACCCTGGGCGGGGGAATCAAGCTCGCTCCGGTTCAGGGCAATGGGCGCTTGCTATCGAGCGCCGACGTCACCGTTCAGGGCGGCGTGAAAGTGGACCCTACGCAGGATGTGCGCGCGCGGGGCACGGCCAGTGTCGCGAAGGCGGGCCCCAACGTATACTCGAGCGACAACACCCCCGCCTCGGCGCCCTTCATCGCCGACGGGCGCTACTCCAACACGCTGAATACCGGCGAGGTGGGGGAGGTGCTGCCCAACCCGGATCCGGCCGTGCTGCTGGGTCTGACCGATGATGGAGGCGGGGACTACGTCAAGGACCCGCTCACCGGCGACTACGTCATCGATAGCAATCGCACCGATGTCGTACAGCATCCGGAGACGCTCATCAACGGCACGCTCGTGCTGGACGGCAAGATCCACTTCTTTCCCAACGGAGTGACGATTCAGGACGTCTCCGGCGACGGAACGATCGTGAGCGGCAATGGCAACAAGATTACGTTCAACCGGGCGATTCGTGGCTTCCCCAAAATGAACGTGCTGGCCCTGCGGTGGAAGAGCCAGATGGCCGCCCGGGTGGGCGACCCCTCGATCGAGTTCGCCAACGGCAAGAACGAGATCAACGGCCTGCTGCTGGCCCACGAAGACATCGCCACCAAATCCAACTTTTTGCTCAACGGCATGATCGTCTGCTACAACCCGGGCACGGGCGACTTCTCGAGCCAGGGGCATCGCATCATCAACTACGACTCGATCGGCCTGCTGCTCCCGGGCTTCGAGTCCTGGCTGACAGGAGGGGCCGGCGGCGCTGGCGGGGGGCTCGGACGATATCTCCCGGTGCTGATCCTGTCGTGGCAGCGCCTGTGAGCCGGCGAGGTTTCTCGGTGATGGAGATGCTGGTGGCGGCGGCCGTTTTCGCCTCGGCGGTCATGATCTTGCTGGGCATCTTCCCGTTGTCGGCCCGGGCGGTACGCCAGTCGCAATTGACGTTGATCGGCACGCACATGGCCGAGTTCGAGTTGGAGACGGCCCGCGCGCGCAGCTACGAGGCCCTGGCCGACGAGACGCTGCCCCCCATTCCCGTTACGCTCAAGCTGAACGGGACCGATACGACGGTGAGCTACACGGTCGCCATGATGGTCCAGGAGTCGTCCCCCGGGCTCAAGCACGTGGCCGTGACGGTGAACTGGCTCTGGGAGACGCCCCACTCGGTCACGCTGGAGACGGAAATTGCGCGCACCACGCCCTAGAGGCCTCACGCTGCTGGAAGTGATGATCTCGATGGTCCTTTTCGGGATCATCCTGAGCGCTACGTATGCCGCGCTGACCCTCGCAATGCGCTACTCGGCGCGCACCCGGGATCAGACCGACATCCAGCGCGAGACGCTGATCGCGGTCAACCAGATCGAGCGCGCTCTGGCCGGTGCGGCGGTCGACTCGGTGGAGATCAACGGGGCTCAGGACGCCATCTGCTTCATCTCGGCCCAGAGCGCGGCGGGTTTCTACGCCCACGATCCGACCACGGGCAAGCCGCTCTACCAGCGCTACGTCTGCTTTTACAAGCGCGATCGCGGCCTGTACCGCAAGGAGCGCATCCTGACCAACCCGACGCTGAATTATGCCAATGTGCTGCCCGACGCCCTGAGCACCGACCCCTCGCTGGACGAGGTCAAACTGACCGGCAACCTCGAGAAGGTCGTCTTCACCGAAGGCTCGGCCGTCGGCATCGACCTGACCCTCCAGAGCCAGGCCGATCCCCCCAACGGGATGTCGATCCTCACGCGCTGCTACCTTCGGCTGTAAGTCAGTTGCGCAGGCTGGTGACCGACTCGAGCGAGAACGTCTCGGGCCTCTCGCTGCCATAGCGCTTCTGTCGGCGCGCAGTTTCAAGCGCAACAGCTGGTTGGCGACCGTGAAGTCGATGGCCACCATCATCTCCAGCAGGGTGAAGCCGCGTTTACGGGCGTATGTAGGTCTGCAGGGTGGCTTTCCCACGAGTGCTCCAATAGACGTCCACCCGAGAAAGAGCTCGGCCCGGCTCGTCGGAGCCGGGCCGAGCCGTCGTGGGGTCATCAGGCGGCATCGACGAGCTCGGCCACGATGATCTCGGGACCGTGCTCGGGGGTCGCGCTCGCCGGAGCGGTATCGTGGACGAAGGCCGCCCAGCCGAGCGTCACCAGCGTCATCAGGACGCCGTAAAGCTCGAACGAGCCCGAGGGGCCGAGGTGGCCGATGAGCCACGCGGTCGAGACCGAGCCCACGAAGGCGCCCAGGCAGACCGACATGTCCCAGAAGGCCTGCACGCGCCCCATCTTCTCGGGGGGCGTCAGCCGGGCGATCTGCTGGCTGAACAGCACCACGAAGAGGCCGATGGCCAGTCCGCGCGCCGACCAGATCAGCACCAGGACGGGCAGGCTGTGGACCGCACCCACCAGCAGGTAGCTGATTGCGATGATGACCAGCAATCCGAGATAGGTGTTGCGCCGGGGACCGAAGCGCGCTCCCAGGCGGGTGCCCACCGCGCCCGCTACCCCCGTGGCCGCCTGGAGGCAGCCGACGTAGGCGTCGGGCAGGTGCAGCACCGCGGCCACGAAGGCCACCGTGCTCGACCATGCGGCCATGCCGATCAGCGAGATCACCACGTCCAGCATGAACAACGAGCGCAGGTCGGGCGTGCCCATGATGGTGCGCCATCCCTCGCGCCACGAGGCCTGCTCGGGATTCTCGCTGGCCGCCACGCGCGGACCGGTGACCCACTCGGGCAGCAGCATCGCGGTCGACACGAGATAGAGCGCGATGTCAACCCAGATGGCCACCGTGACGGGGAAGACCACCAGCAAGAGACCGATGACGGCGGGCGAGATCACGCGGATCAAGAAGCCCGCCGTGCCCTCGAGGCTGACCGCCTGGAGCAGCTCGTCCCCACTGAGCAGCCTTCGCAAGAAGGCCGCCCGGGCGGGCAAGAACATGGCCCCGGTGACGCCCAGGAGCATCGACAGCACCATGCAGATCCAGAAGGGCGCCTTGGCCGCCAGCACCCCGAGCAGCGCCAGCAGAAGTGTGACGCGGCCGATGTTGGCCGTGACCATCAACGTCTTCTGCTCCAGGCGGTCGGCCCAGTAGCCCGCGATCGGGCTGAGCAGCGCGAACGCCAGGATCTCGCCCGAGAAGGCGAGCCCCATCAGGGTGATGTCGCCCGTGGCCTGATGAATCAGGACAGGAAAGGCGATGAAGAGCATCCCGTTCCCGAGCTGCGCCATGGCATCGGCCAGGAACGTGCGCGCGAAGGCGGGATGACGTCTTAAAAAGGAATAAATCTGAGAAAACTTCAAGTTCGACATGACCGTAAACTCCAAGGAAAGTCCGATGGTAGAAAGCGCTGGAACTAAGGGAGCGCTAGGAGAGACGGTACGGCTTTTGTGCCTGTCGGGAGACGTCAGTCTTGGTAACGCTCAGCCAGGCAGTCATTTCGATGCGGCGGTTATCCATGTGACGTCTCCTCCTTGAAAAGATTTGCTCAGGTAGGTTAACCGCTGGCCGCAGGAGCTGTCAACCAACAATTTTCAGCCGAGCCGGGGAGCACAGTTGCGTCCGAGTCGGGAGTAGGGAGTCGGGAGTAGGGAGTAGAGAGTCGCCTTGGGAGACCTTCTGCGGGGTTGAACTCCCCTCTCCCATCTCCCGTCTCCCACCTCTTTACTCTTTCCTCATGACTCTTTACTCTGTAAGAAGGATGCGCCGCCTGCTCTTGCTCATGCTCTGCCTGTCGCTGCTCGGGGCCGATGCCTCGAAGCTCGAATTGAACGGGATCGTGCTGACCGCCGGCCAGACGTTCAAAGCGGTGGAGGGGGCGGAGGTGCGCATCGAGGGCAGCGACCGGGTCGCCAGGACCGACTCCGCGGGAATCTTCAAGTTCAGCGACGTGGCGCCGGGGATCTATCGCGTGGTCGCGAGCAAGGACGGGGCGGAGGCGCGCGGGACCATCAATGTCAACACGTTCGCGCCCACCGCGATGGCGCTGGTGATGACCCCGCGAGGCACCACCATGTTCGGGCTGACGCCGCTAGCCAGCGGAACCGTCTACGTCGGGTTGTCGGCTCGCGACGGCGCTCAGGAAGGCCAGAGCACGGGCACCGGCCTGGACAACACGCTGCAATTCCAGGCCAAGATCGTCCATGGCTGGGCCGATTTCATGCGCCAGAACGGTGAGCTGCCGCTCGCCGAGTTCTCCAAGCAGACTCCCCTCACCGCGGCCCCCAACGCGCTCATGATGGTCCCCCCCGATAGCCTCCCGTCTACCGGCTATCAAGAGCTGCGCGGCTACTCTCCGCTCTGGCTGGCCTTCCGGCCCGACGGCAAGAAGCTCTACGCGGCTTGCTCCGACCAGCTGATCCGCTCCTATGACCCGGCCCAGCTGAAGGCGCAGGGCTCGATCCCGACACCCGACGCCCTCATCACCGACCTGGTGGTGACGTCCGACAGCCGCTACGTGGTGGCCTCGCTGATGAGCGCCGGCCAGCCAGGTCTGCTGGTCGCCGACACGGCCACCCACAACCAGCGGAACGTCTACGAGGTGGCCTGCGGGCAGCCCCAGGCGCTGGCCGCGGCGCCCGACGGCACGCTGCTGGTGGCCGGCGACGCGGGGATCGTGGCGCGCGTCGATCCGGCCACGGGCAAGACGATGGGCACCGGCGCGGTCGGCTCCAAGCCCACGGGTGTGGCGTTCGG
>JBDHVW010000121.1:0-20697 GCA_039809865.1 Vulcanimicrobiota bacterium
CAGATCGTGAAGATCCCGCCGCCCTTCCCCGCCATCATCCCGCTGGCGATTCCGCTGCCGACGCCCAAGAACATCATGAACCCGATCTTCAACTCGCTTTCGATGGTGTTCTCGGCTCAGTTGAACCTGGTCTTGGGCGAGAACTACATGACCTACACCGACTGGTGGTTCTTCGGGAAGGGCGTGGTTCCGATGGTGCCCAAGATCGACCCCGCCTCGATGGTGGGCTTGCAGGGTTTGACCGTGCCGACCATGCCCGGGCCCGACCAGATCGCGAATGCCATCAAGGATTACGCCGTGAAGGCGACTAAGGAGATGGTGACGGATCTCATCACCAAGGTCGTCACCAAGCTGGTCGGCGACCAGCTCGGGTTCGGGCTGTCGCTGGTGAGCGATTTTCTTTCGTCGGCGGTGGACGAGCTGGCCAACTGGGTCACTAAGGCGGACGGGGCCGAGGGCCTGGGTGGCAGTCCGGCGCCGATCGACCTGTCGGCGCTGAAGAGCAGCATCGAGAATCGCCTCAACAACCCGGAGCCCACTCCGATGCTGGCCGAGTGTGGCGGCGCGCTGGTCTACAGCGGCAACTCGTTGACCGTGGGCGCGGATCCGGTGCAGAAGAGCCCGCTGGCCGTGGGCTTTTTGGTGGCCCGGAACAACGTCAACTGCCAGACCGACACGCTGGTGGGCGCGGCGATGTCGTTCGAGGGGGATGTGACGGTGCGCAAGCTCTTGTATGTGCCCGAGTTCACGCGCGCCTCGCTCTACCTGGTGAAGAACGACCCCACGAGCTTCCTGGAGTGGGCCATCCTGCCCACCTACGGCTCGGACTGGGACAGCAACCAGGCCGTGCCCGTGGGCCCGGCCGTGCCGCATTTGTCTTCGGACAGCTGGGACCGCTAGGCTCGGGCCTGCTGCTCCGTCCCCCGGGGGGATTCATGCCTGCGAGCGAATCCTTCGCATGCCGGGGGGGATCCAAGCCCGCGAGCGGATCGGGATCCGTTCCGGGGAGCGGATCCCTCGCTGCCGGGGGGGATCCACGCCCGCGAGCGGATCAGGATCCGTTCCGGGAAGCGGATCCCTCGCGTCGGGGGGATCCAAGCCCGCGAGCGGATCGGGATCCGTTCCGGGGAGCGGATCCCTCGCGTCGGGGGGATCCAAGCCCGCGAGCGGATCGGGATCCGTTCCGGGAAGCGGATCCCTCGCGTCGGGGGGGATCCAAGCCCGCGAGCGGATCGGGATCCGTTCCGGGGAGCGGATCCCTCGCTGCCGGGGGGATCCACGCCCGCGAGCGGATCGGGATCCGTTCCGGGAAGCGGAGCCCTCGCGTCGGGGGGATCCAAGCCCGCGAGCGGATCGGGATCCGTTCCGGGAAGCGGATCCTTTGTGTTCATCTTTTTGACACACGCCGGCAGCATCGGGGAAACTCTCTGGCAGCATCCTGTTCACATCCATACCGCAAACTCAAAGGCATGGACATACCCTTCGCAGCGCGCCTCAAATGGCTGCGCAAACACCACAAACTCACTCAGGCCGCGCTGGCGCGCAAAATCGGCAAGAAGCGAGGGCGGATCTCCGCGCTCGAGAACGGCCGGAGGCCGCCCAATGCGTCCGAGCTGAACGCCTTCGAGCAACTATTCCGGGTCGACCGCGCGGGTCTTGGAACCCTCGCGCGCAAGGTCCCCCGGGTTCGCAAAACCCGCCGTAAAGCCGTGTATCGCGATTTCAACGCGACCCTGCCCGAGCCGCAGCGCCCGCCCGGTCCCCGCACCTGGGTAAGACTCCGCGCCACTCTGAGAGCTTACGGCCAACAGGGCAAAGCGCTGCTAGCGCCTATCCGCAAGCGCCGCGACCGTCCGGCGGTCAATCAGTTCCTGCATGCGGCGGACACCGGCTCGCGGGATGAACTCATGCTGTTGCTGCACTTGCTTGGCGATGGCGCTCGCTTCGAAGAGCTCGCGATCCAGCGCCTGGGATATCGCGAGTTGGCCATCCTGGACCATACCCGTCGGATCGTCGGAGACCGGCCCTTCCCCGCGCTCGTTCTGCCGGATGTCATCCTGTTTCCGCAAGTCACGGTGCGGCTCCGGGAGCGCCCCCCGAACTACCCCCACGACCACGCGACCCTCGACCTGCTGGCCCTCGTCAAAGTGCTTGACCGCACCCAGTGGGTCAATGTCGATGTCAACGGGGGCGGGCACGACGGCCGCGAGGACGAAATCCGCGCCGACCTCATCGGCCTCCCGCGCCTGGTCGTGACTCCCGTCGAGCTCGCTCGCCCGGACTGCGCCCGGTGGTTCGAAAAAGCCCTGGAGCAACTGGTGCGAGAGCACCTCATGCTTTCATGACAATTTCAGCCCGGCAGCCGAAACTGTCCGGGCATGAATATCTCCACGCGGTTTGTGTACGGGGGGCCAGGGTACACCGTTCCAACCCGCAGCAGCGCTGAGAGCAAAGCGCCAGCGCAGACGGCGGACGTCGTCGACATCACCACGGGCGGCGCTACGGCCCCCGGCAACAGCACCACCCGATTCTCCTTGCGCGCGGCCGCGCAGGGGGCCATCGGCACGCTCACCCGGCTGATCGGGATCGGACGCAGCCAGACCGAAGCCCTCCAGGCCGCCCACAGCCCCCTCCCTCTCAAAGACGCCGTCCCCCTCGCAGGCAGCGGCAAGAACGGCCTCTGGGTCACCGTGGAGCTCGCCCCGCACGTCGTGAAAGGCGGACTGGGACAGGTCTCGGAGACCGTCCCGGACGCGCTCAACCGCTACCTGGACAAAGACGTGCGCGTGATGGTGCCCTTCCTGGCCCCGCTCAAACAAGCCGACCCGCCCTTCGAAAGCACCGGCATCACCACAACCCTGCGTGGCCCCGATGGGAAGATGGAACGGTTCGAGCTCATGCAGCAGGTCGTCCCCGACCGCCCCGTCGTCTACGCCGTGGCCAACGAGCGCTACTTCGGCGAGCACGACCACCTCTACTTCGCTCAAGACCAGACCACGCAACTCGGCAAGGACGGCATCTTCAAGCACGTGATGATGTTCAACCGCGCCGCCACCAATCTACTGCCCGCTCTGGACGGCGGCGAGGTCCGCAATGACCAGGCCTCCCTCTTCGCGCGCGCCGTCGCGAAACTGATGCCCCGGGTCGCCCCCGAGGAGGTCTCCGTCACGAACGTGCCGCTCAAGCAGTTCGACGGCCCGATGGAGTTCGTCATCGGCCACGACTGGCTCACCTCGCCCATGCTCAACGAGCTGCCCGGCGACTACGGCAAGAGTTTGGGCAAGATCTTCTACCTCCACAACACCTACAACGAAAAGCGCCCGGCGCCCTACGCCGCCGACCTCGGCCTCAAGACGCCCTTCAAGCTGACCTACTCCCCGCTTCCCATCGGCCTGCAGAGCGCCGACGTGGCCATCGGCAACCAGTTCTACGTCGGTCGCATCGTGGACAGCCTCGCGCCTGGCGCCGACTACGTCCCTCCCCTGGCCAAACACCAGAACAACGGCACGCTCTTCGACATGCACCACGGCCTGGCCGACCACTACAACCCGCGCGGCAACGCCAACCTCCAGAAAGACGGCTACCGCGACCTGCCCCCAAACTTCGACCTCTCCGCCACCCCCGCGCCCCAGGCACTGCAGGACCTCAAAGCCTTCAAAGACCAGAACAAAGCTGCCCTGCAAAAGGAGCTGGGACTCACCCAGGACCCGAAGGCCACCGTCGTCAGCTGGGTGGCCCGTCCCGACCCGTTCCAGAAGGGCTTCCTCACCGTGATGGACACGATGAAGTCGTTCCTGGAGGACCACCCCAAAGCGCAGCTCGTCGTGGCCGGAGTGCAGCTCGACAAGTGCCCCGACTACGTGGCCGACTGGATCAAGGAGCTCCAGGCCGACCCGCGCAACGAAGGGCGCCTGAGCTTCCCGGGCTTCGTCAACAACCAGAAGGTCGTGCGCCTGGCCGCCGGCTCCAATACCCTGATGCTGCCCAGCCTCTACGAGCCCTACGGCCTCTCCCACCTGGAGGCGATGCGCCTGGGGGCGGTGGTCGTCGTGCACGCGGTGGACGGCCTGAAAGCCACCGTGACCGACCCGGCGGTCGAGAAGCCCCTGGAGAACCTGGCTCCCTACGGCCAGACGGGCGTGTTCATGGAGGCCGTGGACACGATGGCCTACTGGAAGGACCTGGACAAGCGTCTCCAGGGCAAAGCCAGCGGTTCCGAGCTCCAGAGGGCCGAGCGCAAGCTCCGCACGGCGCTCGACCGCGCCGTGGCCCTGGACGCCACGGACGAGGGGATGCAGGTGCGCCACAACGCCATGCGCTACGTCGAGGAGCAGCACAACTGGGAGCAGATCGCGCAGCGCTACATCGCACCGATCGACGCCGCCGTGGCTATCGCCCAGGCTCGATGCGGACAATAATACTCGTCCTGCTGACGGTGGCTCTGGCCATCGCGCAGCCGGCCACGCCGGAGCAGCAAAAGCTCGTCCGGGCCCTGGACGAATGTTATTACATCTTCGACTGGGACCGCGCTTTCCGAGAGGTGAAAGCCGATCCGGCCCTCTCGAAGGCCACCGCCTACGCCATCGTGCAGGGCGACCCGCCTTCGAGCCATATCTTCTACGCCAACTTCATCGGGCGGGCGTTGCAGGACAATGAGCTGCTGCTCCATCTGGCCCACCACCAGATGTTCAAACAGGACGAGGACTGGAAGAACAGCCCCCTCGACCCCAACCCGGACCCGACCCGGGTTTCGCCCGAGCAGGCTGCCGAGAACATCCGTCAGCGTTTGCCGCGCGCGCGGGAGCTCTTCCTCTGGGGCAACTTCCAGAAAGCCGAGCGGATCGTGGCGGAATTGGACGCCGACCTGGTCGATCTGGGCTGGCATGGGCACCTCTCGCAAGAGTTGATGGACCGCCGCAGCGAGCTGAACGCCTTCCAACTGGCCTGCCAGATGGAGCGCGAGAACGTCTACTTCCCCGTGGAAGCCTGGCCGGTGATGCGGGACGACCGCCAGAAGCTCTCCCTGGGGACGATGCAGATGTTCTTCGCCCGAACCCCGGAAGGGCTGAAAGAGGCGGCGGGACGCACGGAGCCGGTCCGCCAGAGATTGAACGGACGCGAGGCCGAGCTCAGCAAATTCCTGCAGTTCACGGCCGAGTGGCGTTTCCGCCAGGATGCCGAGGGCGACACCCCGGAGCTGGAAAAGGCGCGCCAGCAGGCTTTGAGACAACTCGCGAGCATGAAGCTGGAAGGGGACCTGCTGCCAGGATACACCAGCTGGTGCGCCAGCGCGGCCGCCTGGTGGACCAAGGGGCAGGGGAAGCTCCCTGAGCAACCCGAGTTCCGTCAGGCCCTGGCGCGCGCCCTGCTGCGCGAGGCCGAGAATCAGCCCGCAGAGCGCGCTCGCGAGCTGGCGGAAGAGGCGCACAGGCTCAGCCAGGGGCCGCGCCCCGCCGACCTGGAGCTGGCCCAGGGCTATCCGATCTCCAACGAAGGGCGCTACCAGTCGCTGTTGTTCCAGCTGACGGGCGAGCCGGCCCATTACGAGAAGGCGCTGGCGGCGTTCCAGGAAGCCGACCGCCATAAGGAGTGGGACTTCGAGACCTGCGTGTTGTGGATCAGCGCGGCCGAGAAGGGCCTGCCCGATCCCAAGCGCGCCGAGCACCTGGACCGGGCCTGGATGGCCACTCTCGGCAGCGCGCGGCGCGACGTGGTCGTGCGAATGTATTTGCAGCGAGGCCTGCAATACGAGCGCGACAAGAACCCCGAAGACGCTCTGGATGACTATTCCGATGCCGTCAACGAGATCGAGTCGTATCTCGAGCAGCTCAATGCCAGGGAGGCCGCCGCCACCCGCCTGCGCGAGCGCTTCCGCGCCGTCTACGAGGCGAAGGCCCGCCTGCAGCTCTCCACCGGCGACCAGCAGGGAGCGTTCGAGACGCTGGCCCGGCTGGGTCAGGCCGAGAGCGTGGCGCGCCTGCGCGCGCAGCCCATCACTCCCAGCGATCCGGAGGTGCGCGAAGCCCTGAAGCGCACCGAGGAAGGGCGGGTCAAGATGGTCGAGGCCGCCGCCCAGAGCCGCGGCGAGGCCTCCAAGTATGACCTGCTGGCCAAGACGCGGGCCGAGTATCTGCAGTGCCTGCACCAGCTCGAGAAGACCGATCCGGACTATGGGCGGCTGTCCATCCGTCCGCTCAACTTCGCGCGGCTGCAGGCCTCGCTGCCGGAGCACACGGTGCTGGTGCAGCTCTTTCCCTCCAGGGAAACGCTGTATCTCTTCGTGGTCACCCGGAAGGACCTGAAGGTGCGCAGCGTGGCCGTCAGCAACGAGACCCTGGAAGCGGACATCGCTCTGTTGCGGCGGGGTCTGAACGCTCCCCACGGAGACGTGCAGGAAGTCGAGGGGCGCCTCTCCGAGTGGATGATCGGACCCCTGAAGGACGACGTCGCGGCCGGGGACACCCTCGTGTTCGTGCCCACCGACCAGCTCTGCTACGTGCCGTTCGCCTGCCTGCGCGAGGGCGACCGCTACCTGGTCGAGGGCCATCCGGTGGTCACGCTGGCGAGCGCGGGCGAGCTGGACGTGCTGTCGCGTCCGGCCGAGGCTCCCGACAAGCGCTTCGTGGCCCTGGGCAACCCGGATGGGACGCTGCCCGCGGCCGAGTCGGAGGTGCGTGAGCTGGCGCGGATCTTCCCGGAGGCGCAGGTCTTCGTGGGCAAGGACGCCACCGGCGAGCGGGTGCTCTCTCTCGATGGCCAGGCCCTGGGATGCCTGCACCTCGCCACTCACGGGGTCCTGAACGCGAGCAACCCGTTGCAGAGCTATCTGGTGGTGGCGGGCGGGAAGCTCAGCATGGCCGACGTGGCGGGGCTGCGACTGGACAAAGTGGCGGCGGTCACGCTCTCCGCCTGCCAGACCGCCCTGGCGGATCGCGATTTAGGCGTGGGCCAGGATTTGTACAGCCTGTCCGAAGGGTTCGGCCTGGCGGGGGTGCGCTCGGTGGTGGGGACGCTCTGGAAAGTGGACGACGGGGCCACCCGCAAGCTGATGCTGGAGTTCTACGGACAGCTGCGCGCGGGCAAAGGTCGCGCCGAGGCGTTGCGGCAGGCGCAGCTCGCGCTGCTGAAAGAGGCGTCCACGGCCGAGCCGTTCTACTGGGCGCCCTTCGTGCTGGTGGGAGACTGGCGCTAGAGAACGGCCCGGATGCGCTCGAGCGCGGTCTCGACCTGGGGGCGCGTCACGTCCAGGTGAGTCACGGCGCGGAAGCGGTTGTGGGCCATGCGCGAGAAGCGCACTCCCTGTAAAGCCGTCACGAAAGCGTCCGGATCACCCGGGACGCTGAAGAAGACCATATTGGTGCGGCGGTCGTTCTCCTCCACATCCAGACCCAGGCCGGACAACCCCGCGGCCAGCAGGCGCGCGTTGGCGTGGTCCTCCGTCAAGCGCTCGATGTGGTTGTGGAGGGCATAACGGCAGGCGGCGGCCAGGATGCCGCTCTGCCGCATCGCGCCGGCCATCATGTGCTTCAACCGCCGGGCGGTCGCGCGCATCCCCAGGGGCATGCCGAGCACCGCTCCCATCGGCGCGCCCAGACCCTTCGAGAAGCACAGGGTGACGGTGTCGAAGCCCTCCACCATCAACGCGGGCGGGACCTCGTTGAAGCACGCCGCGTTCAAGAGCCGCGCGCCATCGAGATGCAGCACCAGACCCAGCTCGCGCGCCACCGCCTGCACCTCGTCCAGCTCGCTGCGCAGCCAGGGAAAGCCGCCGCCCTGGTTGGTGGTGTTCTCGACCACCACGAGACGAACGCGCGGACAATGGTCCATGGCGGGCCGTATCCGCGCCCGCACGTCCTCGCCCGGGAAAATCCCCGTGCGCGTGGGAATGCCGCGCGTCTGCGCCCGCGCGTGCACGGAGCAGGTCGCGGTCTCGTAGCACAGGAGATGCCCGTTCTCGGCCGCCACCACCTCGTCGCCAGGACCGCAGTGCAGCTGCACGGCGATGGCGTTGGCCATCGTGGCCGACGTCAGGAACAGCGCCGTCTCGGTGCCCAGCAGCGAAGCCGCTTGCGCCTCCAGAGAAGCCGTCGTGGGGTCTTCGTCCAGCTGCTCGTCCCCGACCACCGCCTCGGCGATGGCCGCGCGCATGCCCGCGGTCGGGCGTGTGATGGTATCCGAAAAGAAGTCGATCACACGCGGATCAGCCCGGCCGCCCCCTGACCGCCGCCCACGCACATCGTGGCCAGCCCCAGTCCGCCGCCCTGGCGCTTGAGCTCGTTGATGGCCGTCACGACCAGACGTGCGCCCGAGCAGCCCAGAGGATGGCCCAGCGCGATGGCGCCCCCGTTCGGGTTGACGCGCTCCAGCGGGATCTTCAGCTCGCGCAGCACGGCCAGCGACTGGGCCGCGAACGCCTCGTTCAGCTCCATCACCTTGATGTCGTCCAGCGAGGCCCCGGCGCGCTCCAGCACGCGCGGCACCGCCTTCACCGGGCCGATGCCCATATACTCGGGAGCCACGCCCGCCACGCTGTAGTGCAAAAACGTCGCCAGCGGCGTCAGGCCCAGAGCTTTGGCCCGCGCAGCGCTCATCAACACCAGGGCCGCGGCGCCGTCGCTGATGGGCGACGAGTTGCCCGGGGTCACCGTGCCGTCCGTCTTGAAGGCCGCCTTCAGCGCCCCCAAACGCTCCAACGAGGTGTCTCGGCGCACCAGCTCGTCGGTCTTGAACGGCACGACCTGCGACTCCACCGAGACGCCGTGGCGCTTGTCCAGGCGCACCGGCACGTCCAGCATCTCGTCCTTGAAGTTGCCCTTGTCTTGAGCGCGGGCCGCGAGCTCGTGGGAGCGCAGCGCGAACTCGTCGGCTTCCTGGCGGGAAATCTTGTACTGCGTGGCCAGGTTCTCGGCCGTGATGCCCATTCCCATATAGGTTCCGGGTCGCATCTCGAAGAGCGCCAGGTTGGTGGACGGCTTGTTGCCGCCCATCGGCACCATGCTCATCGACTCCACGCCGCCCGCGACCACGATCTCGGCGCTGCCGGTCTGGATGGCGGCCGCCGCCTGGGCCACGGCCTGCAATCCGCTGGCGCAAAAGCGATTGACCGTCACGGCCGCCGCCCCTTCGGGGATGCCCGCCAGCAGCGACGCCAGGCGGGCGATGTTCAGGCCCTGCTCGCCCTCGGGCATCGCGCAGCCCATGACGACGTCCTCCACCACGGAGGGGTCGATTCCGGCTCTCTTGACGGCCTCCGCGATGACCAGCGCGGCGAGGTCATCGGGACGGGTGGCGGCCAGGGTGCCTTTGACCCCCCGGCCCATGGGGGTGCGCACGGCGCTGACGATAACGGCTTCTTGCATGATGAAAACTCCCTTTCGCTCTCAGAGACGCTCTCTCGCGTCGTTCGGATTCTCCCACCAACTGTCGACCTCGCTAGTTCCGCAGCGTTTTACCCGTCTTCAGCGTATAGCCGATCCGCTCGCGGGTCTTCTCCTGGCCCACCAGGTGCAGGATGGCCTCCCGCTCGAGGTCGAGCAGAACCTGCTCGTCGACCACGTCGGGACGGTTCATCAGCCCGCCCGACAGGATCTTGGCCAGCGTGCGCGCCAGGTGCACCTCGTAGTCGGTGATCTGGCCCGCGGAGTTCATCATGTAGGCCGCCAGACACAGGTTGGCGTAAGCGGCCTCGCCCAGCACCGTCACCTGACGGCGCAGCGGCGGGGTGTAGCCCGGCGCCAGCTCCAGCACGCGGGTCTTGGCCTCGCTGACGAGCCGGTCCTGGTTGAAGGTGATGTCGTCGTGGGCGGTCAGGAAGCCCCACTCACGCGCCTCCAGCGCGCTGGCCGACACGCGGCCCATGGCGATCAGCTCGAAGGCCGCGCGCACCGCGCTGAACGGGTCGGCGCCCGGTTGCAGCCGCTGATTCATGCGGATCAGCATCTCGGTGGTCCCGCCGCCGCCGGGAATGATGCCCACACCCATCTCGACGAGGCCGGTGTAGAGCTCGGAGCCGGCCTGGCAGGCGTCCGACCAGAGGCCGACCTCGCAACCGCCGCCCAGGTTCATCCGGAACGGCGTGCTGACCACCGGGTACGGGCAGTAACGCAGCTTGGAGGTCATTCCCTGGAACTCGCGCACGGCCGTGTCGATCTCTTCCCACTGGGCGTTGGAGGACAGGTGCAGCAGCATCCCCAGATCGGCGCCGGCGCAGAAGTTCTCGCCCTGATTGCCGACCACCAGCCCGAGGAAATTCTTCTCCACCTCGGCGTGGGCGCGCTCGAACATCTCCAGCACGCCCGACCCGATCGAATTGGCTTTGCTGGTGAACTCGAGGCAAGCCACCCCGTCGCCCAGGTCGATCAGGGCGGCGTCGGGGTTCGAGAACACCAGGTGCTTCTGCTTGCGGTTGCGCAGCACGATCGGCCCGGCGGCATCGGGATTGCGGTGCGGCAGGGTGACCGTGTCCAGCCCCAGCTTGGCAAACGCCTGGCTGGTGGTGTCGGCGCCCAACGCCTCGGCCATCTCCAGCGGGCCGAGGTCCCAACCAAAGCCCCATTTCATCGCGTTGTCGACATCCTGGGCGGTCTCGGCCACCTCGCCCACCTTCCCGGCGGCGTAGTGGATGAGCTCGAACTGCGTCCGGCGCGTGAACTCGCCGATCGGCCCGGGGAGGCCAATCAAAGCCTTCACGCGCTCCTCGGGCGTGCCCAGTTTCAGGATCGGCCCCAGCTCCTCGATGCGGACCTTGCCGCGATCCTCATACTCGAACGTGTCCAGGTTGAGGGTCAAGATGGTCGACGCACCGTTCTCCCCTTTGACCTTCTTGAAGAAGCCCGAGCCGGTCTTGTCGCCGAGCCATTTGCGCTCGATCAGCTTGCCGAACCAGTCGGGCACCGCAAAGTCCTCGCCGGTGGCCTTGTTCAGGTCCTGAGCCACCTGGTAGCAGATGTCCAGGCCGGAGAGGTCCATGGTGCGGAACGTGGCGCTCTTGGGACGGCCGATCAGGGGCCCGGTGAGCACGTCCACCACGTCGGGCGTGAGGCCCAGGTCCACCATCGCCTTGACGGCCCGAACCACGCCGTAAAGGCCGATGCGGTTGGCCGCGAAGCCCGGCACGTCCTTGGCCAGCACGATGCCTTTGCCCAGCACCTGGTCGCCGAAGTTGGCCAGACGGGCCAGCACGTGCGGATCGGTGTCCTTCGTGGTGATCAGCTCGAGCAAGTGCAGGTAGCGCGGGGGATTGAAGAAGTGCGAGCCCAGGAAGCGCTTGCGGAAGGCGTCCCCGCGGCCCTTGATCTGCAGTCCCATCGGGATGCCGCTGGAGTTGGAGCTGACGATCGTGTCCGGACCGACGTTGGCTTCCAGCTTCTCGAGCATGGTGCGCTTGATGTCGAGCTTCTCGAGGATGGCCTCGACCACCCAGTCGACCTGCCCGAGCTTGGCGAGGTCGTCCTCGGTGTTGCCGACCGTGATCAAGGCCGCTCTCTCGGCCAGCATGAAGGCGGCGGGCTTGCTCTTGAGCGCGCGCTCGAGCCCTTTGCGGGCGGGCTCGTTGCGGTCGGCCCCGGTGCCGGGGATGTCCAGCAGCAGGGTGGGGATGCCGGCGTTGGCCAGCTGAGCGGCGATGCCGGCTCCCATGGTGCCGGCGCCGATGACGGCGGCGCGGCGGATGCTCAAGGGCATGAGGTCCTCCAGAAGGGATGGGTGGCCGCGGCCTTCGTCCACCGAAGCCGCCCCCCTGCCGCCCCCGAGGCGACCCTGGAAGCCCCAGGGCCGAACCTCCGCTCCGTAGAATTGCCTGGCTATGAGCGAGCAACAGAAACCCAAGGGTAGTTTTTTCCAGACCTGCCTGGTCATCGGGTGCGTGATGGTCTTCATCGGGTCGGTGTGCGCAGGGGGCATCGCCTACTGGGGTTACCAGAAGGTCAGGAGCGCCATTTTGACCGACCCTGTCAAAGTGCAGGAGATGGCCTCCAGCATGGTCCCCGGGGTCAAGCCTCCCAACGGTTATGTAGCCCAGGGCGGACTGAACATGTTTGGCTTCGAGATGGCGGTCTTCGGACCGGGCCACAACGGCACCGCCAAGCCCGGCGAGGCGGACTTCTTCCTGATGCGCCTGCCCAAGAGCAAGGACCTCTCCATGGAGAAGATCAAGGCCGAGATGGCCAACGCCAACCCGAACTCCGGCGGGTCGGGCAAGGAGAAGGTGCTCCTGGAGGAGACCATCACCGCCACGGTGGGCGGCAAGCCCGTGCAGGCCCTGCACCGCGAGGTCGAGGAGGACGGCGAGAAGCGCAGCGAGGTCATCACCGTCTTCCAGGACAGCCAGGACCGCGTGGTGCTGGCGCTGGCCAGCGGCCCCACCGAGAAGTTCGACCAGGCCCCGGTACAGCAGTTCTTCGACAGCCTGAACGTCAGCGGGCTGAAGACGCTCGATCCCAAGCAGATCGAAGCGGAGGCGCCCCCCGCGCCGGGTGAGCCGAAACCGACCGCCTCCGCGACCGACGAGCCCGAGGTGGCGCCCTCCGCCAGCGAGCCTCAGGAGCCCACGGCCACCGAGACGCCCGACGAGGAGGAGTAGGCCAGACTGCTGACCCTGGAGCAGACGTACCGCTACGCCGAGCCCTCCCGTGTCGAGCCCGGGAGGATCCACCTGGCCACCGAGCTGCCCTGGTTCTTCCAGGGCAGCCTCACGGCCCCGCGCCGCACAGCCGACCTCTTGCTGGCTCTCTCGCGGGTGGTTCGCTCCCGCTTCCACACGCCCGCCGCGATGCTCGCGCGCATCCTGCGCGAGGCTGACCCGGTCATCACCTGCGGAGTCGACCGCCTGCGCCTGGAGGGCTTCTCGGCCTGCTGCAGCGCCTACGCCCGCGTGGACCTGCAGCCCGAGGCCCTGGACGGCGCCTGGCTCAGCCACGGCACCACGAACGTGGACTTCAACGCCGAGATGCGCGCGGCGCTGACCACCCTGCAGGAGGGCGAGAAGTGCGCCCTGACGGTGGGCCGCGAGGGCCTGGAGCTGGCCGGGGTGCGCGAGGAGAAGGTCCCCCTGCCCCTGCGCTGGCTGAAGGGATTCGTCGAGGCCCAGGCCCACCAGGCCCGGATGCAGCTCAAGTATGAGGTGGACGCCACCGAGACCCGCCGCTTCCTGCGCGAGCTGCGCGGGGAGAAAGATGCCTACCTGACGTCGGCCGGCAAAGGCCTGCGGCTGTCCCAGGTCAAGTCGGGCGTGGCCGTAGCCGGGGTGGGGCGGCTCAAAGTCTTGCAGGACGTCGCCCGGCACGCTCGCGGAATGCGCGTGTACGCTCACGACGGGGGGGCCTGCGCGTTCTCGCTGCAGATGCCGGAGGCGCGCTTCGTGCTCGTTTTGAGCCCCGAGGTCTGGCGGGGCTTCTCGGGCGAAGGTCAGGTGCTCGAGCAGCTCGTCTCCGAGGCGTCCTGGGAGCGCGTGCGCTCCTCGCTGACCTGGCAGCCCGTCTTGTCGCTGGAGGAGCTCTCCCGGCGCGCGGAGCTCCCGCCCGACGAGGTGCGGCGCGCGCTGGCCTGGCTCGGCTCGCGCGGCGTCGTGGGCTACGATCTGGACCTGGGCGGCTGGTTCCACCGCACGCTGCCTTACGATTACACGCTGGTCGAGGCCATGCACCCGCGCCTGCAGGCCGCCAGGAAGCTGGTGGACCGCGTCCGCCGCGAGGGCTCCGATTTCTGGGTGCCCGGCACGGACGTCGAGCACCGGATTCGCGAGGGTCGCTGCACCTGTCCCTGGTTCAGTCAGCACGGCACCGAACGGGGGCCATGCAAGCACATTCTGGCGGTGGAGCTCTGGCGCGATGAGCCTTGAGGAGGCCATTCGGGCGGGACGCGGCGAGGTGGTGGCCTGGTTGCGGGGGAAAGATGAGGCCTCGCGGCGCGCCTCGGCACCGGCTGTTCTGAAGCTCTACAAAAGCACGTCGGGCGCCTACCAGGGCCCGGAGCGGGAGATCAATCGGGCGGCTTCGGTCGCCATGATGGGCGTGGCCACGATGGCCGAGCTGCGCAAGGCCCGTCTCGATCTGGCTCTCGAGCAGGAGGAAGTCTTCGCGGTGCTGCGCGACCGCCGCCCCGACTGGCTGACCGAGTGGGCGGCGTTCTCGCTGGAGCGACAGCCCCACGGCTTCCGCTGGCTCTTCGTGCGCCGCCTCGAGGACGAGGGCCTGTGCCAGCGTCCCGACGGCGAGGGCTACTGGCTGGGCATGATCCAGGCGGCGGGCCGCGACGGCGCCCTGGCCCTGGTCGAGCGTTATCCCGAGTTGGACCTGTGGCGTCTGTTCGAGGTGGAGGGCGCGGGCGAGTTCAGCCTGGCCGCGTTCGACAAATACACGGCCGACGAGCGGGGCTGGGCCCACGGCCTGCGCGAGCTCTCGCGCCGGGGCCTTTTGGAACGCTCGCGCTTGCTGGACGCCAGCCTTCAGGCCCTGGGCCGCGACTTCGAGCAGTTCCGCGCGGGCTGGTTCTCGCGCTTCCACGACCTGCTCGAGCCTTCCCTGGAAGAGCGCCAGGCGCGCGTGGGCGCTTATGTGGGGCTGCTGGGCAGCCGCATCGGTCCCACCGTGTCGTTTGCGCTGCGAGCCCTGAACGGCCTGGCGGTCGAGGTGGTCGAGCCGCTCGCGCCCGCCCTGACCGCGCGCGAGAAGGGGACAGCTCTGGCAGCCCTCAAGCTCTTGAGCGCGAGCAACTCGCCCCGGGTGGCGCTGGTGGCAGCCGAGGGCCTCGGCCACGCCGCCACCGAGGTCCAGAAAGCCGCCTGGAAGCTGGTCAGCGAGCGCGGCACCGGCACGGACACCGCCTTGCGAGGGGCGGTGCAGGAGCGTGTGGAGGGCGTCTCGGCCACGCTGGCCCCGACCATCCGCACATGGCTGGGCGCGCCCTCTTCGCAGTCATCCCCTGCCCCGCTACCCGCTTCGCCCCGCGAGGGGCGGCAGCCGGTCATCCCGGTCGCTGACGGGGACGAGCTGCTCGAGCTCCTCTCCCGCCTCCTCGAAACGGGCGAGCCGGCCCTGGACCTCGAGCGCGCGATGGACGGCGTTTCCCGCCTGTGCGCCGAGAACCCCGGCAAAGCCGGTGCCCCCCTGCTCAAGCGCGCCGAGCAGAGGCTGAAGCGGCCGGCCGGGCGCTGTCAGACGGAGATGGCGCGGCTTGCGGTGGCCTGGCTGGGGCGCCGGCTGTCCCCTCGTCCGGAGGATTACCAGGTGCAGTTGGGCTCATTCCTGAGCGCCCGGGTGGACGAGCTGTGCGCGCGCGTCGTCGTGGGCCGAAACGCACCGCTGGCAGCGCTTCCCGCCTGGAGCGACGGTCGGGTCGACCCGGCCGGCATCCAGCTCCCCGCCGACCCGCTCGACCTCGCGCAGGCGTTGCTCCGCCTGGCTCCGGGCCGGGGTGACGGACCGGGCGAGGGGGGCGACGCCCTTCGGTTTGCGACGGGCGGGACGGCGCAGGTCGGTCCGACCGCCCCTCTGTGGGCCGCTGCCGCCCGCGCCCGCTGTCCGCACTCGGATTGCGCCGAGGTGGAAGCGCGCCACCCCGGACTCGGCAACGCCTGCCAGCCGGGCTTCGCCATCTTTGAAGAGCACAACCATCTGTGGGTCCGGCTGACGGGACTCTCGCTCCCGGAGCCGATGCTGCAGCTGCCGACGCTGTTGGTGTGGGCATCTTCGGGCGACGACACCCCGGCGGACCGCCGCTGGCAGGCGACCATCTGGCCCAATGGCCGGCCGGCCTGGTGGGCCCGGGGCTCCCTGGCCCTGGGCAACAACCTCGACTGGTGGGAAGCTGACTGGGCCGACGTCGTCTACCTCGAGTCTCTGCTGGAGCCGGTCCCGCTGGAGGTGCACGGCCGCCGCCTGCTGGCGCTGGGCCTGGCGGCCAAAGAGGCCGGCCAGTCCGGCATGGCCATCGACGCCCTGGCCGCGGCGCTCTCGCAGGGCCGCGTGGACCCGCGCGAGCTGGCCGCGACCTTCGCCGAGTTGAACGAGCTGCTCAAGCCCGCCCGCTGGGCCCGGACCCTGGCCGAGACCGCCCGGGTTTCGGAGGCCGTGGCCGCGCAGGTCTACGACCTGCTCGAACGCCACCTGGCTCTGGCCCCGCCGGCCGGCGAGCTGGTCGAGCTGCTGGTCGAGCTAGGCGCCGGCCTGGAGCGCTCTCTGGTTGACCCCCTCGCCCGCGAGGCGCTGGCCTCGCTCAAGGGCAGTGGAAAGGCGGCCAGAGCCGCCAAAATCGCATTGTCGCAGCAGGTTTCAGGCCTCGCTCAAAACCCGAGCGTTTCCAGCAAGTTGACGTAAGGGCTGGAGACGACGTAGGTCTGTCCGTCGATCTGCACACCGGCGCTGCCCAGATTGGTGCAACCATAGGTCGGGTTATTCCAGCAACTGGGCGGATTCGGCGGGGCTACGGTTTCCAGGCTGCCCTCGAGAGGGAAAAGTACGGGAGCGCCGGTGTATTTTTGACCGCCGGTGTAGATGGCATCGTAGATGTTGCTCGTCGTGGAGGCGTTGTTGGCGGCAAAGTTGCCGAAGTCGTCGGCGTGAATCTCGAACCAGGCCCAGTAGTCGGTAAGGCCCTCGTCGCCTTGCTCGAAAAGATCGACCGTGATCCAATCGGGCTCGAGGAGCAGCGTGCTGAAGCGGCTGGAGCCGCCCGAGATCTGACTCTGGTCGCCCAGTCCAGGATAGGCGAAGAGGCCCCCGTCCGCCCAGGCGACGCTCCACGTGCCTTCGTTGTCCTGGGTCCCGAGACCGACCACGAACGCGTAGACGGAAGAGACCTGGTACCCCGACGGAGGAACCGACATGGCCTCGAAATCGGCCAGCACGAGGACGGGAATGTCCCCTTGGGCCCCGGACGCCTGAATCTGCTCGCGGGCCTGCTCGCGGGCCGATACGGGCAGATCGCCCAGATACCGCAGCTCGACGGAGCTGGTGCCGTTCTTGTCGGTGAGGGTGCCCACCACGGTGTTCTCGTCGACCATCTCGCCCGTGAAGGAAGCGGGCTGGGACTGCGAGATCGGCTCGAGCTGAAAGGTTACGGTCGTGCCACTCTGGCTCAGATGCGATTGATAAAGCTCCAGTTGTTTGCCGGGATGGAACACCCAGGCCCTCTCGCGGGCCTCCGACGGGCGCAGGTCGATCTCGACGCCTTCGCGCTGCCCGGGAGGCAGATCAGCCCCCAGCGCGTTCAGGTAGCCTCCCCAGCGCCCCTGATGGAGTTGGGGCGGAGGGTTCGTTGAGTCGGGAACGACGAGGGGGGCCGACCCTCCGCAAGAGAGGAGCAGCAGGGCCAGCAGGAGTGGAATGATTCGCATTCTCTAGCCTGTGACAGAGGGAGGTAGATTCCTGGTAGGGCTGCTCTACATCGATGAGGAGGCCGGAGCTCTGCCCGGAATCGAGAAGGCCAAACCCTGGGCACTTTCAGGCGGGTCAGATGGCCGGCGCAGTCTGTTGCTGGAGATCGAGGGAGCTAACGGCAGAGTCGGTCCAGGAGCGGCGACGGGAAGCGAGGGTAGCGTGCGCCGTCATCCTGGCGGAAAACTCCGCAGGCCTCGAGCTTCCCCAGGCCATCGGCCAGCTTCTTCTCGATGGCCCCGTTGAATGCAGCGGTCACGATCGCCAGGCGCTTGACCTTGAGGAGCTTGCAGGTCTCCACGATCTCGGCCGCGGCGCTGGGAACGTCGGAAATATCGTCCCCGCTGAAACACCAGAACAGGCCCAGATAGTCGAGGTCGTGGCCCTGGAGCTCCAGGCCCAGCCGTTGAATGGCCTTCTCGACGAAGCCGGCCGTAACCAGCATCAGGTTGCGCGTCTGCCCACCCCGGAGGGCAACGGCAATCGGCTCCACCTGGTCGGCTTTCAGTGCGCCCACCGGACGCGCGCCGCTCGGGCCCGACTCCCACCAGTGCTGGTAGATGATGAAGGGGGCACTCTTGAGGGTCGGGAGCAGCTCCAGGCTATCCGTCTCGGCCAGCGCGGGAAGCTCGGGATACAGGGTGAGCGCCAGATCGGAGGGGGAGCGCGGATGGAACCACTGGCTGGAGCCGACCGCTCCCACGGAGATGACGCGGCCCTCCTGCTGGGTGACCATGCGCCTGGGCTGCCGGGGATACTGCGGCAAGAACCGGTATTCGACCTGAGGAACTTTCTTGCGGAACAACCCACCCATGGGCATGAGGTTCGCTGAGCGAGCGAATGGTCCCTGGATGCCAGGTACTGTGCTCGAGAGGCGGCGAACCAGTCAGGAATGGAGTGGGAAAAATCTCCGGAATGACTCAAAGCGGCCTTTGAGCGCGCTTTGCCAGACGACGGGCGCGTTGAAAAACGCAAATGTTCGGCTCGCCCTGTGCCAGATGACCACTCGCCTCGCGTTCCACGGACCGGGTGCTCTTCGCAGTGCCTGTTGCTTTCGGGATGTGGCGTGGCTGCGAAAGGGAGTTCGGGTGTGACAGCGGCCTTGATGCTACAATTGCACCCACCAGTCAGGGCGCCAACGAAGTAGCCCCACGTAGGTTCTCTGAGCAAGAGCGAATCGAATCTGCCGGCATTCAGGCAATCCAGAGTACCGCAGGGACGCCAGAGCCAAATCCGAACAGCGGGCAGGTGGCCGACCTGCAGAAGCTTCACCTCTTCGTGGATGAAACAGGAAGCGTCGCGGAGGGCGGATTCTTCCTGGTGGCAATCCTGGCCGTAGCTGATGACCTGGCCGAGGTGGAGCGGTTGTTCCTGGAACTGGAATACCGAAGCGATCGACGCCAACTCAAGTGGGTTCGGTCCTCCCAGAAGCGTAAGGCGAAGTTCCTCGAAGGCCTCCAGCCGATCTTGCAGCGTCTTCACCGTGCGGCTTGGCGCACACATGCCAGCGGAGGTGGCAACCTGGTCGAGATGACGGTCTCTGCGGTGGTGGACTCGGCGCTGCTCGACCCCGGATGCGTGTTCACGGTCAAGGTCGACGGACTCAATGACGTGAGCCTGCAGCTTGTTCGGCGTGCCTTCCGCGCCCAGCGTCTTCATCTTCGCAAGGCCACAGGCGGACGAGACGAGTCCGAGCCTCTGCTTCGACTGGCGGACGCGCTGGCTGGTTTCCTGGGCGACGTGCATAAGGGCAAGCCTTATGCGGTCGCTTCGTGGGAATCGCTGGGCCGCTTCTTTACGCCTATTTGAAAGCACGAAGCCGGGCTGAGGCCCGGCTCCACTGGTTCGGCTGTCTGGACCGAACCTCACAGACCAAGGGCTGGAGCCCTTGCTGGCTGCCCCTATGCCCGGCTAAAGCCGAGTCAGTGTTCTGACACAGAACGTCTTCGGGGCCCAGGAGTCACGCACCAGCGCGAGTCGTCTCCCGGGAGGCGGATGACCCACCCACGCCAGAATATCATAGGACCAGCCGCAGGTCCAGGTTCGCCGATGGAGTATGGCTCGACTGCCTGGCAGGGAAGTCCTTCAAATTACTGGTGACGATAGGTTCTGCCCAACTCGCAGCGGCGATGACGTGCGTGATTCGTCCTTGCCGGAATCAGGTCTTGATAGCCTTCCAATACCACCTGGGACGTACTTAAAGCGGCCTCAGACCGATCATTATGATGGTGGCTGGTTCTCTCTCTCTACGAGGCTGACGTACCGCAGCAATTTCGTCCATGACTCCGAAGAAGAAGGCATGCTTGACGACCGACCCGAGGTCCAGACCCTTCTAGCCCGGATGAAAGAGCGGCTTCCAGATCTCGAGGCGGCCTGGCATAAGGTCAGTGACCACTGGGGTTATGAGGACCCGATTTACCGCTTCTATCACCAGAGCTTCAAGGTCTATCACTTGCAGTCCACAACGCTGGAGCTGGTCGACCTTTTGCGACAGCTGAATCCTGACCGGGGCCTCAACTCGTGGTTCATGCAGGTGGTAACCGACGGCACCGGGCATCAGTTCGAACCCGAGCACAATCGCCAGTGGCTGCTGCACACCAGACCGATCCTGGAAGCCTTCTTCCACGCCCGCTACTTCCTGGATATGGCGATTCGCTACGCTCGCGAGTTGGACGAGCCGCCCCGCGGTCTGCCTAGCGGGTGGGCGGCTCTACTCTACCTGTATGACCTCCGTTAAGGCCGGCCCCTCACACACCTCTTGGGAGACATGAGACTGCTCCGTGAGTTTCCTGAAGCATACTTGGTAGGGTAGGTTTCCCGGGTAAGAGCGGTGGCTGTTGCATTTGGCCAGAAACTCTGATTTGGCGGGCTTTTTTTGCCATTAGTCGGTCGGACGCAAGAATTCGAGAATTCGCTTGCAGGGAAGCCACTCTAGCCCTGGCTCAGCTCGGTCTCGATCGTGTCGAGGTAATGGGACTTGAGGAAATCCTCGTTTACGTAGAGCTCCTGCAGGGCATCCTCGTCCACGGGGCCCATCTTGTCTGGATCGAAGGGCCCGCCCTGTTGCCAGGCACTGACCCAAATCTGGGCCAGGACGACCGCGCCCTGCTTCATGAGCTCGATGGTCTCAGTGCCAAAGCGATCCCACAAAGCCTCTTGCGCGGCCACGATCTGCCGGCCTCCCGCCTTCAGATACTCCTGCACCAGCTCCTTCGGCGGAACCTTCTCGGCGGCCAATTGCATCAGCTCCAGGGTGGCCCTGGCTGCCGAGCGCCCGTCCGGCAGCAGCTCGCTGATCTCGAGGCCCGGGTCCCTCTCCCGCAAG
>JBDHVW010000122.1:0-20097 GCA_039809865.1 Vulcanimicrobiota bacterium
GCCATCTAAAACAAAAGACCCGCCAGATGACGGGCCTCGTTGGTGGAGGAGAAGGGGCTCGAACCCTCGACCTTTGCATTGCGAACGCAACGCTCTCCCAGCTGAGCTACTCCCCCGTGGAAGAACTTGATTATAGGCACTTCCCGCACGGGGGTCAAGGCCTGTGATGGTGCCGACCCTCATGCAGAACCTGCGCCTGAACGCTCTTCCGGCGCGGGCGACGTCGGACTATGACCCGAAGCAGCTCGAGGAAGAGAAAGGTCCGTGGCTCGACGTCTACCGGGCCCAGGAGCTGACCGAGCCCTCCCGGCGCTTTCGGGGCACCCCGGCCGAGAAGCTGGAGACCGCCCGCCACCTCATGGCGACCGCCTGCCTTTACAGCCAGCCGGCCAAAGGCTGGATGAGCTGCAACGACCTGGCCAAGGTGGCCTGGAACCACCTGGACAAGGACGACCGGGCCGCCCTGCACGAGAAGGTGGGCACGCTCGACCTGAGCAACCTTTCGGTGAAAGATGGCGGCGAGCTGGTGATGGTTTACATCGCTGAGGGCGTCCGCCCGGGCACGATGCACGGCGCGATGGCGCCGGCCCTGGTCGGATTGAATCCCGCCGAGTGGGAGAAGCGCGACGATCCGGTGGCCCGGGTGGTGCGCGACCTGGCCGGCAAAGTGCTGCCCTCGCAGCTCGAGAAGATGCCCGCCGACAGCATCGCCTCGGACTACCCCGATTGGCACCGGGCCCAGGTGACGTGGCACCACAATCCTAAACGCACCACCGAGCAGATCCGCGAGGCCTGGACCAAAGCGATGGCCAGCGAAGGCCGCCAGGAGATGGTGGCGACCTTGAGCGCGCTGGGTCCCGACCCGGTGGTCGTCCAGCACCACGTGCTGGCGCTGGGCTCCCTCGAGTTCTACCAGGACCTGGTGACCCAACTGGGACCCGAGAGGGCCGCGGCCCTCGTCCCCCAGGCCAGGGAGCTCTTCGCCTCCGGGCTGGGCTCCGCCGAGGTAAAGGCGCGCCTGCTGGCCGACGAATTGGGCTTTCAGATGACCGCGGGTGGCCTGCAGGTGACCGACGGCGGCCTGCGCGTGGGGGCTACGCTGCTGAAGATGCGCAAGCGTTACTGACCGGCACCCGCACGCCCCCGACCAGCAAGAATCCCGCCTGCTTCTTGATGCCGGCGCTCGGACCGGGCTGCGCCAGGCGGTGCACCTCGGCCGACATGTCCTTCAAGCTCTGCAGCTGGGTCTCCCAGCCCTGGAGATGGGAGTGGAGCGTCAGCTGGCCTTTCTCGTGGTGCAACATGAGCTGGCCGGCGGTGGCCAGACCCGCGGCGCCCAGGAATCCGGCCGCCATGCCATAGGCGCCCAGGAACGGCAGGCTCGCCAATCCTCCGATCAAGCCGCCCATGGCGCAGTAGGCGACGGGCAGCATCTTCCGGCGCAGAGCCTGATTCTCGGCCTGCATGTTAGCGCGAATGTCGCTCACGAGACTTTCGGGTCGTCTTGCGAGCCCGGCCAGGTCGCGCTCCACCTCCTGGAGCGCGGCGGCGTGCCCGGGTTGCTCGAGATTGGCCTGCAGGTAGCCGCGGGAAGCCTCCATCAGGTCGAGCATCTCCTGTTTGGTGGGCCGGGTGTGGGGATCGGTGATGGGGAGCGTTTGCAGCCACTGGCCGGGGGCGACCGGAGGCGCCGTGGCGACCCGGGTCCAGCGCTCGACCATCTCGCCGGTCTCGCCGTAAAACCCATCATTGTAGCGGGAGCCATAGGCCAGGACGAAAGCGAAGCAGCCGGCTCCGGCACAGGCGATGGGGACGACGAAACCGGGAGTTCCGCTCAGAGCGGCCGCGGCCACGCCTCCGGCCGCCAAGAAGGCGGCCCCGACGGCCAGGGCTTTCTTGCCGGTGCTGCGCTGCTCGGCCCGCAGGCGCTCGATCTCGAGCTTCATCTGTCGAGTATCGGCGCCGGGAATGGCCTGCATCCGGGCGGCCTCGCTCAAGACCACGCCGCGGGCCGCGGCGCTGCCGGGATCGCTCAGTTCGCTGCTTTTCAGCCTGTCAGCCCGCTCGTGCACCGTCTTCATGAGGGTGTCGCGGGACAGGACCTGGACCTGCATGTTCGCTATGTCCCCCCGCGCGTCCAGGGGTAAATGGCGGCTTGTAACAGGAAAGTTACCGGTAGGACAGCCTCGTGTAGAAGTCCCCTCGCCCGTCGGGCGTCAGGTCGAGCATCTGGAACGTCGGGTTGAGCATGTCCAATCCCCGGTGGTCCTGACCCGGATCCCCGTCGTCGTGGGCCATCTCGGTGCCCCAGAAGTGGCGCACTTTTCCGCCCTTCTTGCGAAAGACGTTCAGCATGGTGGTATCCTGCCCGTTCTGGCTGGACTTGCCGTGATAGTCACGGTTGTAATTGTTGCCGGCGCAGCTCACCAGGGGAAGATAGCGCCAGCCCCGCTCGTGGAAGAAGGCGTCCAGCCGCTCGTACTCCGACTCGGCCGCGATGATGAGGCTCAAACGCTCGAGGATGTTGGGCGTGACCGCGTCCAGCGCATCCATCATGGGCGTGCACATATTGCACGGACGCTCCACCTCGGGACCGAACATGAAGCTGTAGATCGCCAGGGTGTCGTGCTTGCCGAAGAGGTCGGACAGCTTTTGCTTGCCCCGTTTGTTTTCGAAGACGTAGTCCTCGGGAACCTCGCCTCCCAGCGGGAGGGCACGCCGTTCCCGGGCCACCGCTTCGGCCGCGCGCCTCAGGTCACGCTCTTTCTCCAGCAATTGCTCGCGCGCCGCGCGGTAGTCGGCGCTTTCATTCGGAAAGTGCATGAGGAGCACTTCGCTTCGGGGACCGATCCGTCTTTCGGATCGGCGTACCTGTTTTGGACGTCAGTAGACGCCCGGACCCTCCCCCTGGGTCAGCTTGGGCTGCTGTCCGCGAGCCATCTCCTCGATTTCGGCGCGCAGGCGGCTCATCTGCGATTCCGCTTCCCTGAGCTGTGCGCGAAACTCCTCGATGCGATCGGCGATGTAGTTGTCCATGCTCTCATCCTCCGAAGAGATCATCGGAGGGTGCGACTTTCTGGTAAGATCGCCAGGTGGACCGGTTGCTCGAGGAGCTGAGAAACCAGGGGGTGTTGGAAGGCCAGGGCGTCTTCACGCTCGACCCCGAGGCGGCGCTGGACAAGCTGGCGCGGTTCCAATTGCCCGACCCTTCTCTCTATGCCGCCCGGCTGGCTCAGGCCGCGGTCGCGTCCGGAGCGATCGGGCTGGACGTCAGCCTGGGCTGGCACCACGCCTCCTTTGCCTACTCGGGGGAGCCCCTGGCCTCGCTCGAGCGCGTGCCGCTGGCCCTGTTGGACGGCCAGGCGACCCGCGAGATGCGGTACCTGTCGTCCGCCCTCCTGGCGCTGATGGCTCTGCACCCGGCCGGGGTCTGCCTGGCCAGCCACGGGGAAAAGCTCGTCCTGGGGGAGCCGGTGCGCCGCGCGGTGCCGGACGACCGCACCTCGGTCACGGCGCGCTTTCGCAAGGGCACCTACTTCTGGTCGCGGCCCGAGCTAAAAGTGCTGCACGACCGTTGCGCCTGGAGCCTGCTGGCGGTGCGCTCCAACGGCCGCCTGCTCAACCGCTACTTCGGCGCCCGGGCTCGCCCCGGAAACGGCGTCGTCACGGCCTACGAGCTCGACGGGCTGACGCAGGTGCTGGCCTACGATTCCCGTCCCGGCCTGCTGCCCGGAACGGCCTGCAATTACGGCAGCGGTCTGGTCTGGATGCGCGACGGCGAGGTGCTGCTGCGCGGCCACACGCGAGGGCTCCTGGGCGGTTTCATCGCGCGCAAGGAGATCGCACCTTCGCAAGCGGTCCGGGTTCCGTGGCTCACCTTCGACGGCTTCCCTGCGGTGGCGTGCACCGTGCTGATGCAACGGGGCGGTCCCGCCGCGGGCTTCGCGCGGCTGTTCCAGGACGGCGTCTTTCTGGAGAAGATTCCGCTCCCGCACCTGCGGGACGTGCGTTTCCACGTGGTGGCCGACCACCTTCAAACCGATCTGTCCGGATTCCATTTCGTGCGCGACGAAGCTTTCGCCCGGTTGATGGAAGAGTTGCCGGCCATCGCCGAGACTTGACGGCTCGGGGTTTTCCCTGATATAATCCGCAGCAATCCTACGAGAAGCGAGCTGACTTCTATGCGTTCCCCAAATTCACGCCCCTGTCGCTCCCGGAGCCACCACCTCTAGCCGCGCATTCTCGCGCCGTCAATGTGGGCTGCTCCGCATGAGCAGCCCATTTTTATTTTAGAGGTTTCAGCGAAATGCATGATTGCCCTGGCATTGCCATGCCTGCCGATGGCATGTGGATTCTCATTCCCCCCCGCCGTCCGCCCCGCGATCCGTTGGCCCTGGCCGAGTTCCTCTCGCGTCCCGAGCTGGGCCATCCGCGCGCGCTGGCCGAGCTGGCGGGCACCCGCGCGCGCCGCCCCGAGGCGGGCGACCGCGGTTGGCTGCGCCGTCCAACCCGCGTGTTGGAGGGCGACGACGTCATGGCTCGCATCGGGGCGCTCTACGGCCCAAAGGCCCGGGCGTCCGCCGAGCGCATCGCCGCCCTGAGCTGGTCTCCTACCCGCCGTGCCGACCGCGACCGACGGGCGTTCCTGGCCGGCTTTCTGGAGGAGCAGCCCGCGGGGCGCTGCTGCCCGGGCTGCGTGCTCGATCGCCTGCTCGGTCGGTCCTTGATCGGCTGCCGCGACTCGCACGAAGAGGCTGTTCGGGCCTGGGAGAGCCGCGATCCGGACTTCCTGGTCGACGGCCAGCCCTCGCCGTTGGCGCGCGGCCTGCGCCTGGCCTGGAGCTTGCTCGCGCCGGGCGAGGTCGAGGAGCCGGTCGGCTTGAGCGCGCTCGATCTATCCTATCTGCTGGCCCTGGATACCGACTGGAAGCAGCTCGGTCCGGTCTGGCGCGACATCCTTTCGGCCCCTCGCGACCGCTGGGCCGTGCAATCCCTGCTGGAGGCCCGCCTGCCCCCGAAGCTGCTGCGCCGTTGCCTGGCGCGCGAGGAATTCCCCACCCTGGGCCGGCTGGCCGAGACCCCTCGGCAGCTCTGGCGCTACCTGAAGATCGCGGACCGTCTGCCCGCCGAGGATTGGGTTCTGTCGGTCGTGGAGGGCGGCGGGCCCGTGCTCTCGGGGATCGCGCTGAATCTGCTCTCGAGCCCCAACAAGACCGAGAACCTGCGGCGCCTGCACTCGCTCGGGCAGGTCTGGGCCGACGCTTCGCTGCGCGCGCCTTTCGAGCAATGGAGCTCCTCATGGGTCAACGACACCTCGCTGATCGATCGTCTGGCCGCCCTGGGCCTGGACCGCCGGCAGTTGCTGGAGCTGTGCCACGACCGTCGCATTCTGGAATTGGGCGAGACGCTGCCCGCGGCCATCCTGGCGCCCCTGTCCCAGGCGGCGCGCGAGGCACGCGAGGCGATCTACCTGGCCCTGCGAGAGGGCGGTGGGCCCCGCTACCGGCGGCTGATCTGTCCGGTCCTGGCCCGGCGCCGCTTCGAGGGGACGTTGCGGCGCACCCGGGGCCGTCTGCAGCGGGCCGTGGCCCAGGCGCGGGAGGCTTCGCTCGACGTGTTGCTCGAGCGGACCGCCCTTGCGCAGCTGCGGCGTTACGTGGGCCGCTCCACCCGGGACTGGAAGCTGCCGCCCGGCTGGTTTCACGCCTTCTTGCTGCTGCGCAACAGCCAGGTTTCCCGTGAGCTCTTCCTGAGCTTCATGGACGACCTCGCCCGCGGCCGCCCCCGCGCGGAGCGCCCTCGGAACGCGGCCTGGCTTCGACGCGCCCGTTCGGCCGGGGTGAATGTGGACCGCTGGCAACAGGGCTTCTCGGGCCGCATCGGCGAGCTGACGTTCCGTTCGGAGATGCGTCCTCTGGAGATTCTGCAGATGGGCACCTGGTTCGGCACCTGCCTGTCGCTCGACGACGGCTGCAACTCGCACAGCACGCTGCTGAACGCGCTGGACGTCAACAAGCAGCTCGTGGTCGGCCGTCGTCCGGATGGAACGGTAGCGGTCCGCAAGCTCATCGGCGCCACCTGCACCGGCGACCTCGCGGGCTATCACACCTACTCGCACGGCGAGGAGGTGCGGGCCGCCCTGGCGCCGCTACTGAGCGCCTGGGCGAGCTCCTGTGGGCTGCGCCTGTCCGACACGGCCACCCCGGAGGATCTGCACGACGGCGACTGGTACGACGACGGCAACGAGGCGTGGTTTCCGGTGAAGGTGGACTGTGTGGAGGCCTATCGCCGGGGCGACTGGCGTTGTCTTCCCGAGGACTGCGAGTGGACCGCCCCGACGCTGTTCCGCGCGGTGCTGGGCGGAGCCATGCCCAAGCTGGCCCGTATCAACTACCCGCTGCTCCGGATGCTGACGGCGGCCGGCCGTCTGGACTGGGTCAGCGCCATTCCCGCACGCGAGCGCGCGGAGATGGGCGATCTGCTGATCGAGGCTCTCCCCTGGCGCCCCGAGGTGGTCGCTCGCGTTCCAGGCGTGCGCGTTGGGGGCTGGTCGGGCCGTCCTTCGGCCGCTCTGGCGCTGCTGGGGGTGGGTGGACTGCGGCGGTTCTTGCGCGCCTGGGCGCCGGAGGGCGGACTGCCCCTCGACGAGTGGACGGACGTGGTTCGGACGGTCTGGATCAGCTCGGGAGATCGCCCGGCGTTGTCGCGCCTGGCGTTCGACTCTGCGCTGGGGGCCGAGCTGGTGCGCCGGGTGAGCGCGTGCGGGTTTTGCGGGGGCGCGCGGCGCGTTCCTCGGATGGTCGCGAGCGTGATGTCCGGCGACCTGTCGAGCGCCCGCCGCTTCGTGGGGAACCTGGCCGGCTCTTTCCGCGACGACCGCCTGGAGCAGGCTCTGCTTTCGTGCTACGATCCGGACGCTGTGGCGGTGTGGGCGCGCGTGGCCGCTCCCGAGCTGCGTGTGGGATTGGCGTTGCTGCTGGACCGTGGCATGTCGGTGAGTGCCCGCCGCGAGTTGGCCGTGCGCGCCTGGGAGCTGTCTCAGCCGCTGATCGCTTTCGAGTGGGCCCGGCGCGTGGGTCCTTCGGACTGGTCCGACCTGCGGGGCTGGGCGGGCGACGAGGCCTGGCTGGGTCTGGAGTGCCCGCTGGCGCGGTCGGTGCTGGCGACGACCTGCCGCCACGCCGAGTTGGAGGGGTCGTGCCGCTGGGCCCCTTCGGATCGGGTCGGTGGCGTGCTGCGCGAGGCGGGGGTGGAGCCGCCCTCCTGGCTGCTCGCGCTAGCGCCAGGGCCGGCGGATGGAGACGCTGGGTAGATTGTCCAGGGCGCTCTTCCCGAGGCTGACCACGTCGTCGGTGCTCTTGACGACCGTAATGGCCGCCCCGATCGGAGCCGGCGCCAGGGGCACGGCCCAGTCGGGAACCTGGTCCAGGGCCCGGTAGCCATCCGCCACGAAGGAGTTGACGACCTCGTGATTCTCCCAGTAGAGAATGCCGCCATAAAGTCCGACGCCGACACCGACCCCGATCGGATTGCCCGAGGCGATCAGCCCCGCCGCGACGACTTTCCCGGTTCCCAGGGCCACATCGGTCCGGTTGTCGGCCCCGACGATTTGCACGCCTCCCTCGACGCCGATGCTGGCGGCTCCGCCCAGGCGAGCGGCCTTCGCCAGACTGGCCGACTTGCTGAGCATCGCAGCCACGTCGAGACCGGTGGCGGTCAGGCTCGTGCTGCCATCGGCGACCTGGCCGAAGCCCCCGGCGTCACCGTTGCGCTCGCGCTGCAAACCGTTCACGACATCGCTCACGTCTTTGGGTGCCGAGAGGATGGAAAGACCGTTCCCGACGTTGTCCAGCACCTGAGAATTGCGCTTGAACAGGCTCAGGGCATCGACCGCCGCGCCGCCGACATCGAGCTTCTGGTTGAAGTCGCCGCCGGTCGATCCGGAGCCGAAGTCGGCCAGGCCCTGGGCGGCCAGCGCCCAGGGGCTCCAGCCTCCGCTCCCTCCGTTGCTGAGCGAGGTGCGTGTGGCCAGTTGATTCTGAGTGGGCAGTTGGGCCAACTCGGCCCGTTGCTCGGCGCTCGGAATCACGATGGAGGCGTTGGCCAGTTGCTCGGGAGTCAGGTCGGGGGGAATCTGGGCCGCCAGCTCGGCGAGTTCGTCCGCGCCGGGGGTGATCGAGGAAGTCAGGGAGGGGGCGGGCTCTGTCTGGACCAGCTCTTCGGTTGGCGTGATGGATGGGACGGGGGCCGGGTCGGGCGCGGGCCGAGGCTCGGTCTGGACCAGGTTGGCCTGCTGGTCCGCGCTCGGGGTGATGGAGGAGAAATCGATGTCGACGAGATTCTCGACCTTGGGCTCGTAAGCCGGGGCCTGAGGCGGTGGAGCGCTCAGCGGGCTTAGCGGGAGCGGTGCAGACGATAGTCCCCCAATATCATCCAACAGCACCCTTCCATTTTACCCGAATGTCACCCTGGAAGCAACCTGCCTTCAGGCTGGCACGTGCTGGTCAGGCTTGTTTGCCGGGCGAGTCGCCCTGGCATGCCGGCACGACTCGGTCCGGCTAGTGCTGGCCGGGCTTGCTTGCCGGGCAAGTCGCCCTGGCATGCCGGCACGACTCGGTCCGGCACGGCTGGCCAGGCTTGCTTTGCCGGGCGAGTCGCCCTGGCATGCCGGCACGACTCGGTCCGGCACGTGCTGGCCGGGCTTGCTTGCCGGGCGAGTCGCCCTGGCATGCCGGCACGACTCGGTCCGGCACGTGCTTGCCGGGCTTGCTTGCCGGGCGAGTCGCCCTGGCATGCCGGCACGACTCGGTCCGGCACGTGCTGGCCGGGCTTGCTTTGCCGGGCGAGTCGCCCTGGCATGCCGGCACGACTCGGTCCGGCAGGTGCGGCCAGGCTTGCCTTCCGGGCGAGTCGCGATCAGGTTTCTTTGCGACGGGCCAGCTCGGCTTGCAGGCGAGCGAGCTCTACCTCGGCAGCCTCGGCCCGCCCGATAGCCAGGTCGCGTTCCTGAGCCGCGCGGTCGCGCTCAACAGTCGCGCGGTCCCGTTCTTTCTCCGCCTGTCGTTTGGCAAGCTCAGTCTCGAGCCGGGTTGGCAAGAGGTTCCCGTCGGCATCGAGCAGTCGAAGCCGATTGTCCACGATCCGCAGCGTCAGCCCGAGCGAGAGGCTGATAATAGGCTCCCCTACCACGGGGATATAGTCCTCGCCCTCGAGACGGTAAGCCCGAAGAGCGGGCGAGAGATACTCGCGCAGCGGGTCGAAGATGAAGTAGTCTCGGACGCCCACGAGGGCGTAGAGCCCTTTCTTGGTGCCCAGGTCTTCGGTGCGGGTGCTTTTGGAGGTCACTTCGATGACGAAGTCGGGCGCTTTGCCTTCGACCCAGATTTGATAGTAGTCGCGCTCGTGCTTGGGGCGCCCCTTCGCGACCAGGACGTCGGGGGACAGGTGCCTGTGAGGATTTCCCTCCTCGTAGAACATGAGCAGATTCCCGCTCACATACGTGTTCGGGTCATCCAGAAAATGCATCTCGAGACCGTGGATCAGGTCCAGGATCTGGTTTCTGTGAACATCTGTCTCGCCCAAGGGCAAACCATCCGAGGTAGGATACTCGATCGGCTCCTCGAGCCCCGATTGCAGCATGAGGGAGATTTCGCTCAGATAGGTGATTTGCCCTATCCTAGAAGGTGGCTTCTACAAGCTGGGGCCCTGCTGCAGGTAGTAGCTCAGATCAAAGGGGATCTAGACCGTTCGGGCGAGGCGGATTGTCGGGGCCCTCGCGCCGCGGTCGATTAGTCCTGAGCCGTGGTCCCTGTCGCCCCCCGAGTTCAGCGGACATCCTGCCCCTCTTGAAGGCCTTCGTTCAGGAAGGTCCTGAAGAGGTACTGGCGAATTTTCTTTATCCCCAATAGCCCAAGGAGGAACGATGGCCTCGACAGGTTCAGTAGGAAGCTCGACCTCATCGCCTGGAGCGAACTCGTCCCGGCCCGCTGCTGGCGGAGCCGCTAGCGGAACGGGCGCCTCTCATCGTTCGGAAGCGACCCACGCGTCGACGGCTGCTGGAAGTGCCGGCAAAACTGGAACGGAGGCTTGCCGCCCGGCGCCGGCGGACTCGGTCACCGTCTCTGAGGAGGCGACCAGCCATCATCCTGAAGCCGAGGCCTCTGTCCCTGATTTCGGATGGGCCTCGCCGAGCGAGATCGCCGAGGCTGACGCCGCGTCGCAGAAACAGCGCAACAAGGAGTATGAGAATCTCGAGCGCCAGGTTGACCTCGCGCTGGGCGGAGATGGCAAGCCCCGCACCCACGATCAGGATGCCTCAGCGCCCAAGACTGCAGCGCCGGACAGCGGGAAGAGCGTGGCCGAAATCATGGCCGAAATCCGCAGGCAACAAGATGATCAACTGAGACGCGCCACGGACTTGATCAACCCCTGATTCGCGGGCCGAAACGGGAATAGTGACCTCACCCCGTTCATCGCGAATGCGAGGCCCGAAGAGAGCTCCGCCCCCGCGTCAGGGCAAGAACGGATTGGCTATCGAGAAAATATCTCGCGCGTCCTTCGTGTCGTCCACAACGAGATCGGTGCCATCCGAAGAGAAGACCAGCACGGAGCCGTCCGCCGAGCTGTCCGGGAAGAAGCTGCCGCAGTTGCCGGTGTTGCTCACGTCCAGATTGAGGCTGTCGTAAGGCAGGCTGACAGGCTGCTTTTCCCAAGATTGGAGCACACTTATATTTTTGTGCCCGTTATAAAATTGCGTTTATAAGCAGTTGCAAAAACCCTATTGGCAAGCCATTTTCCCGAACGATTGCTTAAAAAGGCGATCCAGAATGGCGTTTTAGGCTTACTCTGGCTGCCGCTCGGTGGCCACGATATGCCCAGCCCGAGCTTGGTTAGCTGCTGGGCCAACCTCAACGCTTGCCTGTTCCCGGGACCTGCCGGAAACGTTGCCGCGGGTCCCGGGCCACGAGGCTCCCGCTCTGGATGAGGCCAAAAGAAAGGGTTGCGCTCAGACCCTGCCCTCGCCAAGCGGACTGCGATAGGACCGAGCTGTGGTAGGAAACCTTTGCAAGCACAAGGTCATCAGGCCGCGCCGTGGTTCGAGTTCTGGGCGTGTTCCTTCGCCTGCTGAGCGCGCCCGCCCCGAGCTTCTACCGCTGGCGGGCGCGCGCCACCTGTTGTGGGCCCGACCTTGGACGCGCCCCTTCTGCCGATGCCCGACAAGCCGAACCTGAGCGTGTCGCCGACAGACTTCGCACCGATGGCGACACGCGCCACCCACTTGTGGGCCCGACTTCTGCCGATGCCGACAGGCCTGGCGCGCCCCCCTACACGCGACCGCGCCGGCGCAGGCGCCGGACCTGAAAGTGTCGCCAGCAGAGCTTGCCCGACAAGCCCGAAAATACTTGGCCGACCCTGTTGCGAGATCGGACGATGCCTTATTCTGCAGGCATCAAAACGCGGCGCCCGCCGCAACGGAAAGATCCTAGTTGCAAACATCCCCTTCGATCAGGCTGCTCCCGGCGACCTTTGACGATAGCAGGACCTTACGGGCCTCCACAGCGTACGCAGCGCCTTTCGGTCGTGCCTGCTCGAACCAGGTCTTCCTTCTGCGCTAGTGGCGTGCGCATACTCTTCCGCTGAGCCGGGTCCAGAATCAGCCGCCATGGATTACACGCCTCTGCCTGTCAGCTTGAAATCACAGCTCTCGCATCGAAGAATGAAATGGGAGGGTGCTTCTTCGTAGAGAAAACCACCTCCGCAACGCAGACACCGCCGCTGAGTCGTACCGGTCTCAGCAGCTTCTTCTGCGGCTCGAGTAGCGTTCTCGTATTCTTCATCGGAGATGAGGCCAGGCTCAGTAGCCATACAATGTCCTCCTCATAAAGGCATTAGGCCGAATCGGGACGCCAGCTTCCTGGGCCCGAAGCGCAGCGTCCTGGATCAAGTGCATCCGATCTACTTCGCTCAAACCCGGGCAAGTCTTCGCAGCCAAGTAGCTGGCCCGGAACTCGTCATTCCAAGCTCCCGGTTCCAGACGAGTGCCACGATAGCGGCGATGGATGCTTTCGTGCGCCATGGCTGCTCGCGAGCTCATGATCGAGCGAGGATGAAGGGCGCCCTCATCAGGCAGCACGTCACCTCGAACATAGACCACGTCCTTTGCGTCGACGTAAGACGTGCGGGGGCCCTCGTTGAAGCGAAGGACCGACGAGTCTCCTCCAACTTCCTCGAACTCTTTCTGCAACCGGGCGACAGTCTGGCGATCCAACTCGACCGAAGGTGAGCGGCGAAGACCCCCGGCCCCACGACTGATGATTGGCTCCGAGATTTCTGCTGGCCACGGCCGCTCGAATTTCTGCAGCCCTCGCCCGACGGGACCAACCTTACCGACCTCGCCCACGGGCAAGGCCGACAGAGCGATCTCGTAGTCGAGCCGTCCCCAGAGTCGGCCGCCCTCGAAGACCGGATTGGCTCGCAGCGCCTGAAGCTTGTCGAGCAACAATTCTCGAGCGCCCAGCGCACCCTGCCGAATCCGCTCGCGGACTTCGTCTCCTCCGCCCACCTTCTTCTCGAGAGCGCCCAATTGCCGGGACAGGCGGCCCAGGGCACTTGCGCCTGGTATCGACGACTCCTCGAGGAGTTGCCCGGCTCGATCCTTCAGCTCACCCTCGAGATAAAGCTTCGTCTGGGCTGCGTTCCGGGCTGTCTCGAACGTGGCGCGGTAGGTCTCGGAATCGCCATCTAGCAAGCCGATCTGCCAGTTGGCCAGGGCGCCTGACCCTTCGGTCGCTGAACCAGCGCCATCGAGGATGCCCGCCAGGCGGCCGAGACCGAGCTTGCAGTAGGTGTTCCTTCCCGGCTCGTCGGCCTTTTGCTCGAGCCAGTCGGCGCCACTCCTGGCATATTTTGTCAGCACCGGCGCGGCCTGACGCTGAAGCTCGAGTGGCAGTGCCGTGGGGCTCAGGAGGTGGAGCATCGAGAACGGTTTGGCGGCTTGCGGCTTGGGGGCGGTGAGGGCAGCCGATGCCCGAACAGTCGGACGATGAGCCTGGGCCGTCTGGCGCCACTGGTCGGAGAGGGCCACGTTGGCAACTTTCTGGCGTATCTTGGGGGGGATCCGATCGGCCACCACTTGGGCCACTGCCAGGGCCGGCCCGACGGGCGACAAGCGCGCAGCCGCCCGGGCGACCCAGCCGGAGATTTTGGGGGGAGCCTTCCTGGCAATGGACTCGCTCATTCGCTGCCTCCACGTGTGGGATGAGCAGATGGTAACCCGAGCGGGAATGGTGAATCAGTGACAATTGGTACCGAACGTAAGTGACTCTCGCACGCGGGGACTGAAGGTGGGCAATCCCTGGCTGGCGGAGACAGGATGATGCTGCACATTGACCAGGCTTCCCCATCGCCCCTGACCGCAGGACCGCGAAGAATTTTGCCGCCGGGTCAGAACCTGGCGCAGCTCGAAACCCCAAAAATCTTCCCGCCCAAGCGTGAATTTTGCCGCCAGCACGGAGTTCTGAAAGCCAGGACCCTCAAAATCACCCGCCCCAACCCGCCGTGGCTTGATTGGGGCCAGACTTAAGAAGCGGCCTGTGATATCCATATCCGGGCGGCAGCACTCAAGCCCGCTGAAATCGGGGGTGCAGCGGCCGGGCGAAGGCGCGGCCGACGAGGGTACCCCCACCGCCGCTCTTGCATGCTCGGTGGGGGTCGCCGAGGAGGCCGCCAGGGGCCGGCGGTCTCAAGACCAGAAAATGGTCAGCGCCCGGCCCGCTGGATCGCGCGAGCCCGAGCGTCGTTGCGGCGCGTCAGCCACCCGATTTTGCATGCTGTGGCTCTCGCGCCGCAAAGCTTGGGCTCGCCAGCAGCATGATGCCGGCCCGAGAACGGGTCTGCACCTCGAGACCGCCGGCCCCCGGCGCGCGGTCGAGGTGGCCCTGCAGCCCGCCTTTCGATCGCTGCTGCAGGGGCGCCGAGCCGCGCGCCCTGCTGCGCCTGGCCGAGGCGGCCGCGGCCCGAGTTTGCATGCCGCCGGGCGTCGTCGAGATCAGGTGCCCGTGCAGGCGGGCTCGAGATGGCCCCGCGGCCCGAACCAGCATGCTGCCGCGGGGTCTCGAGAGAGCCGGCTGCCGCTCGGTGGCCACGATGATGCCCAGCCCGAGCTCGGTCAGCTGCTGGGCCAACCGCACGTTTGCCTGCCCCCGGGGCCTGCGGGAAAAGTTGTCGCGGGTCCCGGGCCACGAGGCTTCCGCCCTGCACCAAGCCAAAGAGAAAGGTTGCGCCCAGACCCTGCCCTCGCCAAGCGGACTGCGATGGGACCGAGCTGTGGTAGGAAACCTTTGCAAGCACAAGGTCGCAGGCCGCGCCGCGGCAGACCTCTGAGCGAGTTCTTTCGCCTGCTGAGCGCGCCCGCCTCGAACCTGCAACGCCGGCGGGTGCGCGCCACCCGACTGTGGGCCCGACCCTTGGGCGCGCCCCTTCTGACGATGCCCGACAAGCCGGGCGCGGTCGCCCCATACCAGGCGGCCGCGCCGCAGCATGCGCCGGACCTGAGCGTGTCGCCGACAGACCTTGCACCGATGGCAGACGCGCGCCACCCTATCGTGGGCCCGACCTTGGGTGCGCCCCTGTACCGATGCCCGACAAGCCGGGCGCGGCCGCCCCATACCAGGCGGCCGCGCCGCAGCGTGCGCCGGACCTGAGCGTGTCGCCGACAGAACTTGCACCGATGGCGACGCGCGCCACCCCATTGTGGGCCCGACCTTGGGCGCGCCCTTTCCGCCGATGCCCGACGAGCCGAGAGCGGCCGCCCCATACCAGGCGGACGCGCCGCAGCATGCGCCGGACCTGAGCGTGTCGCCGACAGACCTTGTAACGATGGCGACGCGCGCCACCCCATTGTGGGCCCGACCTTGGGCGCGCCATTTCTGCCGATGCTCGACATACCAGGCGGCCGCGCCGCGGCACGCGCCGAACTCGAGCGTGTCGCCGACCGAGCTCGTACCGATGGCGACGTGCGCCACCCATTGTGGGCCCGACCTTGGGCGCGCCATTTCTGCCGATGCTCGACATACCAGGCGGCCGCGCCGCGGCACGCGCCGAACTCGAGCGTGTCGCCGACCGAGCTCGTACCGATGGCGACGTGCGCCCCATTGTGAGTCCCGATTTCTGGACGACCCTACTGCCGATGACCGACTGACCGACTGAGCGACTGAGTGCGTCACTAACGAGTTCGGGATCTGCTCGTGTCGGGGCTGGTGCTACTGCGCGCGGACATAGAGAATCCGGTCCAAGTTGGTTGGATTCCAGCCGGAGAGCATAAGAACACCTTTACCAGGCCCATCACCGAGCGGATGCTGCGCAAGAGCCACGATCCCATAGTGGATAGGTGGACCGACACGGCGATCTCCACGCCCGCTGTTCTGGATAGTCAGGTAGGGCCGCTTATCGCAATTGAACACAGGCTCGAGAGCGTTTGCAAAGATTATGAGGCGACCACTTCGGACCTCACTGTCAACGTTTGCCACAAGATCTCGTCTCTTGTCGCTATTGACGATAGGTTCTCCGAACTCAGGCAGTGCCTGAAGGTCGTCAGCCACGATGCTGGCTACGTGCTCACCACGGAACGTGCTGAGGTGAGGTAGGTGAACAGGACCAGCCAGGAAGCCCCTCTTCTTGCAACTGTGATCGCGAACATGAGTCTGCCCGCTCAGGTGAACGGAGAGGTGGGGTATTGAGTTCGTGCAGTTTTTTGAGAAGTCGAACGTGTGACTATCAGCGCCTGGCGGAAAGTCCTCCAGCCCGTAGAAATACTTGCCGGTCTTCCCGTAGATCCAGATATAAAGGCTTGCGTCAGCCCGAAAGGTAATCTTGCCGAGCCGCTTGATGTTGCCTTCCCAGTTGATCAGGAGGTTGACTTCTTCGACATCCTTCGCAGGGTAAGTGCGTATCGCAGGAGGAGTCCAGATGCGCATCTCTTCGAGCAGGTGTGCCATTTTAACGCCTCTTTCTGCTGAATGCGATCAGCCGATTAGGATACTGCATACTTGATTTTTTGTCAATAAGTTCACTGCCGGCGTACAGAGCGTGAATGATGTGTAGAGGCTGCACGCGGCAGAGGGCGCGTGCAGAGTCGGGCCTGACGCGTTGCCAACGTGCAGAAGTCGTCGGCAACACACTCGACTCTAAGCTCGGATAAGCGTTTCCGGCGATACCGGCTGACGCCGCGCCGCTTTTCCTCCAAACCCGCCGGCACGGGGGCGCGTCCAAGGTCTGGCCCCCCAATAAGGTGGCGCGCGTTTCCGCCGGTTCAAAAGCTATTGGCAACGCGCTCAAGTCCGCCGTGGTGCAGGGGCGTGGCCTCCCTATGGGTCGGCCGACGCCCCTTTGGTTGGGATCGGCACAGGGTTCCATCCGAGACCGATCCTCAACCAGGTGGCGCCCGTCGCCAGCCACGCAGAACGCGATCGGCGACGGGCTCGGCAGGCGCAAGAACTCCACCAGAGAGCCACCGCGGCGCGGTCTGCGACCTTAGCTTGCTAAGGTCTCCTACCACAGCTCCGTCCCATCGCAGCCCGCTTGGCGGGGGCAGGGTCTGAGCGCAACCCTTTCTTTTTGGCCTGATCCAGGCGGAAGCCTCGTGGGCCGGGGCCCGCGACAAGTTTTCCCGCAGGCCCCGGGGCCAGGCAAGCATGCGGTTGGCCCAGCAGCTGACGAAGCTCGGGCTGGGCATCGTCGTGGCCCCTGAGCGGCAGCCAGCTCTCGAGACCCTGCGGCAGTATGCAGGTTCGGGCCGCAGGGTCATCTCGAGCCGCCTGCACGGGCGTCTGGCCTCGACGACCACCGGCGGGATGCAATCTCGGCCGGCGGCCGCCTCGGCCAGGCGCAGCAGGGCGCGCGGCTCGGCGACCCTGCAGCAGCGATCAGAAGGCGGGCTGCAGGGCCACCTCGACCGCGCGCCGGGGCCGGCGGTCTCGTGGTGCTGGTCCGGTTCGGGCCCGGCAGCATGCTGCTGACGAGCCCGAGCTTTGCGGCGCGAGAGCCACAGCATGCAAAATCGGGTGGCTGACGCGCCGCAACGACGCTCGGGCTCGCGTGGTCTCGTGGGCCGGGCGCTGGCCACGACCTGAGTCTTGAGACCGCCGGCCCCTGGCGGCCTCCTCGGCGACCCCTACCGAGCATGTAAGAGCGGCGGTGGGGGCCTCCTCGTCGGCCGCGGTGCCTCCGACCGGCCGCCTGCCCCCAGGTTTTGGCTGGCTTCGGCCGCCGTCGCCCGGACTTGGATATCATAGGCCGCTTCATAATCTGGCCCCCATCAAGCCACGGCGGGTTGGGGCGGGGCGATTTTTGAGGTTCCTGGCCCTCAGAGTCCTGTCCTGGCGGCAAAATTCGCCGCTTGGGCGGGAAGATTTTTGAGGTAACAGGCAGCGCAAATTTCTGTTCTGGCGACAAAATTCTTCGCGGTTGCACGGGCCGTGGCTTGACGGGGGCAGCAGCGGCCTATGATCTCCAACAACTTGGGCGACGGCGACCGAAGCGCGGGCAAAAACCTGGGGGCTCTCGGCGGCCGGTCTCCGGCACCTATCCCCGAGGGGGCTCTGGCTCCCTGGCTTAAGCAAAAACGTTGGAGGTACACCAAGTGCGCAACATCTCTCCCGAAGAGCTGACTCAACTCCTCTCGGCCGTGAACCGGCGCAAGCCGCTCGGCGAGCAAGACTACTGGCTCATCGTGCTGGCCGCTCATACTGGCCTGCGCGTCTCCGAGCTCCACGGCCTCAATGTCAACAACGTCGCTTGGCAGGGCGTTCCGCGCCCGTTGCTGGTGGTGCCCAGCGCGCTCGGCAAGGGCTCGAAGTCCAAAGCGATCCCGCTCAACGCCCGCGCCCGCGAGGCAGTCGCCGGCCTGCTCGCCTTCAAAGCCTTGCGCGGGTTCTCATTGGCGGGCGAGGCGCCGCTGTTCGTCACCCGCACACACACGCGCATGAGCGTGCGCCCCATCGAAGACCACGTTCAGCAGCACCGCCAGGCGGCCGGGGTCGAGGGCGTGTCGCCCCACTCGTTTCGGCATCACTTCGTTTCCGAGGTGGTCGCGGCCGGCGCGTCCGTCGTCACCGCCCAGCAGCTGGCCGGCCACGCCAAGTTGACGACCGTGCAGGTCTACTCGCACACCTCGCCGGCGCAGCTGGCCGCCGCGGTCCAGGCCATCGAGTAGGCTCTAAGGCGCCAGTGGGTTCTGAATAACGAAGATGTCGATGACGCCGTTCGTATCGGTCGGCACGAGGTTGGTCGCCGACGAATCGAACCCGATGAAGTGGCCGTCTTGAGATAAGACCCCACGCTGGCTGCGGTCGTTGCCCACCTCGCCGGTGGCGTTGACGCTGATGATCTGAAGCGTGCCCGCCTGGAGATCGCGCAGGTAGATTTGCGAGCTCGGAGCACCGGGCACGAGATTGGTCCCCTCAGATAGGAAGGTCACAAAGCGCGCGTCGCCCGACAGGAAGCCCGCCAGGGAATCAGCGTTGGCCGGGTTGCCTGCGCTATCCGCGCTCAACAGAGTCGTGGTGCCCGTCAGGCGGTCGTGCAAAAAGACCTGGATGAAGCCGTTGGTCGGCGGGTCTACCAGGTTGGTGGCAACCGAGTCAAAGATCACGAAGCGACCATCGGCCGACGTTATCTCCGAACGGAATCCAAAACCAGTATCGCCGTTCGCCTGCACCCCGGTCGAGCTGACGCTGGCACGACTGGTCGTCCCGGCCGCCAGGTCGCGCACGAATACATCGATCGTTCCGTTGGTATCCCCGGGGACCAGATTGGTGGCGAAGGAGCCGAAAACGACCGTGCTTCCGTCTGCGGAAATGTAGGGGTCATCGCTTACGTCGTTGGCTGGATTTCCCAGCGAGTCGACGCTCACGAGGCTGGTTATCCCAGTTTGACGGTCATGGAGAAAGATGTCCCCTACCCCGTTGGTATCAATTGGCACCAAGTTGGTGGCGTCCGACGAGAAGACGACGTAACGGCCGTCGGCGGACATGCCGGGAATTTCCGCACGCCCGTTTTGCTCGTTGCCAAACGAGTCTACGCTGACCCGAGTCGTAGCTCCAGTTTCCCGATCGTGAACGAAGATGTCAGCATCAACATTGGTGTCGTTGGGGACCAGATTGGTCGCTTCCGACTTGAACACCACAAAACGTCCGTCGCCCGATATGGTCGCGGCGACGCTCGGTCCGCCAACGGCCTGGGTCCCACCGGTGGCGACGCTAACTCGGCTCGTCACCCCGCTCAGCCTGTCCCGCACAAAGACATCTTCCAAGCCGTTGGTATCGTCTGGCACGAGATTGCTGGCGTCTGACTGGAATGCCACGAACCGCCCATCGGCTGAGAGAGATGCCGCACCGCTGCGCGCGTTTCCCGGCTGGTCGTCCGAACTGACGCTCTCGAGCTGGATGGCGAAGGTCGGTTGGCCGGTCGTGCCTCCGCCGTCCGTTCCTCCGCCTCCATTGGTCCCGCCTCCGCCATCCGTTCCGCTTCCGTCCGTGCCGGAGGAGACTGGGACCATCGGACCGACCGGGTCGCTTCCGTTGCAAGCAAAGAAAACGAATGTGGCGAGCAGGACGAAGGTAAACGCGAGCCGCGTGGTAAGCTGATTCATCGATTCTCCTAGTTTAAGTCGCGCCAGAACACTACGCGTAGACGGTCGTTAATGGTGAGAAACTTGTTGAGGTCGAGGCTGAAGGTCCCAAGCCGAAGGTTGGGGTCCCGCGTGGCACTATACTCCTCGGCGACGCGCAGAATCTGCTCTTGCAACCGTGTTTGCAGTCCGTTCTCGAAACTAGACAGTTGGGCCGCCCAGTCGGGACCGGGGTCTACGCGTTTGAGCAGAGAAGTCATCTGGGCCTGTGTATATGAGCGGCCTAGATATTGATAGCGGATCTCGCTTAACAACTCGGGTTTCCAAATGTAAGAGTCGCTAACGGAGTCGTAGAAATCCTTGACCGCAGGTATGATGGGCTTGATGCCCTGCTCTTGGTATCCCGGCATCGCACCCGGCCAGACCGACGGCCAATCCATCGTAAACTTCACCGCCTCCGGGTCAAACAC
>JBDHVW010000123.1:0-19925 GCA_039809865.1 Vulcanimicrobiota bacterium
CCAGACGGTCGACCTCGTAGCTTTCCCGCGCCAGGGTGCTGACCAGGTCGAAACGGAAGCCATCGATGTGCATCTCGGTCACCCAGTAGCGCAGGCTGTCCATGATGAGCTGCAGCACGCGCGGATTGGTGGTGTTGAGGGTGTTTCCGCAGCCGGTGAAGTCCATGTAATAGCGCGGGTTGTTGCCCATCAGGCGGTAGTAGCTGGCGTTGTCCAGCCCGCGCAGGCACACCGTGGGGCCCATCTGGTTGCCCTCGCCGGTGTGGTTGTAAACCACGTCCAGGATGACCTCGATGCCCGCGGCGTGGAAGCGCCGCACCATCGACTTGAACTCGCGCAGCACGTCCTGGGCCGAGAAGTTGACCGCATAGTCCGGATTAGGCGCGAAGAATCCCAGCGTATTGTAGGCCCAGTAGTTGCGCAGACCTTTCTCCACGAGATGGCGCTCGTAGGCCGGATAGTGGACCGGCATCAGCTCGACCGCCGTTACGCCCAGGTCCTGCAGGTGCTGGATGACCGGATCGGAGGCCAGCCCCGCGTAGGTCCCGCGCAGTTGCTCGGGCACCAGCGGGTGCAACTGAGTCATCCCCTTGACGTGCAGCTCGTAGATGACGGTCTTGTTCCAGGGCGTATTGGGCGGACGGTCGTCACCCCACGAGAAAGCCGGCTCCACCACCACGCTCAGAGGCGCGTAGGCTCCGTTGTCGCGCGTATCCAGGGATAGATCGCCCTTGGGATGGCCGACGCGGTAGCCAAACATCTCGGCGTGCCAGCGGTTGCGCGTGCGCACCACGGCGCGGGTGTAAGGGTCGAGCAGCAGCTTGTAGGGATTGAAGCGGTGCCCCTGCTGAGGTTTGTAAGGACCGTAGGCGCGGTAGCCGTAGAGCTGACCTGGCCGAATGCCGCTGACGTAGCCGTGCCAGACATAGTCGTCATATTCGGGCAGAGCCAGGCGCACCGACTCGCGGGTCTCTTCCTTGTTGTCAAACAGGCAAAGCTCGATCTGCGTGGCGTTCTCGGAGTAGACGGCAAAGTTTACCCCCTGGCCGTCCCAGGTGGCGCCCAGTTGGAAAGGCTGGCCCGGGCGAATCTTCATGCGAGGGCGCGGTAGCGGGCGGGGAAATTCGTGATCAGTCCGTCCACGCGGCACTCCATCAGCCGCCGCATCTCCTTTTCCTCGTTCACGGTGTAGACCAGCAGTACCCCCCCGCGCTCGTGCGCCTGCGCAGCCAGCTTCGCGTCCGCCAGCCCGAGGTCCACGGCCAGGACGCGCCCGCGAAAGGGGAGGTCGTTGCCTGCCACGGGTTTCTCGAGCCAGGCGAGGTGCTTCTTATTAGGCCGGCCATTCACCAGGGGGTGGAAAAGCAGCCCCGGAGCGACTTCGGGCATCTGCTCCTCGACCATGCTGATGGCCTTGTGGTTGAAGCTGGTCACCAGCACGCGCCGGGTCGTCCGGGTGCGCCGGATGGCCCCGAGCGTGGCCGCCACAAGCTTTTCCGGCCGGCCGAAGAAGCCCTTGATCTCGACATTGATCGGGATCGGGACATTGGCCAGCACTTCGCCCAGCTCCAGCAGCCGCTGTCCAGCGAATCGCTTGTCGAACCAGGCTCCGGCGTCGAGTTGCTGGAGGCGCTCCCACTTGCTCAGCGCCACCAGCCCGTGGCCGCTGGTGGTGCGCCCCAACGAGTAGTCGTGAATGACCACGGGCACGCCGTCGCGCGTCAGCCGCACATCCAGCTCCACCATCTGGGCGCCCTGCTCCATCGCCAGCTGAAAGCTCGCCATGGTGTTCTCGGGTGCTTCCCCGCAAGCCCCACGGTGGCCGATGTTCAAAGGAACGTGGTTCATCGTGATCCCCTGCGCCCCCACCCGAGATTTTCCTTTTCCAGCCGAGGGGTTGACAGCCGGATCAGTCCTGGCTATAATGACGACCTGGGAAACATAATATCGCGGGGTGGAGCAGTCCGGTAGCTCGTCGGGCTCATAACCCGGAGGTCGCAGGTTCAAATCCTGTCCCCGCAACCAACAGAAACCCGTCTCTCGCAGACGGGTTTCTCCTTTACTCGGACTTGAGCAGGCTCTTCACGCTGAGCATCGGAAACGACCACGTCAGCGGGTAAACGTGCGCTTCCATAAAGGGGTCCATGGGCGCGTCCATCCTGGGTAAGCGGTCGGGGCCGATGGGGGAGATGTGATGCGCCTGGTGGCTGTGCCACGAGCCGCCCGGGCCTAGCCGCAGCACTCGGTGGGGGCTCTGCAGAGGAGGGTGTGGCCCGGCCAGTCGGCCGTGGGTGGCAGGGGAGACGACCGTCGGCTCCAGCGAGCCTCGCACCTGGGGGAGGCCGCGCGGGCGCCGGAAAGGAGCGGCCATCGGCTCCACCTCGGGCGCAAAGGCCTGCCGAAGACCTTCCATATGGTCGGTCATCAGGTTCAAGAGCTTCCGAATGCGGCGAAGGATTCTCTCCATCAGGTCCTCCGGGGCGGTTTTCTCCTCCGAGTATAGCGACCCCGGGGGCCTTCCAGGGAGGGACACCGATCCTGTTCTCCCCTCCTGGCTATTCAGGTTAACAAGGCCGCCGAAGATTGTTAACACAAACTTGGCTTTCTTGACAGGTTCTGGTTGGAATCTGCGAAACCTGATCAGGAACGCGCCTGAAAGGAAAGGGTATACGGTTGTTAGCGCTGCTCGTCGAAGACGACGAAGTGGTGGCGGAGGTCGTGCGGGTCGCCCTCACCCAGGAAGGGTTCGAGGTCGAGTGGACCCCGTTCGGCGCTGAGGCCATGCGCCGCTGTCGGCTCCGCGCCCCCGACCTGATCGTTCTCGACCTGATGCTACCCGACATGGACGGGTTTCGCGTGTGTGAGGGTCTGCGGGCGCTTGCCTCGGTGCCCCTGCTGATTCTGAGCGGCAAGACCGAGACCGTGGACAAGATTCTGGGCCTGGAGCTGGGCGCCGACGACTACATGACCAAGCCCTTCGACCCGCTGGAGCTGCGCTCGCGGGTCAAGGCCCTGCTGCGCCGGGGCCGTCTCGTTGACCCCAAGGCCCAGGAGCTGGTGAGCGGGGGTCTGCGGGTCAACATCCGTCAGCGTGAAGTCTCCTTCGGCTCGCAGCAGATCTCGCTGACCCGGACCGAGTTCGAGTTGTTGCGCATCCTGATCGATGCCGATGGCCAGACCGTGAGCCGGGGCACCTTGCTGAAGGCTCTCTGGGGCGGGGGCGAGGACACGCCCAGCAGCCGCACCGTGGACAGTCACATGGTCAATCTGCGCCGCAAGTTGCAGGAAGCCGAGGTCAACAAGGAGCTGATCGTGCCGGTGCGCGGCGTGGGATATCGGTTTCTGGGCCTCGACGAGTGAAAGTCCTGCTGGTCGAGGACCGGCCCATCGTGTCGGCGGCGGTGACCGCCTCCCTCGCGTTGGAGGGCCTGGACACCTGTTCGGTCTCGACCGGCGCCGAGGCCCTGCCGGCCTGTCGGACCTTCCATCCCGACGTGGTGCTGCTCGATCTCGACCTGCCCGACATGACCGGCTTCGAGGTTTGCAAGAAGATTCGGGCCGAGTTCAGCGTTCCCGTCCTGATTTTGACGGCCCGCAAAGGGACTCAGGACAAAATACTCGCGTTCGAGTCGGGGGCGGACGATTTCTTGTCCAAGCCCTTCGAGCCTCTAGAGCTGCGGGCCCGCGTACGCGCACTCTTGCGCTTGCCCCAGGAGCCGACCGTCCAGGTCGACGGACTCCGGATCGACCCGTTTCGGCCTGAAGTCGAGTTTCATCGCCAGCGCATCCAGTTGACGCAGATCGAATACGATATCTTGCGCGTGCTGGTGAGCCGCCTGGACGAGCCGGTGTCGCGCGAGTCGCTGCTCGACGAGATCTGGGGCGGAGAATTCTCGGGCAGCAGCCGCACGGTCGACATGCACGTCGCCAAGCTGCGCCGCAAGCTGTGCTCGGACGACGATTGCCCCATCCGCACCGTGCGAGGCGTGGGTTACAAATACTCTCAGGGCGTCTGACGTTTCAGCACGATCGTCTTTTCGCCGAACCGGGTGGGACGCGGTTGCCCGGCCTGCGTATCTTCGATGCGCAACTCCCCCTCGGGAGTTAGCTCGAAGATCGTTTGCACCTGATCTTTGTCCTTGAGGGTCAGGTCCATCCTCGCCGGAGTCGTGCTGAAGTCGGTCCGGTAGGTGGCGTGCTCGATCTTGTGAGCGTCCTCGAGCACGTCGACGATGTGGTCCGGCTTGAACGTCACCACGACGGTCTCCTCGCCGTCGCGGAACTCCCAACTTCCATAGAGCCGGGTCTCGGGTTGCTCGGGGCGCAGCATCATTCCCAGCAGCGCCGCCACGACCAGGAGAAAGAGGAGGTCGAGTTTTCTCATGTTCGAGTAGACGCAAGCGGGCCGGTTTTTATGCCCGGTTGGCCAGGAAACCTTGCAGACGCTGTTGCAGGGCGGGTTCCAGGCGCCCTGCGCGATTCAGGTCGCGCAGGAGGTACAGGCTTAGCGAGGCCTCGGGCGTGTCGCGCAGAGCCAGGTCGGCCAGCGTGTCCAGAATGCTGCGGGCCAGGTTGAGCTTCTCGCCGCGCACGCCCAGGGTCGTCTCCTGGCCATCGAGCATGACCTCGATCAGGAAGCGCTGAGCGCTCTCGCGTCGGTCCAGGGCGACCTGCGCGGGGACGCGCCTGTGCGCCTCGAGAAGCTGTAGCGCGGTCTCGCGCGACAGGTCGGTGCCCCGCTCGGACGGACGCTGCTGCAGCACGACCGTCAGAATCTCCCACAACGGCGTGTCGCGATGCGCGTAGAGGTCGCTGCCTCCGGCCACGGCCTCCAGCCAGTCCTGCAGGAAGCTGAACAGGCGCACGAGCACGAGGCCCTGCAAGCGCTCGGGCCCGAGCGGATGACGCGCCAGGCAGCCCAGGATGCGCAGTGCCGCTTCGCGATCTTCCCGGCTCCAGGCGGTGGGGATCCGCACGCCGTCACCCTGGCTGGAATATTTGAGCGCCTCGCGCATCACGCTCTCCAGGCTCTGCTCGCGCGCCTTCCACAGCACCGTGCGACACACGACGCCCACCAGGTCGTCCGCTTCGTGGGGAAAAGGTGTGCCCGCGCAGAGCGCCTCGAGTCCAGCCAGGCTGGCGCTCAATACCTCGCGGCGGGGCTGCTTGGCCGTCAGCGGAGCGCGCAGAGTTTGCTCCACCGCGCGTTGCAGAGCTTCGTCCGCCGCCGGGTAGAGCGCCAGCAGCGCGTTGACCCGCACGACCGGAAAGTTCTCGAGCGGGGCGGCCAGACGCCGCAGGATCTCGGCGCGCTGCCCGCCGTCCAGGTCCGGCACGGCCCCGACCTGCCCCAATCCGGACCAGACCGCGGGCAGGCTGTCCTCGGCGTAGATGGGAAACTCCAGGGCGCGGGCCACCATCTCGCTCAATCGCTGAGCGTCGACCTGGCGCAGACGGCGCGCCAGCGAGCCAAACAGCAACAGGCGCGTGGCCGCTGCCGGGGACCGCGTGGCCGCCTCTTCGGCCAGCCGGGCAAAGGCCGGCTCGAGCGCCTCGAAGCCCATCCGGCCGAGCAATTCGAGCACGATCTGGTCGTCGGGCTCCTCCATCCGGAACGCCTCTCCCAGCAGATACAGGATGACCGCGCTGCGATCGGCCAGGCTCAGCACGCGCCCGGCCACCTGAGGCAGCAGCAACTGGCCCGTTCGCACCAGGGCCAGCAGCAGGCTGCGGTCGCGAAGGTAGCGAGCGGCCAGATCGGCCAGCGGGGTCACGTCGTCGGGGCGGAAGTGATTCCACAGGTGGACCAGCCAGATCCGTAAGGCCGGGGTCATTCCCTCCACGACCTCGGGCGTGCTCAGCTCCGCGAGGCTCTCCTGCCCGAGGCGGGTGAAGATCAGCTTGAGGTTCTCGAGCAGGGCCGACTCTCGTCCGTGCTCGAGCAGCGTGGCCCGCATGAGGCTCAACAGACGTGCCTGCTCGCGCGGGGCGAGCTCGACGCGCGTCAACACGTGGGCGTAGAAGATCATCAGCGCCGGGTCCACCGTCGACTCGAGGCGCCGCATCAAGTAGCCCGGCAGCTCGGGATAGCCGGCAGCCATCCCCACCAGGAACGTCGTCAGCGAGGCGCGTGGCTCCGAGTCGAGCCCCGGGAGATCGTCCAGCAGATATTCCAGAAATGCCTCCAGAGCGGCGTCCAGGCCCTGGTTGGAGCGTTGCAGCACGTCGCCCAGGCGGTCGAGCGACTCGTAGAGCGTGTCGCGGTGGTCCCCCTTGCGCAGCACCGGCAAAAGCGCTGGCAGCAGGATGGAGTCGCGCAGGGCGCTGAGATCGCGGGAGTTGAGCAGGTAGTGGACGGCGTCGGCGACGCGCAACGGGTCTTCCTCTTGCAGGGCCTCCAGAGCGCGTCCCAGATCGCGGTGGAGATGCTCGCGCACCAGGTGGCCCACTTCGCGCGAGAGCTCCGGTTTGGAGCGGCGCAGGGCCGTCACGAGGAGGCCCGAGGGATCTTGACCGCTGGAGATCGTGGCCCGAAAGAGGTAGCGGAAGTTCTCCACCAGGTCGGTCGGGCTCTCGGCGTCCAGCAGCGTCAGGGCAGCCTCCTCGAGGCGACGCCGGTCGAACAGCACTCCGCTCATCCGGGCGGGCTCGGCGCGCCCGAGCACGGCCGGGAGGAGCGAGCTGGAGGGGGGGGCGGCGGATTCCATTTCGTCGCTGGTCAGGATGTGGGCGATCTCGCCCTCGAGCTGAACCCCCGCGCGTCCGGCCAGCTCTCTCTCGATCAAGGGCTTGTCGCGGGGACCCACCTCACGCCAGAAGTCGCTCAGCAGCACCTCTGGCTGGTCGGCCACCTCTTCCAGGAAGGCCAGAGAGAAGCGCACGCCCCGGGTGCCCAGGGAGAAGATCCGGGCCCCCAGCCTGTGGCTGACGGCAATGCCCTGTTCTTTCAGGGCCCGGACGCACTCTCCGGCCGAGACGTGCGCACTGGCATCGAAGGTGTCCGCCACCCGAGTTACTGCGACAGGTTTTGGCTTCGGCCCTTCTGTCCGTCGAGCAGCAGCAGCCGCCGATACACCTCGCTGGCGTCCTCGTTCTTGCCTTTCTCGAGCTCGTTGGCTTTGCCGGCGGCCATCAAGGCCTCGCCGTAGGCCTTCCACTCGTAGGCGATCTGGACGAAGGCTAGCAAGCGGTCGGCCGAGGGGGGCTCGGCGTAGGCCCAGCGCTGCATTTCCAGCAGAGCGTCGGCTTTTTCGGGGGGCAGCGCGATGATCCAGCGATCGATCTTCTCGGGGAAGTCAAAATCTGCGCTGGTCCAGTAGGTGACGCGGTAGGGCACGCCTTCTTGCAGGGTGACACCCAGCGGCACCACGCGGTGCTGGTGCCCATCCTTCTCGGTGGGCAGGGGCGGGTGCTCGACTCTGGAGTTCTTCCCCTGAGGCGACTCGACCTTGGCGAGCACCTTGCCGGGCTGGTTGGTCTGCTCGTCCACCGGGTAGACCTCGACATAGATCGTGCTGTCCTGGTAGACAGCGAAGACCAGCTCGGACTGCCCGCCGGCTCCGGTCCGAATCGACTCGAACGAGGCCGGCTCGCCGGCCCTCACAGAAGCTACCGCGCCTTTACTGTTGCCGTTCAGCTCGCGCGTGATCGCCCCGGGGCCGGAGGTCTTCTCCAGCGCTCCCTGGGACGCCCCACCCACGGTCAGAACGCCAGGTCCGTTGAGCGTTTCCTTGCGCGCGTCGGTCAGATAAACCACGGTGACCGAAGCTCCCTTGGCGACCTCGAGTTTGGCGCCCTTGTCCAGGCGGGTGGCGGTCTTCACCGGTTTCCCCTGCAGCGTCACGGCGCCGCTGACCTTGGTGATCAGCGCCTCGTGCGGCGCCGCCGTAACCAGTCCCATCAGCAACGCCAACAGGACCACGATCCTCAACTTCATTTTCTGCGCACCTCGAACACTTCCATCTCTGCGGATTTCCCTTTGAACTGTTGCACTCCTCGTGAGATCCATTTCACGTCGGGCAGTTGGCCCTCGCATTCCTGTTTGGTCGCCGCGCTGACCAGCAGGAAGGCACCCAGTTTCTTCGTCAAACTCTCGATCCGAGCGCCGAGATTCACGTCGTCCCCCACGGCGGCGTATTCCATGCGCGTCGCCGAGCCCACGTTTCCGACCACACAATCGCCTGTGTTGATGCCGATCTTCACCTCGTAAAATCCGTCTTTGCCCTTCGAGTTGGCCTTCAGCACGGCCAGCCGGTCGATCATGTCCATGGCGCAACGCACTGCCAGCGCGGCGTGGTCGGGCTGGTTCTGGGGCGCGTTGAAAATCACCATGATCTCGTCGCCCACGAACTGTTTTACGTTGCCCTTGTACTTGTCTACGATCGCGCACATCTCAGCGAAGTAGTCGTTGAGCATCAAGATGACGCTGTCGGGCGTGTTGCGCTCGGTCACGGGCGTGAAGTCATTGATGTCCGAGAACAGCACCGTGACGCGTCGCTTTGTGCCCGGTAGAATCCTGGCTTGCCCCATTTTCATCATATGGGCGCTGACCTGGGCGCCCACCATGGTGCCGAACAGGCGCTTGACCACGTCGTAGCGGCTGACGTAGGAGATGAGGTAGGCCGCGATGCCGGCCACGAGGGGAGTCACCATCGGCAACCAGCGGCCCTGTTGAGCGAATTGGAAGTGCGCGAACCAGGCATAGCCTCCGATGAGAAAGATCGACATCGGGAGGCTGATGTACCAGCGCAACTGATAAGCGGTGCCCGCTACCACCAGCGCCAGGGCCAGCGGAGCCAGAATCCAGAACCAGGGGCTGCTCGCGGTCAGAAAGCGGTCGGCCAGCACCTGGTTGATCAGGGTCGCGTGCGTCTCCGCGCCCAGCGAGTCGCGATCCAGCATCTGGTTGAAGGGCGTCGAGCGGAAATCTTGCTCGGACGGGTCCGAGAAGCAGATGATGCAGATCGCGTCCTGGAAGCCTTCCAGGGGCTTACCGGCCTTCACCCGGGCGAGCAGATCGAGGAAGCTCACGTAGGGGAAGCTCGTCCCGGTCTTGGAATCGGGTGGAGCCGGGTAGTTCAGGCGCACCGCCAGGTCGTTCTCGGTGGGGATGACCTGGTCGCCCAGCTTCAGCACGCCGTTTTCGACTTTGAAAAGCTTGCCGGTGGCGACCTCCAGCAGCCGGAATCCGAACACGTTGGCTCCGGGCTTGCCATCGTAATCGATGAACTTGACCGCGCGCAGCACGCCGTCGCGGTCGGCGTCGACGTTCGCCAGGCCGAGCATGCCCAGCGAGCCGGCCGTGGAGGCCAGCGCGTTGCGCAAGCGCGAGTGCTCGCCGGGGGCGGGGTTGGGGACCAGGATGGTGGTCCGCGGCACGGCGAACTGGGCCAGCACCACTTTCTCCTGAGCCACGGCGGCGATCAGCTCGCCCTCCTCGCTCTCCATGATCTCTTTAACGGGGGCGTAGCCCGGCTCGCTGAGCCCGCCTTCAGTGCCGACATCGCCCAGCAGCATGTCCAGGCCCACTGCCGCGGCGCCTCCATCCAGAAGCGCCTGCGTGACTTTGCCCAGGTCCCCGATCCAGAAAACGACCGGCTTGGCCTGAGCCCGGAAGGTGGCGGCGTCGATGCCGATCAGCATCACTCTGGGCTTTTCGGAGAGCGGCACCCGCACTCCGGCGCGGGCCCGCAGCTCGAACTGGTAGTCTAACATCGTCACCTCGCTGGGGTACAGCGAGTAACGGCTTTGCAGAGCGGTCGGCACGGCCAGGAGCAGGGCCACCAGGCTGACGAGGAAGAAGCACCTCATCGGGGGCCATTCGAGGTTTTCCGTGGTCTTTTCCTGGGAAACCGAACCGTCAGGTCGAAGGCCTGCCTCATGAAGTTTCAATTTCTCGCCGATCAGAACTTCGAGTGCGCGGACTGCTCCAAGTGCTGTCGCAGCAAATGGCAGATTCACGTCGATGAAGTCGCGCGCGGCAAGATCAAGGGCACCTCGCTCGAGCTGCGCGTCATCCAGCAGACGGGCGCGCCCGCGCTGGAAGACGCCGACGGCGGAATGTCTCGCGTGGCCAAGAGAAAGTCAGACGGTGCCTGCGTGTTTCTCAACCCTGACGACCTCTGCTCGATCCACGCCGAGGTCGGCAGCTCCTCCAAACCGATCGGCTGCCGTCAGTTTCCCTTCCTCATCCGCCCGACGCCCGACGGCGTGATGGTGGGGGCCTCGTTTTACTGCCCTTCCATCCAGAGGAGCACCGGCGTGCCGCTTTCGACCTACGACGGCGATATCGAGGCGCTGATCCGCGAATTCGGCTATCAGCCGGTGGGCTTCCAGCCGATCCCCGCGGGGCTCGGACGCTCGCTCGACTGGGCTACCTATCGCCTGTTCGAGGAGCGCCTGCTGGCCTGGCTCGCGGCCGAGCCCGTGGAGAGCGCGCTCGCGCGGGGCCTGTGGTCGCTGGGCAAGATGCTGCTGGCCGGCTCGGAGACTCCCAGTGACCGCCCCCCGTCCCACCGCCTGGAGGAGGACGAGGTGGTCGGCTCGCTGCGCGAGTTCTTCCTGGCCGCGCTGATCGGCACCGTGGAGTCGCCCCACCCCGAGATGGCCCGCCCCATCACCGAGGCGTTGCTCGAGGGGCGCGAGGTGGAGCTGACCAAGAGTGGCTGGACGGGCACTCTGCCCGGCCTCTATGTGTTCCTGAGCGGTCCGGACACGGGCTCGGCCTCGGTGCTCGAGCAGGGCATCCTGCGCTACATACGAGCTCTGCTGTGGCGCAAGTTCTTAGCGGTGGATCGTCCTATCCTCGACAACCTGGCGGCTTTGTCGCTGGTGCCCGGCATTTTGCGCTTCTACTACTTCGTGGACGGCCTCAAGCGCCCCCAGGCCACTCCCGAGGAGCACCTGCACCTGGCGTACGACATGGCCGAGATGGAGCTGTTGACCCACGCGGGCGGCGTCAATCCGCTCTATGCCGGCTTTGCCTCGGCCTATGTGGAGCAGCTTTCGCTCTTGCCCGAATGACGCTTGACGCGCACGCCTCCCACGATGAGAGCGTGCTCGTCCTGGCGGATGGTCAGCGATTGCTCCGGCGTAAGGCCGCTGGCGAGCTTCTTGACCTCGTTCTCGGCTTCGGTGAGCTTGGCCAGCACGGAGCCGTAGGTGCCCAGGCGGGCGCGCGAGTGGACCATCGTTTGGGCCTGGGCTTCGGTCTTCTTGCGAGCCCACAGGGCGAGGCCGGAGGCTGCTCCGAGGGCAAGCCCGGCGCTGATGGCCCCGGCCGGGTTGGTGCCGACCATCCCGAAGAATGTGATCCCCGCGCCGAAAAGGCAGCCGGCGCTGGCCCAGGCGAGCTGAGTGGAGCGTTTTCCCAACCGGGAGGCCTTCAAAGCGGCGTTGTCCTGCATCTCGCCCAGCGTGGCGCCGGGCGTCTGGGCGAAGAGCACCTCGTCGACAGCGCTCCGCTCCTGCAGTTCCTGGTCTTGTTCGCGCAGGCTGCGGGTGAACTCCAGCAGGTCCTGGCGCGGGAAGTTGCGGATCTCCATGCCTGTCAGCTTATCCGGGTTGGCTGAACAAAGTACAAAAAAATGGGGTCCGCTTCTCCCGCTCAGGAAAAAGCGCACCCCAAGCTATGATGTGGATCGCTAAGCCGCCAACCAGCGATCCTGCACGACCTTGCGGGTCTTCAAATCGACGCGGATCTCCTGGGCCTCGCCGTTGGCGAAGCTCAGCAGAACCGCGACGCGGTTCTTACGGTCCAAGATGAGGGTCTGGCCCGGGGAGACGAACATGCGGGTTCCCACGCGGGGGGCCTCGCCGATCCGATAAACCAGGGCCGAATTCTCGCTCTTCTCCACCGAGAGGCGCCACCCGTGCCGGAGCAGCGACGCGGGCTGCTCGACGTAGCGCCAGAAGCGCGGGGTGTTGATGCTCTCGATGGCCTCCAGGAAGCCCGCCGATTTGAGGTTGGCGCGCAGAACTTCGGACACGGTGCCGGTTCCTTTGAGCACTTCACGGGCGGTTTTGCGGCGCATAATTTTGGGGGCTCCTGTCTCGGTGTTGGACTCAGTTTACGAAACCCCAAAAAAGCGGGAGTGAATTCCACCGGACAGATGTTACAAGTTTGTTAACCTTGTTGCTGGAACTTTTCAGAGACGTGATCGCTTAGTTGATTGAGCAGGTGCGCCGCGAGGGCTGCCAACGCGCCCGCAGCCAGTGCTACCAACAATTCCAGCCAGAGGTCGTTCTTTTTGGGCAGAAGTTTGGGCAGATAGTTGACCAGCACGTAGGCCACCAGGCCACATTTGAGCGCGGTCAGGGCGCGATGGAGCATGGCCAGGCGCCGATGCCGGGGGCGCCAGAACGCCTGGGCTCCGCGTTGCTGACTGCCGGTCCAGCTGGCGGCGAAGAACGCGAAGGCCAGCAAAGTCTCCCACTTCTGAGGCATGATGGCGGGCGACTGCAGCGGGAAGCTGGTCGGGCGCAGGAACATCCACAGGATGACCGCGCAGAGCGCGGCGTTGAGAACGATCTGCTCAACGGTCACGCGCACGGCCGGGTCGGCGTCGTCCGGCTCGAGGTCGGGGGCGATCAGGTAGGTAAGCACGATCAGGGACGCGATCGCGAGCTCGGGCAGGGGGCCCGTGAGGGAATAGACGAGGGTGCCCGCGGAGACGATGCGCAGCAGCCAGAAGGTGGCGTCGGCGCCGCCAACGTCCACCTTGAAGGCCTTGGGCACTTCGGCGATGGTCACGCGCCCCATGTCCACGAGCTCCTGGCGCTCGATCAGGATCTGCCGACGCCGGGCCAGGGCGCGCCAGCGCACGGCGAGTCCCAGGGGGCCGAGCTGGGCCAGCGTGTCGGCCACAGTGGGCACCTCGAGCTCGGGTGTGCTCATCAGGTTGCGGTAGCCCACCGACCGACGGACCCAGTAGCGCTCGTGCAGTCCGTAATAGAGGAGGGCGATGACCGTGGCCCAGACGAGGCCTCGGCCCTGGAATTTGATGAGCCCGAGCCGGTCCACCATCGCCCAGCCGAAGACCAGGCTGGCGAAGAGCTGGGCAAGGTGCTCGTCCTTCCCGAAGCGGTAGGCGGCGCTCCAGGCCAGCGTGGTGGCTCCGCACCACCAACCGTAGCCGGCCCAGTAGCCGCCGATGGCCTGACCGCCCGGAATCAGCCAGGTGAGCTCCAGCGGCATCGGCTGCGTCAGGGCCTGCAAGCAATCGGCCCCGAAGCCTGGCAGAAAGCCGATGAGGAAGCCATCGGCTACGGACAGCCTGGGGCGGTGCCGTCCGTCCAGAACGCACCAGGCCGGGATCAGCATCAGGGTGAACGTGAAGAAGACCTGGACGACGCGCGGGCCCAGGGTGATGACGTTCATGGGGTTGGTCAGGTTCTGGATCGGTCCGAAGCCGAAGAGAGCCAGCATGGCTCCGGCCAGCACGAGCATCAGTCGCACGCCCTGGCTCAGCGTCGCTCCGGCCGTCAGCAGCGTGACGGCGAGGTAGCCGTAGAGCACGAACTCGACCCACTCGACGGTCATGGCTCGGGGGAGTCCTCGGGCTCGAGCTTGCGGGTCTGGTAGTCCCTCTCAGGATCGGGCGCCTCGTCCGGTTCGAGGGGTTGCGTCTCGTAGTCGAGCTCCTCGGTATCCTTCATGTCCGGGCGGGGTCCGGGGACGGGCAGCTTACGCGGCGCCTCTTCGGGCGGCATCTCGATGGGAGCGCGGGGCTCGACGGGCGCTTCCGCCATGAAGCGCGGCTTCTCGGGAAGCTGGTTGGGCTGCGGCGCCGACTCGGACATCGGGCGCGGTCGCGGGCGATGGCGCGCCCGGCTGTCCGGTGGCACGAGGCTGGGAACCAGCTTGCTGCGGTGCGCCCAGAAGACCATCATGGCGCCGACGGCGACCGTCAAGGCCGTAAGGCGCGCCTCGTATTCCTTGCCCGACATCGGCAGCGCCACCCCGCAGAGGAGCAGCCAGAGAAAGAAAGCCACGCTGGGCGGTTCTCTTTCTCCGGCTATGCGGTCCTGCGTAGGAGACGGGAGATGGGAGATGGGAGATGGGAGATGGGCCAGAAAAGGCTTGGCCCACCTGACTCCCTACTCCTTACTCGGCCCGGCTCCCAATCGCCCCCACTATCGCTGCTGCTCCTGCACTTGCATCGCATCGCTGTCGAGCTTGAGCTCGGGCACTGGGGCGCTCTGGCCGCGGACGATGGGTTTGGCGCGATAGTCCGGGAAGTCGTTGCGGTTGTCGACGGTCTCGGGGGTCGGGCGGGGCTGGCGGATGGCCGGCTCGGCGACCAGTTCGTGGGGGGCGGACTGCTCGGTCGTTACCTGCGGGGTGGGGCTGTCGGAAGGCTGATTCTCGGCGGCAAGCGTCGGGAAGGTCAGGCTCAGGGTCATCAGGCCGGCGGCCAGGGTCATTTTCCAATTACGCATGTTCAGGTGCTCCTCTATTTCTATCTAGACCGGTTTATATAATCGAGCCAAAAAAAGCTCAGCTCATCAGGGCCGCTTTGACGTAGGACTTGAACTGCGTCGCCATCTGGCGGAGCGGTTCGGGGGAGCGCAGCGTGCGGCTGAGAAGCAGCGCCCCCTCATAGGATGCGAAGGCCATCATGGCAAGCTGGGGAGCTTTGTCGGCGGGGACACCCTCGCGAATCATCCCCTCCTCGAGCAGCTTGATAGCCTTTTCGAAGAAGTGCCCGCACTTGTCTTGCAGTGGTCGGATGCCGACCGTCTCCAGGGCCACGACCGCCAGAGGGCAGCCCAGTTGGTAATCGCTGGCTTCCAGGTCGGCGATCGCCTTCTCGACCAGCATCGAGAGGGCGTCTTTGAGACGGTGGTGGGTGAAAAGGTCCCGAAGGCGTTCCAGCATTCGTCCGGCTGACAGCGAGAGTGCCTCGGCCGCCAGCTCCTCCTTTCCTTGCGGGAAGAAGTGGTAGAGCGAGCCTTTCGGCGCCTGGCTCTCCTCCACGATCTGGTTGAGACCGGTGGCGTGATAGCCCTGCACCCTCATCAGCTGCGCGGTGGCTTCCACCAACCTCGCTCTGCTCTCTCCACGTTTCATACTGTAATTATATAGACCGGTCTAGTTCTTGTCAAGGTATTTTTCAGCCTCTCGTGCGAAGCTCGAAGGGATGGAGATTCAGCACTTACCCCCGCCCGGAAGTCGCGCTCGCACCACGCATTTCAGCGGCCCGCCGCCTCAGCTCGACCGTCTGGAGCGGGGCGAGGACGAGCCACGCCACGGGCTCAATTGGAAGCTGGCACTGGGACTGGGGGTGTTCGCTGCGGTGGGCCTGGCCGGTTGTACGTCGGGCGAGCCGCCCGCAATCTGCGTGAGCATCGAGAATCCCGCCGGGCCGGCCACGTGTCCGGCTCTGACGATTACGAACGTGCACGACGCTCAGGGACGGGTTCTCAACCCCGGCACGTCGGCCTCGGGCGTGGGCGCGGCGATGAATTCTCATGGCCAGTTCGTGCTGGGCACCAATGGTGGCATTCTGGTCGGCAACAAGACCACCGGGCAGGCGGACTATCTGCGCGATTCGGGCGGTCGTGTCATCGCTCCCGGCACAGCCGATTCGGGCGTAGGGGCGGCGATCAACGAGAAAGGTCAGTTCGTGGTGGCCACCAACGGCGGCATTCTTGTCGGCGAGGCGGGAGGCAGCTGGAGCTGGCTGACCGACGCTCAGGGCCGCCGCATCGACCCGGGCACCTCCGAGAGCGGTGCCGGGGCGGCCATCAACGAATCCGGGCGCTACGTGGCGGCGACCAACGGGGGCATCGTGGTCGGCGACCTGGGTGGGAGCTGGCACTGGCTCTCGGATGCCAGGGGCCACCGCATCGCTCCGGGGACAGCCGGTTCCGGCGTGGGAGCTTCCCTGAACGAGCGCGGGCAGTTTGTCGTGGGGACGAACGGGGGCATCGTGGTGGGAGAGGGCACGACCTGGCGCTGGCTCGAGGAGAATGGCCGCCGCATCGAGCCCGGCACCGCTGACAGCGGGGTGGGGGCGTCCATCAACGACAGGGGTCAGTTCGTGGTCGGGACGAACGGTGGCATCGTGGTGGGCGATGCGTCGGGGGGTTGGAGCTACCTGACCGATTCGCAGGGACGCCGCATCGCCCCGGGCACGGCCGACAGCGGTGTCGGGGCCGCTATCAACGCGGGCGGCGAGTATGTCGTGGGCACGAACGGCGGTATTGTGGTGGGCCAGGGATCCAACTGGCGCTGGCTGCAAGACCAGCACGGCTCGCGGATCGCACCGGGCACGGCTGAGGGTGGCGTCGGCGCGGCCATCAACGACCAGGGGCAGTTCGTGGTTGCCACCAACACGGGCAGCGTGCGCGGCGACCTGCGCGCCGGCACCTACCAGTGGATCACCGACGCTCAGGGTCGCCGCCTCGACCCGGGAACCTCCGAGACTGGCATGGGTGCCGCCATCGACGCGCAGGGCGACTTTCTGATCGGCAGCAACAACGGCAGCTACGTGGGGCGCTGATCGACCGGCAGCAGCGCATCGTCGTGCTGACGGGCGCAGGGATGTCGGTGGCCAGCGGAATGCCAACCTTCAGGGGCGAGGGCGGCCTGTGGACCTCAGATCCGGAGTTGGAGCGCGAATGTTCTTCCTCTGAGCTGCTGCCCAACGTGCCGCGCATTTGGGAGTTGTTCGAGCCCCTGGTCCAGACGGTGCGGGACGCACGCCCGAACGCCGGGCATCTGGCGCTGGCGCGCCTGCCCCGGGCAACCGTGGTGACCCAGAACGTGGACGGCCTGCACCAGTTGGCTGGCAGCCCCAACGTCATCGAGCTGCACGGCTCCTTACGTCGTCAACGCTGCTCGGGATGCGGGTTCCGGGAAGAGATTTATGGCTTGGAGCCGTGCGAGGTGTGCGGGGCTCCGATGCGACCGGACATCGTTCTGTTCGGTGAGGCCATCGAGGAAGAGCTCTTGCACCGCGCCTTTCACGCTATCCGCCGGTGCGAGGTCTTTCTGGCCGTGGGCACTTCCAGCATGGTGGTCCCCGCGTCGCTTCTGGTGGACTTTGCCCGCGAGGCCGGCGCACGTACGGTGCTGGTCAACCTCGAGCCTGATTCCGCCTACGACGAATTCGTCCAGGGCCGTGCGGAGGAGGTATTACCCGGGCTGTTCCTTTGAACCCCAACCTTGCCGCACAGCCGTTCAGGAGCTTCTGTCGCACAAACGTTCGTTTCCCCGGGAAACGAAACTTTGTTCTGGGACCCTCCGTCGAAGTGCCGGCGCTCCCCCGACAGAACGCCGCGTGGGCTCGTGCCGCCCGAGTCGCCCTGGCGTGCCGGCCCGACTCGCCCCGGCAACAGGCGCGCCGGGCTCGAATGCCGCCCGAGTCGCCCTGGCGTGCCGGCACGACTCGCCCCGGCAACAGGCGTGCCGGGCTCGAATGCCGCCCGAGTCGCCCTGGCGTGCCGGCACGACTCGCCCCGGCAAAAACGCGCGCCGGGCTCGTGCCGGCCCGAGTCGCCCTGGCGTGCCGGCTCGGCTCGCCCGGCTTTCCGCCGGGCAAACCCCGCTACCCCGCCGGGCAAACTCTACCCGGAGTTCGCAAACTCTTCCGTTTCCGGGTAGAACGCCTCTCGGGTCGGCGCTCGCCCCGCGCCCGGAGGGCTGCTCTCGCGCGCCCCGCCCGGCTCGCGCCCCGAGGGCCCTGCCAGGAGCCCGCGCCCCGAAGGCAGCTCACCGGGCAACTCTACCCGGAGTGCGTAGACTCTACCGTTTCCGGGTAGAACGCCCTCTCGGGTCAGCGCTCGCCCCGCGCCCTTGGGCTGCTCTCGCATGACACCCCGCCGGCAGCTCAACCTCAGTTCGGCGGCCACCAGCCGCTCGGACCACCGGGGGCCGGTCCGGGCGCGGGGGCTGGAGCCGGTCCGGGCGGCGGGACGGCGCTCTCCAACTGGCGCAGCGCCGCCTCCAGGCGCATCAGCTGGCCCAGGTTCTGCTGGATGGCGTTCACGCAGCCCGTGACCTCGGCCGCCACCTTGGAGCGCTCGTTCGTCTTGGCCTGGAGACGATTCGCGAGATCGGCCTTCTTGCGATTCAGGTCCTCGGTCTCGGCCGTGTACTTGGGCACGTCCGGGGCCACCTTGTCGAGCTCGGCCTGCACGGCGGGTCGCTCGGTTTCCGGACAGGAGCTCAGGCGGGCCTTCAGCGCGGCCACTTTGTCCGTGGCGGCTCTCAGATTGGCCACAGAGTGACCCAGCGCGATCTCGAGCTGATCACCCTCGGTCTTGAGAGCGAAAAGCTCCGAGTCGATGCGCGTTACCTGCATCTCGCCATCGCGCTTCTTGAGCTCGAGCTGCTGGTTGTTCTGCTGCAGGGCGGCAATCTGGCCCTTCAGGGTCTCGATCTGCTTGCCGCGGTCCTGACTGGGCGGCGCGGGAGCAGGGGGGATGGGGGGCGGCGGCACCGGAGGCGCATCCGTCACACGGGGCTGCTGCAAAGGCAGCTGCGGAAATGTCGTTATCGTGTTCACACCCGCAGGCTAACCCCGCGTCCGGGGGCGGATGTTGCCAGACCTCGGTCTGAATGTTACTACCACACCACCGTGGCGATCGAGTGCGCCGGAAGCTTGAGGGGAATGGCGCGGCCGCCTTTGGGCAGCCCTTTCTCGCCCAAAACGAACGCCGGAATACGCGACCAGAACTCCGTCCACACAAACGTATCCACCGGCTTGTCGGTTCCGTTCATCACGACCGTGACCACCGAGTCGTCATCGTTGACGAACGCGGTGGCCTCCACCCCCAGGCGCATCGAGGTGCAGGCGATGCGGCGCGCGCCCGGGCGCACGAACTTCGAGAAGTGGCCGATGTAGTAATAGCTGTTCATGTAGGTGAGCGTGCCCTTGCGCGTGTCCGCCACGATCGGCGCGAAACAATAGTTGGCGACGTGGTTGGGGCCGCCTTGCTCGTCCAGGAGCACGTTCCAGTCGGTCCACCCGCGGCAGAAGTGGTTGAAGTCGTTGATCATCGAGTGACCGTAATTCTCGCCCCACTTCCAGTCGTTGATCGTATCCCAGCTGAACGGGTAGTTGCAGCCCTCGCTGAAGAACAAGGCCTTGGCGGGATAAGCGTCATGCAGGATGCCCAGGTTGTCGAACTGGTCCCCGTCATACCAGTGATAGGCCAGCCCCCACACGTAGCGGCGCGCCTCCGGATCCTGAAACACCGTGGCGCCGCGCATGTAGGCCATGGCGCGGTTGTGATCCCAGATCATCAGCTTGAGGTCCGACATCCCGGCCTTTTCCAGCGTGGGTCCGAGGTGGTCGCGCACGAACGCGAGCTCCTCGTCGGCGGTGAAGATGCACGACTCCCAGGTCTGGGCGGCCATCGGCTCGTTCTGCACGGTCAGGCCCCAGATGGGGATGCCAGCCTTGCGGTACTCCTCGATGAAACGCACGTAATAGCGCGCCCAGCTGTCGGCGAATTGCGACAGCAGCTTGCCGCCGTGAAGCATGTCGTGGTTGGACTTCATCCACGCCGGGGGGCTCCAGGGCGACACGAAAATCTTGAGCCCGGGCTCTTTCTTGAGCACTGCCTGGATGAACGGGATGCGGAACTTGCGGTCCGGCTCCACCGAGAAGGACTTGAGCGCGGCGTCGCCGTCGGCCACGTAGGTGTAGCTGGCGCTGGAGAAGTCGCAGCTGTTGATGTGCGTGCGCCCCAGCGTGTAGCCGATGCCTTTGTCAGCGTCGTAATAGGCGGTCAGCAGCTCTTGCTGCCTGGCCGGGGGAAGCTTGGCCCAGGTCTCGGCCGAGGCGTCGGTGAGCGCGCCGCCGATTCCCTCGATGAGCTGGACCTTGCGGGTGGGATCGACGAAGACCACGATCTGCTGCTCGGTGGGCTGGGGCATCGGCTCCCAGTCGGGCGCCTCGATCTCCACCAGCCGC
>JBDHVW010000124.1:0-19887 GCA_039809865.1 Vulcanimicrobiota bacterium
CGTAGCCTTTCCTGGCCATCTTGCCGAGGAAGAAGAAGACGGCCGCCACCAGGACCGACAGCACCACCGCGATCATGGGAATGCTGGCCATGTGGGTCTGCTCCTGCGCGTAGACGCCCACGGCGGTGATGAACTCGGTCACGCCAAGGCCTCCCAGGAAGTTGATCCTGGCTCCACTGACCAGCAAGATCGAGTTGAGGACGGAAAGTCCGGCGATCCAGGTAAAGGTGGAGGCCCCGATCTGGCGGCGACGCTCGGTGTCGTAAACGGTCACGGTGGCCTGGATGAGATTGTCCTTCTCCGACATGGTATCTCCCTTCAGAGTCAGTGCTCTCATGGTAGCACCAAAAAATCCTTTCCCCACTCGTGAACAAAATCTTGCCGCCTGCGTCATGAGGAATATGCGCTGGTTCTGGGGAGTCGTCACGCTCCTGGCCCTTACGGTAGGGACCGGGGCGTTTCTCTACGTGACGGGGGATCCGGGCCATTACGACCCGATCTTCCGGGCCAAGTACACCGCCCACCTCGGCACGATCGTGCTGCACGGCGTCACCTCGGTGATGGCCCTGGTGCTGGGCCCCTGGCAGTTCATCGGCAGCTTGCGGCGCAAGCATCCGCGGTGGCACCGCGTGCTGGGCTATCTTTACCTGATCGGCGTCGTCCTGGGCGGGTTGACCGGCATCCCGATGGCCATGATGGCTGAAGGCGGCCCGATGGCGCGGATCGGCTTCATGGTGGTGGCGTTCCTCTGGCTGGCGGTGGCCTACCAGGCGCTGGCCACCGCCCTGCGGCGCAACTTCAAAGCCCACCGGGCCTGGATGCTGCGCTCCTACGCGCTCACCTTTGGCGCCGTGCTCTTGCGCCTCTTCTTGAGCGCGTTCCAGGTGCTGGGACACGATTTTACCGATGTTTACCCCTACACCCCGTGGCTGAGCTGGCTCACCAGCCTGGCCGTGGCGGAGTTCATACTGGGAGGAGAGACGTATGTATCGGTGCGCACAGTGCCAACGGGAAGTCGGACAAATGGGTGATTGTCCCGGTTGCGGGTCGAGCGATCTACGCCGGGTGATGGATTGGGTGCCGGAAGGTCGGCCGCAGCGTCGTCGCCGGCTGCCCCTGGTGGCGATCATGCTGGCCCTGGTGGCGCTGGGCTTCCTGGCCCACCTGGAAATTGCCGAGTACGGCCGGCGGGCCGCTCTGCAGGGCTCGGTCGAGGGGCAGCGCCTGGCAAAAGAGCGCCACGCCCAGCGACGGGCGGTGCTGGAGTCGAACTACCAGAACCGCCTGGCGATGGCGATGGGGGGCCGCTCGGGTGGCACCGGCCAGACCTGCGGCGCCCACATGAACCACCTGATCGAAGCTTTGCGGCTCTACTCCAACGAGCACCAGGGTCAGTATCCCCAGACCCTGGGCGAGCTGGTGCCGGACTACATCGACCGCCTGCCCTCTTGCCCGTCAGCCGGCCAGGACAGCTACTCGGCCGGCTATTCGCGCTCGGCGGACGGTCTCGAGTTCGACCTCGCCTGCCACGGCGACAACCATCACGAGGAGTTCGTCTGGACCGAGAAACCCACTCAGGACATGCCGCGCTACAACTCGATGCGCGGCTGGGAAGAGAGCACTTACTACCCGTAATTCGCGGCGCTGGCGGCTCGGGTCGGCAGCCCCCCGCGCCGAATTCGGCGCACATCTTGCCGAGTCGCGCCGCCGGACCCGGGTCGCTACTGCTTCGAGTCGCCTAGCCGCGACACGATCTTGAACTCCAGTCCGGCCTCGCCCTCGGACACGCGCAGCACGTCGCCTTTCTTGAGGTCGCCGCCCAGGGCCCGCTTGCTCAGGGGCAGCAGCAGGCTGAGCTCGTAGCAGCGGCGCAGTCCGCGCACGCCACCCGTCTCGGGGTCCAGGCCCTCGCGCGCGACGCGAGCCACCACCTCGGGCATGACCCGGAGGCGCACCCCGAAGCGCCGGTCGAGGTCCTTCTCCAGGTCCTCCAGGAGCCGCAGGATGAGCCGCTCGGCGTCCGCCTCCTCGAGCGGGCGCAAGGTGACCACCTCGTCGATGCGGTCGAGCAACTCGCGCCGGAAATGCTCCGCGAGCTCGGGCGGCGGAGCCGGGCGGTCGTCCTTGCGATGGCGCAATCCCAGCGAGCGCTGGCCCTTCCCCACCAGGTTGCTGGTCAGCAAGAAGATGGCGTGGCGCAGATCTACCGTCTGACCCCGGCTGTTCGTCAGGTGCCCCTCGTCGAAGACCTGCAAGAAGATGTCGAAGACGCGAGGATGGGCCTTCTCGACCTCGTCCAGCAGCACCACCGCGTGGGGGCGGGCCACCAGGCGCGTGAAGAAGGGCGACGGCTCGTCGTGCCCCACGTAGCCCGGGGGCGAGCCGATCAACCGGGAAACCGCGTGTCCCTCCTGGTATTCGGACATGTCCAGGCGCACCAGGGAATCCACCGTTCCGAAGAGGTGCTGGGCCATCCCCCGGGCCAATTCGGTCTTCCCCACCCCGGGCGGGCCGATCAGCAAGAAGACCCCCACGGGGCCCCGACGCCCGATCAGGCCGGCCTGGGCCAGAGTGAGACGCTGACAGACCTTCTCCACCGCCTCGTCCTGTCCGACCAGGCGACTCTTGAGGAAGTCCTCCAGACTGAGCATGCGCGAGTCGGAGCCTTCTCCCAGCACCATCTCCAGCGGCAGGTTCTGCACCGTGGCCAGCGTCTCGGCCACCACGCGGCGGTCGACCGACGTCAGCTTCTCGGCTCGGGCCCGCGCCCCGGCCCGGTCGAGCAGGTCGATCGCCTTATCGGGCAGGCGCCGGTTCTTCACGAACTGCACCGACAGCTCCACCGCGGCCTGGAGCCCCTCGGGCGTGAACTCGAGCTGGTGGTGGCGGGCGAGCTTGTCGGTCAGCCCCTCGAGCATGGCCAGCGCCTCGGCCACCGAGGGCTCCTCCACCACGACTTTGTCCAGGCGCCTCTCCAGCGCCGGGTCCGACTGCACGAACTGCTCGTACTCCCGCATCGTGGTGGCCCCGATCAGGCGCAACGTGCCGCGCGCCAGCGGGGGCTTGAGCATGTCGGCGCCATCCTGGGCGCTGCCTTTGAACGAGCCCGAGCCCACCAGGGTGTGGATCTCGTCGATGAAGAGGATGACCTGCGGGTTGGAGGCCTCCCGGATGAGCTGCGCCATGTTCTCCTCGAACTCTCCCCGGTAGGTGCAGCCGGCCAGCAGGTTGCTGACCGAGACCTCCACCACCCGTTTGCCGTGCAGAGGATGGTCGGCGGAGGAGCGGGCCAGCTCCACCGCCAGCGCTTCCACCACGGCCGTCTTACCGACCCCGGGCTCGCCCACCAGCACCGGGTTGTTCTTGCCCTGGCGCATCAGGCACTCGATCAGCAGGCGCAGCTCGCGCTCGCGTCCCACGAAGGGGCCCAGCTGGTTCTGCCGGGCCAGAGCCGTGAGATCACGTCCCAGACGGCTCAGGATGTGCTTGTGGTCCTTGCGCTCGAGGTGGCCGTGGCGCGGCTCGGGATGGGACGGCCCGGCCACCCGGCGCTTCTCCTCGTCCTCGAAAAAGCGCGCCAGGTCGCGCGCAATCGTCTGCTTCCCCGGCACCCGCATGGACTTCGTGGGGATATTGCCGGGGGGCTCGTAAATCTGGAACGGCGGCTCTTTCGGCTCGGGGGGCGGCGGGGGCGCCGGCGGCTGGTCCACGATGGTGACCTGCTTGAAACTCTTGTCCAGAGCCGCCCGGGCCCGGTCGAAGGCGTCGCACGGCTTGTTCAGCAGCGCGGTCAGCACCTGGCGAATGCCCACCGTCTTGCCCCGCGCCAGGTAGGCCGCGTGCTCGAAGACCTCGCGTGCCTGCGGGCTGCGGCGCCCGGTGTGGTGCCCCTCCCCCGGCGAGAGGTAGCGCCGGATGGTCCGGCGCAGGTTGTCGGGCGTGAGGTTCAGCGAGGAGAGCTCTCCCGCCACCAGCTCCGCCGCCTGGCGCAATTCCTTGCGCTCTTCGGCCGTGAACAGCTCGGGCTGCTGCTCCACCGCCTTGGTCAGGCTGCAGACGCCCACCCACAGGTGCTCGGGCTCGAGCAGCTCGTGGCGCAGCTGCTCGGCTTCGTAGGAGGCAGCTCCCCAGGCGACCTGCACGGGCAGGCTGAGCTGGTCGCTGCTCACGCGTGATGCTGGTGCGGGTTCACCGAGGCTTCCGTCAGCTCTTTCGAGGGCGTGAGGGGCGCCTCCACCTCAGAAGGCGCGAAGATCCAGCCCATCTTGTAGAAGAACCCCAGCTCGACGCCGCCGATGATCAGCATGGCCAGAATGCACAGCGGATAGCCGTAGCGCGAGTTCAGCTCGGGCATGTTGTAGGGCGAGATCTCGGTATTGAAATTCATGCCGTAGATCCCGGCGATGAAGGTCAACGGCACGAAGATGGTGGTGATGATGGTCAGGACCTTCATCACCTCGTTCATCCGGTTGGAGATGCTCGAGAGGTAGACGTCCATCAGGCTCGAGCCCAGCTCGCGGTAAGTCTCCACCAGGTCGATGACCTGCACGCAGTGGTCGTAGCAGTCGCGCAGGAAAACGCGCGTCTCGGGGGTGACCAGCGGGACATCCTCGCGGAAGAGCGGGTTGATCGCCTCGCGCAGCGGCCACACCGCGCGCCGGACGATGAGCAGGTCTCGCTTGATGTCGTGAATCTTGCGCACCACCGCGCGGGTCGGGTGCAACAGCACCTCGTTCTCGAGGTCCTCGAGCTGCTCGCCCATCTTCTCGAGCACCGGAAAGTAACTGTCGATCACCGCGTCGATCAGGTGGTAGGCCAGAAAGTCGGAGCTGCCGCCCCGGATGCGGGCCGTCTCCTTGCGGATGCGGTCGCGCACGGGCTCCAGGCAGTCGCCCGGAATGCCTTCCTGGAACGTGATCACGAAGTGGCTGCCGAAGAACAGGCTGATCTGCTCGGTTTCGATGCGCCCCTCGAGCTGGTGCAGCATGCGGAGCACCACGAAGAAATAGCCGTCGTAGAGGTCGACCTTGGCGCGCTGGTGCACGTTGACCACGTCCTCCAGCGCCAGCCGGTGCAGGTTGTAGATGCGCCCGATCTCGGCCACCACGTGGGCGTCGCCCAGTCCGTCGACGTTGAGCCAGATAATCGGATACTTGTCCCGGTTGTGCTCGACCCAGTCGACGTTGTCGAGCTTCTTCTCGACCAGCTCCCCGGAGCTGAAGGCCATCATGTCGATGACGGGCTGTGGAGCGTGGGGGTCGACCGTGATCGTCCCGGCCGGCACCCAGGGCTGCGCCATTTGCTTCTTCTTGCGCCTCGCCATTCCACGATGGTTCGAACGTCGTGCCGCAGGCCCTGCCTTGCCTGAGGGATTCGCTGTCTCCTCCACGAAACGCAACCGAGATGAAGTGGCGCATCCTCGTTCTGGAAGACGACATCGACATGCGGGACATGCTGACCACCGCTCTGCAGCAAAACCCGAGCTACGAGGTGCACCAGGCCCAGCTGCCGAGTTGGGCGCTGCAGGTGGCCGAGAAGACCAAACTCGACCTGATCGTCGCCGACGTGCGCATGGGCGAGATGGACGGGATCGAGTGCGTGCGTCGCCTGCGGGCGCGCCAACCCGGGCTGCGCAGCATCATCATCACCGCCTACGCGGGCGAGGACGCCCCGGCCCGCGCCATCGGGGTGGCGGCCGAGGACTACATCTTCAAGCCCTTCAAACTGGGCCGCTTCCTCACCAGCGTCTCACGCGTGCTGGGACGGGAGCAAGAGCGGTCGCTCTACGACCGCCTGCGCGGCACCCTGCGCCGCGGGTTTGCCTGGCTGTCCTCGCCCCGACCGGCCCCGGCGCCCGAGACGCCTGGCCTGGAAGAGGCGCGCGACCGCGCTTATACCGCTTTCTACGTGGCCCTCAGCGCCAATCTCTTGTCCCTGTCCGACTCGGTGATCTTCTGGGACCGGCTCGACCAGTTGGAGAGGGCCGCCCAGGAGCTCAGGGCCACCGCCTCCGCGGCCGAGCTGACCGACGTGGCCAAAGGCTACTGCTACCTGCACGATTTTCTGGCCGCGGCGCACCACTCGGGGCAGCGCCTGCACGGCGGCACCCGACGCGACGACGCGCTGGATACCCGCGAGCTGACCCGTCTTTTTCGGCGCGTCAAGAACGGCGAGATCTCGTGCGAGCAGTTGAAGGTCGCCTCCATGCTGCGCACGATCGACCCGCGGGATTGTCCCGACGAGGTCACGGCGCTCTACGAGGTCATCTGGCCCCAGGATCTGGAGCCCCAGAGCTAGCGCGAAGTCACCATCAGGGCCAGCTCCATGCGGCGATACCAGAAATGCTTCCGGTCGGCCGTCAGGGTCAGGTGGAACGGGCGCGACTCCTCCATCAGCCGGCGCACGCCTGCGGTGACGTCGGCCACGACCAGGGTCGAGCCCCCTCCCTGGTAGACGGCCTCGAACTCGCCGGCGCAGCGCACGTCCTCGGCAGAGGTGTCGCTCTTGATGCCGCTCGAGTTCACGAAGAGCCGCAAGGCGAAGGTCTCCCCGCGCTTCACGTCGCTGATCCCCAGCCCGTGGATGCGCAGCACCGCGCGCGAGAGCCGGGCACGGCTCACCGGCCCGACCGGGTTGGCCGAGGCGCTGGCCAGGTCGACCGGCTCGCTCTTGCGGCCGGCGGCCGGGTAATCCAGCTCGTAGAGGTTGAAGCTCTGCTCGCCCCGCTGGTCGAGCATGAGCTGGGTGCGGATATCGCCGCGCTCGTAGTTGGCCAGCGTCCACATCAGCTTGGCCAGGGCGGCTTCGGGCGTGAGGTCGAAGCCGCCGATGACGCCTTCCTCCAGCAGGGCGGTCGAGGAGGCGTAGAGCCCGAGCTCGACCTGGCCCTCGATGCACTGTGTCACCGTCAGCACCGTCTTGGGATCGGGCTGGCTGGCTGCGCGCCCGATGAGGTCGAGCAACTCCTGGTCGCCCGGGGCGTTGCCCGTGCCGAAGGCGCGCAGCACCACGCCCCGCAGCTCGGGATGCTCGAGCAGCGCGCCCAGCTGGGCCGCCCGCATGCCCGGGAAGAGCGTCACGTCCAGCACCTGGTCCTCGAGCTGGCGATGCACGTAAAACGGGGCGTCCGGCAGCGCGCGCACCAGCTCGGTGTGAATGCGAATCGTCTCGCCCATGAGGCCCAGCGGAGGATAGTTGGGCGAGGCAAACCCCTGCCAGGCCGTGGTGCTGACCTTGCGGGTGCGGTTGCCGCGCAGCAGAGCGTCGCCAAAGCAGATGGTGACCTCGGGCACGAGGGGCAGCCCGGTGGCCTTGTACCCGGCCACGTAAAGCGCGCTGATGAGGTTCTGGCGCGCGTCGGTGCGGGCCGCGAAGATCGGCCGCTGGGCGCCCGTGAGCACCACCGGCTTGGCCAGGTTGACCAGCAGAAAGCTGAGTGCCGAGGCGGTGTAAGCCATCGTGTCGGTGCCGTGCAATACCACGAAACCGTCATAGTCGGCGTAGACGCGCTCGAGAGCGGCCGCCATGAGGATCCAGTGGCGGGCGGCCAGGTCGGCCGAGTCCAACGGCGGCAGCTCGCGGCCTTCCTCGTCGAGCAAACCGCCCAGGTCCCAGGCGATGCCCTCCTCGGTGCCCAGCCCGTGCAGGCGCTCGAGCAACTGCTCGCGCGAGGCCGGGGCCAGGGGGCTGAGGGGGTTGCCGGGCTCGGCGGGACGCATTCCCAGCGTGCCGCCGGTGTAGAGAACGTAGACGCGGGTTTTCAAAGACTGCTCATATCCTCGATATGGGTGTAATTGAAGAGCTCCGGATTGGGATTGGCGGTTCCCCGCACGAACGTCGCCACGTCCAGCTCGGCTTTGAACGAATACTGGGCCGTGGGGGTTTCGGGCGGGCCGATGCTCCCGGTGCTGGTGACTTCCAGCACCTCCCAGGGCGCGCCTTCGTAGCTGCGGTCGATCAGCACCGAATAGGTCCCGTCGGTGCCGTCGGGCAGGGGCAGCTTCTCGGAGTAGCTGAATTCGTTCTGGCTCGGACCGGAAGGCGGCGGGGGGAACCTGAGATCGTTCTCCAGCTTGGCGCGCGCATCTTCCAGACCGGCCAGGGCCAGGGCGCGGGCCTGGGCCATCTCGGCGGAGCGTTTGGAAGCCCGGTGGCGGGCCGCCTGACTGCCCAAAAAGCCCATTCCCAGCAGCAGCAGCATGATCACGAACAGCAGCGAGACGACCAGCAAGAAGCCGCGTCGATTCTTCACGGGATGGGGGCCGCCATCATCATGACCTGGGTGGTGTAGGTGCGCACCTGGTTGTCCAGGCTGAGGGAGAGACTGAGCTCCAGATTGCCGTTGGGCAGGGTTTGGGACGAGAACCCGGTGATCCCCTCGGCGATGAGCTGGGTCGAGGGCGAGCCTGCGAGCGGGGAGACGTCGCGCAACAGGCGCAGCTGGCCGTCGGTGTAGTAACGCACCCGCAACGAGGCCGCGCGCGGGTCCCAGCTGCCCGCGGGCGCGGGCGTGGGCACCGGCACGGGCAGGCGGCCGGGGGTGGGGTCCACCTTGAGCAGTCGCAGCTCGGTCCCGGTGGCCTCGAGCAGGTAGGCCTCGCGTGCCTCGCTGCTCATGCGCTGCAGGCCGAGTTGCACGGCCTGGGCGATGCGCGAGCGCGCGTCGCCGAAGCGCACGGCCCGGCTGGCATTGTGCAGCAGGTCGGCGGCCACCCAGAAAACCATGGAAATGAGAAAAATGGTCAGCACCGCTTCGAAGAGCGAGAGCCCTCTACGGCAGCAGGTCGATCGGGCCGGAGACACCGAGAATGTCCTTTCCGCGATAGCGCGCGCGCGCCACCATCACGCATGGTCCAGGGCCCACGCCCGTGGCCAGGGGACCGGCCGGCGGCGGTGTGGCGTCGAAAATCTGGTTGAGCAGGTCGCTGGCGCCCCCCTCGCGCGTCTGGGCCACGGTCCCGTCGCCCACCCCGGCCACGTACCACAGAAACGTGACGTCCGGCAGCGGATTTCCATTGCTGTCAAAGGCCTGGGCGGTGAAATGCTGCTGCTGCGCTGCCGCCAGGCTGACCGGGGCCGACGGGCTGACGCGCAGGGCGTTGGCTGCCGCGGCCGGCTCGCCGGGGGGAGCGGCCACCAGCGAGACCAGCGAGAAGACCCGGTCTTTCCAGGCCACGTCGATCTGCACCTTACGCGCCGACGACTCGAGACATTTGCGCTGCGCCGGGTTGGTGAACTCTTGCTCGAAGAGGCTGCACGGGCTGTAGAGCTCCTGGGCGGTGGTGGTCACCGACACCGTGTAATCGGGGTAATTGGCGTCGGGCGTGGCGCCCGAGCTGCCCGGGCAGCCGTTCCAGTTGGTAAACGCCTGCGTTCCCCGCGGAGCGTGCAACGAGCGGCTCCAGGCCCGGATCTCCTCCATCTTGCTCTCCGCCAGCAACACGGCGATCTGCTGGCTGTCAATCGTGGCCTGATAGCGCAGCGCCGCGTGAAACAGGCGGCTCATCACCACGAAGCCCGCGATCAAGATGAAGATGGCGATGATCGTCTCGGCCAGGGTGAGGCCGCGTCGGGTCCTCAACGGGTCCACACAGGATGGGTATTGTTGCCGGCCGAGGTCATCGCGGGCGGGGTGAGAGTGGCCCCGACCGGCACCGTGGCCGTGTCATACTTGACGATCTGGTACGTCTGCCCGGCCGCGATCTGGCGCTGGACCTCCATGATCCAGGTGCCCCCGCCCGGATCTCGCTCGGGGGTGCACTCCTCGATGAAGTAGGAGCTGCGCCACCAGTTCCAGACGCCGGCCCCGTAGGCGCGCCGGAAGAGGTAGGGATCGTAGCCCGTGGGCGAGGCGTTGAAGTCGTTGGTAAAGTAGATCTGGTTGTCGAACCCCCACGTCATGCCGGTCAGGGGTCCCTCGCTGGGGTCGTGGGTCGCGAAGACCAGGGAGGTTCCGGTGACGACCGGATTGCCGCCGCCCCCGTTGTAATCGATGCTCGCTTCCCAGATCTCGCCGTCCTTGGGTCCGGCGCCGGCCTTGTCGAAAAGCAGCTTGTGGCCGTCGGGGCTCCAGGCCATCTTTTCGTTGACGGCGGGCGCGGGCGGGGGATTGTTCAGGATGATCGGCACGGGGGTGGCGTTGATCTTGGTCTTCATCACATAGAGGTCATTGCCACGCCGGAACGCGATGCAATTGCCGTTGGGAGAGATGGTGGGGAGGCTGTCGGCGGCCGGGCCGGTAGTCAGTTGCTCGATCCGGCTGGGATCGTTCCTGTAGGCCAGAAAGAGGTCGCCGGCCCGGGCGAAGACGATGCGCGAGCCATTGGTGGTGGCGCTGGGATGATAAGCGTTGTCCTGATAGATGCGCTGCTGGGAGCCATCCTCGTTCATGCTCCAGAGCTGATCCGTGCCGTTGCGGTCGGTCTGGAACAGGACCTTCCCCGGAGGGATGACCAGAATCTTCCGAATCTGCGCCACCTGGGGAGCGCCCCCGTAATTCTGCACGGCGCACTGCAGCGAGAAGCGGTCGTCGGGCGAGGCATCGGGCGGCGGGCGCCACTGCCAGACCGACCGCCAGGCTCCGCGGGTGACCCCGTCGGGCTGTAAATAATCGGGGTCCCATTCCATGCGACCGCCCCCGCCCGCGTTCTGCATCGAGTAGTTGCCGTCGTTGCCGGGCACGACGTTGCCCGGGTCGGCGAAGACGTTCCAGTTGCAATAGAGGGGGTCGCCCGAGGGCGAGATGGCGACGGTCTCGAGCGAGAGAAAGTCATCCTTCGTGAGCACGGCGTCGGTGTTGGGGGGCAGCAGGGTGGGATCCTGAGGCGGATAGATCTTGGGCTGGAAGAGCAGAACCGGGTTCAAGGTGGCCATGGCCTGGGGTGTGGGCGGAAGGGGAGCGGCGCCCAGCGTGTCCATGCTTCCCTGGGTGGGAACCGAGCCGTCCTGCAGGCTGAGTCCGCTGGTCATGCCCACCCCGCCCGCCGGGCTGATATCGATGGTATAGCATTCCCCGGTGCGGATCAGCGACGTGTAGGGCGGGCCCGGGCTGACCAGAGCCGGACCGGGAGGGGGACTGGAGGCCCCGAAATTGAGGCCGGAGGCCACCACCACGTGGTAGGCGCCGCCCAGCAGCGGAAGGTCATTGGTGCGCACCACACCGTTGGGCATGAAGATGAAGCAGAAATCCTGTTTGCGGCTGTCGTCGGGGAGCCACCGGTCGGGATCGAAATTGGCGTATTTGTCGCCCGGTATCACCGGGTTTTTGGTGACGGCCGAGCCGCTGGGCCAGAGACCGACGTAGATACGACAGTTGGGAAACTCTTGCACGAAGCCGTGGGAACGGCTGATGCGCGGCAGCGTCTCGCCCTCGAGGAGCGCCATGCCGGTACAGGCAGGCGTGGCCCCGTCGCCGGTGGAGAAAGTCAGCGCCACGGGGCGACGGCGCGTGATGGCCTCCTGGCGGGCCATGCGCAGCTCCTCGGCCACGATCATGGCCAGCCCGTGGGAGCCGGCGCGTCCCGTTGCGCCCCGAAGATAGATCAGGCCGAGGAAGGTGACGAGCGCCAGCAGCCCGATGGCAAAAAGAATTTCGATCAGGGAATATCCACGACGCTCCATCACAGGCTAATTTAGCACGAAATCTGGCCTGTGACCAAGCGGGGACGGGGCGCCGAAGGGCGAAACCGGCCGCCATGAAACCGCTGGGGAAACTGGATTACGCGCTGGCTCTCGGGCTGACGGGCGCCGTGCTCGCCCTTTATCTGCGTACCCTGCTCCCCGGCGTAGGCACGGCCGACGCGGCCGACCTGACCACGGCTGCCGCCTCGCTGGGAATTCCTCATCCGCCGGGCTACCCGCTCCACACCCTGCTGGGCTGGCTGGTCAGCCGCCTGAGTCCGGACAATCCCGCCTACGCGGTCAACGCGCTCTCGGCCGTCTGCTCGGCCCTGGCCGCCGGAGTCCTGGCGCTCACCGCCACGGCCTGGACCGGCTCGCGCTGGGCGGGCTTGGCGGCCGCCCTGGCACTTACCCTCGATCCGCGCGTCTGGCACAATTCGGTCGTGGCCGAGGTGTTCGGGTTGAACAACCTCCTGGCCGCGCTGCTACTGCTCCTGGGATTGCGACTGGCGCTGCGAGTGGGACCGCAGTTCCCGCAGGCGCTGGGCGTGGCGTTCGTGTACGGCCTGGGAGCGGCCCATCACCACACGCTGGCCTTCATGCTGCCCGGCACGGCCGTGCTCTTCGCTCGGGCCGGTCTCCCCTGGGGCAAGCTCAAGTTCTGGCTGGCCATGCCGGGCGCTTTCTTGCTGGGGATCTCGCCTTACCTGATGCTCCTGATCCGAGCCCAGGACAACCCCGGCCTCAATTGGGACGACCCCCGCACCCTCGGTGGCCTGCTGCATCTCTTGCTGCGCCGCGACTACGGCTCGCTCTCGTTGATGCCCGAGGAAGCCCGCAAAGCGCTGGGCGCAGACTCGCCCTGGTCGCAGCTGCCCCAGTATTTCGGTGACGTGTTCGCCGGCGCGGCGGTGGGATTGCTGGTGCTGGCTCTCCTGGGCCTGGTCACGCGTTTCCTGGCCGAGAAGTGGACGGCCCTGGCGGTTTTCCTGGCCTGGCTCTTCACCGGTCCGGCCTTCCTGATGCTGGCCAACTGCCCCCTGGGCCACCCCTACTATCTCGGCGTGGTGGAGCGCTTCTACGTGCTGCCTCAGGTCATGGTGGCTCTCCTGGCGGGGGCCGGCGTGGGCTGGCTGGCCCTGCGGGGCCTGCCGGGGCAGGCGGTCTCGATGGCTTTCTGCGGAGCCCTGGTGTACCTGGGCTCGACCCACTTCGCCGAGCTGGATCAGAGCCAGAATACCGTCGGCGAGGACTCGATGCGCAACCTCCTGGCCACTCTGCCCGAGCACGCGTTGTTCCTCACCGTGGGCGACAACAACACGATGCTGCTGGAATACGCCCAGTATGGGCTGGGACTGCGCCCGGACGTCATCGTGCTGGACCAGGACAAGCTGCGCTACCCCTGGTACGTGGACACCAAGCGGCGCTACTACTCCAGCCTCACGATCCCCTGGAAGGTTTACGACGACGGGCGTTCCGCCGCTCTGGCCGAGCTGGTGGCGGCCAACTACGGAACCCGGCCGATCCTCTTCTGGTCGGCCCTGGATGGGAGCGTGGAGCAGGCCTACCGGCTGCTGCCCGCCGGCCTGGCCCAGCGGGTTGCCGAGCCCGGCGAGAAGCCGTCCCCGGCCCAGATGGAGAAGCAGGTTCTCGACGTCTGGTCCCGCTACGAGCTGCGCAGCACGAAACGCAGCTACAATCCGCGCCGCTACGAGTATCTGACCACCAGTTTCTACGGCTACCCGTTCTACAGCCTGGGTGGTGAGTTCCAGGCCGCGGGCGACAAGAAGAAGGCCGAGGAGTATTACCGCAAGGCTCTGGCGGCCGCTCCCCAGTATGCGCCCCCCTATCGGCAGCTGGGCAAGCTCTTGCTCGACGAGGGCCGCGTCGACGAGGGGAAAGAGGTGCTGCGCGCCTATGTCCAGCTCGAGCCCGACGGGCCCGAGGCCGACGTCATCAAAGATTTCCTCACGCGCTGATGGACGAGCTTCTCCAGCGCCTGCGCCAGGAGGGCCGCCAGGACGACTCGGGCAACTTCACGCTCAATCCCGAGCGTGCCCGCGAGGTGATGGCGCAGTATCAATCCGCCTCGCCCGAGCGCTATCCGCTGATGTTCGTGGCAGCGGCCTGCCGGCTGCGAGCCAGCGGGTTGACGCTGACCGACGAGAGCTGCTTTCAGCTAGAGGACGCCGTCTTGAAGCCTTCCGAGATCGAGGGCCTCTTCTGCCACCTGCTGACGGACGGTCCCCTGCGTTATCTGGGGATGGGCATGCTGATGGCCGAGAAGCTGGAGGCCTCCTGGGTCAAGCTTTCCTGCGGCGGGACCCAGCTCACGCTCAAGCAGGGCAAGACCTTGGTGGAAAAGGCCATCCCCGGTCCTCTGCGCATCGAAGTGCGCGGCAAAAGACACTGGTTTCGCAGCGGGAAGGTGCCCATGGCGCCCGGTCGCGTCCTGCGCAACTGGGCCCGGCTGAGCCCGATCCCGATCACGATCGATGGGGCCCAGCTCGAACGTGCTTACCGACCCCGCGAGCCGCTGCTGGGCACCCTGGTGGTGGGCGATTTGCCGGTGAACGCTCCCGGGCTGGTCGAGCGGCTCCCCTCGCCGGGAGATTATCGCGCGGCGCTCACCGTCGGGTCGCCCGGCAACAAGGAGACCGGCACCAACCAGGACGTGCCGATGCCGGGTCAGGTCTGGTGCGTGGTGGACGGCGTGACCTACAGCGCGCCCGGATTACTCCCCTACTGGGTGCGCGGAGTGATCGACACGCCCCTGGCCCGCCCCGACCTGACGCTCTCCTCGATCGTGCAAACCGAGCCGATCAAGGCCCTGGCGTCCGAGCTGCTGGACCTGCTGGCCGGCTTGATCGACACGCTGGCGGACGAGCGGAACCCGGAGGCGGCCGACGAGATCCGCTCCTACGCCGCCTGGCGCGGAGGCCCGCTGGGCGTTCGGCTGCTGAACAAGGTCCTGGAGTTTCCGGGCCTGAGCGACGACGTGCTCAGTCTCACGCTGATGCAGACCGCCGAGATGGAAGCAAAATGCGAGCTGGCCGAGGCGGCCGAGGCGCACCTGCGGCGAGCGCTGGAGCTGATCCGCGAGCGTCCGCGCCGTATCGAAGCGCTCTTTCGCCTGGGGCAGCTGTTGCGCGCTCGGGAGGCGCCTGACGAGGAGCACGTGGGCGTGATGAGCGAGCTGCTGCGCCTGCTCGACAAGGTCGGACGCTCCGATTCGCGCACGATGGAGGTGCTGGAGGTGCTGGCCAAACGAGCCGAGGGGGAAGAGGCCCGCACTTACAACAAGCGCCTCCTGGACGCCCGTGAGAGCGTGCAGGGCAGCAATCACCCCGACCTGGCGCCCATCCTGAATCGCCTGGCGCGCCTCTGCGCGCGCAGCTCGCCGCTGGACGCCGAGCACTACCGCCAGCGCTCGCTGGAGATCTGGAGCTACAACCAGGGACGCGGCTGCGAGGAGCCGCCCGACCAGCGCTAGCGTTCAGGCGGCCGGCGGGCGCTTCTCCAGGGCATCGACCCGAACGGTCACGTCGGTCAGGTCCGCGCGGAGCGAGGTGAACTCGGTGCGCATCTCGCGACGCAGCTCCACGACCTCCCGGCCGAGCGCGAGGACGGCGTCCATGGTCGTTTGCATCATGGGGACGAGCTGTTGGAGATTGTCCAGCTTGGCGGTGTGCTCATCCAGCTTGACCGTGTGCTCGTTCAGCTTGACCGTGTGCTCGTTCAGCTTGACCGTGTGCTCGTCCAGCTTGGCCGTGTGCTCGTCCAGCTTGGCGCTGTGCTCGTCCAACTTGACGCTGTGCTCGGCGAGCCTGACGCTGTGCTCGGCGAGCCTGACGCTGTGCTCGGCGAGACTGACGCTGTGCTCGCCCTGGGTCGCCAGTAAGGCGTCGAAGCGCTTGTCGTGGTCCGCCAGCTTGGCCCAGGTCAACTCGAAGTTCGCCTGCATTTCGCGGCGCAAATGCTCGTAATTGCTCATCGTCTCCTCGAGAAATTCGTTGTGGTCCTGCTCCAAGCCTACCGCCGACAGGTAAACGAATCCTTGCCGAAGTGTTGCCGCGTTCTTGCGCCGAAGTTGCCGGCTTTTGAACGAGAGATTAAGCTTGCACTTCCTCGAAGACCGTGGGGCGGTCCTTGCCCATCAGGCGCAGCAGGTCGACGCTCCAGCCGGCCGACTGCATCTTCTGCAGGAACGGCTCCACGTTCTTGGGCGTCTTCTTCAGGCTCTCTTCCATCAGCCACTGGTCGGCCGCGGCCTGACCGTTCTTGGAGACCTGCTCGGCATACTCGGGAGTGGCCGCCAGCCGCTCGCCGTAGATGGCCTGCATGCCCGCCTGCACCTGGGCCACGCGGTTGCGATAGTCGTCGGTGTTGGGCAGATTGGCGCCGGCCACGAACGATGTCTGGTCGGGGTGCTGCTTGTCGTTCTTCATCACGATGTAGGGCCTGGCATCGGTGAACTTCAAGATGTAGGGGCGGTCCTTGTAGATCTCGCGCAACTGGTCGAATTGCGGGTCTTCGAGGATCGGCTTGATCCGATCGCCCACCACCAGGTTCTCGCCTCCCCACAATGTGCGGAGCTGCTTGAGCACCGAGGTCTCGGGACCGACCACCTCGCCTTTGTTGGCCTCCATGTGGTTGATGACCTTGCGCAGCGCGGGCTCGTTGACGGGGTTGTAATCCAGGTGCTTGAGCTTCATGTAGGTCGCCACCAGGGCCAGCGCGGCTCCGATCCCCACGGTGACCATTCCCGCCATCGCCACCGCGTGCCCCATGGTGGCCAGGGCGGCCGCGTTGCCGGTGAGCGCCTGCGTGACCACCGCGCCGCTGGCGCCGAAGTAGGTGCTCAGGCCGCCCACGATCAGCGGGGTCGTCAGAGCGCCGGCCATCGTGGCGGCGTTGCTCTGGTTGGAGTTCTTCACGCTGACCTCGCCCAGGTTGCCGCGTATCGCCTGGCGTGGGCCGACGTTGGCGCCGGCGGCGCCTTCAGCGGCACCCAGGATGGAGCGAAGGGTGACGGAGGCCGTCAGAATAGGGAAGTACAGGATGGGCGGCACCAGCGCCACGCTGGCATCGAGCGCGGTACAGACCTGTTGGCCGATATCACCCGCCATCATCCAGGGGCGCGGATTGCGCTCGGCCATGATGGCCACGGGCGTGGAGAGAAAGCTGGTCACCTGTCCGATGCGGTCTTTGATGTTGTTGACGTTGGCGAAGTTGACGCCGGCCCAGCCCAGGGCCACGAGCGCGCTGGTGGCGCCGGTCACGCTGCCCATCACGCAGCCGATGGCCGCCGTGCCGGCCATGGAGCCGGCGAAGTCGCGCACGAGCTGCCAGCCGCGGGTGGCGGGGTAGTCGGCGCTACAGGAAACTTTGTAGTTCTCGGGGACGAGCTTGTTGGTGAGCCAGCGGCCGGACTTCTGGAGGAAGGTCCCGCCGGTGGCGGCCTGTCCGTCGGGGGTGGTGACCTGACCCTGATCGTCGCGCTCCCAGGTGATCTGCTTGTCGCCCAGGCTCTCTTTGGCGACGAGCTTCTTGCCCGTGGCGGCGGGCGAAAGGCTGACGCTCTCCTGCGGGCGCAGCCATTCAGCCGGCGTCTGCGAAGCCACAGGCCGGTACATCATCTGCGCCATGCCTGGCGACAGCGCGAGGTCCTTCACGAACATGAAACTCTCCCAATCATCGACGGAGACACTTGTGTGTGTATTTTGCCCAGTCTAGCGGGGAGGACTGAAAAAACCCTTGTGCTGTTCGTGAAAGGGCTACCCTGGAAGTCTCCTTCCCTGGCAGAGGTTAGTCCTTTGCGAACGGATGGTCGGACCCAGGCCTTCGCAAAGTGCAGACGACTCGTGTTCCTGGTTGGCATTAAGGATTTTCGACAGCCGCGACCAGCAACCATGTTGCAATGAGTCCGACTGTTATAGACTGTTCTTGCCTGCGGGTTGTCACCTGTTTGGTCGTCAAAGGTCTTTGGCGATCATGCAAGCGACTTTGAAGTCGCTTGCGGAGGTCAACTACTTTGGTTTTACCGAAGGTTCTGGATCAGGCGGCCGACCTATAGGTTGAGCTCATATGGGTCGCGAGCACGTGGGGTGCAGGTTGGGGCTTCCAATGGTCTCCGAACTCAGGATGAGAGCGATTCGAGAGAGTCGACTGAGACTAGAGCTGGCACCCGAACAGTATCTGCAACGCCTTGCGGGTGCATTCTCCAGGAGCACGGTAGTTAACGGCACCAGCGCTATAACACCGAACGGGAAGGTATTAATGAATAGACTTAGATGGGATGAAACTTGGCACCGACTGAGGGATTGGACTCAAGGACAAGCTCCATCAGAACGTCTTGCAGCTCAAATTTTGTACCATGAAGGATTTACGGACCTTGACCCGAGCCATCCACTCGGCGGAAGGGATGGTGGAAAGGATGCTCTCGCGCTCAGGAACGGTAAGAAGTATGCCATGGCGGTCTACTTTCCTCGGGGGGAGATGAGTTTCAGGGAGATTAAGGAAAAACTCGAATATGATCTGAAGGGAGCAAAGGCGAACGCAGTGGAGGGTATCGCGTTCGTTACCAACCAGGAGATTAGACTCGCCGAAAGGGAGTTGCTTCGAGAGTTGGATTCGTCGTTGGAGATTGAAACATATCATCTAGAACGAATAACAGCAATACTGGACACGCCTGCCATGGGAAGCATTCGAAAGCAGTTTCTGGGTATTGTGGATGAGAGTCCAGTCACGATAAACCTTGGAGGTGGCGGAGGAAACGCCCCTGGCGCAGGCGGGGGTGGGGGTGGTGCGATTGGTCCAGGGGCCATTGGGGGGCTCGGCGGGCCCGGAGGCTTGATCAATTTAGATGGTCAAGCTGGTCAGACTCCAGGGGCTGGGGGAGGCGGTGGAGGATCTGCGGCCGGTATCCAGGGAAGGGCCGCAGATAGCCGAGACCTCGCATCCGGTCTAAGAATAACAACTCTCTTGCTCGCAAACTCGGTAGAAATTCATAATGGGCTTCTTTACTTGATGGGTGCTGGTTGGGTTGACTATTCTGCAGTGACGCTTCCGTGCGAGACAGTTTGGCCTTTAGTGTGTACGATATCACTCAGAGATATAGAGCCCACAGCAATTAAGTTTGTCGCGATCGTGACTGATCCATCTGGGCAGGCCCTACAACCCCACGACTTTACCGTGACCGTCCACACAAAGGCGAGAGTAAACAGAGTTCATAATCTGATCTTACTTCCGGTCACCATCGACAAGATCGGGCTTTGGTCCGTGGCGATTAAGTCAGGCACCTATGAACTCGCTCAACTCTCAGTCGAGGTGAAGGGTCCTGGAAGCAAGACCTGAAGGGAGGTTTTAGAGATGATTACAAAGGCCGATCTACTAGGAAGAATCGACCAAGTACTTGCGGATCACGAGGCCGCAGGCAGTGACAGAACCTACATACCCGCGGAGACACAGTTGGGAGCGGCATGTCTTTCACTTTGCATCACTGCTTGCGGCAAGGATAGCCCACAAGTGAGGGCGGTTGAGGCGGTAGTGGCCCAACGCCACAAGCAGGGAAAGGCTGGTGGCTGGGAGCGAGTCTGTGAGCTCGAAGGAATTCTTAAGAATCTACGTGCTGAAGTTAGCGGTAACCTTATCGGGCGGCTTTCACTTCAGGCAACTGGCAGTGTTCTTAGCGATTTGACTGGTTTAGCACGCGAGATGCTAGCGGACGGACAAGTCGAGGTCGCCTCTGTACTCACTGCTGCAGCTTTCGAAGACTCTTTGCGAAGATTTGCTGAGGTGGCGGTCTCTCTAGTAACTCGTCCCCCCCTCAGCGACGTGGTCAACCAGCTCCGCCAACAGGACGCCGTTGCACAAGCAACTGGCAACTTTGCTCTTCAGAATCTCGCGTTTCGCAACGACGCACTGCACGCTCATTGGGCCAAAATCGACAGAGCCCGAGTTGAGGGAGTCTTGGCCTTCACCGAACAGTTCATTCGCGACCAGTTCGTCTGACTTAATCTCGCCAAACGCGACTTTGGCGATCTTGAGAGAGCCGACAGTTGCAGGTTTTGCTCCCATCAGTTTGCAATATTTGAAACATCGACTGGAGCCTTTGCTGCCATGCTAGCTGCTGGAAACTATCACACCTGGCCTGACCCCGAATTCTTAGTCCAGGAGTTATGAGAGTTCCTCAAGAAAACTTGATAATCATTCACGGAGGCTCTCATGAAACGCAAGAGACACACTCCGGAGCAGATCGTTCGCAAG
>JBDHVW010000125.1:0-19713 GCA_039809865.1 Vulcanimicrobiota bacterium
CTGGGTGGCGATCGGCGCGTCTCGGTCGGTCCGGTCTATGACGGCGAGGGGAATCCGACCCACTTCGCCGTGCTGGTGCATGACGTCAGCCAGGAGCGCAAGGGGCGCGAGGAGCTGGAGCAGACGCGCATCCTGCTGGCCCAGGCCCAGAAGATGGAGGCCGTGGGGCGCCTCGCGGGCGGAATGGCCCATGACTTCAACAATCTCCTGGCCGTGATCCAGGGGAACTGCTCCCTGCTGGTCGAGGAGGTCCACGACAACGACGAGGCGGTGGAGCTGCTCTCGCAGGTGCTGGGCGCCTCCCAGCGCGGCGCCTGCCTGACGCGCCAGCTGCTCACGTTCTCGCGCTGCCATCGCAAGCAATGGGCCCGATTCGACCTCAACGAGGCCCTCACCGAGTTCGTCCCGATGCTGCGTCCTCTGCTGGGCGAAAAGGTGCGGCTGGCACTCGATTGCGCCCCCGAGCTGCTGCCCCTGAAGGGCGACCGCGGGCATCTCGAGCAGGTCGTTCTCAATCTGGTGCTCAACGCTCGCGACGCGATGCCGACCGGGGGCGACCTGGCCCTGCGCACGTTGTCGTTCAGCACCGACCTGCCAATGCGTTGCCGTTCCTGCGAGCTCGCCCCGGGTGAATACCTGGCCGTGGAGGTGAGCGACTCGGGCTGCGGGATGAGCGCCGAAACCCTGCGGAGACTCTTCGAGCCGTTCTTTACGACGAAGGCCGACGGCACCGGGCTGGGCCTGGCCACCGCGTTCGGCCTGGTGGGCGATCTGAAGGGCGGCTTCCAGGTGGAGAGTTGTTGCGGTCGCGGCAGCACCTTCCGCCTGATCTTGCCCCGCCTGTTGGAGACGGCGCCGGTGGAGGCGGAGATCCACCTGGAGCCGCAAGCGCTCGAGGGCTGCAAGGTGTTGCTGGTGGAGGACCTCCCCGATCTGCGCCGGTTGCTCGACCGCCTGCTGCGGAATCGGGGATTCCACGTCGTGACGGCCGGCAGCGGCGAGGAGGCGGAGGAGCTCTTTCCGCTGGTGGAGCCGCGCATCGTGGTCAGCGACCTGATGCTCCCCGGAGTGAACGGGGTGGAGCTGGCCCATCGCCTGGCCGCCAGGGACCCCTGTCTGCGCGTGCTGCTGATGTCGGGCTACGGCGCCGAGCTCGACCCCGCGGGCTTTCCTTTCATGAGCAAACCCTTCACGCCCGACCAGCTCGTGCGCCGCCTGCAGGAAGTCCTGGCGGCTTGAGGGGGAAGGGTCTTGGCAGACGTGGGAGTATCCTCGTGTATGAAGACTTTACTCGTCGCTACCGACTTCGAGGATGCCGCCCTGCGGGCCGAGACGATGGCTCGTGAGCTGGCTGTGACTCACTCCGCATCCCTTCACCTGGTCCACGTCGTGGAGCCGATCGGGCGCCCGGACGACCTGGATGAGGAGGACCGGGCGTTCCTGGACGGCCTCGAGCTCAAAGCTCGTCACCGGATGCAGGAGCGCCAGGAGGCGCTGGCCGGCGTCCCGGTTCACTGCACGGTGGTGTTGGGCCGCCGCAGCGAGGTGATCGCCCGCATGGCCCACGAGATGGACGCCTGGATGATCGTGATGGGCACCCACCCGGGGCGCGAGGAGGGCCTCAGCCGCCAGGTGACCTTCCGCATCGAGCGCCCCGTTCTGCTGGTTCCCTAGGACATGTGGGGCCCGCTCCGAAGTGCGGGCGCCTGATGGTCGAGAACAATCCCCTCATCAAGGCCGGGCTCAAGCTGGCGGACTTCGCCGAGCGCTGGTTCCCGGACGCGTTCGTGTTCGCGCTCCTCGGGGTGGTGATCTCGTTCGTGGGGGGACTGGCGGTGGGCGAATCGCCTTCCACGCTCGTCACGGCCTTCGGTGACGGCTTCAACAAGAAGCTGGTCAACTTCACCCTGCAAATGATGCTGGTGATCGTGGGGGGCTACGTGGTGGCGTCCTCGCCGCCCGTCTACCGCCTGATCCAGAAGCTGGCCACGGTGCCGCGCAACGCCCGCCAGGCGGTGGCCTTCGTGGCCTTCTTGTCGATGGTCTCCTCGCTGCTGTCGTGGGGCCTCTCGCTGATCTTCACGGGCCTCCTGGTGCGCGAGATCTGCGCCCGCATCCCGCGCGTGGACTACCGCGCCATCGGCGCCGCCGCCTACCTGGGGCTGGGCAGCGTCTGGGCCTTCGGGCTCAGCTCCTCGGCCGCCCTGATGATGGCCACCGACAGCTCGCTGCCGCCCAAGCTCAAGGCCATCACGGGCGTCATCCCGCTGACCCAGACCATCTTCCTGTGGCAGTCGATGGTGTGCGCCGTGGTGTTGATCAGCGTCTCGGTGGCCATCGCCTACTTCAGCTGCCCCAGCGAGGAGAACGCGCGCACCCAGGAGGATTTCGGCATCACCTACACCCCCCTGACCACCGAGGTGCCACCGCCGGAGCGCCCCGGCGACTGGTGGGAGCACACGCCCATCCTGCCCTGGGCGGTGGCCCTCTTGATGCTGGCCTTCCTCTACCAGCGGCTGAGCGGTCCCGGGGGGCCAGGGGTGAAGCTCGACCTGGACCTGTTCAATTTCGGCTTCATCATGCTGGGGCTGATGCTGCACGGCCAGGCGAAGTCGTTCCTCAAGTCGGTCTCGGCCGCCATTCCCGCCACGGCGGGCGTGCTCATCCAGTTCCCGTTCTATGCGGGCATCTTCGGAATGATCTCCGACACGCGCCTGAGCGTTGCCCTGGAGGGCCTGTTCCGCAGCGTGACCACGCCGGGCACCTTCCCCCTGGTGGTGGCGGGCTACTCCGCGTTCCTGGGGGTCTTCGTGCCCTCGGGCGGCGGCAAGTGGGTCATCGAGGCGCCCTATGTGATGGCGCTGGCCAACGAGTATCACGTGCACCAGGGCTGGACGGTGCAGATCTACAACGCGGCCGAGGCGCTGCCGAATCTGCTGAACCCGTTCTGGATGCTGCCCCTGATGGGCATTCTCAGCGTGCGGGCCCGCGAGCTGGCGGGCTACAGCGTGCTGCAGCTCCTGTTCCACGTCCCCCTGGTCTTCTTGCTCTGCTGGCTGATGACGTGGACCCTCCCGTATGTACCACCTGCTCCCTGACGGCTTCACGCTGCTCGAGCGCGTCCTCCCGCTCGAGCGGGTCCTGGCTCTGCGAAGCTTTTCAGGGAAGCCGGTCACGGCCAGAGAAGCCTGCTGCACGGCCTGGAGTGGGCTCACTGAGCCAGGCACCCATGCTGTCTTGACAGCACAAAGCTTGATGCTATGATTGCATCATGCGCACGACTGTGACGATCGATGCAGACACGGCCGCGCTTCTGCAAGAAGAGGTTTCGAGAACGGGCCTGTCCTTCAAAGAGGTGCTGAATCGAGCGGTGAGGCGGGCACTGGCGCCCCGGGCCAGGAGGGTCAAGCTCGAGCCGCTCTTTCGCAAGCCCTTCCCAGCCAATCTGGGGAGCTTCAACCGGCTGGCGGACGAATGGGATGATGAGGAGACTCTCCGAGAGCTCAGGACATGATTGTTCCGGACCTCAACCTGCTGCTGTATGCCTACAATCCTCACGTACCGCAACACAAGAAGGCCAGGGCGTGGTGGGAGGAAGCGATGAGCAGTGAGGAGCTGATCGGCATTCCTCACGAGGTGAGCCTGGGGTTTGTGCGCATTGCCACGAACCATCGATTGGGCGAGGCGGCCGTCACTCTAGCCGAAGCTCGAGGTGTCGTCGAATCCTGGCTCGAGCTCCCCCAGGTGAAGGTGCTGACTCCGGGCGACCAGCACTTCAAGAAGGTGATGGATCTGATGGAGGCTGCCATGGCGACGGGGACGGTTCTCTCCGATGCGATCCTGGCGGCCTTTGCGATCGAGCATCGAGCCCGGCTCTGCACGAACGATTCGGACTTTTCACGCTTCCCCGGACTGGACTGGGAAAATCCTCTCGCGCGAGGGTAGCCCTACCACCCGCCCACGTGGTGCTTCTGCAGCAGATTCGCCAGCTCGCGCAGCTTCGGGTCCGAAGGCTCTTCCTTCCACGGCCACGAGGCGACCCGCGTCGTGCCGTCCGCCAGGGTGATGACGACCGAGTTGCCCGGGCGACCCGCAGTGCCCTGGCTCTTCACCTCGCCGGCCAACTTCCAGACCTGCTCGAGGACGGCCGGCTCCAGCTTCCCGGCCTCTTCATAGACGCGCACGGCAGGAGGGGGGCTGGCGTGTCCCCCGTGCATCTTTCCATCGGCCTCGTACCGGCAAAACGCCGAACCCTCGGGAGGAGAGACCTTGATCTCGACCGTCCGGACCGCGCTGTCGGACAGCACGGGTAGAGCCAGGAGCAACAACAACCAGAGAATTCTCATCGTAACCCCCGCGCCAAAAGGCAATGGAACTGGTGGTCGGCGTGCTCGATCTCGGGCGCATACCGACCTTTGTCATAGGAGCGTGACTGCAAGCCGCGCTGCACCGACTGGCAGATCCCCACGTCCTCTTGCTGGACCTGATCGCTGGCTGCCAGCGAATCGTCGATGAAGGCCCGGTCCCCCGCCTTCTCCGGCTCGAGGTAGTAATCGAACACGGTCAGACAGCGGTCCACGCCCAGCGGGATGACGAGGTTCGTGTCCAGCCAGGGGCCGTAACGGTTCAGCATGAAGTTTGGGAACAGGAAGGCATACACGGCGTCGGAGCCCACCCGCTCGTCGTCGCCGCCGGCGCACGACTGGATGCTGAGCCCGTCGAAGAGCTCCGTGCGATAGCCGTCCAGGTCGAGCTTGGCGGCCAGGTCGTGGTGCAGGTGCGAGACGTGGTAGCCGCCGTCGAGGTAGTTGTCGACGTAGACCTTCCAGTTGCAACCGATCTCCCACGACTTGCGGGCCACGAAGACCAGCTCGTCCAGGCGCCGCAACTGCAGCGGCGCCAGCTCTTCGGCCACGGTCCGCGCGGGCGCGCCCAGGTGCACGAACACCAGCGGCCCCCAGGTTTCGACCGCGAACCGGGGCAGACTGAAGGCCGCCCGCTCGAACCCCTTGGCCGGACCCAGACGCGGTGCGCTCTTCAGGCGCCCGTCCAGCTGGTAGCGCCAACCGTGGTAGGGGCAGGTCAGCTCGGCCGCCTTCCCCTCCCCCTCGGCCACGCAGGCGGCGTGATGCCGGCAGACGTTGCTCAGGGCGTGCAATTCCCCGTCGTCGGAGCGCGTCAGCACCACCGGCTCCCCGCAGATGTCGGCGGCCACGAACGAGCCGGGCTCGGAGAGCTGATCGGTGCGGGCCACCGCCTGCCAGGTGGAGGCAAACACCACCCGCTCCTGCTCGAAGAACCCCGGATCGCGATACCAGCGCGCCGGGGGCGTCCAGGCCTGGTCGACGGGGATGTCGGGATCGAACTCCATTACCACCTCTCGCGATGCACGATCTCGGCCAGCGCTCGCCGGCCGCGCCGCAAGGAGCCGGAGCGGCGGTCCGGGGCGGGCCGGCCCAGCGTGACCAGGCCCACCGGGTGCACCCCTTCGGGCATTCCCAGCAGATCCTGCACGCCTCCGAGCCGGTGCGCACCCAGAAATCCGGCCGCCAGATTCTCCTCGGCGGCGGCCAACAGGAGCAGCATGAAGGCCGCCCCCGCATCCACATACCAGTAAGGCACGGGCCACGATTCGACGCCGCTCTTGTCGGGCTCGGCGTAGCGGGCTTCGTAATCGGCCTTTGAAGCGCACAGAATCACGTGCACCGGAGCCTCCGAGAGCCAGGGCTCGAAGCCGCGGGCCACGTAGGCGGGCTCCCCGGCCAGCTCGGCCAGCGCCTGGCGTCCCTCGCGCGAAGTGACCACCACGAAGTGGATGCCCTGCGAGAACCCTGCGCTGGGATGGCGCCGGGCGGCCTCCAGCACGCGCTCGAGGCTCTCCTCCTCCACCGGCTCGGGAAGGTAGCGCCGCACCATCCGGCGGCGCGCCAGCAGGTCGCTAAGGGCCAAGCTGCGCCTTCTTCTTTTGCCACTCCTCGGGCGTCAGCACGCGCACCTGGTGGCCGTCGAGCACCTGGCCGGTATCCACCTCGGACTCGAGCTGCAAACGCTGGGGCGAGGTCGGGTTGGCAGCCAGGTTCCAGAGGCAGACCTCGCTGCCGGCCATGCTGACCAGCACGCGGCCGTCGGCCGAGAACTCGAGGTCGCTGACCCCGTCGGAGTGATTGAGCGAGGAGGTCAGCGGCAACCCGGTCAGGCTGTCCCAGACCCGGGCGGTGCTGTCGATCGAGCCGGTGGCCACCCATTGCCCGTCGGGATTGAAGGCCATGGCCAGCACGGGCCCGTGGTGCATCAGCAGCGGACCGGCGTGATCGTCGCCGATGTGAAAGACGCGCGCGGCCCGCTCGTCGCCCGAGACCGCCACCAGGAGGTTGTCGGGGCTCACTCGAGCCGCGTGGAGCGGCTGCTCCTCGACGAACGAGGGCTTCAGCTCTCGCCCGTCGGCCATCGACCAGCGACGCGCGCGCCCGTCGTTGCACGAAGTCAGCAGCCAGGTCGAGTCGGGGCTGAAAGCCACGCTGGGGACGATGCTCGGGTGGTCCAGCCGATACTTGCTCTGGCCGGTCGCCACGTCCCACACGCTCACCTTGCCCGTATTGACGCCGGAAGCCGCCAGCAGCTTGCCGTCCGGGCTGAAGGCCAGCTCCGAGGCCAGGTCTCCCGCGGGCAACGGCTGGCCCAGAGCCTGCCGCGAGGCCGGGTCGAGCAGCAGCACCGTGTCCCCCACGGTGGCCGCCACCCGCTTGCCGTCGGGCGAGAACTCCAGGGCCGTCACGGGCGTGGCGGTCGGCACCTCGCCCAGGAGATTGCCGCGCAGGTCGAAAAAGCGCACCTTTCGGTCGGTCGAGCCGGTCGCCAGCGTCTGCCCGTCGGGCGCGATCGCCAGCGCCAGCACGCGTCCCTCGTGCGCCACCACCAACGGCTCGCCCGGCTGGCTGAGCGAGTAGAGGCGCACCGAGCCATCGACGCAGCCCGTCACCAGATGGTCACCCTCGAGGTCCATCGCCAGCACCGGGGCGGGGTGCTCCAGGCGGCGCAGCGTCATGGACGTCGGGGCGCGCCGCCAGAGCGACAGCATCCCCAGGCGTGTCAGCGTGGCGAGCTCCTTGCCGTCGGGGCTGAAGTCCATCGCGTAGACCTGCGACGCGTGCCGCAGCATCGAGCTGGCGGCCTCGCCCTGCTCGACCTGCCAGATGCGGGCCGTGCGGTCGGCCGAGGCCGTGGCCAGCAGTTTGCCGTCAGGGCTGAAGACCACCCGCTTGACCGTGTCCTCGTGATGCAGGCTGGGCAGCAGCCTGTGCTCCTCCAGCGAGCGCAGGCGCACGGCCGTCTCATAGACGCGGGCCAGGTAGTTGCCCTGGGGCCCCATCGTCTCGCTCTCCACGTCGTCGCCCGGGCCCACCACGACCTCGGGCTTCAGATCGTCGGTGTAGCGCACGACCGAGGCGTCGGAGCGCTCCACCTGCAGCGAGCCCTGGTGAAACACGAGTTGCTTGACGCGCCCGCGGGCGGCCACGGTGCGAAAGGCTCCTTCGATGGGCCCCACGTCCACCGTCTCGTCCTGGTGCGCGACCGCCAGCCGGCCCGAGCCATGGTCGAAGGCCAGGCAGGTGACGGGGCTCCGCGAGCCAGCCTGCAGGGTGCCCATCGAGGGCACCAGCAGCACCTGCCCCTCCTCCGAGCCCACCGCCCAGCCTTCGGCCAGGGCCACCACCGTGGTCCAGCTCCCCTTCACGGTCTGGCCGTCGAAGGACAGCTCCTGGTCGCTGACCGCCAGCACCCGACCCTGGTCATCGATCTCGGCGTGGGTGATGGCGGTTTTCAGGGCGGGCCCGGGTCGCGCCGTGCCGTCGGCCGGGTTGACGATCAGCGTCTGACCGCCCCCGTAACCGCACACCAGCAGCTTGCCGTTGGGCGAATAGGTGACCGACGAGCCGGTGTCATCGGGCACGGGCGGCCCCAGACGCAGGCCCAGCACCCAGGGGAGGCGGGTGTTGAAACGGACCGACCAGGTCTGCTTCTTCAAAGGCATCAGGAGCGGCAGATCCTCCAGCGCCTGGGCCCAGCGCAGGTAAGCCTGCTGGAGGTCGCCCCGCTGCTCGGCCACCACGCCGCCGTCATACTGGAACTGGGCCATCGTAGCCCGGTGAATGGTAATTCCCGCCCAGACCAGGCTGGCCACCAGAGCCACGAGAAAGAACAGCGTCAGAGCCACGCGCGGTTTACGCACCACCCGGCGGAGGCGGTAGCCGTAGCTCCAGGGCAGGCGGCAGAGCAACGGCTCGCTGCTGGCGCGGCGCTCGAAATCGTCCAGCACGTTGTCGATCGAATCGGTCCGCCGGGCGGGGTCGAGCTCGAGGCAGCTCTCCACGATGGCGGCCAGATCGGCATCCACTTTCGGATTCAGCGTGCGCAGAGGAGTCAGCGGCCGGGAATGGAGCAGGTCGCGATACTGCTGGAGCCGGCGGGCGGTGTCCTCGGTGCGGGTCAACTCGGTGCGGTCCGCCTCGGAAAGGCGTGGACACTGGCCGGTGAGCAGGAAATAGGCGGTCGCGCCCCAGGAATAGACATCCCAGCGCGTGCTCGGCAGCGTCTCTCCGCCCATGGCCTGCTCGGGAGCCATGAAGCCGAGAGTGCCGTAGGTGACCGTCTGGTCGCCCTTGGCGCGGGACTGGCCGTAGTCGACCAGCCGCACGTGCCCCTCTTCGTCCAGCATCACGTTGGACGGCTTGAGGTCGCAATGCAACAGCCCCTTCTCGTGGCAGAAGCGCAGAGCCAGGGCGATCTCGCGGATCCACCGCAGGGCCTGGTCGAACGTGGGCCGGGCCACACCGTGCAGCGAGCCGTGACCCAGCAGCGGCATCACGAAATAGGGCGGATCGTGGTTGAGATCGGCGTCCAGCAGGCTGACCACGTGGGGATGCTCGGAGACCTCGCGCAGGCGTCCCACCTCGTGCTTGAAGTAGAGCCAGTCGAGACCCTCGCGGCGGGTCAAGACCTTGACCGCGACACGCAGACCGGTGCGCACCTGCACTCCCGCCCAAACTTCGCCGAAGGAGCCGCGTCCGAGCAGCTTCTCGAGCCGGTAGCCGGGCAGAGTCGGAGGCACCGGGGGAGCATCGCCGGACGCCTCGCGGGCGGCTTGCAACTCGGGGCCGGACTGAGCCACGGTCAGGTTGAGGTCGTCGGAGGACACGAAGGGCCCCTTTCGTTCTCAGATGCGGGATCTACTTCACGCCACGGAGGAAATCGGCTCCGAGCAACAGAACGAGCGGGACGCAATGCTGACCCTCGAGGAGCGGCTGCAACGGTGCGAGCTGGATCTGGCGCTCTCTTACGAGTGCCTCGCGCTGGAGCAGGAGGGAGCCCGGAAGACGGAGCGCGAGCTGGCCACGGCCCGCCGTGAGCTCGCCTTTGCCCGGCGTCAGTTCAGCCACTCGCAGCGCGACCTGCGCGTCGCCCTGCGCCAGCTCGAGGCCGGCCAGGCCCACCGGGGCGCGCTCGAGGAGCAGTGGCAGGCCACCCTGCAACGCTGCCGCGAGCTGGAGTTCGAGAACGAGCTGCTGGCTCTGGAGCTTACCGAATCGGGGACACGTGCCGATAGCCTGGAGGAAAACCTCTACCTGAGCGAGGAGCGTCGCCTGGACGAGCAGGACGAGCGCGTCCGGCTCGGCCGGCGTCTGGCCGCGGCTCAGGAGAGAGTCCGCGAGCTGGAGGCCATGCAGTGCGACCCCACCCCCATCAGCCTGGAGCAGTTGCTGGGAAGCAAGCCCAGGGTTGGCTCTCCCGTCTCTTCGGCCAGCGTGGGCCGAACCCAGGTGGAGGGCTGGATGGCCAGCTGGAGCATGAGCTAAGCCAGAGCCTCCTGGGGCTCGCCATCCTGCTGGCGGCGCTGCCCGTCATCCTCAGTCCGAGCTGGACCCTGGCCCTGCAGGCCCTGTGCATGGTGGGCGTGCTGCGGGCCGTCTGCCAGGTCGCCGGGCTCTCGCAGGCCCGCCGCGAGCGGGAGACGCGCGAGGCCCGGCAGCAGGCCGAGGCGCGCTCGCGGTTCCTGGCCACCATGAGCCACGAGATCCGCACTCCGATGAACGGAGTGGTGGGAATGTGCGAGCTGCTGGGGGGCACGGCCCTCACCGAGGAGCAGCGCGAATACGTCGATACCGTGTCTCACTGCGGGAGCCTGCTGCTCTCGCTGGTCAACGACATCCTGGACCTGTCCAAGGTGGACGCGGGCAAGCTGGAGCTGGAGTCGGTCGAGTTCGACCTGCGCGACCAGCTGGACATCGTGCTGACCACCCTGGCCCCCGGGGCCCAGCGCAAAGGCCTGGAGCTGGTGGTGGACGTGGCCGCCGAGGTTCCCCGCCTGGTGGTCGGGGATCCGGTTCGCCTCAAGCAAATCCTGGTCAACCTCCTGGGCAACGCGATCAAGTTCACTACCGCTGGCGAGGTGGAGGTGCGGGTGGCCCAGTTGCGCCGCTCGCAGGGTACAGCGCGGCTGGCGTTCTGGGTCCGCGATACCGGTCCGGGCATCCCCGAGGAGCAGCGGGGGCGCCTCTTCGGCGAGTTCAGCCAGACCGACTCCTCGGTCGCGCGCCGCCACGGCGGGACCGGGCTGGGGCTGGCCATCAGCAAGCGGCTGGTGGAGGCCATGCAGGGACGCCTCGTGCTGCAAAGCTCCGACGGCCACGGCAGCACGTTCCTGTTCGACCTGGCCCTGGGCGTCTCTCCCGAGGACCAGCCGGCTCCTCTGGAGGGCAATCCGGTGTTGCTGGTGGAGCCCGATGCGACGCGGCGCCGGGGTGCGCTGCACCAGATCGAGTCCATCGGCACGCCCGTGGTGGCCTGCGCCACTCTGGACGAGGCCCTGCGCCACTACCAGTCCAGCCCCAGCACCTATCGCTGCCTCCTGGTACGGGCGGGCGCCTCGCCCGACGAGCTTCCCGCCGGCATGCGCACCTTCCACCTGACTCCCTACTCCGAGCAGACCGCGGCCCGCGAGCGCTACGGCGACGCGTTGCTGAGCCTGCCCTTGAGCCGCCGTCAGCTGCGCCGGGCTTTGCGGGGGGTCGAATCTCCCGAGCCCGTCGAGACCCCGGCTCCTCGCGACACGCGGGTGCTGGTGGTCGAGGATAATCCGGTCAACCTGCGCATCGTCTGCATGATGCTCGAAAAGCGCGGCTATCGCTCGATCCGCACGGCGATGACCGGGCGCGAGGCGGTGGAGCTGGTGGAGCGCGAGGCCTTCGACGTGGTGCTGATGGACTACCACATGCCCGAGATGGACGGCCCCGAGGCCTGCTCGCGGATCCGGCGCCTGGAGGCCGACCGGGGCCGGCGTCCCGCGGCCGTGGTGGCCCTGACCGCTTCGGTCACGCCGCAAGATGTGCAGGTCTGCCGTTCCAGCGGCATGGATGCGTTCCTGAGCAAGCCGCTCGTGGCCGCCGATTTCTACCGCACGCTCGAGCAGCTGGTGGCCTGAATATTTTTCCCCTATCCGGTGGGATACCCCAGGTTCATCCCGGGGTGGGTGGGGTGCCGGGCCCGGCCGCGCTATAGTGAGGGCACGCAAAAGTTCACCAGAACAACCGCCACCGACGCCAACCGGGGAACCGAAGCCCCTCCCCAACTTCGACCCTGGACCTGACCCGGTAGCGGCAACCAACCCACCCCTCTGACGGGGCGCCGACAAAGGCGCCCCTTTTCTTTTTTCAGATCCTCAGTCGGACCCGACCATCGACTTCCCAAAGAAAGCCTCCAGGATCTCGAGCTCGCGGGGGCGCAGCAGCAGGCGCTCCTCTCCCTCGAGCGGGAGCTCGGGCAGCTCCTCGCCGATCACCTCCACCGGGAGCGGAGCCTTGAACAGGCTCTCCACGCTGCGCGCTTCACCCAGGCTGGTGAGCAGCAGCGGCTGCCGGGCCAGCAGAGCGAGGTCGAAGAACTTGAGCCGGCTGCGCACTTCCTCGTCCGAGAGGCGAAAGTATACCTGCGCGGGCGCTTCCCCGCGCACGCGCTGGGCGGCCAGCCAGAAGAACTCCAGCAGGTTGGCGGTAATCCAGCTGCGCACGGGCTCCTCGGGAGGGTAGTCCCACAGCAGGCCTTCGATCATCTCGCTCAGGAGCGACTGGACGGCCCGTTCCACGCGGTGCCAGTCGAAATTGGGATGCTCGTTGTCAGGGTCGTCCGAGCTTTGCTGGGTGTCGGCGGAGATCACCCAGCCGTTGGGGATCCAGGTGCTCCAATCGTTGGTCACCGGTCGGCCGGGCTGGGTGTCGCGGTAGAGGGTATAGCGCACGGAACGGCCCGGGAAGCCAGCCGGGATGCCCACCTCGAGGCGGGTATGCTCGGAGATGCGGCGCACCAGGTAGTCGCCCTTCTCGAGCCGGGGGACGTTGCCCAGACTGGGAGGCTGCTGCAGGCGGTCGAGCCGCACTTTGTGGGTCTTGAGGCGGCGCATGGCCTTGAAGAAGAAGATGTCCAGCAGGGCGGCCCGTTTCTCGGTGCACTGGACGATGGGGCTGCCGTCGTCGAGGAAGCGGGGCACGCTGCCCTCGGGGATGTGATCCCTGGCCTCGACGTAAGGCAGGTAGCCGTGCTGCATGTACTGTCGCGCCAGGGCGCCGATGCTGATGGGTCCGGCCTGCAGCAGGCGGAACATCTTGAAGTGCTCCATCTCGCGCGCCAGCATCAAGCCGCCCTCGCGGCTGCGCTGTTTGTCGGGCAGGCGCTCGTAGAGACGGGCCTGCAGTGACGCGAGCACCAGCTCCTCGTGCTCGTGGGAGCGCGTCAGCATCTCGGCCGCCAGCCAATCGAGCTGCACGTTCACCCATTCGAGCAGGTCGGTCAGCTCTTCGTTGCGCAGGATGCGCGACTGCGAGAAGTCCTTGCGCAGGTGGTCCGCCTCGATGACCACGCGGGCGTTCGGGTAGGCCGGTTTGAGCTCGGTCTCGAGAAAGTTGACGCCGTTGATCACCACCGTCAGCTGCTCGCCGGGGGTGGGCCGAGACTCCAGGATCAGCACCGCGGCATAGGGACCTTCCTGGCTGCGCACGACCTGCTCGCGCAGCTCAGGCACCAGGTCGAACTTGCGGCCTCCGGGGCCCAGGAACTCCAGCGCCACGAAGGCCGCCCCCGCGGGAATCGGCTGGCTGATGGGCTCGCCGTTCAGGCGCAGGTGCACGGGCGAGTAGGTGCACAGGCCCTGCAGATACTCCGCCTCTTGCGTGGACGGCTTCTGCTTGCGCACCTTGCCCAGCAATCCGTAGGCCGAGTCGAGCAGCGTCGTCTTCTCCTTGAGGCTGAGCCGGGTGACGATCGTCTCGTCCTTGAAGGGCGATTTGGGCAGCTTGGCGATCTCCAGCTTGCCGTCGAGGATGGTCATGCGGGCCCCGTGCTCGCCGTTCCAGCTTTCCAGCAAGAGCTGCTTGACCGCCAGCTTGCGGGTTCCGAACAGCCCGATCGCGAGCTCCTGAAGGGCGCGCCGGTTGAGGTCGTTGGTGACGAAATTGGCGCTGAAGATCTCGGAGAGCTGCTCGAACGAGTAGCCGTCCCCGTCGGCCTCCAGCGAAAACCCCTCGGGGCTGGACTCGAGCTGGATGGAGCGCGCGCCGTTGGCCACGGAGGCCGCCACCAGGTTGAGCACGTACAGCCGCGCGTCTTGCAGCTGGAACTGGCGCATCTTTTCGAGCGCCTTGGCCACGTCGAGGGTGAAATGCCCCTGCGAATCGAGCTTCCCCTCCGACCGTAGCTCGGAGAACAAGCGCTCCAGCGGATTTTCCGTCACGCGGGCAGTGTTCGGGACAGAACCGCGGAAGCTCCTGTCAGGCGCAAGCGAAAGCAAGCCGCACCAGCTCTAGCAGGCGGCCATCGGGCCAATCCGCGGCCAGGAAGAGCTCCACGAAGACCGGATTGGAAAGGAGCCCGCGCACAGGGCGCTTGAGGTCGTGGGTCAGTTCGGTCGGGGGAAGCACCAATCCGTACTCGACACGGAAAACCCTATCCCGACCGAGCTGGAAGCTTGCCGGCCGCGCCAGGCGAATGAAACCGAGGCAGTGCTGGTTTTTGTCCGGATAACCCGGACAGGGGATTCCCGGCGGCGCGGCCAGCAGATGAGCTCCCTTGCGGGCGTACAGGACCATTGGGTCCGCCTCCGGGCAGGCCAGCTCTCCCGAGATCCAGGGAGCGGGCAGGGGGCGACCTTGAAAAACGATCGGAATCGGGCAGTAGCGAAGCTCGTAGAAAGGGGACTCGCGCCGGCGCGGCGGCAGCCGGAATCCGTCCGGCTCGACCGCGAACCGCTGCGAGTTGACGTGCAAGTCTCGGCCATCCAGCTCGACACGAACCTCGCGAGCACCTCGCCGAACTTCCTCCTGGACCCGACGGTGGAGCTCTGTTTTCAACATTTGTTCATGAATCCCGAATATTGTTAAGATATGCTCATCAACTCTATCGGTCAGGTGGCAGCCGGCGGGGCGACGCGTCGACCCATCGCGGCCCCTGGCACCGGGCCCGCCGGCCCCATCGACTCGGTCGCCAGCTTCACCCAGACTTCTTCCACAGCTCCCTCTCTCAACCTTGCCGCTCAGGCCGTTTCCGCGGCCGCGCAGGCGGCTCCCGCTCCCGGAGTGGCCAGACCCGGCCTCGAAGAGCTGCGCCAGATGGCCGAGCGGCTCCAGGAGAAGGGGCTCAAGCTCGAGCACCGGCCGAAGATCCTGTTCTTCACCCTGGACTATAAGGAGAGCAACCCCGACAAGGTCGCCAAACTGTGCGAGAAGACCGACCGCGTGCGGGTGCTGCGCAAAGAGGAGCCTTTGTCGGTCAACAGCTCCGATGACCTGATCCTGCTCGACGCCCTGTACGGCAAAGGCGACGTGAGTCAGCTGAGCAAACCAGCCCTGGCCCGCGCTTTGCTGGCCTTCGAGCAGGCCTATCCCGGCACGGTGGATGCTTACCGTCTCTACCAGCATCCGAAGCTCGAGCGCTCTCTGGACAGCGACTTCGTGCGCAACGGCTCCGATCTGGTCGCGCTGGCTTACTTGCGCGGGCTGACACCCACCCCCGAGGGTCTGGAGCGCCCGGCCGAGGCCCAGACGCTGCGGGCCCTGGGCGAGCAGGGCTACTCGTTCGTATCGGGCCCGCTGAACTGCTACAATTACGCCAGCGGCGCCAGCGTGACGCAGGACAATCTGGTGCTGGCGCAGCTCTCCCAGGAGGAGCTCGGCAAGCAGGACGAGGCGCTGGCACACGTCGAGACGATGAAGCAGGCCGTGGCGAAGCTCTCCCAGTCGGTCGGGCAGCAGACGCCAGCCGCCTGGGAAGCGGTGCGCGGAAACGACCGCTTCGACCTGGACACGCGCCTGGCCCTGGCCGAGAAGCTCTTTCCCAACGCCAGGCACCCTCGCGAGCTCTTCGATGGCGTGCTGGAAAACGCCAAAGACGCCGCTCAGCTGGATGGCTGGGTGCAGGTCGCGGCGCGCTACGACGCCACTGCGGGGAAAGGCCACGAGCTCGAGGCGATACTCCAGGTTCTCAAGACAGGGGACGAGCTGCCCTCGAAGGAGTTCCTGGAGCGCTTCGATTCTTTGCGCGAGGCCCTGCCGGACCGGGACGCCGGGGCCTGTGCCGCCGCGCTCGTCAAACACCCCGATCAACCCGCTAACCCGGCCGAGCTCCTGCCGCGCCTGAAGGAATTCTGCGGGCGCGATACCACCGAGGCGTTCGTAGCCCTCGCCTCGCTGGGTCGCCTGGGCCACGACGTGGAGCTGCTGGCCTCGATGGTGGCGGCTGCGCCCAACGCTCGGGCCGCCATCGCCGCCTATCCCACGCTGCAGACGAAGGTTCCGGCGGCGCAGCGCGATTTCTACCTGTCCCTCTGGAAAGCGGCCCCCACCAGCGACATGGAGAAGACCTGGAGCGCGGTCTATCGGAGTGACGGGACTGCCTGTGCGGTCCGGACCGAGGCCTGGAAAGACGGGTGCGCCCGGGTGCAGGGCTCGGTGGACGATTACTCCGAGTTGCTGGGCTCCCTGCCCGACGGTCCCGAGCTCGAGTGGCGAGCCGACATGCTCAACCGTGTGGTTTTCGGCTCGCAGGGCCGAATGGACACCGCCGCTCGCGTGTGGGAGGACTTCAAATCCAGCAGCGACCTGGAGACGGCCGCCCGCTTCTACGAGGCCACGGGTAACCAGCAGCAGGCGTCGCGCGCGGCCGAAATCTTGACCCGGGCCGACCTGGGCCCGAACTTCTCTTACGAAGCCAAGCGCGACGCTCTGTCGGGCCTCATCGGCGCCCTCGGCGGCGACGTCGACCAGGGCCTGAGCGCCTATCGCCACCTGTTGTCAGTCAGCGGCCCCGATCTGGCCAGGGCGGGCTCGGACTATGCACGCTTGTTGACCGCCTGTGGCGACGAGGAGAAGGGGCGCCTCGCCTTCGGGGCTTTGCGCGCCTCCTCGGGCTCCGCCGAGAGCCTGGCGCTGGCGCTGCAGGTGCACGAGGGTGACCTGGCAGCGGCGCGTTCGATGTGGGTCGAGCTGGACAAACCCGACGGGGACTATCCCCGCTCGGAGCGCGTGGCGAACCTGGCGCTGCTGGGCGAGTTGAAGCCCGAGGAGACCGAAAAGCTCCTGGCCTGGATGAATGCTTCCAAAGTGGACGGCTCGGGTCGCGCCCTGGTGGCCTCGGTGCTCACGTGCCGGGGCGAGTTCGACGGCAAATTGGCCCTGATTCAGAAGACCGACCCGTCGATGCTGGGCGTGCTGGAGCGGATGAAAGAGGTTCCGGTCGACAATCTGGTCGAGATCATGGACGTTCTGGGCCCGCGCGCCAGGGATCCCAAGCTGCCGGAGCTGGCCGAGGCCCTGAACCAGTTTGGCCACAAAGCCGAGCCCGCGCACGCCACCCGCCTGATCGATTCTTACGGCCAGGGTGACGACTATCGGGTGCTGGGGCGCCTGCTGAGCAAGGCCGGGTCCGACTTCGAGCCGTTGCGGCGATCGCTGGGCGCGGGGTCTGCCGAGGGCGGCGAGCTGGCGCGCAATACGCGCTGGTTCGACGAGCAGCTGCAATCCCAGGGCGTGAGTGGAGCCCAGCGGGCCTGGGAGGCCGTGCGCGTGCCGGTGGGCACCGAGACCACCGACGAGCGCCAGGAGCAGTTTGCGCGCCTGGGCAGCCTGGAGGGCTGGAAAGCCCTGACGAGCTGGATGCAGCCCGGCGAGACGCTGTCCGAGGCGGTGGATGCCGCCGTGCAGATGCGCACCACGCTGCAGCCGGTGTTCTACCAGGAGGAGTCCTGGGTCGAGATGCTGAGCTCGGTGCGCGAGGCTCAGACGTCGGGAGCGCTGGAGCGGCTGACGCTGGCGAGCGTGGCCGACCGCCTGGAGAAGGCGATCACGGACGCCACGGCCGATACCGTGCTCAACTCGGGTCGCGTCACGGTGAGCAGCGTTTTCCAGGAGCTGTGCAACAGCGGCGGCGCCCTGGTGCAGGAAGGCGAGCATCACGTGGTCATCGGAGGGGTGCGGGTCCCGACGCGGTAGACCGGACCCTTTCTCGTGGGATAATCTGGGTATGACGCAGGTCGGGAGCGCGAGTCGGGGTCCCACATCTTCCACGCGCGAGACTCGCGAGGAGAAGAAGAAGCCCGACGAGGCCAGGGAATCCAAGAAGAAGGACGAGTCCAAGAAGAAGGACGACGTCGCGGCTGACGATTCGGGCGATACCCGCGCGGAGCGCCAGGAGAAGCGGGCCGCTCGCGAGGGACAGGCCGCCAAAGAGGCCAACAACGCTCTGCGCGACACCTGGGAGAAGCTCTCGGTGGCCCCGCCGCGCCCGGGCGTGTCCGTGCGCGCGGCGGTGGAGGCGAAGCTGGCCGGCTCCGAGTTGGGCGAGCTCTCGCACGAGGCCGCCATGGAGGGCCTGAGCGACCTTTCGCATCGCCTCGAGACGGTCTGGGAGGCGACGCTGCCACCGAGCGCGGCGCGCGCCGAGATGGAGGCACGCTGGTCGGCGTTCGTGGACGGCTCGGATCACTCGCCTCTGACCGGCGTGGCGGGCCGCGCCATCCACCAGCCGGGCGTGCTCGGCATGATGGCGCGGTCGGTTTCGGGCGAGACCGGTCTGACCGGACGCCTGCAGGGTTGGGTCACGGAGCTGGCGCGCCGGCTGGACGAGGAGGAGAAAGAGAATCACCCTCCGCGCCCGGCGCTGGCGAGCTCGTCGGAGCAGGCCCTGGGACGGCTTGGCGCGGCGGCCCAGCAGGCCCGCGGGGTCCGGACTCCGGACGAGGGGGGCGAAGAGAAGCCTGAGCGCGCGGCCGCGAAGGGGCGCCAGCCCCAGAAGGCGACGGGGGCTGCATCGGAGCAGCGGGCGCGGGTCGGCGGAACGGTGGGCGGACGCAAGCAGGCCGAGCCGAGCGACGCGGGGGCACGCGGGGGACAGAAGCAGGGCGAGTCGAGCGCCTCGAGCAAGCCAAGCGGAACGGTTGGGGCGCGCCCGGGGACGGGCGCGGCGCAGCTGGCAGGCGGCCAGAAGCAGGGCGAGCGGGTCGAGGAAAAGCGCTCCGAGCCTGCGTCGGAGCAGCGTGCGCGGGTCGGCGGAACGGTGGGGGCACGCCTGGGGACGGGCGCGGCCCAGAGCGCGGCGGCGCAGATTTCGGGCGGCCAGAAGCAGGGCGAGCAGCGAGAGGCGGGCGGACAGTTGGGGGCGCGCCTGGGGACCGGCGCGGCCCAGAGCGCGGCGGCGCAGTTGACGGGCGGCCAGGCCGCGCGTCCGGGGACGGGCGCCGCCCAGAGCGCCGCCCAGCTGGCGGGCGGGCAGAAGCAGTCCGAGCCTCGCTCCGACTCTGAGCCGCGCGGGCGGAGCGCGTCGGAGGCCAGCACGTCGGGCCGCATCGGCGCGAAGCAGGGCGAGCCGCGCGACGCAGGCGGTTCGGTGGGGGCGCGCCTGGGCACCGGTGCGGCCCAGAGCGTGGCGGCCCAGCAGACGGGCGGCCAGAAGCAGTCCGAGCCGCGATCCGAGTCGGTCTCCCAGCAGCGCGCGCAGGTCGGAAACAAGCAGGGCGAGCAGCGCGATGCGGGCGGCTCGGTGGGAGCGCGCCTCGGAACCGGCGCGGCCCAGAGCGTGGCGGCGCAACTCACGGGCGGCCAGGCGGCGCGCCCGGGGACGGGCGCGGCCCAGAGCGCGGCCGCCCAGCTAGCGGGCGGGCAGAAGCAGTCCGAGCCTCGCTCCGACTCCGAGCAGCGCGGCCGGAGCGGATCGGAGGCCAGCACGTCGGGCCGCATCGGCTCGAAGCAGGGCGAGCCGCGCGACGCGGGCGGTTCGGTTGGAGCGCGTCTGGGCACCGGCGCGGCCCAGAGCGTGGCGGCGCAGCTTTCAGGCGGCCAGGCGGCGCGTCCGGGGACAGGCGCGGCCCAGAGCGCGGCCGCGCAGCTTTCAGGCGGCCAGAAGCAGGGCGAGCCTCGCTCCGATTCCGAGCAGCGCGGGCGGAGCGCGTCGGAGGCCAGCACGTCGGGCCGCATCGGCGCGAAGCAGGGCGATGCGGGCGGTTCGGTTGGAGCGCGTCTGGGCACCGGCGCGGCCCAGAGCGTGGCGGCGCAGCTGACGGGCGGCCAGGCCGCGCGTCCGGGGATGGGCGCCGCTCAGCTGGCGGGCGGGCAGAAGCAGTCCGAGCGGGTCGAGGAAAAACGCTCCGAGTCGCGCGCCGAGCAGCGGGCGCGGGAC
>JBDHVW010000126.1:0-19007 GCA_039809865.1 Vulcanimicrobiota bacterium
ATTGCGAACGTGCCCACGCCGATTGGGCTTGGAACTCGTCTCATTTGGCCCGGATTCATCGGATGACGACGGAAGCACCTCGGTTGTCTTCTCGCAACTCCTGGGCTCAGGCGGAATCAGACGGGCCATGGCATGAAGCGCTGTCTTCAACTTCCCTGCATCCTCTGAGCTGATCGCGCCCTCAGTGGCCGCCTCAACAATCCCATCGAGTTCGGGCAGATTGACTTCAAGTCAGCTCTGCCGAAAGCACACTTTATCCAGTAGTCTACTCGCCGTCCTCTTACCCCTCGATGTCGTCGCTCCCACCCAGCTGGACCTCGCGCTGCAGCGCCTCGTTGGCATGCGCCGGGCAGCCCTTGTCCAGGTAGGCGCGGACCAACCCGCGGTAGATGCGCGGGTTCTCCGGATCGAGTTGGGACATCTCGCGCAGCAGCGACACGCGCTGGTCGACCATGCTCAGGCGGTTGTAGAGCAGGAACAGGTCGGTGTAGTTCGTGCGGGTCACCTTCTTGGTGCGCTTGAGCTCGTTGAAGCGCTTCATAGCGCCCTCGACCTCGCGCGCCTGGAGCGCCGTCAGCACGTAGAACTTGTACTTGCGCACCACGATCTCGTCGCTCGGGGTCAGCACCTGCCACTGATAGAGCCCGGCCTTCTGCAACTGGAAAGCGCCCTGGTAGGGGAACTTCCAGCGCACGTCTTTGCTCGGGAACTCGTGCAAGAACTCGTCCCACTCGTTGAAGATCTGGACGCGATACTGGGGCGTGCCGGGCACCTTGGCCCACTGGAACACGCACGGGTAGGTCCAGTTGATGACGCCGGCCTGGAGGAAGCGGTCCTCCTTGGCCATCGCGTCGGGCTCCTGAGCCAGGAGAAAGTCCTGTGCTTTCAGCTTGCGCATGAACATGTAGGGAATGTCGATGGTGGCGCGCGAGCGGTCGCGGGCCGTGTCGCGGCGGACGCTGCCGCCGTCGCTGATCTTGGTCAGGTTCTTGAAGGCGACCTCGGCGGCGCTGTCCGGATCGACGATCTCGAGGTGGTCGTCGAAGAAGAAGTTGACCACGATCTTGCTGCCCGTGGCCGTGCGGATCTGATCCTGCGGGCGCAGCAGATCCATCCAGTAGACGGGCCGCCAGGTCTCGTCGCCCGGATGCTTGATCTCGGCCGCGTTGCCGTCTACCGAGGTCACGATGCAGACGGGGTTGTTCTCGGACAGCTCGGTATTTTGAGCGATAGCTGGCAGCAACGCCAGGAAAACGATGCAAATGGCGTGGATGATCTTCTTCACGCGCCCGCCCTTCGCCCAAGGAGCCCAAAGCCCTACCTCAGGCTACCGTACAGCTCCACCAAACGCTTCGTATAGGGCTCGATGGAGAACGAGCGGGCCGTCCTGGCGGCTTCCGCGCTCATCCGCGAACGCAAATCAGTCATTTCAAAAGCCTGCTCCAGAATTGCCGTGAATTCATCCTGGGCGCAGGCGGACAGCAGTCCATCGCGGCCGTGCGTGATGGTATCCTCGGTGCCGCAGGCGGCCACCGCGACGACCGGCAATCCGCTGGCCATCGCCTCCAGCACGACCAGGGGCTTGACCTCGGTGGTGCTGCTCATGGCAAAGAAGTCGGCCGCGGCGTAGTAGCGCGGCATGGCGGAGTAGGGGATGCGTCCGGTAAAGGTGACCGCCAGTCCCTGCGCCTCCCGGCGAAGGTCGGCCAGGACGGGGCCGTCGCCCACGATCACCAGCCGCGCCAACGGGTTGCGCACCCGCGCGAAGGCCCGCAGCAGGAAGGAGAGGTTCTTCTCCAGTCCCATCCGGCCCGCGTAGAGCGCCACCACCTCGCCCTCCGTGAAACCCAGCTCTCGGCGAATGGAGCTGCCGTCGACCCCCTCGAAGGCCGAGAGATCGATCGCGTTGGGCAGCACCTCCATGCGCGTCGGCAAGCGATAGGAGCGCTGCAGCAGCTCGTAGAGCACCGGCGAGGGGCAGATGATCAGGTTGCAGCGCCGGGCATACTCGGTGACGAAGTGGCGGGCCCCCCAGCGCACCAGGGCCTGCGGCAGGGGCACGTAGTGGGCATACTGCTCGTACTGGGTGTGGAATGTGAAGACGACCGGCAGTCCCCGTCCGAGCGCGGTGCGGCCAAGCAAGAAGGGGTGATGGGTGTGGAGCACGTCCAGCTTCAACCTGCGCAGATGGGCCTCCAGGCAGGGCGTCCAGGGGCAGGGGAGGGGGAACTGCACCTGGCGGCTGAGCGAGACCGAGCTGACCCGGTAGACTCCGGCGTGCTGCTCGCGAAAGCCCGGAAAGCGAGGCGCGAAGAGAAAGGGAGTGGGTCCCTGGGAAAGGAGCCCCTTGCGGATCAGGTCCACCGAGTTCACCACGCCGCTGATGATGGGGCGGTAAGCGTTGGTGAAGATGCCGACTCTCATTCCCCTGGCAGGTAGACGCTGAAGACGCTCCCCTGGCCCGGAGACGACTCCACGTCGATCCGTCCGCCGTGCGCTTTCACGATGCTTTCCACGATGGCCAGGCCCAGCCCGGCCCCTCGTTGCTTCTTTTCCTTGCCGCGGGTGAAGGGCTGGAAGATGGTCTGGAGCGTCTCCTGGTCCATGCCGCTGCCCTGGTCGCGCACGCGGATGAAGGTGTGGCGGCCCTCGCGTCCCAGCTCGAGGCGAATGGTGGAGCCCGCGGGAGAGTGCTTGATCGCGTTGCCCAGCAGATTGTTGATCACCTGCTCGAGCTTCGCTCGATCGCCGCGAAATTCGGTGGGGGGCGCATCCAGTTCGAGCTTGATGCCTTCTGACTCCACGATGGGTTGGTGCTGCAGAGCGACCCGCTGCAGCAGGTCGGCCAGGTCGAAGGTGGCCGTTTCCAGCCGCAGGCGCCCGGCTTTGAGCGCCTCGAGGTCGAGCAGATTCTCCACCAGGGTCAGCATGTACCGGCTGCTGTTGACGATGCTGTCCACCATCGGCCGCTCCTTGTCTCCCACCTGGGCACGGTCGCTCTGGAGGAAACGGGAGTATCCCATGATGACAGTCAGCGGATTGCGCAGGTCGTGCGCCGCGATGCCGATGAACTCGCTCTGGCGCTCGCACAGCTCGTTCAACTGACGCGCCATGAGCTGCAGGTCGACCTGAGCCACCACCAGCTCGCCGAGCTCTCGCAGAGTCTCGATATCGTCGTCGCTCCAGCGATGGGGTGCCTCGTCGATGGTGCACAACACCCCGAAGGGGTCTTCTCCGCTGCGCTGTAAGGGCACGCCCAGGTAGGCGACAACGCCGAGCTCGGGGATGGCCCGATTGTCCTTCACCAACGGATGCTTGCGCGCATCCTCGATGACCAGCGGCTGGCGCGTGATCGCCACGTGCTGGCAGAAGCTGTGCGTGAGCGGGGTTTCCCGGCGGGTCTTCCAGGGCTCGGCGAGCCCCTGAGCGCTCTTGAAGAACTGGCGATCCTCATCCAGCACCGTGACTAGCGCCACCGGGGTGCCCACGAGGCGAGACGCCAGGCGCGTCAGCCGATCGTAGGCTTCCTCGGGCGGGGTATCCAGGAGCTGGGTGCGATGCGCAGCCTCCAGCACGCTATGCGGAAGTGAGCTGACCTTCATGGAGAAGCTTTCGGGCTAGAAGTGGACCTGGCCTGTATAGACCTCCATACCCTGCACCAGGGACAGGTCGACCATGACGCTGGTTGCCTGCGGGCGATCCACGACCAGATAAGGCTTTCCGTTCACGTCCCGGAGCACCGTGATCCCCACGCTGCCGACGGGAATGCGACGTCCGTCGGCCAGGTAGAGGGCCGCAGTGAAGAGCAAGACGAGAGTGAGGCAGATGAGCAAGCACGCTTTGACGGCTGTCTGCCAGAGGGGGCCGGGTTCGGGACGACGGGGGAGAAGCCGCGCCATCAATCAGCGACGACCGGGTCGGACCGAAGGTTTCATGACCGTTGGTTGGCTGTAAAAGTGCGCAAATCCTGCCGCCAGGAGCCCCGAGGCCGGGTGTAGAAACCGCTGGCAGCCCGTACCTGAACCACAAGGAGGCGTCATGCCTTTAGTCTATATCGATGGAAAGCATTTCGAGAAGGAAGACGCCAAGGTCTCCGTGTGGGACCACGGATTGCTTTACGGCGATGGAATCTTCGAAGGAATTCGCGCCTACAACGGCCGCGTCTTCCGGCATCAAGAGCACCTCGAGCGCTTGTATGCCTCGGCCAAGTCCATCCTGCTGGACATTCCCATTCCGATCGAGCAGATGCGCGCCGACGTGCTGGACACGCTGCGCAAGAACGATCTGCGCGACGCCTACATTCGCCTCTGCGTGACCCGTGGGGTGGGCGACCTGGGGCTCGACCCGCGCAAGTGCGCCCGTCCGTCCGTGATCATCATCGGCGACAAGATCAAGCTGTATCCGCCCGAGGTCTATGAGAAGGGCCTCCGCCTGGTGGTGGCTTCCACCCGCAAGAACGCCCCCGACGCTCTCAGCCCCCGCATCAAGTCGCTGAACTATCTCAACAACATCCTGGCCAAGATCGAGGCCATCCAGTCCGGCGCCGCCGAGGCGGTGATGCTCGATCGCAACGGCTTCTTGACCGAGTGCACCTCGGAGAACATCTTCATCGTCAAGAACGGCGTGCTGTTCACCCCCACTTCGGTGGTCGGCATCCTGGAGGGCATCACGCGCAGCGTGGTCATGGAGCTGGGCGAGAAGATGGGCATCCAGGTGCAGATGTCGTTCTTGACCATGCACGACCTCTACACCGCTGACGAGTGCTTCGTCACCGGCACGGGCGCCGAGCTCATCCCGGTCATCGACGTGGATGGTCGCTCCATCGGCACGGGGCATCCGGGACCCGTCTTCAAGACCCTCTTGAAGGCGTTTCACGAGCTCACCCAGACGGAAGGGGATCCCATCTACGATTCCAACGGGTCCGTCGTCAAGCCCAAGGAGAGCGTCAAGTAAAAATTCCCTTTGACAAGCGAGGGTGCCATGTTATAGTATCCTCGTTATCGGGGCGTAGCGCAGCCTGGCAGCGCGCATCGTTCGGGACGATGAGGCCGGAGGTTCAAATCCTCTCGCCCCGACCACTTTCCAACCCGGCTACCCGAGCCGGGTTATTTTTTTTCCCGCGAGCGCGCGTAGGCGGTGTCTCGGCGCTGCTCCAGAGGCACGCGTCCGGCCGGCCCGCACCCGATTCCCAGGCGCACTCGCTCGATGACGAACCCCAGGCGCCGCGCCTGCACCAGCGTGCGCAGGTTGTCCCGCGTGACCTCGCCCACCATCCAGCGGTAGCCGCGGGCGTAGCTCTGCCGCGCCGCTTCCGTCACCAGCCGGTTCACCACGTAGCTGCCCCAGCGGTCGGGCTCCACCGCCAGATCGTAGATGAAGCTCTGCGCGACCCCGCTGAAGGGATCCCGCTCCTCTAACTGGAGGATGAGGTAGCCCACCCGCCGCGCGTCCTCCCACGCGACCAGCGCGATGGCCAGCCCGCAGCGACAGGTCGACTCGAGGCTCTCGAGGCTGACGCGTGCGCGGGCCCGCAGGCTCTCTTCGTCCTGCTCGCGGCTGGAAGGAATTCCAAACACCACCGAGCGGACCGCCAGGTCGACCACGAAGGCAAAGTCTTCCGCGGTCTCCGCCGGATGGATCACTTGCGGCTCTCGGCCAGAGCCTTCAGGTGGTACAGGCCCGTGACGTCCTTCTGTCCCAGGGCGCGCAGCTCGGCCTGGGCCAGCCCGATCTGGCCCTGCTGGCGATAGATCTTGAACAGCTCGTAGTGGAGCTCGAGGGCAGCCAGGCGATCCGGAACCAGGCGGATGGCTTTGCGCAGCTTCTTGGTGCCTTCCTCGGTCCAACCCCCCGAAATCAGAGCGATCGCGTAGTGGTGCAGGTACACCGGATTCTCCGGCTCGGCCTCCACCGCCCTGGCGAAGGCGGCGCTGGCCTCGGAGATGCGCTCGGAGCGCTGTAGATCGCGGGCCATCAGGAAGCACACGTAGGCCTGCTCCTTGGCGCTCAGGCGCGTGTCGCCCAGCAACTCCTCGAAGCGGTCCACCGCCTCCTCGCGCAATCCCGCGCGGCTGTCGGTGAGGGCCAGCAGATACTGCGCCAGCCAGGCCTCTTCGGGCGACTCGCGCGCCGCCTCGACAAAGGCGGCCCGGGCGAGCTCCCATTCCTGGCGCCGAAAGTGGAGCGAGCCGGTGTTGATGGCGCGGGCGGGGGCGTCGTCCTGGAAGTGGCTTCGCGCGTCGTCCTGGCTGCGACGCGTCTCGCTCGTCAAAGCCTCCAGCGTGGCCGGGCCCAGCCAGCGATGCTCCAGGGGGGTGTAGCCCCCGTTCACCGAGTAGGCCACGGTGAGAAGGTCCCAGCGGCAATCCAGCTTCAGGTCGTAGGGCGACTGCCAGATCCGGTCCTGCGGGTCCAGGAAGTAGTCAACGTCGACGTCCAGCAGGACCGTTTCGGGGAGGGCGGGCAGGTTGTCCCAGGTGCAGATCGTGAGCGGACGGCCCACCAGGTGGCCTTCCACGCGCCCCTGCACCAGTTTGAGGTCGCGGAACTCGTCTTGCTTGAGGTCCACCCAGTTCTGCAACTCGCCGCGAGCCCACTCCACGGGGTCCCTGGCCAGGAAGTGCGGCGGCACGACCCAGATCAGGCGGGTGACCAGGCCTTCCCGCAGCGCGGGATAGAGATAGTTGCCGCAGTGGAATCCGCCCCAGGGGAGGTAGTTGGACACCCGGTGGGGCTCGAGCTCCTCGGCCGTGCGCGCGCAAGCCATCGCTGCGAGCGTGCGCGGCTCCAGACCGGCCTCGCTCACGTCCAGGTGGGCGTCGACGTGCACGCAGGTGCGCCCGGACACCCCGTGCTCCTTCCAGAACACGTAGGCTTCGCAGTGGTCTTCCATCAAGAGGTTCACAGGCGCAGCGCGGGCACGGTCTTGCCATCCCTCCCCGTCATGGTCTCGGCCATCAAGAGGGCGTTGAGGATGGCTTCCTCGGTCGCCTCCACGGTCGCCTGGTAGAGCGGATTCATCAGCTTGTCGGGGATTTGCACCGCCGCCACCGGCTCCTCGAGGTCGCGCGGAAGAGCGTTGGCGGTGCTGAAGGCCAGCACCAGGTCGCCCGAGCTGTGGTGCGCCGTGCCGCCGGTGCGCGCCAGCCCGATGGCCGCGTGGCGAGCCAGGCGGCTCAGCTGGCTCTGGCTCAAGGGCGCGTCGGTGCCGATCACGATGACAATGGAGCCGAAGTTGTTCCGCGGCTGAATCTCGCCTTCTCCGCCGACCCGGCGGCCCAGGACCGTGAGCTCGTGGCGGAGCCCGTGGTTGGCCTGAACCAGGACGCCCACGGTATAGGCTTCCCGGCGCGAGGCGGTGCCCGTTCCCCCCTTGTAGTCGTAGCACACCATACCGGTGCCACCGCCCACGTTGCCCTCGGGCACGGGGCCGTCGCAAGCTCCGTCCAGCGCCGCCAGCACCTCCTGCTCGCCCACGTGACGCCCCTGGGCATCGTTGAGCGTGCTGTCGTCGCACTCGGCCACGACGGGCACCGGCACGTCCTCGGTGATACCGATCCCGGGGTGCCGCCGGATCAACCAGGTGATGACGGCGTCCGCCACCCGGCCCACGTTGAGCGTGTTGGTCAGCAGGATGGGGCTTTCCAGGCGGCCGATGTCGTTGAGGTAAGCCATCCCCGTCATCTCGCCGTTGCCGTTGAGCAGAAACGTGGCCGCCGGCAGCCGCAGAGCCCACGGGTCGTCACAGGGGAGGATGGCGGTCACGCCGGTTCGCACGGGGCCCTGGCCGGGCACCAGCGCGCCTTCCCCGCGGATGAGGGTGGTCATGCCGACCTTCACGCCGGGAACATCGGTGATGGCGTTGTGGGGGCCGGGAGGCAAGTTTCCGACCACGATGCCAAGTTCGCGCGCCCGCATGCAGCTTCGCTTCGCGGTGGCCGGTCGGCTTTACCTGGGAGCTTGCCCTTGGCCTGGAATTCGCTATCATGAGTACACCTCAATCTCATTCCAGGGAGGTAACCGTCATGGGAGACAAAGGCGGCAAAAAGGACAAGGCGAAGAGCGACAAACAGAAGGCTGCCAAGTCCGACCAGAAGAACAAAGCCAAGGCTGACAAGCAGCAGCCGAAGAAGTAGCCCGAAAATCAGCCACGCGAGACGTGGCTGATTCGTTGAAAGAGGGCCTTCTGGCACAGGCTTTCCGCCTTTGCAGCGGACCTGGCTCGACCTGTCGAAAAGAGATTCACTGGCGGCGCGGAACTCAGGCTGCAATGCTGGCGACTTTAGGACAGCTTCTCTCCCTGCTCGATCGCTCCGAGCGCGTGCGAATGCTCGGGCTGCTGGGCAGCGCCCTGGTCGCCGCGCTGTTCGAGCTGGTGGGGGTGACCTCCATCATGCCGTTCATGGGTCTGGCCGCCAATCCCGAGCTGCTGCGCCAACAGCCTTTCCTGGCCAAGCTCTACGCTCAGATGGGGTTTACCAGCCCGAGCAGCTTTCTGGTCTTCTGGGGCCTGATGGTGCTGCTCGGGTTGACCATCGTCAATCTCCTGACCGCGCTCAACATCTGGCTGGGATGCCGGTTCGGATTCTACCAGCAGCGCCGGCTTTCGCGGCGGCTCTACCTGGCCTATCTCACGCGTCCGTACGCCTGGCACCTCGAGCGACACAGCGCCGAGTTGCTCGACGATCTCAAGCGCGCTCGCGAGCTGACCGACCGCGTCTATCGCCCGCTGACAACCATGTTGGCTCGCGGCGGGACGGCCGCGGCCCTCATTCTGGCTCTGCTGTGGCTGAACCCGGCCGTGGCGCTGGTCACCACCCTGCTGATGGGCGGGCTCTTCGCCCTGGTCTATCGCCAGTTTCGCATCCACCTGCGCGAGCTGAGCCGGCGCGAGCTGGCCGCGGCCCAGGCCACCGAGCGCTCGCTGGCCGACGCGCTGGGCACGCTCAAGCAGATCCAGCTGAGCCAGAGCTTCGACTATTACTGCGCGCAATATGACCGGCAGGTGGCCGAGCTGACCGGCTACGTCAACCAGCGCACCCTGGCCGGCGAGATGCCGCGCCTCACGCTGCACACTCTGACGAGCGCCACGGTGATCGGCCTGGTGCTCTACCTGCAGGCCACGCTGGCCCATCCCGAGCAGCTCATCCCCCTGGTCAGCCTCTACGCCCTGGCGGCCTACCGGATCTGGCCCGCCCTGCAGCAGTGTCTCTCCAGCGCCTTCGCGCTGGCCTCCGGCCGGGCCGTCGTGGAGAAGCTCGCCGACGAGCTTTCCCGGCTGCCGCGGGAGGGCGACGGCCTGCCCGCGCCGGTGGCGCCTCGCTCATTGGAGCGAGAGCTCTGCCTGCGTCAGGTAAGCTACGCCTACGAGCGCGGCGGTGCGTCGGCCCTGGTCGACTGCACCCTGACCGTGCGACGCGGCGCCCGGGTAGGTCTGGTCGGCTCCACCGGCTCGGGTAAAACCACGCTGCTGAACCTGCTGGTCGGCTTGCTCGAGCCCCGAACCGGCCACCTGGAGCTGGACGGGGTCAAGGCCACGCCCGAATTGATGGCCGGCCTGCAACGCACGCTGGGCTACGTTCCCCAGGACGTCTACCTGGCCGACGACTCCGTGCGCGCCAACATCGCCCTGGGTCTGGCGGAGGCCGACCCTCGGCGCCTCGAGTGGGCGGCGCGGGCGGCCTGTCTGCACGAATTCCTTTTGACCCTGCCCGAGGGCTACGACACGTTGATCGGTGAGCGGGGCATCCGCTTGAGTGGAGGGCAGCGCCAGCGGCTGGGTCTGGCGCGCGCGCTCTACCGCGATCCCCAGGTGCTGGTGCTGGACGAGGCCACCAGCGCCCTCGATAGCGGCACCGAGGCCGAGGTCATCGCCTGCCTGGACGGACTCTCCGGCGAGCGGACGGTCGTGACCGTGGCGCACCGGCTCAGCACCGTGCAGAACTGCGACGTCATCTACGTGCTGGCCGAGGGCCGCCTGGTGGCCTCCGGGACCTATGCCGAGTTGCTGCAGGGCAGCGAGGAGTTCCGCGCGCTGGTCCCCTCAGTTGCGTAGATAGACCGAGAAGGGCGCCTGCCTGGTGAACGGGCCGGTGTAGGCCACACCCCTCTGACCGACTTTGCGCCGGGCTTCCTTGATCGAGAGAGCGCGCACGTCCACCAGGAGCTCGCTGGGAAAAGCGGATCGCGGCCGTGAGCCTGCTCCACTTCGAGTCCTTCACGGGGCCGCCCCCGGCCAACGAGCCGTCGGACTGGCGCGTGAGGCCGACCACGTTGCGTGCTCTGACCCGCTGCCAGGTTGGTCGGACCGAGTGCCAGCGCCGCCCCCTAGAACATTTTACCCCAGCGCCCGTAGCCCTGGGCGCGGCGCTCGCTGCGGCGGCGATGTTGCTGCTCGATCTCGCGGACGTGGCCTTCTTTCTCCGTGATGGCTGCGGCCAGCCAGAGCCGGCCCTTCTCGGCGGTGGCGTGGGAGCCGGCGCCGTAGGCTCCGGAGATCGTGTCGTCATACCAGCTGGGATTGGCCACCAGAGCTCCCCCTTCAATCCACTCCATATAGTAGTTTTCGGTGGCCACGAAGTCCATCTCGTCCACCACACGGTCCATCCAGACCTGGTCGGGCGCCAGGTGCAACATCAGGGAGGTCTCCAACTCGCCCCCGTGGCCCATGCCCCCACGTGGCGAGGAGCGGTGGCGCTCGAGGTCCTCGTTGCCGAGATACATGAACGAGGTGGCGCAGAACGCATCGGTGCGGCGCTCGCCGAAGTACTTGCAGATGGTGACCAGGAACGAGCAGTTGCCGCCGTGGCCGCTCAGCAGGTAGAACTGCCGGTGGCCGCGGGCATAGAGTGTTTCCAGCAGCTCGAGGTAGAAATCCTCGAAGGCGCGTCCGCCCAGGTTCATCGTGCCGCGGAAGCAGCGGCGGTGCATGCTGACCCCGTAGGGCATCGTGGGGAGGCTGATCGCGTTGCGAACGCCTTTCGAGATGGCGTCGATCAGAATCGTGTCCACGTTGAGCGAGAGGTGGTAGCCGTGCTGCTCGGTGTGGCCCACCGGGAGGAGCAGGACCCCGTGCGGCTCAGGATAATCTAGGGGCTTGCCCTGCACGATTTGCGGCTCGGCAAACCCGTCTTCGCGCAGGGCTTCCGCCAGGTTCCGCTGGCAAGCCTGCCAGGTGGGCAGCTCGAAACCGTAGGGCACGGCTGGTAGCACGATGCCATCGGACGGCGCCGCCGCATCCCCCAGGGGGAGGTAGACCGGCAGAGAGCGATCCAGCGCGTCCACCTCGGGCCAGGTGAGGCGACCGAAGTCGATCACTCCGCGTTATACGATTCCAGGCGGCTGAAGAACTCGTCGATGGACATCGAAACCCTGGCCATCCCTGTATTCTGAACGCGCGGACCATCGCGAATTCCACCCAGACCACTCTTGTAAGTCGACTCGGCGCCCTGGGGATTGTAGAGGTGAACCTGGCCATTACTGATTCCGTCCACCACCAGGGCATGGTGCTCGTGGGCTCCGGAGCGACTCCAGCGGAGACTGACGAGCATCCCGACGTATTGTCGTTTCAACTTCTCCTCGAACTCTCGGCGTGCGTCGGGAGAATCTCGATAAGTGTGGTCCTTGCGATTACCGCCCAGAACGTCGTTCTCGGTGTCCTGAATTCCGTCCGATCCCATGCCCTGGAACTCGCCGACCCGGCCGCCGCGCCGATAGCGAACTTTGTCGTCGCGATTGTCGTAAGTCCCGTCAGGACCGAGCTTGCGACCGAACCGCTCCCATTCCTCCGGCGTCATCTCGTCGCGCCAGACCCGGGCCTGCTCGGCTGGATCGAGATCTTTCCAGAGTTTGCCGCTCCTGGTCTTGTAGTCGGGCGGCACACCCGGGGCTGACGATTGAGCCCCGCGCTCCATCAGGCTGGATTGCATGATCCGGTCGAGCTGGGTGCGACGGCTTCCGTCGTCGGCGATGGAATCGTTCTTGCGAACCAGATAGCCGCCACCCTGGAGCTGGACCCGGTCCTCCCGGTCGTCGATCAGGCCCGTCACGAGACGCGCGTACTCGGCCGGATTGGCGCGTGCCAGCTTGTATTGAATCGCCGTGGCGGCGCAGGTGTTGCGCCCGCCCTGCATGATGTTCTCGGGCTGGACCAGGTGCGCGATCAGAGTATCCAGGATCTCCTGACGATTGACCCCGGTGGCCAGAACCTGGTGCTCCCCGATGTGAAGCAAGTGGTCCAGGAGCATCTTGCCCTTGGTGTCGCGCAGGGTGAGCTTGCCGCTCTCGAGCAGAGCGTAGAACTCGTCCCGATTGCCCACCTTGGTCATCAGGTTTTTTACGATTTCCTGCTGATCGGGGCTCAGGGCTTTGAATTTGGGGTTCTCCAGGAAATCCTTGTCCGGACGGGGCGGCTTGTCGCTTCCCACCTTTTTGGGTTCACTCGGCCTGGCGGGCCGCTGGGCTGGCTTTGGGGGTTGCTGGCTTTGCGGGGGTTTGGCCGGCGCCCCCTGTTGCCCTCCAACCTGGTTGGTCATGAAGTCGTCCGCGTTCAGGTTCGTCAACAGCGGCGCGGGGCGCGGAGTATCGTCCCGCGTCAGGTTCAGGCTCATCAGCTCGTCGCTGGAAGTGTCCCGCATCAGCTCGCGGGCCATACCGACCTGGGCGGTCAACACGCGGCGACCGGCGTCGGGAGAAGCTTCCAGCCCGATGGGGCTGACGTCCAGCGCCTGGTAGGCGGGCAGTGCCGCGACGGTTTCGGCCCTTTCCTCCTCGGCCATTTCACCGCCGGTCCGCCAGCGAAGGGCCTCGGTCGGGTCCAGCGAGCTAACGGGATTGATCTCGTGCATGCTATTGGTGCAGGGCCCGGTCGGACGCCCGCTCTCCTCCCCACCGTGTCGTGATCTCGTCGTCGTAGCGGTCGGCGATCAGCACCACCGCCATCACCGAGCTCTTCAATTCAGGGGGGTCGCAGGTGCTGCCCAGCACCGAATGCTGGAAGAACACGTCGCCCTTGCCCTCCATGCCAAACCCCCCGAACAACGCCCGGTTGTTCTCGTGCAGCAAGTACTCCAGCAGCTCGTAGGTCGGGTCCACGCCCGTCGCGACGTAGGCCCGCGTGACCAGCACCGAGTCGTCTTGGCCGAAAGGCTTCACGCTGATCTGCGCCATCGCCGAGCCCACCGCCACGCCCAGCGTCAGCTCCTCGCCGTCGCTCACGACGCGCTCCACCCCGAATAGCTCGACGAGCCAGTGGCGGGCCTTCTCGTAGCACTCTTCAGGCGTCATAGCTGGCTCCCGTCGTGGTGGTCTGGCGATCCAGGTGGTCGCCATAGACGACCAGCGCCGCCAGCCGGCGCGAAGCCGACTCTGCCAGCGGTGCCGCGTCGTCGTTCAAGCCCTGCTCGAGCAGGTCGAGCGCCTCGAGCCACTGCTCGATGGCCGTTTTGAGGAACCCGTGAATCGTGACGCTCTCCTGGGTGACCTCGTGTTGATACACCTGAAGATTGGCGTATCGCTCCCAGGATTCTTCCACGGCCTGGCGCGCCCCGGCAAAATCGCCGTTGGCGGCCTGCAGAAACGGTCCGACCTGCCACTCGGGCTCGATCAGCCACTCGCCGACCTGGATGAGCGCGGCCTCGAGAGGCCGCTGATCCCACACTTCCTCACGCCGCCGGACGAACGAGGCATACAGGTCCTCGACGTCCTGGTGCGCCTGACCGACGGCCCAGCGCGCGAAGAGGTCGCGATTCACGGGCTCGGCGTACCCGGATTGACGAAGTTCTGCAGGTAGAACGCGCTGATGGCATTCACCAGCGGGGTGCGGGCGGTCAGGGTGTCGACCGGAGCAGCCGGGCCGCCGCTGTTGGGTGGATAAGGATTGCGGTTGGGAGCCACGTCGGCCCCCAGGGCACCCGAGTAGAGGCCGAAAGAGGCCTCGTCGTCCCACCCGTTGGGCCGGTTCGGATCCTGGGTGGCGTTGGCGTTCCAGGCCCAGTTGCCGTTGCCATCCACCGAGTTGTTGCCCCCTTTGTTCCACTCGTCGGAATACTCGAAGTAGAAAGCGCCCACCAGGATTTGCGGATAGGGCACGGATACGGGCGTGGTGGCCTGGCTGTAGTCGGGTGGATTGGGAGAATAGCTGGGGTTGGGCGAGGGAGGCGCGGAGTTGGAGAAGGCCTCGGTGTAGACCCGGGTCAGGACCTCGGCGGCTCGTCCCTGGGCGGTGGCGGTGTCGCTCAGCGGCCCGTTGTCGGTAACGTGCTCGCCCGCGGGATAGCCGATCTCGGTGAAGATGACCGGCTTTTGATAGGCCGATGGAAGCTGGGCAAAGGTCAGCCCATTGCTGATCACCTGAGGACCGAGCACCGAGTCGAGTGTGGCCGACTGATACGTGTTGACTCCCCAAAAATCGAAGTCAGCCAGCTGTTGCGCGTAGACCGTGCTGGTCTGGGTGTTGGAGTTGTTGACCATGTAGGACAGCAACTGGGGGCTGTCGTGGGCGGCCCAGCCGCACAACTTGTTGGGGAACGGGGTCTTGCACAGCCCGATGTAGGTCTGCGCCGCATTGTAGAAGTAATCGGTGTCGCTGTTGGGGGTGGAGGGATTCTGATTGAACGCCGAGCCCTCCTGATCCAGCTCGTTCATGACCAGAAAGCCCAGTACCCCGGCGTTGGGACCGACTTCGGCGATCATCGCGCTGATGTTGGCCTGCCACTCCGCGGCCGTGGGGGGCGTGGCGGCGACCTGGGCCTGGAAGACGAAGGTCGGGGGTGTCAGGGTGATCAGCACGAAGACGGGGTTGTTCCCGTTGTTGAAGCAGTAGTCCAGGAACATCTGGTGGGTGAAGACCTGCGAGTCGAAGCCCGTTCCGGCGTTGTTGAGCTGTTGGTTCAGCATCGCGTAGACGCGGATGGAGTTGCAGCCCAGGGTGTTGCGAATGGTGTCGATGTCGTTGCGGAACACCGTGGGCGGGGCCACATACTGGCTGATGGAGCCCCACAACACCTGCCAGCCATAGACCGTGTTGCCGGCGCTGGGAGAGTAATTGTCCCAGAAGAGATCGCTCAGCGACGGGCCCGTGGCCGAGAAGAAGCCGATGGGGGAGGGGGCATAGCAGACGCCCTGGAGCATGATCGAGTGGTCGGTGGGAGGATTGTCCAGCGTGGAGTTGTCCGGGTAATTCGCGATCAACTGGTAGCCGGTCACGTTGGGTGGATTGCTGGACGACGTCCCCGCGATCGTCTCGAAGCGAAAGCTGGAGACGGGCGGCGCTGGGGGCGCGGTTTGTTGCGGGTCCTGGACGCTCAGAGAGTCGCTGCCCAGGTTGACGCTGGTCGCGCCGGTGCCTTCAGGCAGGCGGACGACGGCTCGCAAGATCGGGAAGCCCCGGTTGCGCAAGTAGTCCAGCTTGAGCGCCGCCACGCCGCGGGGCACCCCTTCGAACTGCATCGCTTCGGCAATGGGGGCCCGCAGGGGACCCACGATGCGCTTGCCGGAGGCGTCGTAGCCGTTCACCTCGACGGTGTCGACGACATCGTTGCCCACGGTGAGGGGAGCCCGCGCATCGGGCTCGGTCACCTGGACGGTTACGGTTGTGGGGTCGAGCGGAGTGTCGCTGACGGTCGTATTGCTGGCGTTGCAGCCGGCCAGGAAAAGGCAGCCAGTGAGGGCGGTCAGGAAGCGGCGGGTCATCCCGCGCTTTTCAAGCCCGAGCGGCTTCGGCCCTGCGCGCGAAAAGCGCCAGCGGCTTGTCACCCTGCCGGGTCAAGAAGAGCGTGCCCTCGCCGCCTCGCGGCGCCAGCTTCAGCTTCTTGCGCAGCTCCTCCGGGGTCACGGCGAAGGCGCGTTTCTTGATCTCGAGGCGCGCCCAGCCCAGGGCGCGCAAGCGTTCCTGGACGCGTTTGAGCGAGAAGTCGAGCACTTCCAGCAATTCGAAGCGTTGGGCCAGGGGATGCGCGTGGCCCCTATGGCTCACCAGGTAGGCCACCTGCGGGTCGAAGGGCCAGGCGTGCAGCTCTTCGCAGAGGGTGCCCAGCGCCCGGGCGCGCACGACGACGGGCTCGGGGTCGTAGAGGAATGCTCCGGGCTTCAGCACCCCTTCGGCGGGGGGGTCCGGGCCGGCCACCACCTCGTGCCATCCGTCCAGGTAGACGCTGCCCCAGCGCTCGCCCGGGCGATCGGACCAGAGCACGGCCTCGCGGCACTCGCCCGAGACACCCACGAACTCGACTCCAAAGCCGTCCGGCACGTCTTCCAGGCCGGGTGCCAGCTTCACGGCCAGCTTGTCGAGGCGCAGCTTGCGCAGGGCCGACAGGGGCGGCTCCAGGTCTTCAGGTGAGAACACGCGCTGTCCGCCGCGGCGCCGCGCGGGGTCGCAGAAGGCCTGCCCGGTCAGGTCCCAGGGGAACTCTCCGGTGTGCACCACCCCGTCCAGGCCCAGGGCCCGCAGGTTGGCCTCGGCCAGACTCGCGCGCCAGGGGTCCCGCTCCCAGCCCTCCACCGGCCCGCGCCGGGCCAGAGCTATCAGGTCGCCGCCGAGGCCGCACCCCAGGTCATAAACCAGGCCCTCGAACCGCTCCGCCCGGTGGGCCGCCAGCGCGAAGGCGGAAGACTGCTCCAGCGCCTCCCGCTCGAAGAACATCCGCTCCGCCTGCGGAAACTTCCCCCTGGCCTTCCGCCGCAATTCCGCCTGGGTCATCAGGACGCGTGCGCCGTCTCCGAAACGCTTGCGCAGCCCTTCGAGGCGCTTGAGATCGAGCGGCCCCTCGGCAAGCTCCCCCAGTGCCGCGGCCCCTGCGGGCGAGAGCAGAAAGTCTACGGCAGCCCCAGCAAGCTGTGGTGGTGCTTCACGGCGTGCTCGAGATAGCCCGGGGTCAGGCTGTGGCGGTCGTTGGCAAAGTGGCGCCGCAGGTAATGCTCGGCCACCTGGGTGGAGTGGTCGCCCGAGGCCGTCTGGGCCAGTACGGTGGCCTGGAATACCTGGGTCGCTCGCAGGCACCACGGCAAGATGCCCGCCTGACCCGGCGGAGAGAGCAGGCTCTCCAGCGACTTGCGCAGCTCGCCCGCGGCCAGCTTCACGCCCTCGTCGGTGTTATGCTGGTCCACGAAGGCGAAGAAGGCCTCCTGGCACTGCTCTTTGTGCAGCGCGCGGAACGTGTCCAACGCCAGGATGTTGGTGGTGCCCTCCCAGATCGGCAGCACCTGGGCATCGCGGAACATCCGGGCCAGGGGCCAGTCCTCGATGTAGCCGCAGCCGCCGTGCAGCTCGACCGCGTCACTGGCGTGCTGCACCGCCGTCCGAGCGGTGGTCAGTTTGGCCAGGGGGGTCAGCATGCGGACCAGCTTCTCCTCGCTGGCCGACGCTTTGGCGCGCCAGCCGTAGAGCCAGAACAGGAGGTGCAGGGCGGCCTCTTGCTCGACCTGCATCTCGACCAGCCTGGCCTGCACCAGCGGGTTGGAGAGCAGCGAGTGGCCGAACGTGTGGCGCACGACCGCGTAGCGGATGGATTCGGACAGCACGCGCCGCATGATGGCGGCCGAGGCGGTGGCGTTGTAAAGCCGTGACAGGTTGAGCATGTCGGTCATCTGTAGGAAGCCACGCGAAAGGCTGCCGACGGGCTCGGCGAGGGAGCCGTTCAGGATCACTTCGCCGGTGGGCATCGAGCGCGTGCCCAGCTTGTCTTTCAGGCGCTCCAGGTGCAGGTGGTTGAGCCGGCCATCCTCGAGGTGGCGGCGGAGGGCGAACAGGCCCAGGCCCGTGGTGCCTTCCGGAGCGCCCTGGGGACGCGCCAGGACCATCACCAGCTCGGCGCCGGCATTGGAGCAGAACCACTTTTCGCCCTGCAGGGCGTAGTCGGGGGTCTTGGTGGGGCGCGCCACGGTTTCGGTCGCCCCCACGTCGGAGCCGCCCGCCTTCTCGGTCAAGAACATGGCGCCTTCCCACTCGCCTTTGAGCAAGTTGGGGAGGAAACGCGCCTTCTGGTCCTCGGTGCCGAACTTCTCGATGAGATAGGCCGTGCCGTCGGTCATGCAGATGGGACAGTAGAGCCCCTGCTCGGCCTGGGCGAAGAGGTAACCCTGGGCGAATTTGACCGCCTCGACCGCGTTGCCCAGCGTCTGGCGGACCCCGGCGTCGTAATAGTGGCCGATGATCCCCTCGCCGTAGGCGAACTCCTGGAGCTTCTTGTAGCTGGGGTGGAAGTCGAGGTGGTCTACGCGGTTGCCGAAGCGATCGCGCGGCTGCAGGCGCGGCGGGTTCTTGTCGGCCTGCGAGGCCCAGTCGTCCAGCTTGCCGGCCGAGGCGGCGCCCATCCGGTCGAGCACCGGGTCGGCCCATTTCTGCGCCTCGGCGCTCAGGAAGCGCTTGAGGAGGCGGTGCAGGGCACGGTCGTCGCGGTAGCGGTTGGGGGCATCGGGGAGACGGTCGACGGCTTGCGATGTGACGAGCATGAGAACCGCGTTCTACGGTGGCTTCGGGCTCCCTGTTCGGGACAAAAGAGAAGAGCCGGCATCTTAGGCTGCCGGCTCTCGATGGTACCGCGTACGGGATTCGAACCCGTGATTTCCGCCGTGAGAGGGCGGCGTCCTAAGCCCCTAGACCAACGCGGCTAGGATGGCAGCCGGGAAAGGATTTGAACCCTTACATACGGGACCAGAACCCGCTGTCCTACCATTAGACGACCCGGCTATTTCGAGCTGTAGTATACAGGGGGGATCGCCCTGAGTCAACAGTTTTTCAGTTCGAATCTGTAAGCTGTCAGGTGTGATGATCTCGGGACATACGCACGTGTTCGCGCGCCCGGCGCTGGCGGTCACCGACGAGGAGGCTCTCAACGTCAGCCTGGGGCGTGGCTACAGCTTTCAGGGCGGAGGGTTGCTGGACGACCATTTCAAGCAGGACGGCAAAATCGAGCCGCGGCCCCTGGAAGTGGTTCGCCCGGAGCTCGAGCGCCTGGAAGCGTTCACGAAGAGCCCCATCCAGGCTTACTACGCTCTGAATTCGGAGCTGA
>JBDHVW010000127.1:0-18821 GCA_039809865.1 Vulcanimicrobiota bacterium
CCGGCCAGGATCATGGCCAGGTGCAGCGCCGTCGTGCACGAGGTGGTGGCCACCGAATGCCGGGCTCCGCTGAACTCGCAGAACAGCTTCTCGAACTCGGCCACCTTCGGGCCCTGGACGCCCCAGCCGGTCTCCAGCGGCACCACCACCGCGGCCTTCTCTTCGTCCCCCATCAGGGGCTTGGAAATGGGAATCTTCATGCTCACGCCTTCGCCGCTACTTTCTGCTGCTCCATCCGCCACTCCAGCACGCGCTTCAGACCTTCCTCGAGCGGCGTCGTGGCCGTGAAGCCCAGCAGCTCCTTGGCCAGCTCGGTGCTGCCGATGCGGTGGGTCACGAAGCTCTGGGCCTGGGTCAGGTGCTCGGGCTTGAGATCCGACCCGGTGAGCTTGAGCAGATGATCGACCAGCGTGTTGAGGTCCGTCCCCTGGCCGCAGCCGATGTTGAAGTTCACGTCGGCGCAGTCGGCCTTCATGGCCAGCACGTTGGCGCGGGCCACATCGCCCACGTAGATGAAGTCGTAGGTCTGCGTGCCGTCGCCGAAGATCTGGGGGCGCTCGCCCGCGAAAATCTTGTCCAGCACCTTCATGATGACGCTGACGTAGGTCCCATGGTAGTCCATGCGTGGCCCGTAGATGTTCATGTAGCGCATGCCGACGTAGGGCAGCTTGTGCTGCTCGTAGATGGCGCGGAACATCTGCTCGTTGGCGATCTTGGTGGCGCCGTAGGTGGTGCGGTTGTTGAACGGGTGGTCCTCGGTCATCGGGGTGACCAGGGCGTTGCCGTAGACCGAGGCCGAGGAGCTGTAGACCACGCGCTTGATGCCCAGCTCCTGGCAGGCCTCCACCACGTTCCAGGTGCCCATGACGTTGGTCTCCCAGGCGCTGCGGGGCTCGTGCACGCACTCACCCAGCCAGAGGGAGGCCAGCAAGAAGACGCCGTCGGCTCCCTCGAGCACCGAGCGCAGCGCTTTCTGATCGGTGATGGAGCCCTCCACGATCTTGAGTTTGGGGCTCTCCATCGCCTTCTTGAGGTTCTCGCGCGTGCCGCGCACGAAGTTGTCGAACACCACCACCTCGCGCACGTCCTCGTTGACGAGCTGGTCCACGATGTGCGAGCCCACCAATCCTGCGCCGCCGATAAGGACGATGCGGCTGTTCTTGAGTTCCATAAACTGTTTCCTCGCTTTTGTGCTGGTATTACTGGCCCGGTGGGCGGGCGGAGCTTCTGCTCACCGGCCCGGAACCCCTTTTCGTGCTATGATCCTCAAGGACGTGCGCAGTGCTCGAGGAATGGCTCTGGTGACCACACTGCTCATGATGGCCGTGCTGGCCCTCATGACGATCGTCTTCGTGACCCGAATGCGCGCCCAGGGCTTCTTCGGCGTCCAATCGCAAACCAGTCTGGGGGCGCTGAACGCCGCCGAGGCCGGCGTGGCCGACGTGATGTCGCGCATGACCGCCACACCCGGCTACAATACGAACCTCGTCAACCAGGCCCTGCCGGGAGGCGAGCAGAGCTTCACCGTGCTCTTTGGCCCGGGCGCCTCGGTCAATAACCTGACCGGGGGCGCCCCGGTCCCCGGCCCGCGCGGGCCGGTGAATCCAGGTACGGCCTATCTGGTCGTGGACGGCCGCCAGGGCCTCAGCCACCGCGTGCTGGAGGTCATCCTGTCGCGTCAGGGCAGCGTCTCGCCCGATGCCTCGATCACCAGCTCGGGCGTGATCCGCATGCGCGGCAACGTCAAAATTGACGGGATCCAGGGTCTGAATGATCCCACCCCGGTAGACGCCAACGTGCGCTCGAACTCCACCGCCAACGCGGCCGGCCAGGTGAGCTGGACGGGGGCCTCGGGCGAATCGGCCGACATCCGGGGCTCGGTCTACAGCGCCAGCGGCAACGCCGCGGCCATCCAGATGGGCGGGGCCACGATCAGCGGCAGCGCCCTGAACAATCAGCCCGCGGCTCCCCCGCCCGTGGTGGATATCCCCGGACGGATCGCGGCCAAGAGCTCGGCGGCCGCTCCCACCTTCGCGGGCAGCACCACCACGCTGGGCGCCGGCGATTATTACGTGAGCGGCAATCTGAACTATACGGGCGACATCGACCTGCACGGCGCCAACCTGTACGTTACGGGCGACGTCAACGTGGTGGGCACCATCAAGGGCGAGGGCAGCGTGTTCGTGGGCGGGAAAACCGATTTCTACGGCGACAGCGAGCTCACCGCCGCCAACAACCGGCAGGTGGCGCTCTACAGCAAGGGCAGCGTGGCCCTGCACGGTTTCGACGGCACCGCCTACCTCGACGGCATCGTCGCGGCGGCGGGGAACGACGCCAACGGCGTGCCCTACAGCACCCACTGGAGCAACGCCAAGAGCTGGACCCAGTTGGCCCAGGGCTACCTCAACAGCGCCTCTCCGACGGCCTTCGGATACCAGGGCTCCGATTTCGACTACGCCATCGACATGCTCGCGTCCAACGCGACCGCCAATCTCACCCCGCCTTTCGCGGTGGCGCCCAGCGAGATGGCGCCCCTGGTCAAGCTCAACCAGATGCTGCAGACGAAGCCCTCCACGCCCTCGCAGCAGTTCATGGTGAAAAAGCTGACCGAGTTGATCGACCCGACCGACAACCTGAACGGGTTGATGTCTCGCCACACCGACGTGGCCGATTCCGCGGCCGATGTCAACGCCGCGCTCGCCGGCACCAGCTCCGAGGGACTGTTCGACGGCGGCAACGACGCGTTCACCACTTTCGGGCCACTGGCGCAGCCGCTGATCCGCAACATGGTGGTCACGACCATGAGCCAGCTCGACTACGACAAGCTCGGCACGTCCTACTTCAACGGACTGATCTACACCAACGGCTACTTCTACTCCGACAACGAGGTCAATATCCGGGGCGGGCTCATGAGCGCCGATGATGGCAGCCAGAGCCCGGGCTACCCCGATCCGCTCAACCCGGCCCTGCAGGTCCGCCCGGGCGACATCTACCTCAATCGCGGCGTCCGCGTCACCTATGTGCGCGACATGCTCGAGCAGTCCGGCTCCACGATCGGAACGCTGGGAGTGAAGGTCTGGATGAGCCGTTGAAAGCCCGCCGGGCCGTCAGCCTGACCGAGGTCATGCTCGCGGTGGGGATTCTGGCCGTCGCCCTGCTGGCCCTGATCGGCGTGTTCACGACCGGCCTGAGCCTGCTGGCGCAGTCGCGCGACTCCCAGACCGCCACCCAGCTCGCCCGTGAGCTGGTGGAGACGGCGCGAGTGACGGGCAATGTGCCCAAAGCCGCCCTTTCCTTCGATGGTTCCGTCCCCACCGCGCCGGTGAACGGGTTTCCCCCCCTGCCCTATCCAGCTCGCAACGTGGGTGGGCAAAACTACGTGCTCAAAGTGGTCACTCTTCCGATCCGCACCGACCTGGTCGGGGTCTCGGTGGAGGTCACCTGGGCGCGCCACCGCGTCAAGACGGAGACGAGCTTCTATGTCCCGTAGGGGCGTCAGCCTGCTCGAGGTGATGGTGGCGGTGGCCGTGATGGGCGTGCTGATCACGTCGGTGTTCGGCATCTTCAAGATGGGGATCTCGGCCTGGTTCAAGACCGACGGGTTGACGGACCTGGTCCAGCAGGGTCAGCTGGTGGGGGCGCGCTGGGTTCGGGATGTGGAGACCACCGCCAGCTCGGCTGTCAGCGTCACGCCCGCCGGGGATGCCATCAGCCTGCCCTCGGCGCGCGATGTCAACGGCAACTTCGTGCTCGACGCGACCACCAACGAGGACCTGGTCTGGACGAAGTACGTCCTGTATTACTACGACAACGTGGCGGGAGAGGTGCGCCGCGCCGAGGTCCCCATCAACCCGGCGACGCGAGCGGTGGTGCCGATCGAGAGCTACAACGGGCCGTCGGGGCGGCAGCCCCTGAGCTTCTACCTCAACGGAGGCACGGTCATCGCCCGCCAGGTCACCGCCTTCCAGGTGGGCGCCGGCAGTCGCATCGCCCGGCTGACCGTGACGGCTCAGAAACCACGCCCTCAGACCACCCAGCTGGAGACGAGCAGCAGCAGCTTCTCGGCGCTGATGCGCAACTAGGGCTGGCTCTGAACCGAGATCGAAGCGGGCAAGAGCAGAGCCACAAAAGGAGGATCAATCGCCTAGCTCTATTTGATGCACTGGAGACAGGGGGAGGTTCTCCTCCAGGGACACGTCGTGCTGGAAGCGGCGGTGCAGCAGGAACAGGGCCAGGGGGCGCAGGGGGGGCTCGACAGCTGCGGCGCCGTCGTCGAGCATGGAGGGCTGCAGGGGAGACTCGGGGGGGACGTGCCAGACCTGGAGCTGGTTCGCGTGCTCCGTGACGTAGTAGGGCTCGTGGGGATGCTGCGCCACGAGTCTGGCTGGCAACTGGCGATAAGGAACGGTGTCCCCCAGGCGCAGGAAGCCCGTGGAGTTTAGCTGATTGACGATCGTCCGGCCGCCGATCGGGTCGACCGGGCCGGGCAGCCACGGTGGGTCGGGCAGGGAGAGCTTACGAAGCAGGCGGCCATCCCAAAGGGAGCTGTTGCCGAGAACGACCCGCTCATCCTCGAGAAACTTGCCTTTCCCTGCGAACGTGTGCTGGGTGCCATCGGACTCCACAACCAGAGTCGAGCTGCCGGCTACGCGCCCCATCCAGCGCGAGCCACGGCTGGAGCGACACCAATCCCAGCCTCGCGAGGAGGGTGTGGGCTCGTCGGTCGTCATCCCCGTCCGGAGGTCGTAGAAATGGAGCTGGTCGGGGTCGCTCGCGATCGCCTGCCCGTTTCCCCACCAGCTAAAGTTATGCCACCAGTGGTTCGCCAGCAGCACCAGGGGCGACAGTTGCCAGAGCTGGCGTATGCGGTAGCGTCCGACGCGGCACGTGACGAACTGCGAGCAGGGCGAAAAATCGAAATCCGTGCCGCTCAGCTCCCGAATCGGGCGCCCCTCGGGCCCCAGGACACGGACCTGGCGTGCCTGCTGAACGGCTGTCCAGAGGCCATCGGGCGAGACGACCGCGCTCTTGGACTTGCCCGGGTAGCTCCAGAGCGACGTGCCGTCCCGCCAGTCGAGCGCGTGCAGCCTGGTGTCAAGCCGCAGAACGAGCCGGCGGCCGCCCCAGCCGAGAAACTTACCTTCGGTGCGGAAGACCGGCTGCGGCTCGTGCGGACTCCGGGCCAACTCGACGGCGCGTTGGAAAGCCTGGCCCGCGGCGAAGCCTCGCCGGTCCAGGGCCAGGATGATCTCGCGGGCGCGCTCCACGCTGGCAAAGGGGGCGAGGGTCCACAGTCCTTCGAGCTGGTTCTGGCGCACCATTTCGTCCAGCATCGGACCGTCCAACTGGACATTCTCGCGGGCGATGCCGAGCATGCGCGGCACCAGGTGTCCGCGTCCGCGCTCGCGCAACAGCGCGGCCAGAGCCAGTCGCCAGGCGGGGCGCAGCTCCAGGGCTCCCGTCACCAGGTGCTCCCCGGCGGGGTCGAGCTCCTCGGCCTGGTCGATCATGTTCATCCGGATGAGGTAAATCTGGCGGCGATGGGGCAGGCTGGGCAGGTGGCCCAGCTCCAGCCAGGCTTCCCGCGTCGGCGGAGGGCAGAAGGGGGACAGGGTTCGCAGGCAAAGCCCGTCGATCAGGTCGGGAGGGAGCTCACGCAGGGCCTCTCGGGCTCGAGCGGCGACTTCCCGGTCGGGGCAACCCAGCGCGTCGAGCGCGCACCCGGCGGTGAGCGGATCGTCAACGGTAACAGGCAGGCCCAGCTTCAAGGAGGTCAGCAGGCGGTAGGTGAGCGTGTCGTGGCAGACCCCCATGCCCTCGGCCAGCCGCGGGTGAAAGGTCTGGCACCACCCGTAGGCGCGCTGCTCGGGCGTGAGAAAGCCGAGGTCCTCGCCCGCGTCGGCCAGGGCGGCCATCGCGTCGGGGTAGCCCCGCAGGGCGCGCTCGCGGAGATCCACGTCAGACTCCATGCGGGAACCAGCAGGCCACGCCGTTCTCCAACTCGGGCGACTCGGAGGCGCAACGGTCCTGGGCGCGCGGACACCGCGGGTGGAACGCGCAGCCACCCGGTGGGTTGCGGGGGTCGGGCATATCCAGGCTGCGCAGCGGCAACGGCCTGCGCTCGCGGCCGGGCAGAGCGGCCAGGAGCGCGTGCAGGTAGGGATGGCGGGGGTGATCCAGCACGTCGGCCACCGGGCCCTGCTCGACGACGCGACCGAGGTACATCACCAGCATGCGGCCGCCGCGCGCCAGGTAGCGCGCCGTCGCCAGGTCGTGGGTGATGTAGAAGAACGCGATCCCCCGCTCGTCCGCCAGCCGGCGCATCAGGTCCAGGATGGCCAGCCGCAGCGAGGCGTCCACGCCGCTGACCGGCTCGTCGGCCACGATCAGCTTCGGCGACAGCAGGGTGGCGCGCGCGATGGACACGCGCTGGCGCTGTCCGCCGCTGAGCTGGAAGGGATACTTGTTGGCGAAATAGTCCGGTGGGTCCAGCCCGACGCTGGCCAGCAGCTCCTCGACGGTCGTCTTCAGCCGGTGCTGGCGGATCGGATCGCCCAGGATCGAGCGGATCTTGCGCACCGGGTTCAGGCTCGCGTAGCTGTCCTGGTGCACGACCTGCACCGAGCTGCGCAAGGCTCTGGTCCAGGCGCCCGCGTGCAGCACCTGGTCGCCATACAGCACGCGCCCCTCGGTGGGCTTCTCCACCCCCAGCACGACCTTGCCCAGGCTCGACTTGCCGCAGCCCGACTCGCCCACGACCGTCACGATCTCGCCGGGGGCGATCCGCAGCGACACGTCCTGCACGGCGCGCAGGGCGCCGTAGCGCAGCGAGACGTTCTCCAGCGTGACTACCGCAGGTGGCAAGCGACGCCTCCCCGCAGCTCGGGAACCTCGCGGCTGCAGCGCTCGACCGCCTCGGGGCAGCGCGGGTGCAGCACGCATCCGGCCGGCCTGTGCAGCAGGCCCGGCGCCTGCCCCTTCAGGCGCTGGCCGGTGGGCTCGGCCCCGTCCACGCTGGGCAGCGAGCCCACCAGCGCCTGCGTGTAGGGATGGCTGGGACGGGCGAAGAGCTGCTCGGTCGGGGCGGCCTCGACGAGCCGCCCGCTGTAGAGCACGCCCACGTAGGACGCGAGCCGCTTCACCGCGCCCAGGTCGTGCGTGATCAGCAGCATCGTCAGCCCGGAGGACCGCTGGATCTCCTCGAAGATGTCGAAGATGTAGGCCTGCGTGATCAGGTCCAGAGCGGTGGTAGGCTCGTCCAGGATGACCAGCTCGGGCTCGAGCATCAGCGCCATGGCCAGCAGGGCGCGCTGGCGCATGCCGCCCGAGAGCTGGTGCGGATAGGCCGGCAGGATGCGGTCCGGGTCCAGGCGCACCTGCTCGAGCAGCTCGTGCACCCGTGCGGGTTTGCAGCCGTGATCCAGACCGCTGTCGACGAGCTGCTCGCCCAGCGTGATGGTGGGATTGAAGACGCTCTGGGCGGCCTGGAAGACCATCGACGCCTGACGCCAGCGGAACTCGCGCAGTTGCCGGGGGGTCAGCGTCAGGAGGTTCTGGTCGCGAAACAGGATGCGGCTCTCGGGCAGGATGCGCGCATTGGGCGCCAGCAGCCCCATGACCGCCCCCGTGAGCGTGGTCTTGCCGCTGCCCGACTCGCCGATCAGGGCGGTCACCTGGCCCGCGGGTAGCTCGAAACAGACGTCCTCCACGCTGTGGGCGCGCCCCTCGGGCACGAGGTAGTCCACGCTGACGTGCTCGAACTTAAGCACGCAGCCTCGGATCGAAACGCTCCTCGAGGCCGCGCGAGACGGCGATGAGAGCGAGCTGGAACAGCACGATCGCGACGAGCGGCGAGAGCAGATAGGACCAGGCGCGCGGTAGGAAGATCGCCCCCGACTGGAAGGCGGCCAGGTTGAGCATCATGCCCCAGTTGTCCACCTGCAGCGGCACCAGGCCCAGCAGCATGATGCCGACGCTGGCCGTGATGGCGCCGCGCGTCAGGTTGATGAAGTTGAGGCTGACCGTGGGCATCAGGTTGGGGAGGATCTCGCGCAGCAAGATGTGGGACGGGCTCATGCAGAGCAGGAAGGCGGCCTCGAGGAATTCGCGCTGCTTGAGCGCCAGCACCTGGGCGCGCAGGCTGCGTGCGAGCCCGGGCCAGGACCACAGGCTGAGCACGAACGCGAAGCTGAGCGGGCCCTCGACGGGCCAGAGCGCGGCCAGAATGGCCATGACCGGGAAGGTGGGCACGGTCAGCAGCACGTCGATGAGAGTCGAGAGCGCGGCGTCGCGCCACCCTCCCGAGAGAGCCGCCGTGACCCCCACCACCAGCGCCATCAGGGTGCTGAGCAGGGCGCTCAGGAAGGCGATCAGCAGGATGTCGCGCGAGCCGTGCACCAGTTGCGCCCAGATGTCCCGGCCGGCGTAGTCGGTGCCCAGCCAGTGATGGACGTTGGGGGGCTGGAAGCGCTGGAGGTAGTCCGGGGTCATGTCGAGCGGTACGACGAGCGGCCCGACGGTGGCCATCAGGGCGAAGAAAACGAGCAGGGCGAGGCCGGCCTTCATCGTTTCAACCTCGGGTCGAGTCGCCTCGAGACCCCTTCGGCCAGCAGGTTGCCCGTCACGGTGGCGGCCGTGAAGAACAGGAACAGGCCCTGCATCATCGGGTAGTCGCGCGTGGCGATGGCCTGGGACAGGAAATAGCCCACGCCCGGATAGCCGAAGATCGACTCGACCAGCATCGTGCCGCCCAGCATCGAGCCCAGCGCGGGCGGGAGCGCCGCCACCAGGGGGAGCATGGCGTTGCGTCCCAGGTAGCGGTGCAGGATGCGCCGGTCGGTGAGCCCTTTGGCGCGGGCCACCGCCAGGTAGTCTTCTCCCAGCACGCCCAGGGCGGACGCCCGCATGGCCATGGCCCAGCCACCCAGGCCGGGGAGCGCGAACGCGAGCGCGGGCAGACAGACGTGGTGCAGCACGTCCAGGAGGAAAGGCAGGTTGAGCCCCGGGTCGACCGCCAGGCTGTAGGCGCCGCGCAGAGGGAACCAGCGCAGGGTCACCCCCAGGATGACCAGCAGCAGCACCCCCAGCAAGAAGTCCGGGATCGCCTGGGTGACCGTGGCATAAAGGCTCAGCGCGGGGTCGAGCGGGCCGCGCCGGCGCCAGGCGGCCAGCAGGCCGAGCAGACTGCCGAGGGTGAACGAGAAGCCGAGGCTGACGGCGGTCAGGTAGAGCGTCCAGGGCAGGGCGCTGAGCAGGATCTCGCTGACGGGGATGCGATAGGTCATCGAGTTGCCCAGGTCCCCCCGGGCCAGACCGGTCAGATAGCGTCCGTACTGGCTCAACAGCGGCTCGTCGGGGTCATAGTTGACCAGCGTGGCCGCCTGCTTGCGGGCGTCGTCGTAGGGCACGCCCTGCTGCGATTGGATCTGCAGCGCCAGGTTGTGCAGCACGTCCCCGGGCATCTGGCGCAGCAGCACGAACGTTCCCGTCGTCGCCAGCCAGAGCGTGAGCAGCGCCGTGAGCAGCTTGCGCCTCAATGCACGAGCCCTTCCTGGAGCATCTCGCCGTAGAGCGCCTCCACGCCGAGCGGCGCCGCGCTCCAGAGCGGGTCGGTGTCCAGAGGCCAACCGGAGACGCGTTTGCCATCCTGGACGAAGATCATCAGGCGCTTCTCGAAGCACGGGATGAAGGGGATGTCGCGGGCGTTCTGCGCCAGGAGCGTCTCGACCAGGGCGCGCGACTTCTCGGGGTCGCTCTCGCGCGAGAGACGCTCGACCAGCTTGTGGGTGTCCACGTCGCCCCGCACGATGGGCAGCCCGGAGCCCGCCTGCAGCGGGGCGTCGCGGTAGAAGAAGCGGGCCAGCGCCACGTAGGGGTGGACCCAGCGCCCGAGCTGGGCGCCGAAGCTCGCGGCCACGTCGAAGTTGCCGTCCAGCATCCAGGAGCTGTAGAGCTCGCCCGGCACCAGCCGCACCTCGGCCGGCACGCCGGCGCGCGTCATCTGGGCGGCGGCCACCTCGGCCAGCAGCGCCAGGTCGGTGAAGCCGGAGGGGGCCATGATCTGAACGGGCCGGTCGGTCGGCAGGTCGAGCTTGCCCGGGCGGTAGGGCGTGGTGGGCAGCGTGCGGAGGAAGCTCTCGGGCACCCAGCGGCCGGGCTGGACGAGTCCCAGGTTCGTGTCCTGGATCGTGAGGCTGTCGGTGGCCGCGATGGAGCGGATCTGGTCGCGGTCCAGCACGCTCGCGAGCGCCCGGCGGGCCTCCACGGTGTTGAACGGCTTGCGCCGCGTGTTGATGAGCAGCCCCATCTCGGAGAAGTCCGACGGGGTGACGAGCCGCATCCCCGGGTTGCGGCTCAGGATCTCCTCGGCCAGGTCGTGCGGGCAGGCGGGGCTGAGGGCGTCCACCTCGCCCGCGAAGAGGTAGGACCAGACCACCTCGTTGCGCCCCCAGCGCACGAGCCGCACACCTTTCACCCGGACCTGCTCGGCGTGGTGATAACGCGGGAATTTGACCAGCTCCATGTCCGAGGCGGTTACGCGCGTGAGCATGAAAGGTCCCGTGCCGATCGGCAGAGGCGGATGCTCGGCGAACAGCACCTGGCGGGCGGCGTTCAGATCGCCCCGGGGCATGTACCGGCCGAAGATGTGCTCCGCCGAGGTGATCGGCTCGGTGAGCGCGCGCAGGCGGTTGATGGGCGAGCTCAGCCTCCACTTGAACACCACGGTGTGGTCGTCGGGGGTCTCGAGGTGGTCGAGATAGCCCCAGATGTCCAGGTTCTTCAGCCGGCCGAGCTCGAGCGTGCAGAGCACGTCCCGCGAGGTGAACGGCTGGCCGTCGTGCCACACCGCTCGGGGCTCGAGGTGGACGGTGATCGTCCCGTCCTCGTCCTCATGGAAGTCGGTCCCGAGTCGCGGCCTGAATTCGTTGGTGGCGGGCACGTAGAAGAAGAGCGGCTCGTAGACATAGGGACCCGCCACGCCCACGCCGCCCGGGGCCCACGGGTTGCCGTGATAGGCGGGCGGCACCGCCCAGTCTCCCGCGCTGCAAAACCACCCCTGGTCACTGGGCGCGGGAGCGCAGGCCAGCAGCAGGAGCAGCAGGAGGGAGAGAAATCTCACTCCATCGCGTCCAGCAACGTCGTCAGCTCGACGCGGGCGAAACGGCAGGCGCTGTCGGACATCGCGTAGGGCACGACCAGGTAGCCCTGGTGGAGGATCGAGCCGCAGCTGTAGACTACGTTGGGCACGTAGCCCTCGCGCTCGTCGTCGTTGGGCTTGATGAGGGGCTCCCTCAGGCTGGCGACGATCTTGTCGGGCCGGTCCCTGTCGAGCAGGAAGGCGCCAATGCAATACTGGCGCATCGGACCCACGCCGTGCGTCAGGACCAGCCAGCCGCGCTCCGTCTCCAGCGGGGAGCCGCAGTTGCCGATCTGGACCAGCTCCCAGGGGAAGCGCGGTCCCACCAGCGGGCGGGCCTCGTTCCAGCGGTGCACGTCGTCCGACTCCATGAACGTGAGCGTCTCGCCGTCCTGGCGTCCCAGCATGAGGTAGCGTCCGCCGACCTTACGAGGAAAGAGCGCCATGCCCTTGTTCCGGATCGCGTCGCCCGTGAGGTTGACGAAGTGGAAGCGGAGGAAGTCTTTCGTCTCGACCATCTGCGGCTGGATGTTGCGCCCGTCGTAGGCCGTGAAGGTGCCGTAGTAGCTGCCTTCGCACTCCACGAAACGGGCGTCCTCGATGCCGTTGCGCTGCGCCTCGGTCATTGGAAAGAGGACCCGCTCTCCCAGCGGGCGGGCCGGGTCGAAGGCGCACTCCTGGCCCACCATCAGGCATGGCTCCACCGCGTAGCGCGCGGGCGGGTCGAGACGCACGTCGGCCCCGGCGGTCAGCACTCCCGTGCGGAAGCCGATGCTCGAGATATGCCCCTCTCCGGTGCAACGCAGGCTCAGCACGAACCGCAGCTCGCCGGGCTGCAGGCCGCTCTGGTCGGGATGGGCCACGATGCTGGGGTTGAAGAGCGCCGCGGCCTCGATGCTGTACTCGCAGGAGAACACCGCTCCGAGCAGCTGCTTGCGCTCGTGCGAGAGGTGCCCTTCCACCCCGAGCTGCTCGAAGCGCTGCTTGAGCTTGCCCGGCACGTCCGGGTGCCGGTGCCCGAAATCGGCCATCACGCCGCGCAGCAATTCGCTCAGCTCGCTTTCGGGCAGCGCCAGCACGCGCTCGATCATGTGCTTCCCCTGGGGGCTGTCCGGGTTGCCGTAGGGTCGCATGAGCACGCGCCGGGGATCGAGGCTCAGCGGGATGTCGAGGCGTTGCAACACGGGAAAGACTCCTCAAATCTGGGGGATGAGGAGCGCGTTCGCCCCGCCCCCGCGAGGGCCTGCCCCGCCGCCGGGCGAAGCCACCCGTGCTGGTCGTATGCTTTCGGCAGAGCAGACTTGAGAGCACAACCCGCCTCCGGGCCTGAAGGTGGGTCTCCATGAGGAGTATTCTTCGCCTGCGCGGCTTCGAGCCGGCAGGAACGTTGGCAGCAAATAACGGCGCGGTTAAAGAGAGAAGCAGCGTCAGTCGTCGCCCAGGAGCCGGCGATAGAGCGGTTCACTCAGGTAGAAGCCTTCCGTGCGCAGCTTGTCCAGATAGGGTGCGAGGCTTTCGATGAGGCCGCGCTCGTGGGCCGGAAGCTCCTCAGCCGGCTGCACCGAGAGAACCTCGTAACCGGCTTGTCTGCCGTTGGCCAGCTCCTCGATCACGGCTCCAGGCACGGCGATCAAGCCGAGCAGCTCGGTTAGCAGCTCAAGTTGATTCAGGCGGCGGAGGTAATACAGAGGGGAAGTGGTGCTTAAACTTCTCAACAGTTTGGAGTTCCGCTTCGAGATCTTCGGCCTCCCAGTTCAGGACCGAGAGCCCCAGGTCCTTGAGGCGCTCCCAGAACTCGATGCGCGAGAGCCCGGCCAACTCAGCCGCTCTCCCTGAAGAAATGGTGCCTGCCTCGAAAAGTCTAGCAGCCGCAAGCAAACGGACTTCCCGCCCGAATTCCTCGGGGGTGCGAGACGTGAGTTCGTCAGGAAGATCAAGCTCAATCATGGCACCATTTTAACAGACTCGGAGTGGACCCGCCAACCCAGGCCCTGCTCGCGCGGGTGCGTGCGCCGATACTCGCGCAGCAGCTCCCCCGGAAAGACCCGCGTGTAACGCTGGGTCGATACCACCGAGGCGTGCCCCCGCGAGCTGCTGGGCCGTAACAACGGATGCCCCCGCCGACACGATTTCGCTGATGAAGTGGTGCCGAAAACTATGCGCCGAGACGCCCTCGAGCCCGGCCGCCTGACGGTGCTGCTGGATGTGGTCTGCGATGGTGCGCGCAGCCATGCGGCCATGCGTGCGCGTGACGAACAGCGGCGCCTCGGGCGCCACCGAGAAACCGCGCATCTTCTTGAAGGCGAGCAGGCCAGCGACAGCCTCGCGGGCGCGGGCGTTGAGAGGGATCGCCCTGGACTTCGAGCCTTTGCCCAGGGCGCTCGGAACCACCAGCAGCGGGCGCGAAACGCCCTGCCAGGCGACGTTGTGCAGGTCGAGACCGGCCAACTCGGAGAGACGAAGGCCGGTGTGAGCGGCCAGTACGATGAGCCAGTAGTCTTGCTCGCCGAGTGGTTTACGCCGGTTCACGGCCGCCAGGAGTTGGGTCAGCTCTTCGGGATTGATGTTGCGCACTTGGTGTACCTCCAACGTTTTGCTCGTGAGAGGGAGCCTGAGCCCCCTCGGGGATCGGTGCCGGAGACCGGCCGCCGAGAGCCCTCGGGTTTTTGCCCGCGCTTCGGTCGCCGTCGCCCAAGTTGTTGGAGATCATAGGCCGCTGCTGCCCCCATCAAGCCACGGCCCGTGCAACCGCGAAAAATTTTGCCGCTGGCATCGCCTCTCAGGCCGCTGGCATCACCAAAAATTTTCCCGCCCAAGCGACGAATTTTGCCGCTGGGACAGGATTCTGGGAGCCAGCCGCCTCAAAATTCGTCCCGCCCCAAACCCGCCGTGGCTTGAGGGGGGCCAGACTTACGAAGCGGCCTATGATATCCAATTCCGGGCGACGGCGGCCGAAGCCAGCCAAAACCTGAGGGCAGGCGGCCGGTCGGAGTCACCGCGGCCGACGAGGCGGCCCCCACCGCCGCCTCTTCATGCTCGGTGGGGGTCGTCGAGGAGGCCGCCAGGGGGCGGCGGTCTCACGATTCAGGACGGGGCCAGCGCCCGGCCAACGGGATCACGCGAGCCCGAGCGTCGTTGCGAGCGCGAGAGCCACCCGATTTTGCATGCCGTGGCTCTCGCGCCGCAAGCTCGGGCTCGCCAGCAGCATGATGCCGGGCCCGACAACATCGAGGCGCACCACGAGACCGCCGGCCCCGGCGCGCGGTCGAGGTGGCCCTGCAGCCCGCCTTCCGATCACTGCTGCAGGGTCGCCGAGCCGCGCGCCCTGCTGCGCCTGGCCGAGGCGGCCGCCGGCCCGAGCCTGCATGCAGCCGGTCGTCGAGGTCAGGCGCCCCTGCTGCCGGCTCGAGGGGGCCCCGCGCCCGAACTCGCATGCTGCCGCGGGGTCGCCGAGGCCGGCTGCCGCTCGGTGGCCACGACGACGCCCAGCCCGAGCTCGGTCAGCTGCTGGGCCAACCGCAATGCTTGCCTGTTCCCGGGGCCAGCGGGAAAACTTGTCGCGGGTCCCGGACCACGAGGCCTCCGCCCTGCACCAAGCCAAAAAGAAAGGGTTGCGCTCAGACCCTGCCCTCGCCAAGCGGCCTGCGATAGGACGGAGCTCTGACAACAAACCTTTGCAAGCACAAGGACGTCAGGCCGCGCTGCGGCTGCTCTCTGATGGAGTTCCTGCGCCTGCCGAGCCCGTCGCCCGCTCTTGCAAGACCGGCGACGGGCGCCACCTGATGTGGGCCCGAGCTGGGGCCGCTGCCCATTCTGCCGATCCCAACAGACGGCGGCGGGCCGCGCCATGAAGGCGGCCTGCCGCCGCAGGACCGCTGGCGGCCTGAGCTCGTTGCCGACAGATTTTGGACTGGCGGCAACGCGCGCCACATTGTTGGGGGCCGGACCTTTGGACGCGCCCCCGTGCCAGGAAGGGCTTGGGATCGCGGCACGGACGTTAGCCGGTGCCCCGACCAGGTTGCCCCCCACCCGGCCTAATCGTTGCACCGCGGGCACGGGCGAAGCCGGTGCCCCCGATGTGCTGCTGAGTCGAGCCCGTACTTGAGCGCGTTGCCGACAGCTTTTGCACCTGCGGCAACGCGCGCCATCTGTTGTGGGCCAGACTTTTGGCGCGCCCGTGCCGCTCAGCGGGTTGCCCAGAAATGTGCGACAGGTATCGCAGGTTCCGGCCCGATCTCGCACATGTTCCCGAAATCTGGGCCTCACCCCCGATACCTATCGCTGGTTTTCCGGCGTTTTCGAGGTGGGCCGCCCGCGAGGGCGGTCCCTACCGCGACCGAGCGCCTACTTCTCATTGCTCAATGTGATGGAGATAATGCTAGGAAAATCCTTTGATGCGCAAACGGTTAGGACTAGGCCGTTGTCTCTGAAGGAGTACGTGTCAGGATCTATAAAATTTGGATGGCCAATTTTGGAAGACAGCTTCTTCTTCGCGACGGAACTGTCTCCTGAGTCCAATACGGCTACGCCATTCAACTCAATTGACACATCCGAGTCGCACGGCGTGCATTCCACAGTTCTAATAATGTGGCCATCTTTCAGCGTTAGCAGCAAATGATGGCCAGCCCCGTCCTGAATCAGGACTTCTCCTCCAGCCTTGTTGATCTTTCGCCGCCAATCTGCAGTCAGCCTCTTGGAAATGTCGTTAAAGCTATCTCCGGGTCGTACTCCGTAGATGCTTAATCCTCTGGCTTTTTGCCGCGTTTCCCCGAGCCAGGGCTTCTTGGGTGGTCTATCCTGCGCCGCAATGAAACCAACCAAGCAGAGACAAAGCCCGAAGGCTAACAAGACGAATTTACTCAAGGCGGGCTCTTCCAACTGGACTCGATCGGCATCCACTTTTTGATAGTTCCTCCTGAATTCAAATACGATACTGGCACCTGCATATTTCCTGAAGCCGATCCCCAGTTTGTACCAGCATTGCCTGTAACCCAGGTCCCTTCAAGTGAACTAGCAAATCGTCTCGCAATATTTTCATCTGTGGGCTCATATCGATAGTCGTGAGCATGTTTGGGAAACTTTTTCCTCATCTCGCTTGCTTTAGGATGACCTCCGGCGGTGTTGCAGCCAATTAGCTTAACCCATCTTAATCGCAGCCTTCTGAGATCTTTTACATCTCTGTAATCCCAGTCACCATCGGACTTCTTAAACCAAAACCTAAGTGTGTTATCAGACTTATTCCAGTAAAAGCCCTCCCATTTATCGTTAGGAAGCTTACCAGTTATTGTGGTTTGAAGAGTTGTGTTTGCGTGACCACGTGCCTCTATGCCATCAATCATTCCTGGTTTTGTTCCCGGGTTATCCCAAAGCAATCCCGCTAGCTGCTCCCCAGAATAGCTCTTCGAACTACCATCAGTAAAATGAACGATAGTTTGCAGGCCAAACTGATCGGTGCAATTTACAGGATCATTTTCACAGTAAGCATACGAATTCGGTCCAGCTGCAAGACCCATTAAATCTTTACAAGTCCAACGCCCTTGGCCTGGATCATAATCACGAACTCCAAATCGCACCAGCCCGGTCTCCGGGTCGTACAGTCCCCCGGCGTATCCGAACGGCTGGAACCCCGGGTTCGTGTCCTCCAAGACCTCTCCAAAGGGCCCGTAGCTCAAACGCTGGGCTACAACGCCGGTGCTAGCATCAACAACCAATCGCACCGAGCCAAGATGGTCCCGCAACAGCCGATAGGTCGTCCCGTTCTTTACCATGTACCCGCCGTTGAACACGGCGGTCAGGTTGTTGCTTGCGTCATACTCGGCTATAGGCCTCAGACCTCCTCCATAAAGCCACTTACGTTGCACAACTCCGTCTATGCTTTTCACTGCTCGCATGTTAGCGGCGTCCGAACCGAAGCTGACGACTCCGCCGGTGCTTCTGCTTACGCTCAGAAGCTGACCGCCGGTTTCATAGTTATAGACGGTCGTTCCGGCCGCGTTCACATGTGTCAAGAGGTCACCGTTGCTGTCGTAGGTCCAACTCTGCGCTCCGCCCAACCCCGAGGAAGAAATCAGCCGGTCCTGGTTATCCACGACGCTGCTGGCTGTGCCCGCAGTCGTCGTCTTGGTCAACCGGTTGTCGTTCGCATCATAGGTATAGCTCTCAAAGGCCGCCCCGTTACGCGTAACACTTGAGAGCCGGCCGCTGGGGTCGTAGACATAGCCCCAGATTGTGGTAACGCCCTGCAGAACCTCGGTGCGCTGGGTGATGCGGCCCAGGTTGTCGCGCACGTAGCTCTCACTGTAGAGTTGGCTCGCCCCAGCCGAGGCCGAGTAGCCGGAGAGCTCGGCAAAGGTCGAGTAAGACAGGGCGTCGGTCACGCTCCCAAGCGTCGTGCTGGTCAGGAGCCCATTCTGGGCGTTGCGACCCACCGTCAGCGAGCCCACCGCCGTGGCCAGGTCGTCCGCATCATAGCTGAAAGAAATTCCGTTCGCGCCGTTCACCGTCCGCCCTGTCGCGCGGTAGTTGTTGTCGTAGGTCCAGCTGGCCGAGCCGCTCGCCGGCCCGCCCGAGCTCAGACTGGTGAGCAGCGACCCCTGGTAGCCGTAGCTCCGCGTCGAGCCGCCAGGCCCCGCCACCGAGGTTAGCCTCCCAGTCGGTCCGTCGTAAGTGTAACCGAAGGTTCCGCGCGGAATCGTCAGTGTCGAGAGCCTTCCCGCCAGGTCATACCCGCTCGTGATCACATCCCCATCCGGCCTGGTCGTGCTGGTCGGCTGAGCATCGGCATTGTACTGGTAGCTGGTCGGTCCGCCCGGCGTCGACGTTGGCGGCGTATACTGCTGGGTCAAGTCCCGCGACGTGTAGCTGAAGCTGTGCGCCGGTCTCCCCGGCGGAGTCAGCGTCAAAAGATTGTCGTTGTTGTCATACGAGGATGCCACAACCCGCCCATCCGGCAGCGTTGTCGAAGTCACCCGCCCATCGGCATCCCGCACGAAGCTCACACTTCGCCCGATCGCATCCGTCACCGACGAGAGTCGGCCATCGGCCGCGTAGAAATACCCCGTCGTCCGCGCCCCCTCGGCCACCTGGGACAGCCGCCCCCGGCCGTCATACTGACGACTCACCGTCGCCAGTCCCGGCACCGAGGTCGTCAGCAACCGCCCTAAGGGGTCATACGTCGTGGTCACAGTCCTCCCAGCAGGCGATGTCTCCACTAAAGTTCGCGTCGTGTTGTCCCAGTTACTGCTGGACACCCGCCCGTTGAAGGTCGAAGTCTCGACCATCCCCGTCAACGACAGGGCATTCCCCGGCGTCGCCAGCGTCACTGTCCGGGTCGCCGACCCCACCGCCGTCAGGCCACCGGTGGAGGTCGTCCACGACCCCACGAACGGCGCCATCATCCCAAAGCGCGGGTCCGGCACCATCTGCATCGAGGAGGTGGTCCCATCCGCCGCCACCGAGCGATGTGTCCCGTCAAACAGAATCGACGTGCTCGACACGGTCCCGTCTGAGGCCGTCGTGATCTCCGTGGTGTCCTCGTTGACGCTATGCACGATGCGCACCTTGGAGGTCCGGCCCATGGCCGTGGTCATGGTCGTCTCGAAGCCGTCGCTGAGCAGAGCCCGATTGTACGTCAGGCTCCCGCCTCCGGCGTCCGTCGTCTGCGTCAACAATCCATCGGACGAGT
>JBDHVW010000128.1:0-18723 GCA_039809865.1 Vulcanimicrobiota bacterium
GATGGGAGATGGGAGATGGGAGTAGGGAGTAGGGAGTAGGGAGATCTTGGATCTACAGTCTACCGACTACAGTCTACCGTCTACCGTCTACCGACTACCGTCTACCGACTACCGTCTACCGTCTACCGTCTACCGACTACCGTCTACCGACTACCGTCTACCGACTACCGTCTACCGACTACCGTCTACCGACTACCGTCTACCGACTACCGTCTACCGACTACCGTCTACCGTCTACCGTCTACCGACTACCGTCTACCGACTACCGTCTACCGACTACCGACTACCGTCTACCGACTACAGTCTACCGACTAACATTCTACCGCAGCGCCAACTGGACGCCTTCCAAGGCCAGCAGGCGCGCTTTGGCGCCGGTCTCGCCGTAGGCCGAGAAGCCGCCGGGGCGGCCGCCGCCGGCCAGCACGCGGTGGCAGGGGACTACGATAGGGAAGGGATTGCGGGCCATCGCCTGGCCGACGGCCCGGGCGCCACCCGGCTTGCCCAACTGGCGGGCGAGCTCGCCGTAGGAGGTGGTCTCGCCGGCCCGCACCGCGCGGGTGCGCTGGTAAACGGCCATGTGAAAAGGCGGAATCTTGCCCCAGTCGAGCTTGAGCCCGTCGAATTCCTGGGTCTCCCCCGACAGATGGCGCACCAGCACGGCGATCGCGTTGCGCACGAACTCGGGGGGGCGGGCCGGAGTGGCCCGGCTGCGGAGCCGGTCGGCCGTGGTCTCGCTGTCCTTCTCGGGTAACTGAATGCCCGAGATCCCTTGCTCCGTCCACAGGATTCCCAGCACTCCGATGGGGGAGTCAAACAGCGAATAACTTTCCATAAGGGCCCGGGATACGACGGTCAGGACAGCTCTCCCGCGTACGCACTTTCGAAATTGTGAAAATTTTACCCCTAGCCGCCGCGGGTGTGCATCTCCAGGTGGGGATTCTCGCGCAGCGTGTCCAGACTGACGAAAGAGCTGCGGCGAGAGACGGACAGGCGGTCTTCGGCGCCGCGGTCCTCGCGCACACGCCACACGTCCCGAATGCGCTCGAGCAATTGCGCGTGGCTCTCGCCGGCCCGCAGCGGCTCCCGCAGGTCGGTGCCCCGGGTGGCGTAGAGACAGGTGAACAGGCGCCCGTCCGCGGTCAGGCGGGCGCGGTCGCAGCTCGAGCAGAAAGGGGCCGTGGTCGAGGCGATCACCCCGAAGACGCGGCCGTCGGCCAGGCGAAAGCGCTCGGCGGGAGCCGACCCGCGCCCCGGCAACGGGCGAGCGCCGCCCAGACGCTCGAGAATCTCCTCGCGCGGCACGACCTTGTCCGAGGCCCAGCGAGTGGCGCCCCCCACGTCCATGTACTCGATGAAGCGCAGCTCGGCATCGACCGAGGCCGCGTAGTCGAGCAGGTCGTGCAGCTCGTCCTCGTTCGTGCCCCGCAGCACGACGGTGTCGATCTTGAGTCCGCCGAAAACCCGGCGAGCTTCCGCGATGCCCTCGCGAACGCGCCCCAACTCGTCGCGGCGGGTCAGCTCGCGGAACCGTTCCGCGCGTAGCGTGTCCAGGCTGACCGTGATCCGGTGCAGCCCCGCCTCTTTCAGCTCCCGGGCCAGCGGGGCGAGGAGCACGCCGTTGGTCGTGAGCGAGAGGTCCTCGAAATCGAGCATGGCGATCAGGCGCGGGAGGTCGCGGCGCAGGAGCGGCTCCCCTCCGGTGAGGCGCAGTCGCTGCACGCCGGCGCTTTTGAAGACGGCCGCCAGCCGGGCGACCTCCTCGTAGCTGAGGATGCCGGCGCGGGGAAGCCAGTTGTATTCGTCCTCGGGCATGCAATAGGCGCAGCGCAGGTTGCACCGGTCGGTGACCGAGACCCGGAGACTGGCGAGCGGACGGCCGCGAGCGTCGAGCATGACTTCGGCAGGTTCTCCTCGCTCGAGGGAAAACCTCGCCGGATGGGTGATTCGGTGCGCGAGGCCTATCAGCTGTTCGTCCAGGGAAGAACGGACGAGGCTCTGGCGCTCTGTATTCGTCTGGGAGAGACGCTGCCGGAATACGATCCCAACCTCGAGTACGTGCTGGCCCTGCAGTCGCGCCTGGAGCGCCCGGCCACGCGGGCGCGCAACCAGCTGCGCCGGCTCGAGGTCGAGAAGAATCGCCTGAACGGGTCCCTGCTCTCGCACAAGCCCCTGGCGCGTGGAAGCCTGGAGGAGCTGATGGAGCAGGTCTTCGTGGCCGCGCTGGGCGGCGGCCCCCGCATGCCGGTCCGAACCGTCGAGGAGTGGATCGAGAAGAACCTGGAGTTGCTGCGTGGCAAAAGGCGTTGACAAAAGTACTTCATCCGGATATGATTCAGGTATGAATGATGGTCTTTGCGAGAAGGAGGTTCCTCTCTGGGGGCAGCTCCTCTTCGCCGCCGGGCGCATCGAGGCGCGCCTGGACCAGATCCTCGAGAGCGAGGCCGGCCTGTCGCTGGCCAAGCAGGGAGTGCTGAAGACCCTGGCCTGGAGCCAGGAGCCGACGGCCCTGAGCGATCTGGCCAAGAAGCTCGCGTGCGTGCGGTCCAACATCACTCAACTGATGGACAGGCTGGAGTCGGAAGGCCTGGTCGAGCGCCGCCGCGACGACCCGGAAGACCGGCGCAGCGTGCGCGCGGCGCTCACCCCCGAAGGACGGCGCCGTTTCGAGCAGGGCATGAAAGCCCTGGAGAAGGCCTCCCAGGAACTGCTCGGTGGCTTGCGTGCGGACGAGCAGATGATGCTGCGGCTGTTGCTGGACAAGCTTCAGCTCGACTAAAAAATTTGCCCTGGTGGTTCATTGATGAATCATGCAGGACTAAAAAATCAGGAGGTTCTTTCGATGCGGAACGTTTTGCTGTGGGCAGTCCAGATCGTCGTGGGGGCCGCGTTTCTGCTGGCCGGCGCCTTCAAGCTGGCCGGTTCGCCTCCCATGTTGTCCGAGTTCGAGGCCATCGGCATGGGCCAGTGGCTGCGTTATCTGACCGGGTTCCTGGAGGTGGTTGGAGCCGGCCTCCTGTGGACCCCCCGCTACTCCTCGATGGGAGGAGCTTTGCTGGCGCTGGTGATGGTCGGCGCCGTCCTTACCCACCTCTTCATCCTCGGAGGAAGCCCGGTGCCCGCAGCGACGCTGGGAATCTTCTCCCTGCTCGTGGCCTTCGAACGCCGCGATCAGTACGACGAGCTCTACCTGGAGCTGTTCGAAAACCCCGCCTGACGACAGTCGACAGTCGACAGTCGAGAAACGAAGCCGAGAATCCAAGGAGGACCCCATGCCCAAGCTGTACACGAATCGTTTGTGCCCCTTTGCCCACCGCGCGCGCCTGGTGCTGCGCGAGAAAGGCATCGTCTATCTGCCGGTCGAGATCGACCTGAAGAACATGCCCGAGTGGTACCGCGCGCTGTCGCCCAACCAGAAGGTCCCGCTGCTCGAGCTGGATGACGGTCAGCTTGTCTGGGAGTCGGCCATCATCGGGGAATACCTCGAGGAAGCCTATCCCGTGCCCGCTCTCCTGCCCCAGGACCCGCTGCTTCGCTCGCGTTACCGGCTGGCCCAGGAGCAGATCGGCAGCACGCTGATCAGCGCCTTCACCGGCGTTCTCCGCAACGGCGACGACGTCAGCAAGCTGACCGACGCCCTGGATACCCTGGAAGCCCACGACTGGCTGGGTGGCCCGTTCTGGCTGGGACGCCAGCTCACACTGGTGGACCTGAACCTCTACCCCTGGTTCGAGCGCCTGCCCCTGGCCAGAGAGGCGGTCGGGCTCGACTGGGACGAGGCTCGCTGGCCAAAACTCTCGCTCTGGAAGAAGACCCTCTCCGAGCGCTCGGCCGTGATCGCGGAGGCCGGCTCGCCCGAGGAGTATCGCGCGGCCTACCGCGGGATGCAGGCGGCGGTCGTCCGCAACTAGGGGGGAGACATTCTACAGCAGCGAGCTGATGGCGCGGAGCGCGCGCAACTTGGCCGTGAAAGGCGCATAGTTGGCGTTCCCCGCCACCGGCTGGCTGGAGAACAGGGCGATGACCACGTTCTTCTGGCGGTGGACGTAGATCAGCTGCCCGTGGATACCCACGGCCGAATACTCGCCCGCGTCCGGATCCAGAACCCACCACATGTTGCGGTAGGCCGCCCAGGGCTCCGCGGCGTAGTGGGGGTTGTGGCGCATCCGGGCGCGGTCGTCCGCGGTCACCTGCAGGGTGGCGTCCACGACGGCCGCGGGCACCACGGTTTCGCCCCGTACCTGGCCCCGATCGCGGATCATCATACCGAACCGAGCGGCGTCGCGCAGGGTCGAGTTCATGCCGCCCGTGGCCACGGCCTGGTAGGCGCGATCGCAGGCGATGTAGGCGTCGTGCTCGCAACCGATCTTGGACCAGATACGCTCGTGCACGAACAGGTTGAACGGCATGCTTGAGATGCGCGCCACCAGCCAGCCGGCCACGTCGGCGTTGGCGGAGTTGTAGTCGAACTCGGCGCCGGGAGTGACCTTCGGGTCGGGCTTGATGAAGCGGCCCAGGAAATCGTGCGTCCCGTAAATCTCGGTCTTGCCGGGCTGGGCATCGCGCGCCCCGGGCATGAACGCCATGTTGACCGCAGGCCCGTAATACTTGAGAAAATCCGACTCGGGGTCCTCGTAGTTCTCCTTGAAGTCGATGCCCGAGCAATGGTCGAGAACGTTCTGCACCGTCACGCGCTCGAACCCGCTGCCCTTGAGCTCGGGGATGTAGTCCGCGGGCGACTTGCTCAGCTCCACCCTGCCGTCGGCGACCAGGATGCCCAGGGCCGTGCTGGCCAGCGACTTGGTGGCCGAGAACCAGATGTGCTGGAATGGCCGGCTCAAGCCGTTATAGTAGCGTTCGAACAGCACGTCCTCGCCCTGCACGACGACCAGACCGTCGGCATAGCACTCGCTCAGGATCTGCTCGACCGTGCGCTTTTCCTCCGGAACCACCAGGCTCGGAATGCGGCTGTCGGGCGCCTCTGCAAGCTGGCGGACGTCGCCTCCGCGCGGCACCATGACCACGTTCAGAGGGCCGCCTGCATTGCGGAAGGCCCAGGCGTTGAAGGGGTTGATGCGGTAATTGCTCAGGGTAACCTGGCTGTCGGCGTGGGGCGGAACGCCCACCATGACCTGCTCGATGGTAATCATTCCGCCTGCTTCTCGGGGGGCGGAGACGACCCTTTAAAGCAATTCCTGCACAGTTCGGTCAAAGCCGACGAAGACAGGCTCCGGATGCAGCGTGACGCCCCATTTCTCGCGCACCGCCCGGCGAATGACGCCGGCCAGCTCGAGCATGTCCTCGGCAGTCGCGCCACCCCGGTTGATGAGCGCCAGCGTGTGGTTGCTCGAGAGGCCCGCGCGGCCGTGCACGTAACCGCGGGGAAAGCCGCTCTGCTCGATGAGCCAGGCGGCTGAGAGCTTCACCTTGTCGCCGGCCGGCCAGGAAGGCATGCCCTCCCGGGCCAGCGAGGCGTCCACGACGGGGTTCATGAAGAACGAGCCCGCGCTGCGGTGGTTGGGATCCCGCGGATCGTAGACCATGCTCTTGGTGCGGCGCACCTCGATCACCGTGCGGCGCACGTCCTGGAGGGAGGCGTCGGACGCGAGACGCTTCACCAGGTCGGCGTAGCGAACTGAAGCCGCGCCGCCCGGCGAGAGGCGCAGGCGCACGCCGGTCACGACGTAGCGGTTGGCCCAGTCGCCCTTGAAATGCGACCAGCGATAGCCGAATCCGCACTCCGAAGCCGGTAAGGTGACCAGCTTGCCGGAGGCGCGCTCGACGGCCAGCACCGCGGTCAGGCGCTCGGCGACTTCCTGTCCGTAAGCGCCGATGTTCTGGATGGGCGCCGCCCCCACGCGCCCGGGGATGCCCGACAGGCACTCCAAGCCGGCCAATCCGCGGTCCACGCAGTGCTCGACCAGGGCGTCCCAGTGCACGCCCGCATCCACCTCGAGGTCGTGCTCGGAGAGAATGCGGATGCCGTCGGCCAGATACTCGACGACCAGCCCCGCAAAGCCCGAGTCGGCGATCAAGAGGTTGCTGCCGCCGCCCAACACGAGCACCGGCAGGCCCTGGCGTTCGGCTTCCCGCAGGTGGCTCGCGAGCTCGGTCGGGTTCTGGGCCAGGGCGTGCCAGCGCGCCGGGCCCCCCACGCCCAGGGTCGTCCGCGAGGACAGGTCTACATTTTCACGCCACACGCTGAAAGGAATTCAACGCGCGGGAGCCTGCCCCTGCGCCGCCGACAGGACCGCGTGCAGCGAGCGCGCCGCCACCTTGTCGAGCATGGCTCCGTACATCTCGTGGGCACCGCGCTCGTACTCGCGCAGCGGATCCTTCTCGCCGTAGGCCTGGGTCCAGGAGCCGTCGCGCAGACCGGTCAACTCGGTCTGCTGGGTGGCCCACTCGGCGTCCAGCGATTGCAGAGTGGCCGAGCTCAGCACTGCCTGGAACACGCCGGCCGGCAGAGCCGCCTGCTGGGCTTTGACGGCCGCGTGGAGCTGGCCGTCGAGCCACTTGCGGAAGGCCGGTCCGCTGCTGAAGGTCGGCACGTTTTTCGCGGGCTTGCCACCCAGCATATAGGCGACTTCCTTGCCGAGCTGCGTGGCGTTGATCGGCTGTCCGGCGCCGAAATGGCGGGCCTCGGCCGAATCGACCGTGCGAGCGATCATCTTCTCGACATCCAGCTCGGAGCCCGCGATGATGGCGTCGCGCTGCTCGTAGACGGCCTTGCGCTGCAGGTTGACCACGCCGTCGTACTTGAGCAGGTTGGAGCGCGCCTCGAGGTCGCGCGCCTCGGCTTTGCTCTGGGCGCTCTCGACGTCGAAGTCGCTCTGGCGGAACAGCTCGTCCTGACGCGACACGAAGCACTGTGAGCTACCCGGGTCGCCCTGGCGGCCGGCCCGGCCGATGAACTGCTCGTCGATGCGGCGCGCCTCGTGGCGCTCGCTCAGCAACACGGCCAGGCCTCCCAGGGCGCGCACGCCCGGGCCCAGCTTGATGTCCACGCCGCGCCCGGCCATATTGGTGGCGATGGTCACGGCGCCGGGCTGTCCGGCCCGGGCGATGATCTCGGCCTCGGCGCTGGCGTTGAGGGCGTTGAGGACGTTGTGCTGGATACCGGCTCGGGTGAGCGCCGCCGACAGCTCCTGAGAGCGCTCGATGGAGCGCGAGCCGATCAGCACGGGGCGTCCCTCGCCGTGCAGCTTCGTCGCCTCTGCGACCAGGGCGGCATCGCGCTCGGCGGACGTCTCGAACTTGCGATCGGCCAGGTCCACGCGCTGGCGCGGACGGTGGGTCGGCACCTCGCGCACCGGCAGTCCGAAGACCTCGGCAAACTCTTCCCTCGCGGACGCGCCCGTGCCGGTCATCCCGGAAACCTTGCTGTAGAGCCGGAAGTAGTTCGGGTAGGTGATGCTGGCCATGGTCTTCTGCTCGGGACCGGGGGCCAGCCCCTCGCGCGCCTCGATGGCCTGGTGCAGCCCTTCCGCGAAGCGGTGGCCGGGCTTGAGACGCCCGGTGAACTCGTCCACCAGCACGACCTCGCCACCCTGCACGACGTAGTCGACGTTGCAGGCGTACAGGGCCTTCGCCTGCACGGCCGACTGCAGCGCGGGCAGCCAGCTCTCGTGGGCCGTGTCGTAGAGGTTGCTCACGCCCAGCAGTTTCTGGGCTCGCTCGACGCCGCTGTCGGTCAGCCAGGCGGTCTTGCGCTCGGGCTCCTGGCCGATGTCCTGCGGCGCCAGGTGGCGGACGACCTCGGCCATCGCGCGGTCCAGCTTGCCGTCGCAGGGCGTGCGGTCGGCGATGATGAGCGGCGTGCGGGCCTCGTCCAGCAGCAGGCTGTCGGCCTCGTCGACCAGGGCGAAGACTCCCGTCAGGTCTCGTCCGGTGCGCTCCTGGGGGTCCACCGCCAGGTTGTCGGTCAGATACTGGAACCCGAACTCGCTGGCCGTGCCGTAAGTGATGTCGGCCTGGTTGGCCTTCCGCCGTTCCGCGGGCTCCTGACCCGAAGCGATCACGCCGGCCGTGAGGCCCAGCGATTCGAACACCGGGCCCATCCAGTCGCGATCGCGCTGGGCCAGGTACTGGTTGGCCGTCACCACGTGCACGCCCTGACCGGTGAGCGCGTGCAGATAGACGGGCATGACCTCCATCAGGGTCTTGCCCTCGCCGGTCTTCATCTCGACGATGGCGCCCTGGTGGGCGTAAAGCGCCCCCAGGACCTGCTCGTCGTAGGCCTGCAGACCGGTCGTGCGGCGGGCGGCCTCGCGGGCCACGGCGTACGCCTCGACCTGGAGGTCGTCCAGGGTTTCACCGGCCGCGAGCCGTGCCTTGAATTCGCCCGTCTTGGCGCGCAGCTGCGCGTCCGAAAGGCCCTTCAGGTCGTGCGCCTTGATCGCCTCGACGGTGCGGCGGGCTTTGGCTTCGCCCGAGAGCTCGGCTTTCGCCATTTTGACGAGTGAGCCGAGGGCGTCGACAGCCTGGTCCGTGAGTGTCTCGGTGAAGAGCTCCTGGGCCGATGGCAAAGCCACCCGCAAAGATCCAGCGACGCCAGGAGCGGTCGATGGGTTTGGGGCGGCCTCACCATTTTCGGTTTTCCGGGTCGGAGCGGGCGGAACCCGCAGCGCCGCGACGTTCAAAGCGTTACCAGCAGGTGCCGGTGTTGCTGTAGTACCAGCCGCCCATGGGCGTGCGGCAGATGGAGTAGTGGCCGGTCGCGTCGTTCACGTGGCCGAACTCGTCGAAGTGATGATACACGCCGTCGGCGCCGTATGCGTAGTGGTGGGCGCCGTGGGTGGCGTTGCCCTGGAAGGTGTGGTGCCGTCCGGCATCCAGGTTGTAGCCGCCGCCCGGATAGGTCGGGTAGGTGGGCACGGGCACCGGGATGGGAATCGGGATCGGGATCGGGATCGGGCGGTTCCAGCCGCCGCCGTGGCCCCAGCCGCCGCCGTGATGGTGGCCGTGGCTGTAGGGATTGTTGTAGGGGCGCACCTGGTAGTGGCCGCCGTGGTTGTGCCCGCCGTGATGGCGCTGGGCCAGAGCCGGCGAGGCCATTGCCCCGAAGGCGGCCAGGCCGACGAGGGCCATCGCGCCAAACTTGGCAAGGTTGGAGCCGGATTTGGTGGCCGCTTCGGCCGAGACGGCCGGGGTGTCGAGCGCGGCAGCGTTGGCCTGAATGGTAGCCACATCGGGGACCTCGTTGGTCTCGAGGGTGGGCTGAGCAACGGCCGCGCGGGGCGCGACGGACATAGGCGTAGCGAAGCTAGTGGACTGGATCTGCATCGTTTCGGAACTCCCCCAGAATTTTTATTCTGTGTATTTTTCCCATCCTACTCAGCGGGGGGGGCGCAGACTTGGACAGGATGTTAACAGCTGCCCCGGTAGGTCTTCATGGTCTTGTCCTCGGGCAGCCGCTCGAGCAGATTCGCCTCGATGAAGCGCACCTGGGGTCCGCCCTCGTGCATCCGCAACCACAGGTAGTCCCTGGGCGTGGGGGTTGGTTTGCCGGCTCTTCTCCAGAGCTTGATCGCGAGCCTTGCCGCTTCGCGGAGGTGGGCTTCCGCCAGCGGGCGCTCTTTTTCGGGAAAGTTGTGCCGACCCCATTCGAGGGCGATATACGCGCTGGGCAGGCAGGCCGCGATGGCGCGCTCGAGCGAGGTCCTGTCCCACCCGTCCGAGGGGCGGACGACCACCACGAGGCCCTGGGGCAGCATGGGGAAGGGGCCTTTGACCGTCACCGGCGGTGAGCCCTTGAGCTTGGTCATGACCAGCGGCGGACCGTAAATCTCGTGAGGAAATCCCAGCTCGCCCGACAGGCCCGTCAGGAAACGGCGCACGAGGTAGTCGCCCTCGGGCAGGCGGGGGCTCAGAAAGCGCTCTCCGGTCAGGAAGGGGATGCCGTCCACGAAGTGCACCCGATCTTGCTCGGGGAAGATGATGTCCACCAGGTCGGCGCGGGGGCCGCTGGCGGGACGCATCAGGATGGGGCTGCCGTCGGGCATCGTGGCGGGTTTCTCGGTCTTGTGGTCAGTCACCGGCTGAAAGCCTGTCCGAATGTAGTCAGGGACGAACGCGCTCGGCCCGGCCGGGCTTTCGTCGGAGCGACGCAGGAAGGGAACGTCCCAGAACTCCTTGACCAGCGCGTTCCACTGGTAGGGCTCCTCGGGCAGGAGCACGGGGTCGGAGGGCACCCCGTTGCGCTGGCGCAGCCGATGGTTGAGGGGTTGCTCGACCTCGCGCCAGCCGGGCCGCTCGTAGGCCACCAGGTCGAGGGCCATCTTGTCGAGCTCGTGCCGGATCCGCCCGATGATTTCTTGCAGCCCGGGCGTGCGCACGATCGAGCTTTGGGAGAGGTCTTTCTCCAGACCGTTGGCCCGCAGGATGACGACCGCTCCGGGGTAGACAGACTCGAACTCGGAATCCTCGAAGGCGACCTGGTGGTGCAGGATGGTGAATGACGGCAGCATGCGAGGCAGTGGGCCCAGGCAGATCAGGGCCGAGAAGTCGGCGGTGCCATCGGCGTCTTTCTGAATGCGCAGACGGGTCCCGGGGGGGCCTTCCAGGTAGACGCTCGCGTGGGTCCGGGCCGGCTCCAGGTCGACGTTGATGGCGCGCCCGTTGACCGTCACGCGGGGCAGGGCCAGGTTGCAGCGCTGCAGCAACGGGGCGACATCGACGTGGTCGGAGAGCTTGAGGTGCTGCAGGATGTTTTTCTTGATGCTGACGTTGACCCGGTTGCGGGCCCGGGTGGCGCGAGGCTCGATGAGCAGGGCGGCGCGGTCGAGCTTGAGATAGGCGGCCTGGGACTCGACTTCGATGAGGGAGGGCTCGAGGGCCCGGCAGGCCGCCAGTCCCCGGGATATCTCGCGCACGGTCTCGTTGGCCTGCGGGTGGAAGGGGTCGAGCAGTTGGAGCATCTGCTCCTGGGTGATCGGGGGGCCGTCCCACTCGACCTGGAAGCTGGCGCCGTGGGCTTTCGTGTCGATGACCATGGCCCCGCTGGCGGCGGCCCCTGCGACGAGGTTCAGCACGTAGCGCTGGGGGTACTCGAGCTGGAAGTCGCGCATCTTCTCGAGGGCCCGGGCGAGGTCGAGCGTAAAGCGGCCCTCCGAGTCGATGCGGCCCTCAGCGCGGATCTGGGAGAGTAGCTCGTCCATGGCTTTTGGGGCTTTCGCTGAGAATCGGCGGGAACATTTCCAGGTGAAGATTTGCGGGTGAAACGCGCCGGTTCAATGGTCGTTCATGGCGCGAGGCACGGAATAGGCGCCTGTTTCGACTTCTACGCCAAGGGGGCGCGTCCCGGCCAGTTCGAGCTGCTGCTGAGATTGAGGGAAAGGTTGATGTACGCGTGAAGATGCCCGGCTTTGGGCGCAGCGCTTCCAGACGATCCCATCGTTGGACCCGGGGCAAAGGCGGCCTCGCCCACCGGGAACGCGCTGGCCGCGGTGCTCCGGACGAGTCGAGGTTGATTCGCGTGCAGAGACCCGGCGGAATTGACTCAAGTGTGCTTGCCATGGCCCGCGAGGTGTGGTCTCCCCTCCCAGAGAGCACTTCTTCCACTTGCAGGGCCTCGTAACTGTTCCGTGTGGCCCGTCCAAGAAAATATCAGGGGTGGACGGGGAGGCGCAGCCGAAAAGATGCCCCTTCGCCCGGAACCGAGGCCACGGTCAGCTCTCCGCCGTGGCGCGCCACGATGTCGCGGCTGACCGACAGTCCCAGGCCCGTCCCCTGGCCGGCCGGCTTGGTGGTGAAGAAAGGCTCGAAAATTTTCGCCTGCAGGGCGGGGGAGATGCCCGGTCCGCGGTCGGCCACGGTCAATTCCACCCAGGAGCCATCCTGACGCGTGGTCAGGAGGATCTCTCGACGCTCCGGCTGGCTCATCACCGCATCCCGGGCATTGAGGAGCAGGTTGCTCACGACCTGTTGCAGCTCGTGGCAATCCACGCGGATCAACGGGAGATCGGGGGCCAGAACGGTGTCGAGACGCAGGCCTTCGGGCCGCACCTGGCGTCCCAGGAGCTCCAGCGTGTCGGTGACGATCTGATTGAGCTCGGCCTCGGTCTCGGTTTCCACGGCGTCACGCGCGTAGTAGAGCAGCTTCTCGATGATCTCCTGGCAGCGCGCTCCGGCCGTCTCGGCCGTCTCGAGCTTGGCGCGCAGCGCCTCCACCTCGCCCTGCTCCAGGTCGAGCCGGCCCATCTCCACGGCCACCAGGGCGGCGCACAGGGGCGTGTTCAGCTCGTGAGCCACTCCGGCCGCGAGCTGGCCCACGGCCGCCAGCTTGGAGCTCTGCACCAGCTGCGATTGGGCGTTGATCGCCTCCTGGTGGAGCGCGGCATTGTGGAGGGCGACTCCGGCCTGATGGCAGAGCAGGCTCAGAATATCGAGCTGCTCCTGGCTGTAAGGGGCCTCGGTGGCCAGCGCGACCACCGCCTGCACGCCGCGCTCCGAGAGCACGGGCGCGGCCACCCAGCCGCCGGCCTGACCCGTCTGGGTGACCGAGGCCAGGTGGGGCGGTGCCTGGAAGGGCTCGGGCCAGCTCAGGTGGCCCAGGATGGCTCCGTGATGGTGGGGCAGGGTCACCCGCAGCAGGTCGCGCAGGCGCAGCAGGATCTCGGTGGGCTCCAGCCCGGCGGTGAGCTTGCGGGCGCTGTCGAGCAGGAAGGAGAGCCGCTCCACCCACACCTTCAGGCGGGCGTGGGCGCGCCGGTGCAGCTCCACCGCCTCCTGACCCTGCTGGTAGCGGGAGGCGGACTGGATCGCCAGCCCGCCCGCGCCCGCCAGGACCAGCAAGAGCTGGCGCTCCAGAGGCCCGAACTTGCCCTCTACCAGCAGAGCCGCCTCGCCCTGCATCGGCAGCGCCACCTGCTCGCCGTCGGTCTGCACCGCCGCGCTCTCGAGGCAGCGTTCCACGAGGGCCGGACCCGACTGGCCTCGCAGGTAGATCGAGGCCTGGCGACAGGGAACGAGCTGGGTGAGGGCTTCCAGAATCGTGTCCAGCACGCTCTTCAGATTCTCGCGAGCCGAGAGCTCGGCGGTCAGCTCCTGCAGGAGACCGCGCTGCAGGGCTTCGCCTTCCAGGGCGGCGGCCGTGCGCTCGAGGGCCTGACCGGTCTTGCTCAAGGCCTCGCGCGTCTTGCGCTCGCGGGCCTGCAGCTGAGCCCGGCCGACCATCGTGGATTCGAGACGGCGCAGGTAGATGCGCACCATCCGGTGGCAGCCCAGCAGCACCGGCGCGAGCAGGAGGCAGGCCCAGGGGGAGACGGGGGCCAGGAAGGCCAGCGCCGGTCCGAGCAGGGCCACGACGGCGAGTCGCAGGCCTTCCAGAGGGCGATTGGGGCTGGCGGGCCAGTGCAGGCTGAGAACCACCCACAACGCGACCGCCGGCGCCGCCAGGTCGACCCACGAGAGCAGGGCCAGCGCCGCCAGCGACGGAGCCAGCGCCGCCAGGTTCTCGTGGCGCGAGGCCAGCGGGACGCGCAGGCCGGTGCCCAGCAGCAGCGTGGCGGCTCCGCTGGCGGGGCCCTGCAGCAGAGCCAGCGCGAGGGCGGGGGCGAATCCGGTGGTGAAGAGACCCCGCGGGAGCACGGCGACGGCGTCGAACTCGAGCCCCACCGCCAGCACGGCCAGCAGCACCGTGGCCGCCCCCGGCTCGGGCAGGTGGGCCCGGGTCAGGATGGCGGCCAGGCTCAGGAATCCGAGGGTCAGGGCGAGGGCGTTCCTGGTCACGTCCTCACAGCTTGTTGACGACCTCGATGACGGGCAGCAGGGTGGCCAGAGCCATGAAGGCCGCCAGCACGCCGGCGAAGCAGAGCAGCACCGGCTCGGCCAGGCGCACGGCGTCGTTGAGCGCCATCTCGACCTCCTCCTCGTAGGTCCGGGAGACCCGCAGCAAGACGCTGTCGAGGTTGGCGGTCTCCACGCCCATGTGGATCATCGAGGTCACGAGCTTGGGAAACACGTCGAAGCGCTCCAGCGCATCGGCCAGATCGTCGCCGTTGCGGAACACGTGGACGGCTCCTTCGAAGCTGCGTCCGAGGGCGTCGTTGGTGCACACGTCGCGGGCCATCTGGAGCGCCTTGATCATGGGCACGCCGACCTGGATGGCGCAGCACATCACGTAGAGCATCCGGGCGCTCAGGGTCTTCTGCACCAGGGGTCCGACCACGGGCAGCTCGAGGATGCGCTCGTGCACTTTCAGGCGCAGGGTCGCGTTAACCTGCAGCATGCGGCGGACCCAGACGACCAGCAGCGCCACCGCCGCGGCCACGGCGATGAGGATCCAGGGAGATCGGAGCACCTTGGCGAGCCCGACCAGCACCTGGGTGGGCCAGGGGAGCTTGCCCCCGAAGAGCGCGAACAGGCCGCTGTCGCCCGGTCCGAGGATGACGATGAACACTCCGGTCACCAGCAGGATCACCACCAGCAGCACGGCCGGATAGGTCATGGCGCTGAGCACCGCGCGGCGTTGCCGCATCTGCACCTCGGTCAGGTCGGCCAGTTTGCCGATCGCGTCCACCAGGTTGCCGGTCTGCTCGCCCATGGCCACCAGGCCCACGGCGGCGGGCGAGAACACGTGCCGCAGGTAGCCCGAGCCCATGGTGTGCGACAGGCTGCGCCCGGAGTGGAGGGCCTCGGACAGATCCTCGAGCACCTCGGCCAGCTTCGGATCGTCCTCCGAGCTGCGCAGGAACTCGATGGCGCGCGTGACCGTGACGCCCGCGTCGAGCATGCTCGCGAGCCGGCGATAGAAGACCACGACGCGATCGCCATTGACGCGGATCGTCTGGGTGCGCTGTTGGGGACCGGCCATCTCGGTGAGGTCGAGCAGCGCCGGGAAGCGCGCCATCAGCTCCTTGCGCGCCTTCTCGAGCGAGGTGGCGTCGACGTAGCCCTCGTGGATCTGGCCGCTGGCATCCTTGGCCCGGTAGCGGTAGTGGGTCGATTTGAGCTTCTCGGACCACTTGGAGGACGTCTCCTCCTTGCCCAGCCGGGTGGCGGCCGGCTCGGAGGGTTTTTCCGCGGAAGGGCGGGCCGGGCTCGGCGGCGCGGAAGGCATGGCCCGGGTAGCCCCGCTGCCCATCTCGGTCGGTTTCGAGGTGGGCGGCATGGCCCGGGTGGCCCCGCTGCTCGGGGTGTCGGGTTTGGATGTGGGCGGGAGGGAAGGCATGGCCCGGGTGGGTCCGCTGCCCGGGGTGTCGGGTTTGGATGTGGGCGGGAGGGAAGGCATGGCCCGTGTGGGTCCGCTGCCCGCCGCCGGCATGACCCGCGTGTCGTTGGGGCCTTTCCCCTTGCCGCCGGTCGGAGCTCCGGTCGGCCCGATGCGCGGGGGCTCGGCGGGCGTGTCGGCGCGCAAGTCTTTGAGTGCGCCCTCGACGTCGGCGGCGCTCAAATCCTTGAATGCACCCAGCAAAGAACGCGCTGCTTCCCGTTCTTCCGGTGTCAGGTTTGCGTCGTCAGGACCGCGCGCCAAGAGCTCTCCCCAGCCTTGAATTAACTCCCCGTTACATTTCGGGACGCGAAAAGAGAAATCCCGTCAGCCTCCGGGGGCGGCCCTGGCCCGGGGTGACGCGGTGCCGCCCGAGTCGCCCTGGCATGCCGGCACGACTCGCCATGGCAGACATGCGGGCGCCTTGCCGCCCCGAGTCGCCCTGGCGTGCCGGCACGACTCGCCCGGCAACCGCCTGGCCGCCGTGCCACCCGAGTCGCCCTGGCATGCCGGCACGACTCGCCCGGCAACCGCCTGGCCGCCGTGCCACCCGAGTCGCCCTGGCATGCCGGCACGACTCGCCCGGCAAACGTGCGGGCGCCGTGCCACCCGAGTCGCCCTGGCATGCCGGCACGACTCGCCCGGCAACCGCCTGGCCGCCGTGCCACCCGAGTCGCCCTGGCATGCCGGCACGACTCGCCCGGCAAACGTGCGGACGCGGTGCCGCCCGAGTCGCCCTGGCATGCCGGCACGACTCGCCCGGCAAACGTGCGGGCGCCGTGCCGCCCGAGTCGCCCTGGCATGCCGGCACGACTCGCCCGGCAAACGTGCGGGCGCCGTGCCGCCCGAGTCGCCCTGGCATGCCGGCACGACTCGCCCGGCAAACGTGCGGACGCGGTGCCGCCCGAGTCGCCCTGGCATGCCGGCACGACTCGCCCGGCAAACGTGCGGACGCGGTGCCGCCCGAGTCGCCCTGGCATGCCGGCACGACTCGCCCGGCAAACTTGCAGCCGCCGTGCCCCGGCACAAAAGCGCCCCCCCGCAGGAAGGCTCAGCCCCAGAGCTTGCGGTAGAGCTCCATCAGCTTGGGCGAGGCCTCGAGCTCGCGGGGCGGCAGGGCGCGGATGTGCGGAGCGACCCGCACCTGCTCGGGCGAGAGCTCGCCGGTGCGCACGCGCTGGTAAAAGCGACTGAAACGCTCGGTCTCCACCCCGTCGCCACCGCGGCGAGGGACCGCCATGTCGGTCCGCGAGAGAGCGGCGATGCGATCGATGAGCTGCTGGTATTTGGAGGCCGCCTCGCGCTCGTCGTGGGCGCGCACCTGGCGCTCGAGGTCGTCCCAGATCGAGAGGGCCTCCTCGCGCGTGAGTTTGCGCGAGCGCACGCCCACGAAGAAGCTCTGGAAGGCCAGGTCGCGCAGCTGCTCCCAGCCGTGGGCCTGCTCCTTCTTGCCGCCCAGCAGGCGGAACAGCCCCAGGTAACCCTCGCGCTCCTTGCCCTCGTCCAGCACACGCTTGATGGAAACCAGCAGGTCCTTGACCTTGAAAGGCTTGTAGACGTAATCATCGGCCTCCAGCTTGAGGGCGCGGGAAGGAGCGTCCTGGCTGGCATAGCCGGTCATGATGATGCTTTTGAGCCCGGGTTGGGCCTGGCGGAGAGCGGCCAGCGCCTCCAGGCCGTCCATCCCCTCCATGCGGACGTCGGTCAGCACCAGGTCGTAGCGCTTGCGCGAACCGAGCGCGATGGCCTCGGGGCCCGAGCGAGCCTCTTGCACGTCGAATTTCTGCTGGCTGAGAAACTGAACCAGCAGGGCGCGGAGCTGGGTATCGTCCTCGAGAATGAGGATGGAGCGGCTCAAAGCTGCCGTTTTTTCGAGCGGGTAAGGAAGCATCCCTGCCCGGCGCGAACCCGACCCGCACGAATGTCCCGAATCTTCCTGGTGCTGGCCGGCCTCTGCGCGGTGGTGATCGCGGTGCTGCGGCACGACGTCCACCCCGGTCCGGGCGCCCTGCTGCTGGGGTTGCTCTCGATCGGGCTGGCCGTGGCCGCGGTGCCGCTGCCTGGCTTCGGCGCCTACTCGGCCGCCTTCGGCCCGGCCCTGGCCCTGGCGCTGCTGCCCGACGGAGGACCCCTGCTGGCCGCCGTCATCGTGGGTTTCGGGTTGGCGGCGGGCAGAAGAAGCTCGTGGTCGGTCGAGCTGTTCTGCTGCCTGGCAGCCCTGACCGGCGTGGCAGCCCTGCACGATCCGGGCGCGCGCCTGGTGGTGTCCCTGGTCATCTACCTTCCCCTGGCCTGGCGCGTGCCCGAGCTGGCCGCCGAGGAGCGTCTGGGCCCCGAGGTCCATGTCTGGACGCGCCAGTGGGAGATGACCCGCCTGCTGACCGCGGCGGCCGCCCTGCTGGGAGCGGCCACCGCCCTGCTGGTGCCCTCGGGGAGGGCGGTCTGGCTGTTGCCCGCGTTTCCCGGCCTGCAGCTGCTGGCCCGGCTCAACCTGCGCTCCCTGGGCCGGGAGGAACGGGCGGCTTTCGAGCAGCTCGAGGAGCGCTCGAAGGTCGCTCTCCAGGAACGCCACGAGGAGCTCTCCGAAGCGGACCGCGCCCGCCAACTCGAGGCCCGCGAGCGCGCCCTGCTGCAGAGCCTGACCGCCCGGCTGGCCCGGGCCGAGAACCTGCCCGCGGCCGTCGACGTGGTGCTGAAGGTGGTAGGGGAGGAGATCCCCTGCCAGAGCGTGGCGGTCTTCCTGACCGAGGGCGACGACCTGGTGCCGCGCGGCTGGAAGAGCCCGCACGCGGCGGCGCTCGAGGGCGAGGAGCTGGCACGGCAAGGAGAGCCTCTGGTCACCGCCTGCTGGCGCACGGGCAAGGTGGCTACCGGCTCCGGAGAGCGCCTTTTCCCCGGCGAGCGCAGCGCCGCCGCGCTGCGCCTGCGCGGCCAGGGCGTGCTCTACGTAGGCCGGGACGAGCCCTTTCTCCCCGAGGAGCGACCGATCCTGACGGCCATCGCGGGCGCCGCGGGACTGGGACTCGAGTCGGCTCGCCGCTTCGAAGGCCAGCGAGCAGCGTTGGAGCTGCACGGTCGGGCCCACTCCAAGCTCAAGGTCTGGGCTGACCGGCTGGCTTACCTGCTGGAAGGCGTCCGCACGCTGAACGCGGGGCTGAGCCGACAGGAGGTGCTCGAGCGCCTGCGCCAGCTGCTCGAGGCCACTCTGCCGCACGAGGCCGGAGCCATCGTGCTGGAGCCCACCACGGCCTGGCCGGCGCGCTTCGCCACGCCCGCGCTGGCGGATCTGGCCCGGCTCGTGAGCGCCAATGGCAAGCCTTTGCTGGTCGAGGACCGGGCCGCCTTCAAAGGTCCGGACCCGGGCATCGGGAGCTTTCTGGCCGTGCCGCTCGGCCCGGGAGCGATCGTGCTGGGCTCGAACAGCCAGACGTTCACCCGCGAGCAGATGGACGTGCTCGATCTGCTCGCCCACCAGGCCGAGGTGGCCCTGCAGAACGCCGCTCTGCACCTGGAGC